>CAZPHQ010000061.1:0-2019 GCA_964586675.1 uncultured Spirochaetia bacterium | reverse complement strand
GTTAATAAATCATTAATCAAATATAAATGATTTAAAGATAATAAATCTTTCAGCTTATACCGGAAATACACCAATTATTACAGCAAATACTTCGGGTGCCACGAGTGACCTTTTATTAGGGCAAAGTTATCTTAAGTTAGATATACACTCTTATGAATATGAAGAAACCAAGTTTAATTTTAAACCAGAATATACATATCTATTTAATACTTTAAGTGAAATATCAGACCCTTCATTAAGAAAAACTAATGTTCCGTTATCAGCAATTACTACATTACCCTTATCAGGTCTCCCAACAGGTAACACATGGGAGTTTATCGCAAAACCTTCTTTTATTTATAAAGATAAATCCACTAAAGACCCTGTATGGTTAGATACTGTTAATAATATAGGAGGCATATCATATGATATAAATACTGATTATTATATGGCTTTAGTTAATGCACCAAATGAACCATCAATCAAAAATAATCAAATAAATTTTCCTGGTGGAGGCAGTCCAAGTTTAGCTACTAAAAATGTTACAGTAAGTGGTGTACACGCTTTTAGTGGTGCAAATAGTGGATTTACTTATTCAGCTTTAACATTACCTTATCCAGCTGCTTCAAACTGTCAAGTTCTGGTAAATGGTTTAACAATGAAACAATCTAAAAATAATGGAGCCACATTCCAAGAAGGTGATTACTATATTAGTGGTATTAGAATTATATTTGCACCTAGAACAGTAAAAAATGGAGATATAGCCCAGGTAATTTACCCAACCCAAACAAATAGAAGTTATTATAAACAAGTTTTAACTGTTGGTACCATAGGAACAAATACAGAGTCTGAAATATATAAAGATAGTGCAAATTATTATATTAATTTAGATTATGAAGTATTGGGGGCAGTTTCATTTGCTTTAAATGGACAAATTCTTACAGAAAATGTAGACTTTAGAAAAGTGACTAGTTCACGTATACAATTACTTACATATACCGTAGGTGGTAGTCCTGATTTAGCCGTTGCAGATGTTATAACCATGTATTATCTTACACAATATTATGTTTCTGGTTTAGCTACAAGTAGTAGTCCTGAGGTAATCGTACAATTTAATAAAAAATTAGGATTAAAAGAATCTTTACGATTAGTTGTTTATGATGGAAACGGTGATATAGTACAGGAAGATTATGATATACGAAAACCATATGAAGGTGGTACGGTAAACACACAATTTAGATTAAAAGTTCCTTCACCTGGAACTTATAGGTATAGGGTTGAATTAAAGAGAACTTACCCATTAATTAATGGTAAAGAAATAACTACAGAAAGACAAACCAAGGAGATAGAATTTACAATGGATAGTACCACTTTTTATTCTCCTTATGATAAACCTAGAACAGACTCTGGAGTTTTAGGAGGAACTTATTAAATTAGAGTAGATAATATTTATAATAAAATAAAAAAATTATGAGTTATATATTAAAAGACACATCACAAGGAATAATATCTGTAAAACTTACAGATGCAGGTAGAAAAAAATTATCAGAAGGTAAACTAAATATAGAATTATTTCAACTAGGAGATACTGAATATTGTTATGACTGTTATTCTACTCTACCTGGAAAAGCAAGTGGGATAAACATACAACAGGCAAATTTTAACGCACAAAACTTAAATCCTATACCAGAACAAAATAAAGCACATGTAAAATACCCAGTACCTATGTCACAAAACTCTAGTGGGAATACATTTGGTGCTGTACAAGCTGCACACACTTATGATAAAGTATTTAATAGAGCAACTCAAAGAGGTCTTTATACTGGAGCAACCGGAAGTTGTTGTAGTTTTTCTGCATACACAGGGTCTTCATACACCTTAAATGCTAATTTTCAGTTTGCAGTTTCAGCTATGACTGGTGGAAGTACCATAGAACTTTTATCAGGAAACACATTTCAAAATCAAGCTTTTTCTGGTGCAACATTACAAGGTTATCCCCCCGGCATAGGGGATATACGGGCAATCCATTCCAAATACCTT
>CAZPHQ010000060.1:0-2471 GCA_964586675.1 uncultured Spirochaetia bacterium | reverse complement strand
CAGCGTCCGATTCCTCGCTCGCTCGGAACCGTTGGGAATGACAAATTTGAAGCATCCCCCTCACCCTGCCCTCTCCCACAATGGGGAGAGGGGAATGAAATGCGAAGACGGATGGCCCCTAATATCTTAGGGGTTCGGCCCGCGCCGTTTATAATAATATGATGGCGTTCGAGATATTTCATCCAGCCGTGGGGGCGTGGTTCGAAAGAGAGCTGGGCTCTCCGACCGAGGTACAGGAGAGATCGTGGCCGGAGATAAAGAAGGGGAGTAATGTCCTCATCGCAGCGCCTACGGGTTCCGGTAAGACCCTCGCGGCGTTCCTCTCCGCTATAGACGACCTCGTGAAGGAGGGGCTTGAAAACGGGCTCCCCGACCGGACGCAGATCGTTTACGTCTCTCCGCTGAAGGCCCTCAGCAACGACATAGAGAACAACCTTCAAAGGCCGCTCCGGGGGATAATGGAGGAGCTGACCGCGATGGGGCTTCCGGAATTCGAGATAAGGGCTCAGGTGAGGACTGGCGACACGCCGTCCGCCGTCCGGACCAGGATGACGAAAAAGCCCCCTCACATATTGATAACGACCCCTGAATCGCTATACCTCCTCCTTACCGGGAAGAACGGGAGGGAGATGCTTTCGGGTGTGAAGACGCTGATAGTGGACGAGATACACGCCATGGTCGGGAGCAAGCGCGGCTCGCACCTTTCGCTTACGGCCGAGAGGCTGGAGGCCCTCGTTCCGGAGAAACTGAGAAGGATAGGGCTCTCGGCGACACAGAAGCCCATAGAGACCGTGGCGCGCTTTCTTACCGGGAACGGGGCCGAAGGGGAGGGGGAGCCGGACTGCACTATTATAGATTCCGGGCACAAGCGGGAATTAGAGCTTTCGGTCGAAATTCCGGGATCGCCGCTTACGGCCGTCATGTCGAACGAGGTCTGGGAAGAGGTGTATCAAAGGCTCGAGACCCTTATAAAATCGCATAAGACAACGCTGATATTCGTGAATACGAGGCGGCTCTCGGAGCGTATGACGCACAACCTGACGGAGAGGTTCGGGGCCGAGGTTATAGCGGCGCACCACGGGAGCATATCGAAGGAAATGAGGCTCGACGCGGAAAGGCGGCTCAAGTCGGGGGAATTAAAAGCGATAGTCGCGACTGCGTCGCTTGAGCTGGGAATAGACATAGGGCACGTCGACCTCGTCTGCCAGATAGGCTCGCCGAGGGCGATATCGACGTTCCTCCAGAGGGTGGGGCGCTCGGGGCATACCGTGAAAGGGACGCCACGGGGGAAGGTGTTTCCGCTGAGCCTCGACGAGCTAGCGGAGTGCGCCGCTCTGCTCGACGCAGTGAGGCGCGGGGAGCTCGACAGCATCATCATGCCGGAGAAGCCGCTGGATGTCCTCGCGCAGCAGATCGTCGCAGAGGTGTCGTGCGGGGAACGGGGCGAGGAGGAGCTCTACGCGCTTTATAAGAGGGCGTATCCATACAGGGAGCTTACGCGGGCGGAGTACGACGATGTCGTGAAGATGCTCTCGGAGGGATTCGCGGCGCAGAAGGGGAGGCGCGCGGCGTACATACGCCACGACATGGTAAACGGGATGCTGAGGCCCCGGAAGGGCGCGCGGATTGCTGCGATAGTTTCGGGCGGGACGATACCCGACAGCTTCGACTACGATGTGATACTGGAACCGACGGGGACATTTCTCGGGACGGTGAACGAGGACTTCGCCATAGAGAGCACTGCCGGGGACATTTTCCTCCTGGGCAATCATTCGTGGAGGATAATACAGGTCGTCGGGGGGAAGGTGAGGGTAGAGGACGCGGGTGCCCTTCCGCCCACGATCCCGTTCTGGTTCGGAGAGGCGCCGGGGAGGAGCCCCGAGCTCTCATATGCCGTATCGAGGCTCCGGGAAGAGATCTCGGAGAAGCTCGGGGACCTGAGCTGGCTAAGGGAAAAGGACGACGCGCTCGACGGGATGATGGGCGATTCGTGGAAAAGGGATGCAATAGAGCATGTGATTAAAACGACCGGGCTCGGGGAAGAGGCCGCCGATCAGCTTGTGACCTATATGGCCGTCGTGAAAGCGGCGCTGGGCGTTATACCGACACAGGAAAGGCTCGTTCTCGAAAGATTTTTCGACGAGGCGGGGGCTATGAATCTCGTTATACATTCGCCCTTCGGGAGCCGGATGAACAGGGCGTGGGGGCTTTCACTGCGGAAGAGGTTCTGCAGGAAATTTAACTTCGAGCTCCAGGCGGCGGCGACCGAGGATTCGATCATCCTGAGCCTGGGGGCGACGCACAGCTTTCCATTAGAAGAGGTGTATCACTACCTTCATCCGAATAGTGTCCGGCAGGTGCTGACCCAGGCGCTCCTGGACGCGCCGATGTTCGAGGTGAGGTGGAGGTGGAACGCGAGCACCGCCCTTGCCGTGCTGAGAAGGTGGACGGGGAAGAAGGTGCCGCCCGCG
>CAZPHQ010000059.1:0-2665 GCA_964586675.1 uncultured Spirochaetia bacterium | reverse complement strand
TCCCTTACATAAAAAGCGTGTATCCAGTACCGCTCAGAACCTGCCTTCTTTAGTATCAAGCATGTACTTGCCGCGGCGTAGCCTTGGCGAAGCCGGGTCGGGAATCCAGCACGCCACGCGTGCATGAATCCGACGTCGCGGCCAGCGGGCGGCCCCGCACTTTCGTCATCCTGCCTGCCCGGCGTAGCTTTAGCGAAGAGGGGAACTGGTTTCAGGATCTAAATCTTTGTCTTTAGTTTTGCCTTACATGGGCACAATCAATACGAATCCTCTATCCTTCGCGGAAAAGTAAATATCGAATCCTCGAGCACAGGATTGATCTCCACCGTCGAAACCTTGAACTTTTCATTTTCGTCGAGGCCCTCGAGGTCGAACTCGAAATAGTAAGGAATGATGATGCCGCCGGTGTCGATGTAATCGCCGACCGATGTCGTCGAATCGACTTCCTTTTCCTTCAGTATCGCCTTCCCCTTAACGAGGAACGGCAGATAGGTCTTCGTGTCGACGTAATAATAATCGACGCTTCCGGTCTTATTCGTGATCTTGAGCTTGAACCCCTCGCGCCCGTCTACAGTCTCGCGCCCGAGATACTCTATCTTGTGTCCCTTGGCCTTGTGGTCGATGAGCGGGCCGTCGAAGTCACAGGTCTCTATGAGGTCGTTCGCGTCGTCCCCTTCGAGAACGGCGGGCTTGCTGCCGTCCGTCGGGTTAAACTTCCAAGCCTCCTTGCCGTCGAACGATTGTATGAAGTAAATGTGCCCGAGGCTGAAATCGATGCGGCACTTGTCCGGGCGCTTGTAAACGATGGCCGTCGAGAAAACCTTGCCCATCGAATTCATCTTGCCCGTGTACTTCATCGTTTTAACGTCCGTCCATTTGCCGGGGCCGCCTATGGCGTCGTAATAGCGCGACAGTATGGTTTCCAGGCTCGGATCGTCGGGCGACGGCGGAACTTCCGCCTTGTCCTCGTCCTTATCCGGCTTTTCGCCGGCGTCGACTTCCTCGTCGGAAGACTTCGGCGCTTCGGTAGATTCCGGGGCCGGTGTGGCTTCCGCTGCCGGCGCTTCTTCGGGGGCGGCTTCGGGCTCCGAGGGCCGAGCTGCTTCTCCGGTTACAGTCCCGCCGGGCGCGGTCTCTGTCGCCGTGTCGCTCTTTTGGGCTTCCTCCTCCGTCGGCTTCCTGCACGAAAACGCCAGCGGCAGCGCGGACATCGCTGCGACGAGGAGTATAAGGGTGATGCTTCTTCGCATGAATATTCTCCCTCGGAGAGACAATTTTCCCCCGATTTATGAAATGTTATAGGATAACTGAGGAATTGCAAACGGAGATTCGAGAGGGTACGCGCTGATACGTGAACGCCCGCGCCGCGCCCGGCTCCGTTCGACGCAAAGCTCCGCCCCGGCGTCTCTGAGATCGCGCCGCGTCCCGGCTCCCCGGAATCCCGGGACCTTGGCGCGTCAATGAATTCCCGGGGAGCTATCGAGTCCCCGGGAAAGAATCAGTCGTCCGTGAATGCGAATATGAGAGTGAGAAACGGGCCGTAAAACGTATGAGATTATGACAGATGGCTGGTTCGCGAACCGTGAAGCGGCGGGTTTTACTCCCCCGCTTTGAGGTTCTTCAAAATGGTGCGCTCCTGGTCGGCCCGCGCTCCGAAATCCTGAAGCGGGGTGACTTCCCATTCGAGCACTCCCCAGATCGGAAGCGAGCGCAGCATACGATCTAGATCGTCGTGCGATTCCGCGTCCGCGACGAAGACGAATCCCCTGTCGCCCACGGGCAGCCCGCCGACGATCGTCCCCTCGTCTTCCAGCTCCTTGAGCTCCTCGAAGGCCGGAATAACGACGCTTTCGAGCACGTCTACAGCCTCCTCGTCCGAACAGAAACCGGGCCCTTCAGACCCGATTACCAGGTATTTCATATATCCCCTCCTGACAAGTCAGAATGTTTTCTCTCCCGTACATTATATGAGGCATTCGCACTGTGTCCAGTGAATTTGTGATAATACACGTATGCGGCGCACGGTAAGGGAAGCGGGTCAGGGTATATGCACCTGCATGAGAGTTTCGAATCAGTGTATCTGCACAATGAATGGACGCGCCGGAATATCATAAAGCCTGATCCTGTGACCCGGACCCGGACGGGACGGAGATAAAAAACGTGCCGCCCCGGCATTTCTGCCTGAGCGGCACTAATCTGCCGCCATACGGGTTGCCCATTCCCTTTTAGTAACGCGGCAAGACGTACTATATATAACATATTTTATATATAACATATTTTATGTCAAAAATACTCACCCTGTGTGTAAAATTTTGCTATGACAACCCTGTAGTGTTTTCTACTACATTGCACAGTGCCGCTAACATCCTGCAAACACGTGATTTTTCGCGGTTTCGTCGTTGACACAGGTCATCAAAGAAACTGAAAAAATTATTCGTAAATACATGTTACAGCACGCGCCGAATCATGCACCTGCATTTTCCGGAGCGCATATCGGCTCCGTCATTCCGACCACAGACAGAAATTCATCTTCAGATATTCCCTCCCCATTATTTAATTAAGGGGGAGGATTAAGGTGGGGGTTACTGCTAATCTTTCATCATTTCTTTCCGCCCTTGCTTACCTTCTCGACGTTAATCCAGTACAGCGCATATCCCGAATCAAA
>CAZPHQ010000058.1:0-2694 GCA_964586675.1 uncultured Spirochaetia bacterium | reverse complement strand
TCCCCCTTAGAAAAAGGCCTGTCACGGCGTAGCCTTGGCGAAGCCGGAGGGGACAGTTTCGAACGAGCGAGGAATTGGACGCCCTTGCTTACCTTCTCGACGTTAATCCAGTACAGCGCATATCCCGAATCAAAGTAAAACAGGGCGGATTTATTTTCGGTTCTATCTTGTGTCCGAATTAAGATTTCCTGCAAGAGCAATAAAAAAGGGGAAGACCTTCCGGCCTTCCCCCGTTCAAATCCATATTTACATTTACAGTCGTAACGCCCCGGGCACGACTGACATACCCACGGTTTTCAGGCTTATAACGGGGCTATGACCTCGCACTCTCCCGAGAAGTCTATAAACTCGAGATCGCCTACTACAAGGTTATTCAGATCGAGCCTTCTTCCGCCGTCATGCCTTTCTGCTCCGCCGGAAGCGTCCACTGTTACGGGTTCGTCGTCAACTATCGTGTCGGCTTCGAAGACCTCGGCCCTGTTCTTGCCGATAACGTCGGCTACGAGAAGGATGGCGAAGTCCGGATCGTCGATGTCCGAAATATCTATAAGGGCCGTTACGCCGTCCGAGGTGACCGACATTACAATGCCGTCGTCCTCGTCGACGAAGTCAAAAATTTCGCCGTCGAAATCTCTCGTCAGATTCGGCATGGCGCATGCGCCCGGCGGGAGATTATTGTTATTGCTGTTGCTGCATCCTCCGATACTGCCGAATACTACAAATACGAACAAGACCGGCAAAGCCAAAAATTTGGTTAATCTCATCGTAAGCCTCCTTCAAACTGGTTTTTGTAAAGCTCACCCGGGTAATAGTTACCAACAAAGCAATTATAGAGCATTACGCATATTAATGTAAGCAATATTTTTATTATTCTGTAGTTTTTATAACTACAAGAATTCCAAACATCCCCCTCACGCCACCCGCCGCCTTCCCACCTCCGAAACGCATAAGTCCGGCGGAAAACTAAGACTTTCCGCATATACCTCCCCCGGGCCTAATACCCGGGTATTGGAAATCATTTCAACCTTCGTCCAATAGTGCCGATTTCCAAAGGGATATACCATGTCGGCATATACGAAATTCCTCCCGGAAGACGGTCTCCGGAGGGTCCCCCGGCGGGGCGCACACGGCACGTAAATCCGCGCCCCGGTTTCTTGACGAACATCTTTTGCCCGGACCGCCGCAGGCGGGAATCCTAGGCGCCTGTCAACGGACGGGCTGTATGTCGGCGAGGCACCGCGGGGGACCGCTCCGGCGGATCTCAAGAGGGAGAAAAGAGAGGCAAACAATTGAAAATTAAAGATCTTATCGGTACGGGCACGGCCCGGATTTATATTCTTCTGACAGCCGCATTGGCAATACTGATTCTCCTTCTGATCTCCTCCTGCGGAGGCGGAGGCGGGAGCGAGGGCGGCGGCGACACCCGCGGCGGACAGGTTACGACGATAACCCCGCTCGGCATAGAATTCCACCACATGGATTACTACACGCCCGAGGAGCTCGACGACGCCGTCCGGGTCGTGGACGACTACTACGGGCTCGTCGTCAACTGCGTCATCGATAACTATCCCGACCTCGAAGAGGAGGTGCATTCGCTCTCCCCTTCGGACATCACTATAGACGTTCTGAAGCCGACGCTATCCGACCCGGTGAGGGGCAAGGAAGGGTTTCCGTGCAAGTACTACGAAACCGGCTGCAGCGGGAGCTACAACGTCGGCGGCTCCATCAACGTGACGCCGTCGCTCGACGCCCTCGGCCACGAGATGGGTCATTGGATGAACTACATGCTTCTGGGTGATACGCGCGACGGCGACCCTGGTGACCTCTCGGCCCTCTGCAACATCACGTCGATCTGCCACCTCTACTCGGAGACGAGGGGACTCAAGGCCTGCAGAACGCTTAACTAGCAGTTATTTCACCGGCAACCGGAAGCCGTTCGATTTCCCCTCCCCCGTGCTGGGGAACGAATGCGAACGAGCGAGCATTCGGACGCCCCCGGCCGACTTCACTGAAGCTCATCCAGTACCGCTCGAAAGTATCCGAAACCAAAACAGGGGCCGGTGTTAGGGTGTACCTCTGTTCTGAATATTCTGTCATTCCTGCAACGATTTCGAGCGAGCGAGGAATCACCCCACTTCTGTCATTCCTGCGCAGGCAGGAATCAAGCACGCCGTGCGTGCATGAATCCGATGTCGCGGCTTACAGCCGCGACTCCACACTTCCGTCATCCTGAACTTGTTTCAGGATCTCGTTTTTCATAATATTGCAAGCCGCCGCGCGGCGAAGCAATACACTTCCGGGACGTCGAAATTGGCGTTAAAAAAATCGAGTGGATGAGCGTTAAAAATCTTACCACCATACTCTTCCCTCTCCCTTGAGGGAACGAATGCGAACAAGCGAGCATTCGGACGCCCTCCGCCGACTGCAAGGAAGTATATCCAGTACCGCTCGCAAGTGACTCAACACAAAATAGCAGGAATCCATTCAGTTTCTGTCATTCCCGAATGTCTTTATCGGGAATCCAGTTTTTAAGTTTTGCCCGTCATTCCGAACTTGATTCGGAATCTATCTTTTATCCCCCCTTAGGAAAAGGGGGAAAGGGGGGATTTAGTTTTAAGATTGTCATTCCCAACGATTCCGAGCGAGCGAGGAATCACCTCATTTCCGTCATCCTGAACTACGATTTCGAGCGAG
>CAZPHQ010000057.1:0-2847 GCA_964586675.1 uncultured Spirochaetia bacterium | reverse complement strand
GGAATCGGACGCCATAGGCCGATTGCAAGAAAGCATATCTGGTACTGCTCGGAAACACCTCAAATTAAAACAGTGAGAGATATATTCTTAATCCATCATTGCGAGGGTGCGAAGCGCCCGCGGCAATCCTCTATTTCAGTCTGTCATCCCCGAATGTTTGTATCGGGAATCCAGCCTTTGCCTTGTTTTCATCCCCCCTTAGAAAAAGGGGGGTATGGGGGGATTTAATATGTATCTTTTATCTCATCTCATCCAACGTCGCTTAATCCCCCTGGCAATTCCCCGCAACCACAGCGTCCCTCGCCTTTTCGAGCCCAGCGTGCGCCTGGGCGGTATTGGCCCTCGCCGCATCCAGCTCCTTCTTCGCGGCCTCTTCCTTCGGCGCTATCTTGTTGTAATCCTCGAGCGCCCTCTCGCAGTAATTCCCGCCGCCCGCCTGGCAGCTCTCGACAGTATCCGCGAGCGGCTCCTCCGTCCCCGCGTACGTACCGGAATGAAGCGCCCTGTAATATTTCTCCCATTCCTTGAGCGCGTTGTTCTGCGCGTGCCATGCCTGCTTCACATTCTTCTCCGCGGCGTCCAGCGACGACGCAAGCGCCGCGCAGTCCGCACCCTGGGCGCCCGCTTTATCGATGCCCGTTGCGAAGCCGGCCAGCGCCAACGCCCCGGCCGCCAGAAGTACAAAACCGTATCTCATTTTCATAAAACACTCCTCAGAATTTCTTTAACTCACTGACGCCTGCCATTAAAATACATAATCTGGCATGAAACAAATGAACTATTTATGTCCCCCCTTAGAAAAAGGGGGGGGTACGGGGGGATTTAACAAATAGCTTCCGCTAGCCCCGACTCACTTTCACATCCAGCCCGGCACCTTCTCAAGGCCCGGTGCACGGCACATCCGGAGGCGCGTCCCATCCCATTAAAGACGTACACCTTTCGAGGTCCGCACAGCTTATCTTGTCCTGCGTGCTGTCCGGGTTCATCGCCTCGGCGGCCTCTATCCCCACGGGGATGTTATTGCAGATGCTCGCGTCGAACCCGTCGTCCTGCTGCTGAGCGTTCTGCGCCGCGCACGCCCCGAAAATAAACGCGGCAGCGAGAATCACCGCACAAATACCCTTTCCCATCATACAGTCCTCCTGCAAGGATGTTCTGACATCTCCCTCGATTATACACCCGCTGATTGTAAGTTGAAACACAAAAGGTGCGGTAGGCATACACCTTTATTTTAACCCGTCATTCCCGACGATTTCGAGCGAGGAATCACCCCACTTCTGTCATTCCCGAATGCTTGTATCGGGAATCCAGCCTTTGCCTTGTCTTTCATCCCCCAGGAAAAGGCCTGTCACGGCGAAGGTCGAGCTGGGTGGTACGAGTTTCAGTCTTCTTAAGTTTATCGCCTCTCCCTTGAGGGGAGAGGGCTAGGGGTGAGGGTGATACTTTAGAAAATAATGTCATTCATTCCGAGTTCATTTTAGAACTTGCCCTTTCCTACTCCCCTCCGATCTTCATCCCCGCCTGCGAATAAGTCCCTATCTCCTGCCCCGTCGCATTGTCGTAAACAGTCACGACGTTCGCGCTCCTGTCCTCCGTGATGTAGTACGACCAGATCACGTTCAGGAGGGCCGCCTGCTCCGCCTTCGTCAGCCCGTAGAACGGCTCCATGACATATACGAACGGCTCGCCCGACGGGTTCTCTATCCTCTCCGCGATCCCGCCCGACACCATCTCGTCGATCATCTTCTTCCGCTGCTCCTGGAGATGCTTCGTCCTCTCTATATCAGTTTCGAGGCTCGACGTGGAGCCGGACGCTCCGCCCGCATCTTTCTCCGCCTGCTGCACTTCCCCCGTAAGCTCCGCGTCCTCGGCCGCCTGAAAATTGAACACATACGACGCCATCGCCGCCAGCCCCAGCACTATCAAAACACCGTATATCAATCCCTTCCGTCTCATCAACGCTCCTTTAAAAAACCGTCAGAGTGCACGTTACGGTCAAATCCCCGAGATCGTCGGACGTCTGCCTGAATGTGAGCGTCCCGAACGTGACGCCGCCGACAGTATCGACCCTGCCGTCTATCCGGTCGAGAACCGCCTCTTCCAGCTCCAGCGTCTCGAGATCGACCTCCCTGCACTTCGTCTGCTCCCAGACGAAATCCCCCGCGTCCGACCTCACTCCCTCTCCGTTGACAAAGAACGCGATGGTGAACACCTCTATACCTGCGTTCACACAAGACCACTCGGATACCTGCGTCTCCGCGGTCGTGCCGTTCGTAAGGTCCACAAAATTTATGTCGCACGGGTTACCGCCGTTGCATCCCCCCGAGCCCGACAGCGCCACGAGCACTATAACGAAAAGTCCGGCCAGCGATATACGAAGTCCCCTCATGATATCCTCCTCGGATTCCCGCGCCGCGCCATCCCGCACAGCGCCGGTGATATTCAATTATATCCCAAGTTCCGGCCATACGCACAGCATGCACGCCAGCAGGAATCCGACGTCGCGCCTCACTACCGCGATTCCTCACTTCTGCCATCCTTATAGTCTGTCATTACCAAATGCCTTTATTGGGAATCCACTTCCGTCAGCAATCTATCAAGAGTCTTTGTCATCTCGAACGAACGTAAGAAATCTTTATTTTCATCCCCTTTGGAAAAAGGCCTGTCGCGGCGAAGGTTGCGTCAAAACCTGAGAGGTCGGTGGGATTTCTTAGTTTATTCCCCTCCCCCTACGGATAGGGGGGAGGGTCAGGGCGGGGGTCACCATAAGCTTGTCATTCCCGAATGCTTGTATCGGGAAGCCATTCTTTGCCTTTGCTTTTCATCCCTCCTTAGAAAAAGGCCTGT
>CAZPHQ010000056.1:1493-3181 GCA_964586675.1 uncultured Spirochaetia bacterium | reverse complement strand
GTTGATTTACGCACAAGCACTTATCCAGTACCGCTCCAAACCTGCCTACTTTAGTATCAATGCTTGTATCGGGAATCCAGCACGAGCACGCCACGCGTGCATGAATCCGACGTCGCGGCTCACTGCCGCGACTCAATACTTCCGTCATCCTGCCTGTCCGGCGTAGCTTTTAGCGAAGACGGAAACTACTATTCCGAGCAAGCGAGGAATCACCTCTCTTCCGTCATTCTGAACTTGATTCAGAATCTCGATTTTGGTCTTTCACTTTGTCATTTTCGAACGCTTGTATCGGGAATCCAGTCTTTGCTTTTGTCTTTCATCCCCCCTTAGAAAAAGGCCTGTCGCGGCGTAACCGGCATCTTTTACACAGGCCTCAGCTTCTCCCTTATCTTCTCCAGCGAGATCCTGTAATGCTCCCCATGCTCCCTGTAGGAGCTGTCCTTGAAAAGATCGTGCGCCCGGAGCCTTATCCGCCTCTTGACGTCCTCTTCGAACGTATCCAGGTTCTCGTCCGCGAGGAACACCGCCGCGTAGCACGATATCGCGTCGTGCCCCCGGACGAATACATCCGCCAGCATGCTCGCCGAGCCCTCCGTCCCCGCGTTCCCGAGCACGAAGACGCACGCCTCCTGCCATATCTGCGAGCGCGCCCCGAACATCTTCTTCAAAACGTGCCAGTCGAGATCGTTAAACTCTTCGAGCAGCTCCGCCGCCGACTTGTAGTCCTCCTCATACCACTCCTCCCCCGGCGTGGCGTTCCCGTTCGACGTGTGCTCCTTTATATGCCTGTCGAAAAGCTCGGTAAGGTCGTGCTTGATCATCGTGCTTTCTCTGTCCGTCGACTGCGCCGTAAACTTTAAATTAAGTATTTTACACAAAGCGCGTATTGTGTTCTATGATGCTGTTAGCACCGAATCAAAATCTTTGACTCGCCCCATCCGAAAATAACCCCTCCCCGCGCCGGGGCGAGTGGTATACTTTTTCCGATTAAATCCCCAGGAGGTAAATCTTAATGAGGAAAATAAGAATGGCGTCTCTGACGGCGCTTGTGATCGCATTGGCAATGATGCTCGCGTGGGCGAACAAGTCGCACGCCGCGGTCGAAACGAGCAAGCCCGCGCCCGACTTCACATTCGTCGACATTGAAGGCACATCCGGAAAGCTCTCCGACTTCAAGGGCAAGGTCGTCGTCCTCGAATGGTTCAATCATGGCTGCCCGTTCGTGAGGAAGCACTACGACTCCAACAAGATGCAGGGCCTCCAGAGAAAATACACCGAGCAGGACGTCGTCTGGATCGCGATCAACTCGACAGGCGAAGGCTACCAGGACTACAGGAACGCGGCGGATTCAGTTAAGGACGTCGACTCGAACGGCACCTCGGCGACCTACGTCGTCCTCGATCCCGAGGGTAAAATAGGCACGCTTTACGGAGCGAAAACCACCCCCCACATCTTCATCATCGACAAAGAGGGAACGCTCGTTTACCAGGGCGGCGCCGACAACATCAAATCGACAGACGTCGCGGACATAGAGAAGGCTGAGAATTATATAGACATAACGCTCACAGAAGTCCTAGCCGGCAAACCCGTATCCAATCCCGAAACTAAACCCTACGGCTGCAGCGTGAAGTACAAGAAATAAATCCGAATCCACACTCTAATCTTCCCTCCCCCTGTCAGGGGGAGGG
>CAZPHQ010000056.1:0-1483 GCA_964586675.1 uncultured Spirochaetia bacterium | reverse complement strand
ACCCCCCCCCCCCCGGGGCGGGGGGGGGGGCGGGGGGGGGGGCAACCCTCCCCCGTCATTCCCAACGATTTCGAGCGAGCGAGGAATCACCTCTCTTCCGTCATTCTAAACTTGATTCAGAATCTCGATTTTAGTCTTTCACTTTGTCATTCCCGAACGCTTGTATCGGGAATCCACTCCCCCCAACCATTGCAATAGCGGAAATAGAATCTCGCTCTCCTCTTTCTTAGCCGACACATTTATTATATATACTATCAATAATATATATTCTTCATATTTACAAAACTCTCCCGCCGGGAAGTTTCGTCCCCCATACAAATCTCACGTTAAAATGGGAATCCGAAATTAACGGTAAATGCGTTTAGGTCCCCGAACCGGTAGCCTACCCCGATCCTAGGGTCTTGCAGGAACCATATTTTATCAGGCTTGGCGAGCCCGGCCGTCATCGAGATCTCATACTGGTTTTTCACGACCAGCGGCGGATGCAGATACCTGTCGAACGTCGTCTTGGGCAGGAACCTGTACCATATGAAAAATATGCTCGCGTCCGGTTCATATCCCTTAATGCTGAACCCGAGCGGCCGCCTCGCCTCTATGCCGTTCTGGAAAATCCCGTAGTTCTGACCCTCGCCCCCGCCGAACACGTCAACGCCCGACCACGCCAGCGTGTTGCCGAGGCTGAACCTGAACTGCTCCCAGAACATCTCGTAAAGACTCGTCATTCCCACCGCCCAGACATACATAAGCGAATCGTCGACCTTTAGCCCGCTCGGCGACGACTTATCGTACACCTGCCACGCGAGCCCCGCGTTCACGAACGGCTTAAGCGTCCAGTTATCGACCACCCTGTAATGAAGACTCACACCGGGGATCACGCTCATCACGTCCTGGTCGACCTTGATCCTCGTCCCGTCCGGTGTGTGACTCCTGAACCGGAACCGCCCGAAATACAAAGGCGCCGTCACGACGAGGTCGAGCTTCTCGTTGCCCATGATTTTGCTGAAAGTGTATTCGAGGGGAATGCTGTAGACCTGCACGTTCAGCCCGCCGATGTCGTACGACCCGAACCCGAGCTCGAATGCGTAAATGAAGTTCACGGCGACGTTCGTGTTGACCTTCTGCGCGCGTGCGCCGGGAGTAATGAAGAGTGCGGCAAGCAGTATCAGAAGACATAACCGGGGGAGCTTCATCAACAGCAAATTAAATACTCTTTTTCAGATGAATTCAAGATGCCGCGACAAATTGCAGGGCATATACACATGAAATCGACATAGGGCATGCGGCGCTATAATCGGCAAACGCGCGAGGCGTATTAATCACGGACTCGTTACCTATGTCTTCATTCTTTCCCCACTTAGGAAAAGGCCTGTCGCGGCGTAGCCTTGCGTAGCCGGAGGGGACAATTTCGAACGAGTGAGGAATTGGACGCCCTTGCTTACCTTCTCGACGATAATCCAGTACAGAGCATATACCGAATCAAAGT
>CAZPHQ010000055.1:0-3182 GCA_964586675.1 uncultured Spirochaetia bacterium | reverse complement strand
CGGACGCTGCCACCTTCCGGCGCAAACGTTTATCCAGTACTGCTTCCAAATTACCTATTTAGCATCATGCCAGTATCGGGAATCCAGCACGCCACGCGTGCACGAATCCGGCGTCACGGCGCTCAGACGCGACTCCACATTTCCGTCATCCCGCCTGTCCGGCGTAGCTTTTAGCGAAGACGGAAACTTGTTTCAGGATCTATTCCTTGTCTTTGGCCTTCGTCTTTTCCCTTCCCTCCAAAGGGACTCCCCCTCTTGACCCATGTGCTAAACTCTTCCCCTATGGACTTCAAAATCACTAGCGAATTCACCCCTAAGGGCGACCAGCCCGAAGCCATACGCGAGCTCACCGAAGGCCTCGTCCGGGGCGACAAGCACCAGGTCCTCCTCGGCGTCACGGGCAGCGGCAAAACCTTCACGATCGCCAACGTCATCGCCAACGTAAACCGCCCCGCGCTCATCATCGCCCACAACAAAACCCTCGCCGCCCAGCTCTACGGCGAACTCAAGGATTTATTTCCCGATAATTCGGTGAAATATTTCGTCAGCTACTACGACTACTATCAGCCCGAGGCCTACATCCCCTCGACCGACACCTACATCGAAAAGGACGCCCAGATAAATGAGCACATAGACAGGCTCCGCCACGCCTCGACAACCTCTCTTTTCGAGCGGCGCGACGTTGTCATCGTTGCCAGCGTCTCTTGTATATACGGCATCGGGGCCCCCGAGCACTACTACGGTCTCCTCATAATGCTCGAAGAGGGCATGTAGATGGACCGCGACAAGCTCCTCACCCGTCTCTCGGAAGTCCAATATGAAAGAACGGGGCTCGACTTATACAGGAGCTCTTTCCGCGTAAAGGGTGATGTAGTCGACGTCTTCCCTTCTCACCACGACAACACCGCTGTAAGAATTGAATTTTTCGGCGATGTCATCGATTCTATCAAGGAGATAGACCCGATTCGCGGCACGACCATCCGCTCCATAGGAAAGGCCGCGATATACCCCGGCTCCCATTATGCCGCCCCCAAGTACAGGCACGAGATGGCCATCGAAAACATCAAGATAGAGCTCGCCGAAAGGCTCAGGTATCTCGAAGAAAGGGGTATGATGCTCGAAAAGCAGCGCCTCGAAGAGAAGACGAACTTCGACCTCGAGCTTTTGACGAACATGGGCTTCTGCCCCGGCATCGAGAACTACTCCCGGCACATCTCGGGCCGCCTCCCGGGAGAACCCCCGGCAACGCTCCTCGACTACTTCCCGGACGACTTCCTTCTCATCATCGACGAGAGCCACCAGATGGTCCCCCAGCTCCGCGCCATGTACGAGGGTGACAGGAGCAGGAAGCTGAGCCTTGTCGAGCACGGCTTCAGACTCCCATCGGCCCTCGACAACAGGCCGCTCAATTTCCGGGAATATGAAGAGAGGGTGAACCAGGTCATATACGTCTCGGCGACCCCCGGCCCCTACGAAATAGAAAAGGCCAGCGGCGTTATAACTGAACAGATAATCCGCCCGACGGGCCTCGCCGATCCCGAGATCGAGATCAGGCCGGCAGACAGGCAGGTGGACGACCTCCTGGAAGAGATAAAAAAGAGGACGGAATCCGGCGAAAGGGTGCTAGTCACGACACTCACGAAGAGAATGGCCGAAGACCTCACCGAGTACTACCGCGAGCTCGGCATACGCGTGAAATACCTTCACTCCGACGTCGACACGCTCGAAAGGATAGCGATTATAAGGGACCTCCGGCTCGGAAAGTTCGACGTCCTCGTCGGCATAAATCTCCTCCGGGAAGGCCTCGATATTCCGGAAGTTTCGCTCGTCGCGATTCTCGACGCCGACAAGGAAGGGTACCTTCGCTCCGAGACCTCGCTCATACAGATATTCGGACGCGCCGCCCGGAACGTCAACGGCCGCGTGATCCTTTACGCCGACAGGGTCACGGGCTCCATGGCCAGCGCCATATCCGAAACCGAACGCAGAAGGGCCCTACAGCAAAAATACAACGAAGAGAATGACATAACGCCCCAGAGCATCAAAAAATCAGTAACCGACATTCTCTCGACCATATACGAGGCCGACTACTACACAGTCTCGCTCGAAACGGTCAGCGAAGACCTCGACGTCCCCCCGGAGAAGATATCGTCGACGATAACCGCTCTCGACAGGGAGATGAAAGAGGCAGCGAAGAACCTCGAATACGAAACGGCGGCCAAGAAGCGCGACCAGATAAAGAGGCTCCGCGAGCTCGAAATAAAATACCTCGGGAGCCCCGGGGAAAACGCTCAGCAGAACAGCTGAGCCCCTACTTATCGCCGCATCCTTCGCTCAGGGCAGTTTTAGCCGCCTCGGCGATCTCTTCCGGCGTAAGGTCTTTTATATGCGTCGCGACAGACCATATATGCCCGAAGGGGTCCTTCAATTGCCCATACCTGTCCCCCCAGAAGGCGTCCCCGAGAGGCATGACCACCTCGGCCCCCGCCTTGATCGCCTTTTCGAAAAAGGCGTCGGCGTCCGGGATGTATAAATGAAGGGTGACCGAAGTCCCGCCGCGGGTGTTCGGCCCGAGCGAGTTCCAGTCTGGGAATTCGTCCGCAAGCATAACAGCCGAATCCCCGAAGCGAAGACACGCATGCAAGAGTTTTTCACCACCCGGCATGTCCATCCTCATGACCGTCTCCGCGCCGAAGGCCTTCTCGTAAAACTCTATTGCCTTAGCTGCGTCCTTACACACGAGGTGAGGCGTCACTGTATGCATTCCGTCGGGTATCGGTTTAACTTCTGTCATAATTTCAGCTCCTTACGATGAATTTGCCGGGCGCACCCCTTTCGCTCTCTCCCCCCCGCCATCTATACGACGAAAAAGAATCGCCGAGGGAGACATCCTTCGCGCCCTACCCTGTTTGATGCACCATTCTCAAACTAAATTCGCCCAGTTTCAATCTTTGACCTATTTTTCATCCCCCCTCAGAAAAAGGCCTGTCGCGGCGAAGGCTGTGCCGAAGCCGGAGGGGTTAGGGGGGATTTTCTCTTAGCCTGTCATTCCCGAATGCCTGTATCGGGAATCCATTCTTTTCGTCTTTTTTTATCCCCCCCCTCAGAAAAAGGCCTGTCGCGGCGTAGCATCGCGTAGCCGGAGGGGGTCTGGGGGGATTTACACAACCATGCGTGCGCGA
>CAZPHQ010000054.1:275-3968 GCA_964586675.1 uncultured Spirochaetia bacterium | reverse complement strand
ACTACGTGTCCCCCGTCCCGTGACTTTTGCTACTTTTGGTCAAGCAAAAGTAGAAAGTATTTGTATTTGCAGATAATGCTTTTTATAATCGAGATTTTTAAACAAGTTCAGGATGACGGATTAAAAGTTAGATTTCTAAAATTCGTTCGAGATGACCTAGATTCCGAAGCGCAGCAGGTAATACTGGCAGCATCGCTACCCTACACCGGTCTCCGGCAGAGTGTATCCGCCGAAGACCGGCCCCGAGGCACCTCAGCCCTTCCCCACTTCCGCCGAAACCCTCTTCAGGAACGACAGCGCGCGCCTCGGAAGCTCCCTGTCGCGAAGTAGCTCCCCGTGCGGGGATTCGAGCGCGGCGGCCTGACCGTTCCGGAAACAGTCCGCGACGTTCACGGCGTCCGGGTCGCCGGCGCCGTTTATCACGAGCACCGGCCCCTTGAGACGCGCGAGGTCGGCGGGCGAGTACTCGGGCATGATAACCCCCTCTATCCACGCAGCGAGCACCTTCCTGTCCCCGCCCGACCTCTCAGCTTGGGCGCGCGCGTTGCACATGCTCTTCGGATTCTCGGCCAGCATATTTTTGGCCTCCGCTCTCCGTTCGGCCTTGTTCCACTGCCAGTACAAGTCTCTCATTTGAAACCCGGCGAGGACGAGGCTCAGCGGCCCGCGAAACATTAGCGCCGTTTCGACTGCCACCCGCGCCCCCATCGAGTATCCCATGAGGTCGTAACTATCGAGGCCGAGATGCCGGGCAAGGGCGTTCAGCTGTAGGAGAGCGGCTTGTCGGATTCTCCGTGCCCGCGGGCGTCGAGCATTATAAGTCTCCGCCCGCACTTGTTCATGCGGTCGAACACGCCGGTATCGACCCAGTCGAGCCTCGAGCTCCCCGTAAATCCGTGGAGCATTATGAGAGGCTCTCCCTGTCCGGAATCCGTGTAGAAAAGCTCAATCCAGTCGAATGTTCTTTTCTCCCATGTTAAATAGTCTACCCACGACATTCCCCACCGTTGGACACACCGCGCGTGCAGGCGCTCGATGTAGTCGGGACAATGCACAAGCGCATGGAGCTCGTCGTAATAGATAAAATTGCAAGCTACCCTGCAAAGAAATAATTTCTTTTTGTCGCTTTCTTTGCGCTTCCCTCTCCCTTGAGGGGAGAGGGCCAGGGTGAGGGTGTACCTCAAAAATCAATCATCGAGAGTTTTGCCTTGTTACTTCGATTGCAACCCGGCTCCGTCCATTTTAAACTTCTGCATATCCGAAGCTTTCCGCGTTCTTCATTCAAGGGGAGGTGTGCACCATGTCTAAAGGATTGATGTTGGCGGTATTCACGGCGATGCTGTCGCTCGGGCTGACCGGCTGCGCTGCAAAATCAGGCGGCGATTCTGCCGTGGCCTGCGGAGGCGCGGGCGGCGCCGAGTGCCAGGAGGGATATTTCTGCGAGAAACCCGCCGGCTCCTGCGCGGCGGAGGTAGGTGCCCAGGGGACCTGCACTGAAATGAAACCGATGTGCACGAGGGAGTGGCAGCCCGTCTGCGGGTGCGACGGCAAAACCTACGGCAACGACTGCACGAGGATTGCAGCCGGCATTTTGAAGGCCAGCGACGGCGAGTGCGCGCCGACCGAGGTCGAGCCTGTCGGTGGTGGTGAGCCGCCGTGCGGAGGCGGCGTCGAATGCGGCGAAGGCGAGTTCTGCGAATTCCCGCCGGGAACGTGCGGCTCAGGACAGAAAGGCGTCTGCGTGGACAAGCCCCAGATGTGCACGATGGACTGGCGGCCCGTCTGCGGGTGCGACGGCGCGACATACGGCAACGACTGCGGCAGAAGGGGCGCGGGCGTTTCGAAGGCTAAGGACGGCGAATGCGCGCCGGCGCAATAAAGCCCGGGCTCAGCTCATCGGTATCTTGAACATGTAGGGAGTCATCCCGCGTGTGCTGTCGCGGAAAAATTTTATTATGTTCACTTCATACATGCGAAGGAAGCGGGCGAGTATCTCGAACCGCCTCGCGGTGAGCGCGGTCTTGCAGACGACCAGGAGCTCGCCGTCGGTGACTTCGCCGTAAAGCTCGGCCAGCGCTTTCCCCGGCGCGCCCCTGTGGCTCAGGCGGAACTTGCATATTATCTGATCGCTGAGGACGACCTGTATGTCGTCTATCGTCAGAATGAGCTCGCCGAGCTGAATCGTTCTTTCGTCCATCTTCCACGCTTCCGTACCAGGCCGCACCGTCCCGGGTGCAATATCTTCATAAAGTATATTACATCTATAGTGCACTGTTCCCGTCTTTTTCTCCATGATTAAAAAGCATTTAATCAGCTCCGCCGCCTCAACATCCCATATGCGCGCTTCGCGGCAAAGTGGTATAATGTCTAGCTATACCCGGAGACCAGGAACCCGGCCCGACGGAGCTTCATGAGCAGAAAGCCCAAAACCACCATACACCCTCTTCTTGCCGGCGCGTCGCTCGTAATCATTCTCGCGGGCCTGAGGGAAATAGCTTCCGTTCTGAATATCTTCCTGGTGGCGCTCCTCCTCGCCGTCACAGTCTCTCCGCTTTTGACATGGCAGTTAAGGCGCGGCTGGCCCAAGGCCCTTTCGCTGACCTTCACCATACTCGTCGTGATCGTGATACTCGGATCGGTAACTTCCGTCCTCGGCGTCGCCATAAACAACATGGTGTCGAGAGCGCCCGCCTATCAGGAAAAAGTCACCGGGCTCTACCGCGCCGGGCTCGACAAGCTCGAAGCGAAGGGCGTCGATATCGACGAGGTGCGAAACCTCCAGGTATTCAGCCCCGACAAGCTCGTCGGATATACGACGAGGTTCATCGAAAACGTTTTCTCGACGTTCGGAAACTTCTTTTTCGTCGTGCTGCTGATGGTCTTCATACTCATCGAATTTGCCGATCTGACTCTAAAGGCCGACAGGGGCATGTTCCGTCCGAACTCCTGGCAGCATAGGTCCGCCGACGTAACGAACGACCTCAAGAAGTACGTCTCCATAAACGCGCTCACAGGTCTCATGGCCGCCACGGCGGACTTCCTCCTGCTGCTCGTTATAGGCATCGACTTCGCCATACTCTGGGGATTTCTGGCGTTCCTCTTCAGCTTCATCCCGAACATCGGCTTCATACTTTCCCTGGTACCGCCGGCGGTGCTCGCGCTGATACAATTCGGGTGGGTGCACTGCATAATAGTCATAGTTTTCTACCTCGTCATCAACACGATCGTCGACAACGTCATAAAACCCCGCTTTCTCGGAAAGGAATTCAACATGTCGATTCTCGTCGTTTTCCTTTCGCTCCTTTTCTGGGGATGGCTCCTCGGCGCGATCGGCGCGATCCTCGGCGTCCCGCTCACGATGATCGGCAAGCGCATATTCGAGTTCATGAATAAAGACCTCGCCCAGCCCGACGGGCACCAGCACATACAGACGATAGAGAACAAACCCGCCACGGACCAGCTCCCCGGGAACCCGACCTAGCAGACTGTGTCCGCCTACATCTTAAGTAGCAGCGTCATTGCCTTATCACCCGCCGCACTTCGAGAGAGCGCCGTCTTTTTCATCCCCCCTTAGGAAAAGGGGACGGTTCTGAGCGTGCGCAAGAACCGGATGCCCTTGCTTACATTCTCGACGTTCATCCAGTACAGCGCATCTACTGAACCAAAGCGAAAAGAGGGCGGATTTAGTCTTTT
>CAZPHQ010000054.1:0-265 GCA_964586675.1 uncultured Spirochaetia bacterium | reverse complement strand
GCAATTCCAAGCGAGCGAGGAATCACCTCACTTCTGTCATTCCCAACGGTTCCGAGCGAGCGAGGAATCGGACGCCGTTCCCTTACACAAAAAGCGTGTATCCAGTACCGCTCGAAACCTGCCTTCTTTAGTATCATGCTTGTATCGGGAATCCAGTTTTTATCCTTGTTCTTTGTAGTCATCCTGAACCACGATTTCGAGCGAGTGAGGAATCGAGAGCCCTTGGCTGACTGCATCGAGGGTTATCTAGTGCTGCTCCATTATC
>CAZPHQ010000053.1:0-5186 GCA_964586675.1 uncultured Spirochaetia bacterium | reverse complement strand
CCTTGGCCGACTGCACCATAGCCCATCCAGTCCCGCTCGAAACTATCCGAAACCAAAAGAGGGATGAAGGGTGAGGGGGTACCTTACGAATCAATCAGGGGAATATTTAGCGAAGACACGATGATTATTAGCGCAGTTCGCGCACCATGTGTGCCTAGGCGCCCTTCTCGGCTATGTAGGCGCTGAAGACGAGTGACTTCCAGAAAAGTCGCGGATGGAGAAACCCGGCGCGCTGGATAAGCTCGACCATGCTCGCGTGAGAGAGTATGTCGAGGTCGCGGCGCGTGCGGCTGACAGCCTCGTCGACGTCCGCCCGCTCACGCCTTTCGAGCATGTAATCCTCCCAGGCAGTGATGAACGATTCGAACTCGAACGAGCCCCTGTCGCCAGTGAAGTCGGCGAGGACGAGCGTCCCGCCGGGCCTGAGCCTGAAGTTTATCTCCCGGAGGAAGGTGAGCTTCTGCGCGTAGGGTATGAAGTGCATGATGAGAAGCGCGGTCGCGCCGTCGAACGCCTCCTGAAACACGTCGTCGACAGTGCCGTGGACGAGCTCGATCCTGTGCGCGAGCCCTCGCGCGTTCACCTTCACAGACGCCGTGCTTATCATGTTCTCGGCTATGTCGAACCCCGTCACGCGCCACCCGGGATTACGCTCGGCGAGCGAAACGGTCTCGTTACCCGTGCCGACTCCCGCGACGAGTATGAACGCGTTTTCGGGGAGCGTCGTTTCAAGCAGGTGCCGCGCCGTTTCGTGGAGCGCGGCGTAGCCGGGGATTATCTTGAGTATGTCCGCGTCGTAGACAGAGGCCCTTTCGTTGAACCTCTTCTTCGGATCGAATTTCTCTTCCATGCGAGAGTAGTTTAATGCATAATCCGCAACTTGCACGTTGTGAAGACGTTAAATATTGACGCCACACTTAACAGTCCCCTCCCCATTTTAGGGGGAGGGTCAGGGTGGGGGTGAGAAACAATGAAGCTGCGATTTTGATACAACCACCTTTCGCACGACAGGTGCTTAGAGCATTTGATTCCGCTACGTCGAAAAACACACACTCCGTGTGTTTGCTACGGTTAACAGCCGTGGTACAATTTTGCCGAAGGCGGTCCAGAGCGGGTGATCACCCCGCCCCGGGCGCATGGTGGTGCGGATGATACTGTCCCATAAGTACAAATTTATCTTCATAAAGACCAGGAAAACTGCCGGCTCCAGCATACAGATTTATCTCTCCCGCCTCTGCGGCGAGAGCGACGTCATCTCCCCCATCGACAGGCCCGAGCAGGACTATCATCCCCGGAATTTCAGGGGCCTTTTCAACCCCCTCCCCGAGCTCGCCGAGAAGACCACCGCGCGCCAGTATGTTCGGACGCTCTGGCGGTTCGCTACCCTGAAAAAGTTCCAGTCGCATATCAAGGCCCGCGAGGTCAGGGACAGGATCCCCCGCGAGATATGGGACAGCTACTATAAATTCACGGTAGACAGGAACCCGTGGGACAAAGTCCTCTCTCACTACCACTTCGTCCGGCAGAGATACGCCAGGTACGACGAGAACATAACCTTCGACGAGTATCTCAAGGTCGCCGACCTTCCCTACAACTACACGAAGTACACCGACCTCGACGGGAAGCTCATTGTCGACCGCGTCATACGCTACGAGAGGCTGAACGAGGAGCTGGCAGAGGTGTTCGGCATGCTCGGCGTGCCGTTCCCGGGCTCCCTCGGCGCGACTGAAAAATCTCACTACCGCCAGGACAGGCGTCCGTATCGGGAGGTTTATACGCCCGGTTGGAAGGCCGCCGTCGAAACCCTCTTCCGCCCCGAAATCGATCTCCTCGGCTACGACTTCTAGGCGCACCACGTGCGCAGGAGACCGACGTAGCAGATTTGGTGCGCAAATCACCATTCGTGCGAGAGGGAATCATTAAGTTCTGCATCTGATATATCGAAAAACACACTATGTGTGCGGAGAGCCTCCGCCGGCAATCGACGCAGCACCGACCGTGCCGTTATCACCGACAACGCGAACGGCGCTATGAATCGCTGGTCTTGCTCATCGGAAAACAAACTATGTGCACAGGAGCTTGACTTGGTGACGATGTTGCCATTATCACCGGCATCGACGATTTTAAAGTCCCCCTTAGAAAAAGGGGGAACAATTTCGAACGAGTGAGGAATTGGACGCCCTCGCTTACCTACTCGACGTTAATCCAGTACAGCATATATTCCGAATCAAAGTAAAACAGGGGGATTTAGTCCTTTTATTTTGTCATTCCCAACGATTTCGAGCGAGCGAGGAATCGGACGCCGTTGATTTACGCATAAGCGCTTATCCAGTACAGCTCCAAACCTGTCTACTTTAGTATCTAAGCCTGTATCGGGAATCCATTTCCGCCAGCAATCCATCCAGAAATCTTTGTCATTGCGAGGGTGCGACGCACCACGCAGCAATCATCATCCACTCTTTTATTCACCCTCTCCCTTGAGGGGAGAGGGCTGGGGTGAGGGTGTACCTCAACGCTGATAAATTAAGCCGACAATTTCCTTCTTCTAACTGCATAGAAAGCACCAAGCAACCCGAACCCTGCCGCAACAGCCATCATCCCCCACTCCGAAAGCGTCGGCACTCCGACGAAAACCGGCGGTGGAGGGGGAGGAGGCGTATCCGAAGCGATTACCCTGAATCCGCCGATGCTTTCACCGTCGCTGAAGTTATAAGGCGGGATGCCGTCGGGATCCCCGAAGTATCTCGTAATGAAAAAGCCGGACGGGTCGGCCGCGCTGGCATTGACCAGCACCTGTGCGCAATCCACGTAAAGGTCGTAGGGGCCGGCCGTATTCGAAAAGCGGATTATCAGGCCGCCGCCCGGGAAGTCGAATGCAGCATCGACTGTGAACTGCATCTCGAAGTCGCCGATTATATCGTTGCCGTTCGGGTTTAGCGGTATCTGCGTGTTGGAGACGACTTTCGTGAACGGCAGGTCTGGACTCTCGCCCCCGTTCGACGTCGTCGCCGCAAGCTCTATGTCGAGCTGTACGTCAACCGTGTTCATGTCCCCGAGATCGAATGCCAGAATATCGCCCGGCTGTATGGAGAAGGCCGGTACGTTCTGGTAAATAAATCCCATGAAGGGCCCCCACGCTTCCCCTTCACTGCTGCTGTTGCCGAAGGGGAAACAGTTGCCGACGCCGGGTGTGGCCGGAGTGACGGTAGTAACAGTCTGGGCCTTCGTCACGGCGGGCGCTATAAAAATTATCAGTGCCGAAATAATCGCGAATACAGTTTTCATAATCCACCTGCCTCCATTAACGGATTCTGAATTCACTCTTTCGCTAATGAATATACTATAAAATACGTTTGAAAAGCAATAGACGCGGCTGGCTGGCCGGTGAGCGGTGTTTTAATGAGTTTCTGATATTTGCCCGGACTGGGCGGGGATTACTCTTCCACGGGCGGCATCGGGTCGGGCTCCTGCCAGTTGACGAGCTCGACTATATTGCCCTCGGGGTCTGTCAGGTAGACGAACGTGACCTCTCCCACGCCCTCGATCCTGCGCGACGTTATCTCCCCGAGCTTGCCGCCGCCGTTGGCGATCACGAGCGCTTTACGGCGTTTCAGCTCGTCGACAGTCTCCGTCTCGAAGGCTATGTGGCGGAGCCCCTTGCTGTTGGCGGGCGCATCTGGCACGCCGTCGTACGGAACCTCGTATTCGATGATTTCGAGTATCGGGGCTTCCTCGCCGTCGTCTCCCGGGAATTTCAGGTGCACGCGCTTGAACGCCGCGCCGGGCACACCAGTCCCCTTCTCCAGCCACTCGCCGGAAAAGCTCTTCTCCGGGAGCGCCGGGGCGCAGTCGAAAACGTTGCCGTAGAACTCGGCGAGCCGGGCCAGGTCGCGCGCCGTTATGCTTGCGTGGGCGAATCTAATGCTCATTTCAGGGACGTTAAGCATATATCAACCTCCGATTTCCGCAAGGCGGACAGTGTCCGCCGACATTCGAAGTGGCAGCTTCTTGCTTGTTGCCACCTGCCGCGCATCCGATGCGCGAGCCTGCGACGGCGCTGCGTCGGAATTTAAATCTTCTTCCCCCCTTAGAAAAAGGGGACAATTTCGAGCGGGCGAGGAATTGGACGCCTTCGCCTAACTTCTCGGCGTTCATCCAGTACTGCTCATCGCCTGAGCCGAAGCGGAAAGAGGGGGGATTTACATACCACCCGCCACTCAACCTGTCATTTCAACCAACGGGAAAAATCTATCTTTTCTGTCATTCCCGAATGTCTTCATCGGGAATCCAGTTTTTAAGCCGTCATCCTGAACTTGATTCAGGATCTCGTTTTTAAAAGACAGACCTTTTACATGCGTTCGAGATGACATGAATTCTGCCGCGCGAACGGAGGCTTAAATCACCGAACCTGCTACGTCGGGACTCACCGTGTGTTTCAGCTGTCGTAGACCACGTCGAGGTCCGCCACTCTCACCGGCGTCGGCTTTGTGCGCGCGTCCGATGCGGCCATGGCCTCGTCGTAAGTCCTGTGCAGCCTGATGAAGGAGAGAGTATCCCCCGGACCCCATTCGTTCGAGCACCAGAGCTTGCCGTCGGCGCCTACGCCGCGCACCTCTTCGGGCTCGATGTAGAGCTTCCTCGGAGAACAGTTGCGAAACGCCTCGGCGTTCGCCCAGTCGCTGTAAACAGAGACAAGCTCCCTGTTCGAGTACATATCGAGAAATAACACGCAGTAAAGTGTTACCGCGCTCCGGCCCTTCCGCGGGCCGCCTACCGGACCATCCGGTATCGCTGTTAGTCTTTTCGTTTCTATCATACGAGAAAGAATACCTTACGATTATGAATTCCAAATGAAGCCCACAACGCGCGCAGACAATCAAGAGCTGGATCGAAAACATAAAATTGCGAGCCGCCCTTGTCGCGGCGAAGCCATGCGTAGCCGGACGCGGCGAAGCAATACACTTCCGGGACGTAAAAATTGGCGTTAAAAATCTGAACCACCATACACTCCCCTCTACCCTCCGGGGGAGAGGGATGAAGGGTGAGGGGGATTTCTATTCTGTCATTCCCAACGATTTCGAGCGAGCGAGGAATCGGACGTCGTCGATTTACGCACAAGCGCTTATCCATTACTGCTCCAAACCTGCCTTCTTTAGTATCAAGGCTTGTATCGGGAATCCATGCTT
>CAZPHQ010000052.1:0-6211 GCA_964586675.1 uncultured Spirochaetia bacterium | reverse complement strand
GGATAAAAAAAGACGAAAAGAATGGATTCCCGATACAGGCATTCGGGAATGACAGAAGGGTGGAGATTCCTCGCTCGCTCGGAATCGTCGGGAATGACAAACTATAAGGATGACGGAAGTGTGGAGTCGCGGCAGGTGCCGCGACGTCGGAATCCTGCACACGTGGCACACATTGTGTGGTTTTCGATGTAGCACCTGCTTTGCTATAGTCATCGTTCGCTCAGCATGTGGTGACAGCTTTTACTCACCTGCGTCAAATTCCCGCAGGCGTGGCCCGCTACTTTTCAATGAAGCGGCTTCTTAGCCAGAGCCGCCATTCGCACGGCAGATGGTAATAGAGCCAATCCCGCTACGCCGGACTCCCGCACACGTGGTGTGCCCGCCGTGCTAGAATAATAATATCTTTTGGATAAGGAGGCGTTAGTGCGCTTCGGAAAGATTTACGTGATCGTGAACCCGGCGTCGGGGCAGACTGAGTCGGACGTCGGGCTGATAGAGGGGAGGCTCCGGGAGTCGGGCGCGGAGTATCGCATAGTTTACACCGAGCCCGACAGGATGCCGCGCGAGATCGCGAGGGATGCGGCGGCGGACGGCGCTGACCTCGTCGTCGCATGCGGCGGGGACGGGACTGTTCTCGACACGGCGGAGGGGCTCATCGGAACTGAGGCGGCGCTCGGCGTCATACCCGGCGGGACGGCGAACGTGTTCGCGGCCGAGATGGAGATACCGACGGACACGGCGGCCGCGCTGGATCTGCTTTTAGGCGACGAGGTGGAAGTGAGGAAGGTGGACGTGGGCGTCGTCGGCGACGAGCATTTTCTCCTTAGGGTCGGCATCGGGCTCGAGGCGGCGATGACCGTCCTCACCGAACCGGAGCTGAAGAACAGGTTCGGTGTGTTCGCATACCTCTGGACCGCGCTTCATTACGGGAGAACGACGCCGCAGTCGGCTTACACGTTTATCGTCGACGGGAAGCGCCGGAGGATGAAGGGGATCACGTGCGTCGTCTGCAATTCGGGGAACCTCGGGCTCCCGGGTGTGAAGCTCATCCCGGAGATAGACCCGTCGGACGGGTTTTTGAACGTCGTCGTATTCAGGCAGGCGTCGCTCCGCGCGGCGGCCGGACTCGTGTACAACGCGCTCGGCGGCTTTGTCGGAATGGTCAGGCCGGTGAACGGGACGCATGTCTGGGGGCAGGGGAAGGACCTTACCATGTACAGCATTCCGGCGAGGGAGGTTATCGTCGAAGCGACGCCGGCGCAGGTCGCCGCGCGGGACGGCGAGGAGATAAACGCCGGGTTTCCGCTCGAAATCCGCGTGCTGCACAACGCCATAAACGTCGCCGCGCCCGGGAGGAAGGGGACGTGAGCTACACGGCCGAGATCAGACGGTTGTATCTGCATTTCAAATACCAGGGATTCAGGAAGGGTATGCTCGCGGCGTACGACAGGCTGGCGAGATTCTGGACGGGCGGGCCGCTTAGAAGGTACGCGGCCGTGACGGACGATCTCTGGATCGGCGGGCAGCCGCGGGGCGCGGGACTCGGCACCTTGCGAAAGAACGGGATCACGGCGATCGTCAACATGAGAAGCGAATACGACTACGCCGAGCTGGCGAAGCTCCAGGAGATGAAGTATCTCCGGCTGCCGACGGAGGACAACGGCGCGCCGAAGCTCGACGATTTGAAGACGGGCGTGGAGTTCGTCAAGCGCGAGATAGATTCGGGCGGGAAGGTTTACATACACTGCTGGGAGGGGATGGGACGGAGCGCGACGATGGCGGCCGCGTATTTTGTAAGCCGCGGCTGCAAGCCGCTCGATGCGTGGGACAAAATAAGAAAGGTTAGAAACTTCATACGCCCGACTCTCCCGCAGGTCGAGAGGGTCGAGGAATTTTACAGGATGTTGTAAGCGTCGCCCTGGCCCGGAGGGGGACGATAGAAAGGGGCGCACACCCGGCGCGCCCCTTCGGTTCAGAGCTTATTTCTTTGCAGCCGGTTTCTTCGCAGCCGCTTTCTTAGGGGCGGCCTTCTTTGGCGCAGCCTTCTTCGGAGCCGCTTTCTTAGGGGCGGCCTTCTTCGGCGCAGCCTTCTTCTCTACAGCCTGAAATACCGTTACATCTCTCTTCGACGTCTTCTTTACAGTCTTCTTCGCTGGTTTCTTTTCGGTCTTTTTAGTCGTCGTTTTCTTCGTTGCCATTGTTAATGTTCTCCTTATTTATATTTGATTTTTACTGCCTAAATCTATTTCACTGCTTACGTACCCAAAAATGAAATAATAGACTTAATAACCTGGTTGTCTCGCGGAGTGTAAAGTTACGGCGGGCCGCCCATAACCCCATCCGCTTGTAAAATAACCCGTCATGCAACGACAACCCTGATTGCGATTTGATGACGGGGGTCTATTTTCTCATCTTCAGTATCCTCCTGGCTGATGAAATTACTAGCATAATACATAACTGACAGATTATTGTCAACACCTGTGACCTGTTAATTTATCTGTCAGCCCTGCTTGATTTCTCCGGGAACCCGTTTATATTATGGAGTGACTAAAGAGAGGGAGATTGAGCGGTATGACAGACGAGGACCGTGAGTCGAAGTACAAGTCCCCGACGGGGGGTGTGGCCGCGGGGAAGACGAAAAAGCGGAGCCCTAACTATCCCTGCATAGACCTCGAAAAGGCGCTCGACCTGACGGCGAAGATCTACGCCATAGACAAAAGGGCGCCGATACCTGTGAGCATACTCGTAAACAGGTGGGGTTTGCCGAAATATAATAGCTATGTGCGCCAGTTGATTGCGGCGCTAACTTACTACGGACTAATAGATTCCTCCGGCAAGGGGGAGAACAGGCGGGTGGCGGTTTCGGACAGGGGGTACCGCATCCTGGAAAACGCGCCCGACAGGCGGAAGCTTCTCCGGGCGGCGGCGCTCGATCCAAAGATATTCAACGAAGTGTGGCAGCACTATAAGCAGAAGGGCCTTCCGAGTAACGACGTACTCGAGAGGGATCTTGTCTGGCAGAACAGCTTCGCCAACACGAAGTTCACGAAAAACGGTGCGAAAACGTTTATACAGAACCTCAAATCTACCGTCAATTTCGCCAAGATTTTACCGGAGAACGTCGTTTACGGCGAGGACAACAGCACTGAAATTATAGATGTGATGATCCACGAGCAGAACAACACGCCCGCCGCGGCCGCCTTCAGGCGGCTCGACCTTACCCTCGGAAGCGGCGAGGTGGCGACCATACAGATACCGACTTCCATTACCATGAAGGAGATAAAGTACCTTCAGGACGGTATTAATCTCATCAAGGGCGACCTTTTCCCCGAATCCAAGGACGAGAGCGGGAAGTAATCCGCACCGGGTTTTAAAGAATCCAGGTTTATCACTCTCACGGCGGAGCTACGTTTTTTCACCCGAAATTGACCGGAAGCTGACAGGGGCGGGCGGGACCTGTCAGCGAAAGCGACAGAAAAATTGGCCGTATGAGGCGGGACAGGGAGTTACGCTGCGAGAGTTGAGACGCGGCATAAGATTCAGCGGCCGGTTGACGGCGCCACGGACAGGCGTGTGATATGCCCCTGGAAATCGTCTATCCCGCCGGTATCATTGGGCTGCGTAAGAGGAGGGGTGAAAACCGGCGGAGGACGGCCAGTCGATGGCCTGTAAATCCCGGCGATTTTGACAGCGGGGCGCAGGTCGGAATACGCCCGTCCGCGGAGTGGTAATAAGGCGGTTACGCCGGCTTACCCATTTAGGCCGCCTTACACGCAAATGCGAGGGGTTCCGGGAGCCTAGAATTCGTAGGGGCCGGAATTCGTTGTATAATGTTCCGTAAATCTATTCAGAATTGGAGCAGGATAAATGGCGAAGGATACGATGACCGTCAGTGTGATGGTCGAGATTACCAAGGGTTCGAGGAACAAGTATGAGTTCGACAAGACGAAGAAGCGGATAAAGTTCGACAGGCTGCTTTATTCGTCGGTTCACTATCCGAGCGATTACGGGTTCATCGAGGATACGCTCGCGGGGGACGGCGACCCGCTGGACGCGCTTGTGCTGCTGTGGGAGCCGACGTTCCCGGGATGCATCATCGAATCGCGCCCGATCGGGATGTTCGCGATGGGAGACGAGAAGGGGCCGGACGAGAAGATACTGTGTGTGCCGATCGCGGACCCGCACTGGAACCACATCGAGAAGCTGACGGAGATACCGCCGCATCTTCTGAGGGAGATCGAGCACTTTTTCGCGTCTTACAAGACGCTCGAAAAGAAGGACGTGCATGTGGAAGGATGGAGGAACAGGGACGCCGCTATAGACATCATCATCGAATCGCAGGAGCGTTACAGGAACAAGGACGGCAAGAAGAAAAAGAAGGTCGGGGTGAAGAAGAGGAGCGAGGATTGGCTGTGAGGCGGAGTGGATGGAAAGTGGTATTGAGACGGGATGAGTTGTGATCGAAAACATGGCGATCCGGAAGAGGCCTAGCCCTTGACTGAGACGAGGCGCGGGCCGCTTCCATGCTGCGAGAATGAGTTCCTTCCTGTGGTGGTTTCCGGGAGTTGTTTCCGAGATTAGTAAATTTCAGAGAGATTTCCGGTTGCGGTGATGGTCCGCGAGATTGCGGCGGTCGCGTGACACTCCTTCGCAATGACAAAAGAATGCTTGACGGATTGCCGGTGGAAATGGATTCCCGATTAAGGCATTCGGGAATGACAAAAGACGAGATCCTGAAAGTTTTGGTTTGTGTTACCACTGAGCAGTACTAGATATACTTTCGTGGAGTCCGCCGAGGGCTCTCGATTCCTCACTCGCTCGAAATCGTAGTTCAGGATGACGGAAATGAGGTGATTCCTCGCTCGCTCAGAATCGTCCCTCCGGCTTCGCTTCGGACTTCGCTAAAGCTTCGACCGATAAAAAAGCTTCGCCGCGGCAAGTACAGGCTTGATACTAAAGCAGGCAGGTTCTGAGCGGTACTGGATACACGCTTTTTGTATAAGAGAACGGCGTCCGATTCCTAGTTCGCTCGAAATCGTTGGGAATGACAATATTCGGGGTAACCCCCACCCTGACCCTCCCCCTAATAATTAGGGGGGAGGGGAAATTGAAACCGACAAAGTCAGGCAGGATATACATTCCATCGTTCGCGTGGCGGGTGATGACAGCACGTATGCGGCTACGTCGATTCCCCCGCGGGTGTGGCCTGCGTTGCCTTTTTTGTTCTCGCGTTTTATATTCTCCTCACCGCCGGGGACGTCATGGAAACTCATATCCTCGTCATCGTCTACGCTTCATTCTTCGCCGCGGCGTTCATCAAGGGCGCGACGGGCCTCGGCTTCGTCAGCCTCTGCCTGCCCGTGATATCGAGCTTCATCGACATCCGCGTAGCGATCCCGCTAGTCATCCTTCCCTCGCTGCTTTCGAACGTTATGCTCATCGCCGAAACGAAGCGGTTTAAGGCCAGCATGCGCCGCTTCTGGCTTTTATACGTCTCCGCGTTTCCAGGGCTCTACGCGGGCATCTCGCTTCTCCACCACTCGGGCAACACCGCGGCGAAGATCGTTCTCGGCGCTGTCTCCATCGCGTACTCGCTCTTTCTCCTCCTCCGCATCGAGTTCACTATCGACCGCGACACCGAGCGGCGGGTCACGATCCCCGTCGGTCTCGTCAACGGATTCCTGAACGGCTTCACGGGCACGCAGGTCATGCCGATACTGCCCTACCTCATCGCGCTCGGGCTGGAGCGTAATCTGCTCATCAGCGCGATCAACCTGGGCTTCACGTTCTCGACGCTCGTGCTGCTGCTCCTCCTCCACGAATTCGACTTTCTCTCCGCCGGCGTGCTCAAGGCGTCGATCTTCGGCGTCGTGCCCGTCGTCGCGGGGATATACCTCGGCGGCAAGCTCCGCCATCACCTCTCCGACGACAGGTTCCGCATCGCGGTGCTGCTCATATTGATGGTGATCGGAATCAATCTCATCCTGACTTCCTAGCGCGCAACACGTGCCTAAGGGGAATGAAAAGGAAAGCAAAAAACTGGATTCCCGATACAAGCATTCGGGAATGACAAATATTAAGATGACAGAAGTGTGGTGATTCCTCGCTCGCTCGGAATCGTTGGGAATGACAAACAATAAAATACTAAATCCCCCCGTTTTACTTTGATTCGGGATATGCGCTGTACTGGATTAACGTCGAGAAGGTAAGC
>CAZPHQ010000051.1:0-6254 GCA_964586675.1 uncultured Spirochaetia bacterium | reverse complement strand
ATGAATCCAAGTCGCGGCACCTGCCGCGACCCCCTCTTTCTGTCATCCTGAACTACAATTTCGAGCGAGCGAGGAATCGAGAGCCACTGGCCGACTACACCAAAGCTCATCCAGTACAGCGTCAGCGCAGAAGAAATCAAAACATTCAGGATCTCGCTTGTATTTGTCATCTCGAACGGACGTGAGAGATCTTTCCTTCTTCCTTATTATTGCAAGCCGCCGCGCGGCGAAGCAATACACTTCCGGAAGGCGTCGCGCGACCGTGAGGCCGACGCTGGACCAGACAGCTATTAAATAAACCCCTTCCCCGTTCGGGGAAGGGAAAACAAAGAGGAAAGGAGAGCGGGTTACTGGTCAGCGCCGGGAGCCTCGATCCGGTTCACGAGGGCTCTCCCGGCGCCGCATCATTCAGGAGGTTGCAGATGTTTCTATCTATACTTACGTACCGACCTCCCGAAAAGGATTAATAGCGGCAAAAATAGCAGCGCGAGCCACGAAGCCGCAGAGCCGCCTCCGTTTACAGGCGCGAGCGCACACCCCGGCCCGGTCTCGAAGACTTCTCCCTCGGCATCCAGGTGATCCGGAATCCCGTCGCCGTCCGAGTCTATGAGCACCAGCGGCTCGCCGCCTATTATGTAAAGCGCGTCCGCGAGCCCGTCCCCGTCGAGGTCTTCCTCGTTGTCGTAAACGCAGTCTCCATTCTCGTCAATGCCGCCCTCGACTTCCGACACGTCGCACACACCGTCGCCGTCGGAATCGCCGTCGAGATAATCCGGAATCCCGTCGCCGTCAGTGTCCGGCAGCGGCGCAGGCGTGCCCCCCATTTCCGGGTCGAGCGAATCGGCGAGGCCGTTCCCGTTCTCGTCCGTTCTATCGTCGTAATGGCAGTCGCCGTCTTCGTCCGCGAGCCCCGCTTCGACAACGTCACATATCCCGTCGCCGTCGGAGTCGAGGTCGTGGCTGTTCGCTATGCCGTCGCTGTCAGTGTCTCCGCCGCCTTCAGCCTCGTCAGGTATGCCGTCTCCGTCCGAATCTAGGTCGAGCGCGCCGTGCAGTCCGTCGCCGTCCTTGTCGGGCTTGATATCGTCGGCGAATACCTGCACACGGCCGTTCCCCATATCCGTGACATATATCTTTCCAGTGCGGCTGACTGCGAGTCCCTCCACAAATTGAAACTCACCGGGTTCTTCGCCGTGTCTTCCGAGTTTATAAATGAACTTGCCGTCCGGGCCGAATTTCTGGACATTATCCAGGTGGTTGTCCGAAACGAAGATACCCCCGTATTCGTCCAGAGCCACGTACTGCGGGCTGTCGAATTGTCCGTCGCCGGTTCCAGGGGTCCCGATCTGCAGGAGGAACTTTCCATTCGGATCGAACTTAAGCACGCGGTAATTTCCTATGTCGACCACGAAGATATTGCCGGCGGGGTCGACCTTGATCCCTACGGGGTCTATCTCTGGGGCTCCGGTTTCTGGATATGTGAACTTGAATATGAACTTGCCGTCAGCGTCGAATTTCTGGACACGTCTGTTACCCAAATCCGAAACGTAAATATTCCCTGATTTGTCGAGCGCGAGTCCCTGAGGGGGGTCGAACTGGCCGTCCCCGCTGCCACTGGAGCCGAACGACGACAAGATGCCGCCGTCCTGGCTGAATTTCACTATGCGGCGGTTGTCGCCGTCCGCAACGTAGATACCGTTCGGACTGCTCGCGGATACATCCAAGGCAGCGAAATTCCCGAATTTGAATATGAACTTGCCGTCCGCGTCGAACTTGTGGACGCGCTTGAGGGCGTAGTCCGCTACGTATAAAGCGCCGGAGCTGTCTAAATCTATGCCCGCAGGATCGAATATCTGGCCGTCCCCTTCGCCGCGGGAGCCGAAGGAGAAGAGAAAGTTCCGAAGCATATCGGCATTGAGAATCCGGTTATTAACGGCGTCCGTGACGTATACGTCGCCCCCTTCAGAGGGCCGCGAGACGCCCGTATAGGCGGTGACGACAGCCGACGCGTCCGGCACCGCAAGCGAAAGAAGGAACGAGCCGTCCGTCCTGAATTTCTGGATGCGCTTATTGCCCGAGTCCGCGACGTAAACCATTCCGAATGTATCGTCAACCGCCACTCCCGACGGCTGGCGGAGCTGGCCGTCGCCCGTTCCCTGAGAGCCTATGACGCGCTGGAAGCGGCCCGTCTTGTCGAATACCTGCACGCGGTCGTTCTCCCTGTCGGCGACGTATATCCTGCCGCTGCGGTCGACCGTGAGGCCGCCCGGCCGGTTTAATTGCCCCTCGCCTTCGCCAGTCGCGCCGAACGCGTAGAGGAACCTGCCGTCCGTGGCGAATACCTGCACGCGGTCGTTCCCTCTGTCCGACACATACACCCTGCCTGCGGCGTCGAGCGCTATGCCGTCGGGCTGGTTCATCTGCCCCTCGCCGCTTCCCCTCGCGCCGAATTTCAAGATGAATTTTCCCGAGGGGTCGAACTTCTGCACCCGGTCGTTTAAGCTGTCGGCGACGTATATGTTCCCCGTCCCGTCGATCGCTATGCCCGAAGGACTATTGAACATGCCGTCCCCCCTTCCTCTGACGCCGCCGATCTTGAGAAGGAACTTTCCGGACGCATCGAACTTTTGGATGCGGTCGTTGAGTGAGTCGGCAACGTAAATATTCCCGCCCGCGTCGCGAGCAAGACCCGAAGGGTTATTGAACTGCCCGTCGCCCGTGCCCGAAGAACCCCATGTCGTAATGACGCCCTGCGCCGACGCGGTAACCGTTGTCGCCGCCGTGCACAGCATCAGAATGAGAGTGAAAAATCCTGCGGTTAGTTTCACATGTCCTCCGAATCTTCCCCATCCGTCGGACTATCCGTTTTTATTTTCCGCCGGCTGAATCCATCCTGATCGGCCCACGATAAAGAATTCCCGGCGTCAGGAATCTGTTTCTGAATATTACGTCCGGCGCGGTATCGGCGGATTAAGCCGCCCCTCTCCGCATGAATATCCCCCAGACAGGTGCATAAAGATAATGCCGATTGAAGCAAGGAGATAGTGGGAGGAATTAATATATTTCACAGGGTGTTAACTCGCATCAATGAATCCGAATTTAGTAGCCATCTCTACGATTCGAGGGGGCGAGGAACCGGACCCTCCACCGTTGTCATTCCCAACGATTTCGAGCGAGCGAGGAATCGGACGCCTTTACCTTGCGGCACAAGCGTTCATCCAGTACCGCTCGCAACTTACTATCTTTAGTATCAATGCATGTATCGGGAATCCACTTCCGCAAGCAATTCGTCAAGAATTCTTTGTTGTCTCCATCGAACGTAAGAAATCTCTCTGATCTCACCCTTCAATTGACTTACTTACCTGCACCTCACAATATTATTCGACTGACTATTCACACAGGAGGCCCACGATGTTCGACCGAAACGCGATCGAAGAAATAGCCGAAAAGAGCAAGGCCGAGAAATGGTCCTACCCTAAAATATTCAACTCGCTTAAGGATGCCGGGGTGGAATACTACGAGACATCGGTATCGACGCACGAGCTCGTCTACCACGGCTCGGGTGAATCGTGGACAGAGCCCGCGCCTGAGGGATTCGTGACGCTCGAAGTGAGCCCGGCGTTCGACGGTGCGGGCGTTAAGGAAGCCATTCTCAAAAACCAGAGGAAGGAAACGAACTACACGGAATTTCTCCAGGGCATCGCCGCCGCCGGCTGCACACACTACAGGGTCGACATGAACACCCGCGAAATCGCCTACATGGGCCATGGCCAGCAGTACGTCGAAAAAGTCCCCGACTTCAAGGAATGACGCCGGCCATTTTTCCATCCCCCCTTAGGAAAAGTGGGACAATTTCGAGCGAGCGAGGAATCTCCTCTCTTCCGTCATTCTGAACTACGATTTCGAACGAGTGAGGAATCGAGTGCCCTTGGTTAGCTGCATCGAAGCTCATCCAGTACAGCTCAGGAGCAACATAAACCAAAACATTCAGAATCTCGTTTGTAGTCTTTTCACTTTGTCATTCCCAACGATTTCGAGCCAGCCAGGAATCACTACACTTCCATCATCTTTATAGTCTGTCATTCCCGAATGTCTTAATCGGGAATCCAGCCTTAGCTTTTGCTTTTCTTCCCACTTAGAGAAAGGCCTGTCACGGCGTAGTCTTGGCGAAGCCGGAGGGAACAATTTCGAGCAAGTGAGAAATTGGACGCCATCGCTTAAATACTTTGGGGTTAATCCAGTACCGCGAATAACTTGAATCAAAGTAAAACGGGGGGATTTAATTAAACCTTCCAGAGTGAAAATTATTTATTGACTCTGCTTTCCCTGCCGCGCCGAGAATCACCCTCCACGCTGTTGCATTTCAATCAATCGGTGTTTTACTAACCGCTAATGGGAATTATCGGCAAGCCGCCCGTGGTACCCGTCCTTAAAGAGGCAATAGCTCTTGGGAATATCAAGGCCAAAGGCCGCTGGGTTCTCGCGGCCACGATACTCGGCTCGAGCATGGCCTACATAGACGGCACCGCTATCAACGTCGCCCTCCCCGCGTTTCAGGCCAAGCTCGACGCGACGATAACCCAGGTGCAGTGGGTCATCGAAATTTACTCCCTCTTCCTCGCCGCGCTGATACTAGTCGGCGGTGCGCTCGGCGACAGGTTCGGAAGAAAGCTCATCTACGGCACGGGCATAGCGCTCTTCGCCGCGGCTTCCATTATGTGCGGCCTCTCCCAATCCGTTCACCAGCTCATCGCGTTCCGGGCGCTCCAGGGCGTCGGCGGCGCGCTCCTCATTCCCGGGAGCCTTGCTATAATCAGTGCCTACTTCGGCCCGGCCGAGCGCGGAAAGGCCATAGGCACGTGGGGCGCGTTCTCCGCGATAACGACCGCCGTCGGACCCGTGCTCGGCGGCTGGCTCATCGAGCACGTCACGTGGCGGTGGATATTCTTCATCAATGTCCCAATTGCCGTCGCGGTGCTGGCGATCCTCGCCGCAAGGGTCCCCGAATCGAAGGGCGGCGCTCACGATAGAGAAGTAGACTTCACAGGCGCAGCCCTTGCGACGCTCGGCCTCGGCGGAATCGTGTTCGGCCTCATCGAGTCGGCGAACCTCGGCTTCGGAAGCCCCGTCGTCATAGGCTCGCTCGTACTCGGCGCGCTGCTTCTCGTCGCGTTCGTCCGCATAGAAAAGAATTCTCACAACCCGATGATACCCCTCTCGCTCTTCGCCTCGCGCACGTTCACAGGCGCGAACGTCGTCACACTCTTCTTGTACGGCGCGCTCGGCGCTGTGTTCTTCTTCCTCCCCTTCGCGCTGATCCAGGTCTACGGCTACTCGGCGACGATGGCCGGGGCGTCGGTGCTCCCGATAATCCTGATACTCTTCGCGCTCTCGCGCTGGACGGGAGAGCTCACCGACAAATACGGCGCGAAGCTCCTCCTCGTCGCGGGCACCGTGACAGGCGGCCTCGGCTACGTGGCCCTCGCCATCTTCCAGGGAACCGGCAGCTATTTCACGACGTTCTTTCCCGGCATCACGCTCCTGGGGCTCGGCCTCGCGCTGAGCGTCGCGCCGCTGACGACAGCCGTCATGAACGCTGTCGACGTCGGATGGTCCGGAACGGCGTCGGGCATAAACAACGCCGTCTCGAGGATGGCCGGGCTCATGGCCATCGCGGTATTCGGGATAGTGATACTCCACGCATTCAACGCCAGCCTCGACAGGGAATTCGACATCGCCGGCATCACGCCGGCAGTACGCGAGATGCTCGCCGGCGAGAGGATAAAGATGGCCGGGGCCGAAATACCGGCCGCACTCGCCCCCGAGACGCGCGCCGTCCTCGCCGCCATGGTGAAGAGCTCTTACATCAACGGCTTCGACCTCGTAATCTACATGGCCGCCGCGCTGTCCTTCCTCTCCGCCCTCGTCGCCTGGTTCACAATAAGACGCGAATAGTGGAGAGCCTCCACTGGCAATCGACGTAGCTTTAGAATGCCATAACTACCCTTAGCGCGTCTCTGCCTTATCCTTTAATATGTCATTTCGAGCGCACGCGAGAAATCTCTCTTTTTAATCCGTCATCCTGAACTTGTTTCAGGATCTCATTATTTGTCTTTTCTTCCCCCTTAGAAAAAGGGGGGGTATGGGGGGATTTACGGACCACGTCCGCAGGAGTCCAACGTAGCAGCTTCTCCCAATTAACCACCTGCCGTGCGCCACGTGTGTCATTCCCAACAATTCCGAGCGAGCGAGGA
>CAZPHQ010000050.1:7894-8139 GCA_964586675.1 uncultured Spirochaetia bacterium | reverse complement strand
GCTGCGAGGCAGCGAGCAATTTTATGATCTGGCCCGGGATATAATCTGTCACTCTGAAATTGATTCAGTATGGCAGATTAAAGACTGGATTCCCGATAAAGACTTTCGGGAATGACAGAAGGGGGTGATTCCTCGCTCGCTCGAAATCGTTGGGAATGACAAATTAAAAAAGCAAAAAACGAGATACTGAAACAAGTTCAGGATGGCGAACTATAAAGATGACAGACTAAGGAAGAATGCCGCGG
>CAZPHQ010000050.1:2288-7850 GCA_964586675.1 uncultured Spirochaetia bacterium | reverse complement strand
CGCAATGACGGATCAAAATTGTTGCGTCGAATTCCACACGTAGTGTGTTTTTCGACGTGGAGCATCAGGCTGATATAAGTACCTGAAGCACTGCGAGTGGTAATCAGAACGATGCTGCTAACTTCGTAATCCTGCACGCGTGGCGTGTTAGCCGCGGGCTTTGGCGGCGCGGCGGGCTTCGTCTTTCAGAATCTTGTAGTCGATGCTGTCGACTAGCGCTTTCAGGCTCGCTTCGACGATGTTCTGCGATACGCCTACCGTGCTCCAGTCGCTCTCGCCGTCGCCGGATTCAATTAGGACGCGCACGACTGCGTCTGTTCCGTGCTTGGCTGCGAGGACCCTGACCCTGTAGTCCTTCAGGCGTACTTCCCTAAGGTTCGGATAGAACTTTTCGAGCGCCTTACGGAGGCCCTGGTCGAGCGCGTGCACGGGGCCGTTTCCTTCGGCGGCCGTGTGCTCGACGACGCCGTCTACCTGCACGATGAGAGTGGCCTCGGTTATGGGCTCGGCGTCGTCCGCTCTTTTATCTGTCAGTGTGCGGACGCTCTGGAGCTGGAAGGGCTTTCTGTACTCGCCGAGGGCTTTTCTGATTAAAAGCTCGAAGGACGCGTCCGCGCCCTCGAATTCGTACCCCTCGCTTTCGAGCTTCTTGAGCTCATTCAGTATGGCGTTAACGCGCTTGTCCTGCGGGTCGAGCTCTATGCCGAGCTCCTTCGCCTTGTAGATGATGTTGCTGCGCCCGGAGAGGTCGGATATCAGAACGCGCCTGTGGTTGCCGACGACGTCGGGCTTTACGTGCTCGTACGTGTCGGGGTTTTTCATTACGGCGCTCACATGAAGGCCGCCCTTGTGCGCGAAGGCGCTCTCGCCGACGTAGGCCATGTGCCGGAGCGGCGGGAGGTTCGTGAGCTCGTGTATGAAGTGCGATACGTCGTAGAGCCTCATGAGCTCTTCGTCGGCGATGCAGTCTATGCCGAGCTTTAGTTTAAGGTTCGGTATGATAGCGCAGAGGTTAGCGTTGCCGCACCGCTCGCCGTAGCCGTTCATCGTTCCCTGAATCTGCCTTACGCCTTCCCTGACAGCGTAGAGGCTGTTCGCGACGCCGACTTCGCCGTCGTTGTGGGTGTGTATGCCGAGCTCGACGTCGCCCAGCGCGAGGCCCACTTCCCTGACTATTTCCTCGACTTCCCAGGGGAGCGTGCCGCCGTTGGTGTCGCAGAGAACTATGACGTCCGCCCCGGCTTCCTTTGCGGCGCTCAGCGCTTCGATCGTGTATTTCGGGTTCCGCTTGTAGCCGTCGAAGAAGTGCTCAGCGTCGAAGAAGACTTCGTCCACGTGCTTTTTAAGATAAGCCACCGAATCGTGAATTATTTCGATGTTTTCCTTGAGTGGTATTCGGAGGGCCTCTTTGACCTGAAAGTCCCAGCTTTTGCCGACAATGGTTACGGCGGGGGTTTCGGCTTTCAGGAGGGCCTGGACGCTGCTGTCTTCCTCGCAGGTCTTACCCGAGCGCCTCGTGCTGCCGAAGGCCGCTATGGCGGACTTCCGGAGCCTGAGCTTCTTGGCTTCCTCGAAGAATCCTTCGTCCCTCTCGTTCGAGCCCGGCCAGCCGCCTTCAATATAATGCACGCCCAGCTCGTCGAGCTTCTGGGCGATTCGCAGCTTGTCGTGGATGGAGAACGAAATGCTCTCCCCCTGGGTGCCGTCCCTGAGAGTAACGTCGTATATCTTCACCTGCCGTGCGCTCATTTCTCCTCCCCGAGCTCGAATGCGTCGTGGAGCGCCCTTACCGCGAGCTCCGTGTACTTCTCATCGATAACGCAGGAAATCTTTATCTCGGAAGTGCTTATCATCAATATATTTATGCCTTCTTTCGAAAGCGCCGCAAACATCTTGGCCGCGACGCCCGAGTGGGTTTTCATGCCTACGCCTACGAGGGAGACCTTCGTGATCCTGTCGTCGGAGATGATGTCCTTCGCTCCGAGCTCACGCGCCACGCTTTCTGTTAGTATAATTGATTTTTTAAATTCTGTCCTAGGCACGGTGAACGTCATGTCGGTATGGCCCTCGATGCTGACGTTCTGGACTATCATATCGACGTTGATCCCGGCAGCGCTCAGCGGGGAGAATATGGTGGCCGCGATGCCCGGCCTGTCCGGGACCTGCGTGATCGTGATCTTGGCCTGGTTCCTGTCGGACGATACGCCCGAGATGAGTATGTTTTCCATGTGCGTCATGTCTTCCTCCTTTACAACCCACGTTCCTTCCTGCCCGGGCTTCGCCGTCGGGCGCACGTGAAGCGGGACGTCGTGCTTCATGGCGAATTCGACAGCCCGGGCCTGGAGCACCTTCGAGCCGAGGCTCGCGAGCTCGAGCATTTCTTCGTAAGATATTTTGTGCAGCTTGCGTGCGTTGGGGACTATGCCGGGGTCCGAAGTATAAATGCCGTCGACGTCGTCCTTATAAAGCTCGCACGAATCGGCGTTAAGCGCCGCGGCCAGAGCGACGGCTGTGAGGTCGGAGCCGCCGCGTCCGAGCGTCGTCACGTTACCGTCGTCATCCACGCCCTGAAACCCGGCGACTACCACTATTTTCCCCTTTTCGAGGGCCTTCCGTATTCTCTCGGCGTCTATGCGGACTATCTTCGCCTTGGAGTAGGCGTTGTCGGTGACTATGCGCACCTGGTGCCCCTGATAGGAGACGGCGTCGTGTCCCAGCGCCTTAACCGCCATCGTAAGAAGCCCGGACGAGACCTGCTCGCCGCTGGACGTGACGACGTCGAGCTCCCTTTCGTCGGGCGGGTCCTTGAGCTCGAGGGAGAGCTTGACGAGCTTGTCCGTCTCCCCGGCCATTGCCGAGACGACGACGAGGACGCCGTTACCCTTTTCCTTCGTGCTGATTACGTGCCCCGCGACCGACCTTATTTTGTCGAGGTTCGCGACGCTCGTTCCGCCGTATTTCTGAACGATGAGACCCATTCTTCTTTTCCTTTTATCCGAATATTCCGCGTCGTTTCCGAAACGCCGCCACCTGCCTCGGGTATAGCGATTTCAATGTTTATAGTATATTCAGGGAGCTCTGCCTCTATCCTCTCGGCCCATTCGACGGCCGAAACACCCTTGCCGAAGAGAAACTCCTCGAAGCCTATGCCGTAAAGCTCGTCCGCCCCGGAGACCCTGTAGAGATCGAAGTGGTAGAGCGGCATCGCGCCTTCGTAGGCGTTCATTATCACGAACGTCGGGCTGACCGGGTCGTCTTCTATCCCGAGGGCCCTGGCTATACCCTTGACGAGCACCGTTTTCCCTGCCCCGAGGTCTCCCCTAAGGGCGATAATACTACCGGGCTTGAGGGATTTTCCAACAGCCTCGCCGAGCGCGATTGTTTCGTCGCTGCTGTGAACGACTATCTCGATTTCCATCGTATCTTCCGTTTTCATTTTTAGTTTGGAAGGCCAGCCGGGCTCTTTTCATCTAATTCGGATGAAAGGCTCGTCGTCCATAGTCGGAATGTCTTTAATAACTGCCGGGAGGGCGTCGGCAAGGTCCGAAGCCGTTATGCCCGCCTCGCCCCTTTCCGAAGCGGCCCTGTCTCCGGCGGCGCCGTGAGCGAATACGCCGAGCTTGCAGGCTTCTTCCGCGCCCATGCCCTGCGCCAGGAATCCGCCCGCTATGCCTGTGAGAACGTCGCCCATTCCGCCCGCCGCCATACCGGGATTTCCCGTCGTATTTACGAATACTTTACCATCCGGGCAGGAGATGAGCGACCTCGCTCCCTTGAGTATTACGTACGCACCGAATTCCCGGGCAAAGTCGAGAGAGACGCCGATCCTGTCGTCCTGGACGTCCTCAGTCGATATGCCCGCGAGGCGGGACATCTCGCCGGGGTGGGGCGTGAGAACTACCGGAGCCTTCGCCCTTTTGAGTATGCCGGGGTTTTTGGCGACGAGGGTTATGGCGTCGGCGTCGATGAGGAGAGGCACCGGCGACGCCTTTATGATTTCGTAGAGGAAGTCGCGCGCATCGTCGGTGACTGTGATTCCGGGGCCGATGGCTACGGCTGTTTTCTTGGCGGCCATTATTTCCATGGCCCGGGATATAGATACCATTCCGAAGGTGCCCTGCGCTGTTTCAGGAATGGGCTCCGTCATGGCCTCTGTCGTTTTTATCTCCATTATCCTGTTGAGGCCTTCGGGGATGCCGACCGTTACGAGGCCGGTTCCGGCCCGGAGCGCGCCAATCGACGCCAGAGCCGCAGCGCCGGATTTGCCCGGCGAGCCCGCCAGTATGAAGAGATGGCCGTATGTTCCCTTGTGCGTGTCGGCGGACCTCTTGCTTACAAGGCCGCGTATATTAGCGTGAGTCAGCATTTCGAAGGGGATATTCTCTTCGAGCGATTTCGGGGTAGTGAGGTCGGCAACGTAGAGCCTTCCAGCGTAATCGACGCCGGGGTATATAGAGGTGCCTACCTTGGGGAGTATAAACGTTACGGTGATGTCGGCCTTGACGGCCGCGCCGAGCGGAAGGCCCGTATTCGCGTCGAGCCCGGAGGGGACGTCGACCGCGAGCTTCGGCACCGGCTGCGAGTTTATGAATTCGATCAGTTTTTTATAGAACCCGTCGACGCTCCTATCGAGCCCGGTGCCGAAGAGGGCGTCCACGATAACGTCGGCCGGCTTATATTTCCGCGTGGATTCATTGAGCTCGACTACGGGGCAGCCGAGGTTTTTGAGCGCCTTGAAGTTGGTTAGGGCGTCGCGCCTGTATTTCGCGGGGTCGGCCGCGAGGTAGACTGTCACGGAAAGGCCCTGGCCCATAAGATGCCGCGCTATTACGAAGCCGTCGCCGCCGTTATTTCCCGCCCCGGCGAATATGGCCACGCTTTCGGCGAAGGGATATTCTTCGAGGAGGACGTCGGCCGCGGCCCGGCCGGCGTTTTCCATCAGCACGAGTCCCGGGACGCCGTAGTCTTCTATCGTCGCCCGGTCGATTTCCCTGACCTGCTCACGGGTGGCAATTTTCATGGTCTGGGGATAAAAATAACGTAAATCCGGGGGATTGTATACAGGAACGTCTGCCGCTCGCTATGACGGGTTAAAGGCGGATTGCCGCGGTCGCGGAAGGCGCTCCCTCGCAATGACAAAGAGTTCTTGATGGATTGCGTGCGGTACACCCTCACCCTCTTCCCCTGTTTTGGTTCCGGATAGTTTCGAGCTGTACTGGATGGGTTTCTGTGCCGTCAGCCAAAGACGTCCGAATGCTCGCTTGCTCGCATTCGTTCCCTCAAGGGAGAGGGGAAGAAAAGACAAGGATTAACGGAATGGATTCCCGCCTGCGCGGGAATGACAGATTAAAAAGGCTAAGGATTAGATCCTGAATGTTTTGGTTTGTGTCACTATGGAGCAGTACTGGATAGGCTTTCGTGCAGTAGACCGAGGGCTCTCGATTCCTCACTCGTTCGAAATCTTAGTTCAGGATGACGGAAAATACTAAAACCCCCCGTTTTTAGATTAGTTAGGTAAATCTGACAAAATCAAGACACACAAGAATTTAAGAAATTGATAGG
>CAZPHQ010000050.1:0-2278 GCA_964586675.1 uncultured Spirochaetia bacterium | reverse complement strand
ACGGAAATGGGGTGATTTCTCGCTCGCTCGAAATCGTTGTTCGAGATGACAAAAACTCTTGATTGATTACTGGCGGAAATGGATTCCCGATATTTTGATTTCGACTGCTTTCGAGCTGTACTGGACACACTTCCGTATATTTGGCAAAAGGCGTCCGATTCCTCGCTTGCTCGAAATCGTAGTTCAGGATGACGGAAAATACTAAAACCCCCCGTTTTAATTTGATTGAGGTTAGTCGCGGTACTGGATGACCCCCGAGGATTTAAGCGAGGGCGTCCAATTTCTCGCTCGCTCGAAATTGTCCCCTCCGGCTTCGCAAGGCTTCGCCGCGACAGGCCTTTTTCTAAGGGGGGATGAAAAGCAAAGGCTGGATTCCCGATACAAGCATTCGGGAATGACAGAAGTGTGGGGATTTCTCGCTCGCTCGAAATCGTTGGGAATGACAAACTATGATGTCGAGATGACAGCATAAAAAACGAGATCCTGAAACAAGTTTCCGTCTTCGTTAAAACTACGCCGGACAGGCAGGATGACGGAAATGGGGTGATTTCTCGCTCGCTCGAAATCGTTGGGCATGACACACATAGTGTGTTCTGCGACGTGGCGTGGACGGAGATTTATAGCACATTCGCGCGGCGGGTGATTAATGCAGTAGCGTTGATGCGTCGGATGTCACAGGCGACACGCCTGCACCTATATCCAGACGCCCATGTATTCGAGGGCGCGTTTGATGTTGGCGGGGGTTTGGGTTTCGCCCCTGCAGGCGTACCAGCAGGCGGTGCACTTGGTCTCTTCGTAGAGCTTGGGCTTATACTCCGAATAATGCGCTGTTATCGGCATTTCGGAGCAGCGCTTTAAGTGCCCCGAGGGCGTTACCTGTATGTGGCTTATACCCGCCGTGCAGCCGGGTATGCCGCCGGTTTCGAAGTATTTCGGTATCTCGTTGAGATAATATTCGGTCGAGAGTATCGTGCCTTTCCACTTCCTCCGGAGGCGGATCAGCTCATTCACGAGGCTCTTTACTCTATCGAGCTCTTTCGGATGAACGAAGTGCGCTTCGTTGTTCGTCTTCATCACGGAATATGAGCTGAACGATATGCATACGCCCCACTCGTGCGCCTTGGCGGCGAGCTCGGGGATGGAATCCATATTATCTTCCATGATTATAGTGTTCATGGTTACCTTGCCCTTGGGGAATCTCTTTCCCATGGCGGGCATGATCTCGGAGAGGTGATCCCAGAGACCGGGGACGCCGCGATACACGTCGTGCTTCGGGCCGGGGAAATCGAGCGATACCGCTATCTGGTTGATGCCCGCGTCGTAGAGGGCCTGGGCCTTGTCTACCGTCAGGAGGTCGCCCTTTGTGACCATCGACGTGAATATGAAATATGACGATTCCTTTACCTGCCGCACGATGTCGGGGAGGTCTTTCCGGAGCATCGGCTCGCCGCCCGTTATGACGACGACGAGGGGGTTGATGAGCTTTATCACCGGGCGGTAGTCGTAGATGCGCTCCTCGTGGCGCGTTTGCCAGTAATCACAAAAGTCGCACTTGGCGTTACAGAGCTTCGTGATTTCGAGGTTTACGAGCTTGGGGCGGCCGGTGAATCTCGTCTGGAGATATTTTATGGCCCCGTAAAGGCTTTCCTGTGCGGTGATCATCCTTAAAGTTTATACATCAGCGGAGGCGCATTTTCAAGCGGCGGATTAACTTTAGACGGGACGCGCGGGAGGGGCTCCGGGGAAAAAACGTATTGACTTGCCGGGGGTTATCTTCTTTAATAGAGAGATGCGGCGGTCCAAACCGCCCGGAGAGAGGGATGTCGAAGATCATAATCACGAGGGAGCTTTTCCAGTGCGATCATGTCCACGAGAGCGGCGAGAGATGCGAGCGGGAGGGCGACAGGGAGGCTATAAAAACCTGCAGCATATGCGGAATGGACCTCTGCATAACGCATTACGAGCTTTCGACTGTGACCGTCCACGGGACGAGGGACTACTTTACTTATTATTTCTGTCCGGACCATACGGACGAGTTCCTGGATACCCTCGCCCTCAAGTTCGGGAATACGAGGCCGATTCCGCAGACGGGTTACGGGGTTACGCTCAACTAGCTCAAATGTAAAAGAATATTGACTTATTCCGCGCGATTTAGTTTAATCTCTCTTGCGGGGGGCGGTAAACTTAAAAATATATAGTCCCGTGTGTAAACTCCGGGCGCGCCTCGCCCGGGCACAGCGTTGACAGGAGGCTTTTTAATGTCCAGCAAGACAATATC
>CAZPHQ010000049.1:0-8582 GCA_964586675.1 uncultured Spirochaetia bacterium | reverse complement strand
GATTCCTGCTATTTTGGTTTGAGTTACTTTCGAGCTGTACTGCAAATAATTTCGTGCAGTCGGCGAAGGGCGTCCGATTCCTCGCTCGCTCGAAACCGTTGCAGGAATGACAGACTTGGGTGATCGATTTCTCGCTCGTAATAGTTGGGGATAAATTCCCCCGTACCCCGCTGAGGATGAAGATGAAATGTTGATTGCCGCGGTCGCTGCGCTCCCTCGCAATGACAGATTAGGGTAACCCCCACCCGTACCCTCCCCCTTCTCGAAGGGGGAGGGAATTATAATGTAGTCGTGGCGGGGGGAGGGCTGAGTCGAATCGTTGCGCGGAACGGGGGTATAATTTTAATTTAGCAGTTGATCGAGGCGAATGATGGGCTGCCGGTTTCGCGGGTCGCGGGGAGCCGGAGCACGGGAGGAACGCTATGAAAGATCTGAGGATTTTATTAGTGCTGCCTTTGCTGGCTGCTTTTCTGATTTTCAGCGCGGGGTGCGACGGGGAGAATATTCTCGCCCAGGAGCCGACGCCTGAGCCCGAGCCGACAAACGTGCCGGGGCCTGGCGGGCCGGAGGGTGTGACGACTGTCGTTTCGGGGACTGTGACGGCGCCGTCGCAGCAGGGCTGTAACGGCGTCGACGGGATAAACACGGGCGACACGCTCGATATTGTTATAACGTCGACAGGCGGGACGAACGGGAATGCGAGCGTTACGGTGAACGGCGGCTCGGGCGGGACGATAGAGTGCGCTACGGAGCAATCGGGCGACAGTGTGGATACTCCGCCGATAACTTCCATCGGCTGCACGGTGACGTCTGTCGAGGGCGGCATCAGCGGTGTCAAGGTGAGCGACAGGCTCGCCATCGGGATCAATTTCAACTTCTCGCCGCTGACGAAGGAAGTCGGAGTTTTCGTGAACGAGAGCGCGTGCTCGGCGGCGGATATAACGAACCTGAACGCGGAATCGTGACAAAAGGGGGAAGGAGATGAATTCCCGATCCGTCCAGGCATGGCCTATCAGGCTTCGCTCCGGACTTCGCTAAAGCTCCGACCGACAAGAAAGCTCCAACCGACAAGAGTGCTACGCCCCGGCAAGCGCAGCGACAAGTAAAACATTTGAGAATGACAGATTTTCAATGTAACCCCCACCTTGGTCCTCCCCCTCCCAGGGGGAGGAAAATTAAAGGGCGAAAGATCGGCCGCACTGCAGTGTGTTTTCCGACGTTGCGAAGCCGGATATTCATTGCACGTGACGCACGTCGATGATTGATGGGGCGGTTCTGCTACGTCGGTTTCCTGCAGGCGTGGCCTGCCGGCATGCGCGGGGTACAAAGATATAGGATGGAACTCGATTCCGTGGGAAAGCGGCGGGGGTGATACGCGGCGGCGCACTGGGTGAGCGCTGCGTCGGGACCGCGCAGTTACCAGTATCCGCCTATAACCTTTTCGACGCCTTTCGAAGGCTTGAACTTGAGCACCTTCTTGGCGGGTATGTCAATCGACACGCCTGTCGCGGGGTTCCGTCCCCGGCGGGCGTCTCTTTGGATGAGCTTGAAGATTCCGAGCCCGGACAGGGTCGCGCTCCCGTCTTTCCTCAGCCCCTCTATGAGACCTTGCACGAGCGAGTCGAGAATCTGATCGGCCTTCGCCCGGCTTACGCCCGTGCTTTTCGCGATGTGAGAAATCAGGTCGCTCTTGGTCATAAGCTGCCCTCCTATTCCCCATATTCTACTATAATCCGGTAATTAAATCTCTAATATTAATGAGAGGAGAGGAAAGACCGTATGGTCCGCCAGGGAAGGGTATATGTCTAATTCCGCTATTGCAGTGGGCGGGGGAGGGACGGGCTGGATTCTCGCGGCGCGGCGTGCAGACGGAGTGTGTTTTTAGACGCGGGGCCGCCGGGGATTTGTTGCACCGTTCGCGCAAGTGATAGTTACAGCAACGGGGTAATGTCCGTCGGGTAGCGGTGGATACAGTAAGCGCTTTTCTTAAGGTGAGTAAAAATTTTTGATGGATTGATTACGGAAGTGGATTCCCGATACGGGCCTCGATGCTAAAGATGGTAAGTTGCGAGCGGTATTGTATGAACGTTTGTGTCTTAAAGTGGCGGCGTCCAATTTCTCACTCGCTCTAAATCGTAGTTCAGGATGACGGATGTGCGGAGTCGCGGCAGGGGCCGCGACGTCGAGTGTCAGCGGACACGGTTTTTTCATGCTTGGGACGATGCCGGATCAAGAGCGTGACGCGCGGTGGAGGAATCGAGTCTCTCCGCTGCAACGTCGGGTTCCTGCACGCGTGGCGTGCCTAGTCGATGAATTTGCGGCAGTCGGGCACTGTGAACATTTTGCCGATGACGTCGCTTTCGGAGCGGAGGAGGCTCGTGAATATCCCGTTGTAGTCGTTGTCGACCTTGGCGTCTTCGACCTTGACCTTGCAGGTGCGCGAGTCGAGTATCCCGTGAGAGCTGATGTAGACGGTGTGGTCGTAGACGGTGTATTCGCTGAGGACGTGGCGGTTCCGGAGCGCGGCGATGCCGAAGACGGCGTAGTTGTTTTTGTCTATGGGTTCGAGGGTGAGGGTTTTGAGGGTGCCTTCGCTCTGGTTGCCGACGCAGCGCATCTTGCAGAAAAGGGCTATCTGCTCGTCGAGGATCGTTTCCTTGACGACGCGGTCGCGTATGTCCGCCGCGGATGACGTGCCCGCGTCTGCCGTGATAAAGGCGGCCGCGGCGAGGATGAGTGAGACGGTAATTCGAGTCACGGACATGTGTACGGTTAAAGTGTAGCCTAAAGTTTCGGGAGCGCTACAGGAGATTTTGGGGAAGGATGGATTCCCGATACAGGCATTGATACTAAAGATGGTAAGTTGCGAGCGGTACTGGATGAACTTTTGTGCAGTAGGTGGCGGCGTCCGATTCCTCGCTCGCTCGAAATCGTTGGGAATGACAGAAGTGTGGTGATTCCTCGCTCGAAATTGTCCCCTCCGGCTACGGCTCACGTCTCCGCCGCGACAGGTCTTGTTCCAAGGGGGGATGAAAGGTGGTGGAAACCGAAAGAGAGATTGCCGCGGTCGCTGCGCTTCCTCGCAATGACAGACTGAGGGTAACCCCCACCCTGACTTGATTTGGTTTTGGTCTCTTTTGAGCAGTACTGGATGGACTCCTGTGCAGTCGGCCATGGACAACCGGATGCTCACTCGTTCGCATCCATTCCCCTCGAAGGGGGAGGGTAAAAGTAGAGCGCGCGGCGTGGTTGATTATTGCAGCGGGCGGGAGCGGCTGTAGTGAAAGGAACTACACGGTTTTTGCGAAACGTACTATATGATTATCTGGGCATGATAGGTTATAGTTTTAGAACAGTGACCGGAGGGTTATATGATGAAAAGGTTCATTATAGCTGCGCTGCCGCTGCTCGCGCTGGCGCTTTCGGCGGGGGCCGAGGCGTCGCTGCGGACGGGCGGGCTTGCGGGGATGGTATCCGGGGCGGCAGGCTCTATCCAGCTTGCCCAGCACGAGGAAACGTACGGCGACGAAAACTATTACGGCGATGAGGGGCAGACGAACGACGCGGACGACTACGGCGACGCGCTCCCCGAGGACAAGCCGGCCGAAGACGAGTATGCCGACGAAGAGCAGAACGAGGAAGGGCTTACGGACGAGCAGGCAGCCGGGGAAGAAGAATACGACGTCGCAACCGACGAGAATTATTACGATAAGGACCCGCACTCGCTGGTTCAGCCCGGGGATACGTTCGACCCGTTCTTGCCGCCTCCGAATCAGTAGAGACGTTTGGCTGTCGAATTTCAAGCATGGAGATTATTCATGAAGAACGCGATGTTTACGCTTTTAACGGGGATCGCGCTGGCGGGGCTGTTTCCGCTGGCGGCGGCAGCCGTGCCGGAGGGTATGGCGCATGACGGATTTAGCGGGCGGGCCGGCGCAGTAGAGAGCGCCCAGATACCTCCGCAGCAGGGGCCGGACGATTTCGCGCCGTTTCCTATGGGCGGAGAGAAGAAGGGGTGCATGGAGACGTGCAGCGTGAAGGACGGCGGTTATCACGGCAGTGGGGATGTCGAGGACACTCACGCGGATGATGACGCCGGGAATAAAGGCGGCGAGCTGGAGGACTCGGGGACGGAGGAGTAGAGGAAAGCATAAAGATTAAATCCCCCCTGTTTTACTTTGATTAAGGTGATACGCTGTGCTGGATGGGCTCCGGGGATTTAAGCGAGGACGTCCGGTTCTTGCGCACGCTCAGAACCGTTCCCCTTTTCCTAAGGGGGAAATGAAAAGCAAAAGCTAAGACTGAATTCCCGACCCGGCTTTGCCCTGGGGGCTTCGCCGCGGCAGGTACAAGCATTTGGGAATGACAAACATGAAGAACGGGTCTGATTCCTCGCTCGCTTGTTCGCGTGAAAAAAGCAAGTCAAAGCTAAATCCCCCCTGACCCCCCTTTTCCAAAGAGGGATAGAATAAAAAGGATTAACTGAATAGATTCCCGCCTGCGCGGGAATGACAGATTGGGGCGTCCAATTTTTCACTCGCACACGTAGTGTGGTTTTCAACGTAGCGAAGCCGGAGATTTATTGCACCGTTCGCGCGACTAGTGAACTGTGGCTCCGCACCTGCTATGTCGGTTTCCTGCGGACGTGGTCCGCGCCTTCATTTTTGGGGACGCGGATTGTATAATGATACGACCCAAGGGCTAACGGAGGAGATGGCATTGAAGAATTTATTTTCATTCCGGGGGGTGGGGTTTATGCTGATGGTTTTCCTGTCGGCGCTCAGGGCTGAAAATACCAGCGGGAAGGAGTGCTACGTGTCGGTGACGAACGCGGCCGAGCCGCGCGACGGAACCGTTTTCAGAATCGTTACGGAATCGACCGGGTTCGATCCGTCCGTTATGGAAGTGACGGCTGGGGAGGGCTTCGGGAAAGCGCTCGCCGAGGGGAGCAATATGACGCTCCGGATGGACGTGCCGCCGGGATGGTCTTTATCAGACGCGGCGTGCCAGGCGCCGGAGGGGGTTTCGGTGACGGAGACGGCGGAGGGGATAGAGGTCGAGTGCGGTGAGGGATCGAGCGCGGGCGTGACGACGTGCGCGTTTACGAGCGTGAGGGCCGAGGAGGAGGACGTGCCCGCGCTGGGCGAGTACGGCGCGATAGCCCTTGGCATATTCCTGGGGCTCGTCGGCGCTGTTCTCGTGTATCTGAAACACAGGCCGAGGCGGTGGAGATAAGGGCGCCGCGGGCTTTCGTCAAATCCCGGCGAAGGGTTTAATAGCGGCGGATCGTATCAATGTAAATAGTGTCAGGACGGCGCGGCTTACAGGGGACGGGTCCTGATGCGTTTACAAATCCACTCAGGAGGCTTGGCATGAGGTCAGCTGCTTTCACGTTATTATCCGGGATTGTTTTCGCATCATTTCTGTCGTACGAGGCCGCCTCGGCTCAGTCGCGAGGCGAAATCGGGGAACCTGTGCATGGGGTGTTCGAGCATGAAGCCGCATGGCCCGGGCTGTTCGAGCCGGAGTATCTGTTCGGAACCGAGGACGTTCAAACCGCGAGGGTTGACGGGCAGTTGAAAGGGCTCGACGGCTCGTTCGACGACGATGACGACTGGCATGAAGATGACGACGACTGGCACGAAGATGATGACGACAGGTATGAAAACGATTAAGCCGAGCCGGGTATAGTTGCCGGGAAGGCGCTTTAATTTATAGATACTCGATGTAACCCTCTCCCCGCCGGGGGAGAGGGTTAGCGTGAGCGAGGGTTATGATAAGAAAGGGATTTATTCAGGGGTTTCGCTAAAACCTTTACAAAATTCGTTCAGCAGTATCGTATATTTGTCGAACTGTTCGTCGGAAATGGGAGGCTCGCACATATTTGTAATTAAGCGACGCTGTCCGCCTTCGTTTATTTCTTCTTCGAGTATTCTCAATATAGTTTTCCCTGTTTCAGGTTTAACTATTGCTGCAACATCACGGCCGAGAAGCCTTGCACCAGCTTCCATTATTTTATAATCAAGCTCTTGCATGATGTCGAAATATTCATCATACAAACGGTCGGTGTTGCCTGCCTGATGATAGTTCTCGATTATAAATGCCAGGTCTTTGGCGTCTCTATTGTTTTTAAAGCCACGGTCCTTCCATGATATGAGCTTCAATACAACCAAGCCCGGTATAGATGCTACCCTGACTTCGAAAATCGGATCGGCTCTTAACCTGGCAATCAGACAGTTCTCGTATGCGTCCGCATAGCCAATAACGCTCATCGCCGTTTCGTGTTCCGGCGGCCATATGATTACCCTTTCTTCATTTTCGATCTTGCCGAAGGGAATGATATCGACTGGCAGTTTGTCATACATAAAGGTGTGAGAATTTCTGCCTTTTGAGAATTTGCCTGAGCTCAGAAGGGCTTCTGAAAGTGTCCGGAATTTTTCCCAGTCCTCTATCTGTATACCGAGGTCGAGGTCTATCGTCGCTCGCCGGGAACGAATTCCATATTGATGTTCGAGTATTAAATCCCTGACTGTTGCCCCGATAACGAAAAATGGTATTCCGAGAGAGCCTGCGATTTCGGTAATACTATCCAATAAAGGGACCAGCCAATCAATTTTGCCCGATAAGTCCAATAATCTCGTTGTCATATAAAAGCCTTGCAGTCTCCAGATTCCTGGCATCTCCTGTTGCCAACAGGTCCGCGTATACTACAATCAAAGGGGCTATGTCAGGACGAATTTTTCGGTTGATCTCTTCATTCCAGAATTTCTTCAAGATTTCTGCGTTTCCATGTGGATCATACTGCATCCTGAACCCCATTAATAATTGAGCCGGCATTTCATCCACATAAATTGTTCCTACCTGTGGCTTAAGGTAGCCGGTAATCCTGGCGGCTGCTACTTCTCCGCCCCAGCAAGCGCCATAGTTATTAATATCTATATTATCCCACCAACGATCTTGAGCGGTATCATATCGCCCGACAACCAGTGTAGGGCGTAGTTTTTCGTTGTATGCCTCTACCCACTTATCCAATAGACTCGTTTTATCCATCAGCGTACGGAAGCGTTTCCGTCCTTTGTCTTTTCCATTTTCGATCAGGAAGCGCTGTTCTTTCAAGTTCCTTATAACCCAGCCGACAGTACCCAAAGCTACGTCCGCTGTTTTTGCGATCTCGCGGTAGGGGGCGTTAACGATTTCTGGATTGTTGAGAAGAGCAAATACGACTTTCAAGCCCGCGGGCTGAAAGGCCTGGCCTCTCAGAATAGTGGGAGGAAAGAGCCGGGGTGTAATTGTTAACATGGCCTGACGAGCGACATTCAAATTCTGAATTCTCCCGGGTTTGTTCCCTTTAATAAATACATATAAACCCGGCTCTTTTACATACGCGTTACCGGCTGTATCGATAAACGGTACGTTCATATCCTTCAATTTTTCGGCAATGTTCGGGTTTACGTAGTCGGTGATAATCAATCCATCTTGTGGAAGCCTCCGCATTCGATCAATTATCGCTCCCAGGATCTGATTATTAATTCTCGTTTTAATTTCGACGCTATATCGATATTCCGTTCCGTCTTTTTTCAGTATGATGAGAGCGTCATGCCTTGGATCCTGATCATGCGCTTGTTCTTTATCGATTCTGTAATCGATACCTGTGGTATTTTTAAATACCTCAAGCGCATATTCAAGAATTTCGGCTTCCTTGTCTGTCCTTTTCATTTCGTTAGACCTCTATTTTGTACAATAATGCTATTCGTACACTAATATTGAACATACGTATTTATTGTACACAAGTCAAGCGTATTATACAATCTTGGAACATGTACAATCTTATTGTACATATCAAATCATTGTACAAATACCAAAAATCCACGAAATATCAGCAACTTATATTGAGTACTGGAAAATGCTATATATTGAATAAAGATATGTAATATAGTACAATGCGGAGAGCTGGGAGAGAATAATCAATAAAGGAGGCTAGGTATGGATACTATCAGAAGATTCAGGGCCGCGATGTGCGGCGCGGCGATGTGCGTGGCTTTAGCGTGGGCGGGGGAAGCCTCGGCGCACGATCCGGGTCAGCCGGCGGCGACTGCGGCTGGTCCTGTTTGCACGTCACAGGAGGGAGTATCGTGCTCGAATATGTGCGCGCCTTACGAGGCGTCTGTAAATACAGTCGCGGGCAGCGGAGTGAAGATATACGAGATGGTCGAGAGCAAGCAGGCGAGCATGGTGGCCGGGCTGCCGATCGATTTCAACGCGACGTGCCCGCCGGGGACGTTCGCTCTCGGCGGCGGTTACAGGTTTATCTCCGAGGGGACGACGATCAACGTGGACGAGCTCCGGGTGACGTCAAACTTCGCGGATAACAATAATCCGAGCGGATGGAACACTTGGAAGGTTTCGGTGACGAGGAAGCCTGGCGCGGGGGCGGTGGACAACTGCCTCGAAGTGGAAGTCAGGGCGCTCTGCGTGCAGTCGAAGTAAGAGCTGTGAAAGGCGCGCGGAGAGTGATTCGCGCCGCTTAACATTCGAATATCAGATCGGCTCCCCGTTTCGCTCAAGGGGCGGAACGGGGAGCT
>CAZPHQ010000048.1:0-9024 GCA_964586675.1 uncultured Spirochaetia bacterium | reverse complement strand
ACGAAATTATTTGCAGTACAGCTCGAAAGTAACTCAAACCAAAATAGCAGGAATCCATTTATTTTCTGTCATCCCCAACGGTTCCGAGCGAACGAGGGGGAATCCCTTCTCTTCCTCCCCCCTCGACAATCTCTGTCTCACACCCCCGCCCCCCGTATCAAATCCCTGTTGATCAGCTCCGCCCTCGCCATATCCTCGAGCGCCAGCATCACATGATGAAACGCCTGCGAACAGGCGCCCTCCTCCGCTCCCCGGGCCGACTGAAGCTCCAGCAGCTCCTCAGTCGACAGCGCATCCATCCGGGTAAGCAGGCTCCTGAACGTCTCGCTCAATACCCTGTGCTTCACTTCACTCATCTTTTATCCTCCGCCCCTTCCGGGGGTTATTTGATTTTTTTACGTCAGATAATCCCTGACACTCCACCGCGCCGCCCGGGAAATCCCTTCTGACCGGCCTCTCTCCCAGCTCTCGACGACGATAGAGCGCCATCTCCCGCCAAAAACTGCGATCCGAATCTTATTGCAATTACACAATCTGTGTATTAATATTAGCAATAAGCTCGTATTTAAGAAGATTAAAACACAATCTGTGTATTTTGGCAAGATACATTTATACATTTCTTGATTTTTATGATAAAAGATATTCATATCACTGAAATAATTTGCGGAGGCATCTCTAATGCGTAAAACCGTCGGCGAGATAATCGAGACAATAAAATCCCTGAAAGGTTTCGGTAAAGACTACGAGGTCGCCGACACCCTCGGCGTCGGCCGGGCCGCCCTCTCGAACGCCAAGCAAAGAGACAGGGTCTCGTTCCTCGACGAGCTGGTCGGCTTCTGCGACAGGGAAGGCTACACGCTCGACTTCATCCGCCGCGCCCCGTGGGCCGCGCTCACCCCTGAGGCCAGCGTTAAAGTCCCCGGCTTCTCCATCATGGGCGGCGCTCCGGGCGACCTCTCCCCCCTCGAGGCCGACTCCGTCCTGCTCCCGAAGGAGATCTGGAACGACTCCTCCATCGTCATCCGCGTAAACGGCGACTCCATGGAAAAGCTCTTCATGGACGGCGCCAGGGCAGTCGTCGACACCGGCTCGAAGGAAATCGTCTCGGGGCACGTCTACGCATTCAACATCCCCCACGAAGGCAGCATCGTCCGCGAATGCTTCACAGAGCCGCGCGGCCTGACGCTCACCCCCTGCAACAAAAACTACCCGTCGACCTCGATAAAATGGGCGGACCTCAACCCGGAAATGATCCTCGGCAAAGTCACCTGCACACTCGTCAACGTGTTCAGATAACAGCTATGGCAAAATTCCCCGCGCTGATTTATTATGAAGATGGAGCTCGGATTATGAAAACCGCGGTCGCAGTCTTAGGCGGACTATTCATGCTTATTTTATCCACGGGCGTCGCCCCCGCCGCCGACCAGGTCTTCGAGGTCGCGCTCAAAACTGGCGACGTATTCAAGGTCTGCAAATCGGGGCTGATCACCTGCCCGGTGATCATATCCATCTGCGACGATCCGAACGTCGTCACGACAGTCGACACCACCGACGGACTCGGCTTTAAAGCCGTTTCCCCCGGAACGACCCTTTGCTCCGCGGGCTCCGGCGGCGGCCCCCGCCGCTTCTTCCGCTTTTTGGTACGTTGAGCCTGCGAGCGGTCGTCAAGGAGCGATGACCTTAACCATTCCCGTCATGGATTCGTGCCGCCTGCAAAAGTAGGGATACTCGCCCGGCTCCGTGAACTTGAAAGACCAGGTCTCCCCCTCTGTGAAGAAGCCCGAATCGAAAACGCCGCCGGGCTTTCCCGGCACGCCGCTCGTAACGCTGTGCTCTATAGCGTCCCCGTTCGTCCAGACGACGGTTGTACCCGCGGGCACTTCGAGCACCTTCGGATTAAACGAGAAGAGCTTTATCGAAACCTCCGCCGTGTCGTCGGCCCGCGCGGACAAGAGCATCAGCGGAAGCGCGGAAAGGAGCATTGCGGAAAGGAGTATTAGCGATGCGAAAATAGGATGTTTCATCTTCTATGCCTTCATGAGAAGGGCGGGCGTCTCACCCGCCCCCTCTCATTCATCGAGTGTTATCAATTCTGGAACTTCTCCGGGAACTGCTTCACGATAGCTTCCGCATGAGCGTCTGCTATAGCCTGCATGTGTGCGGCGGCCGCTCTGAGATCCGTATACGCCTTCGCGTCATCCCCGGCTGCCTGGTCGTCTATCACGAGCAGAAACGACTTTCCGTGCTCTTCTACTAGCGCTGTCACTGCGTCTGCAGGCAGCGACGGGCTCGCCGAGTGTATGAACGCGCCGAAGTCCTTCGCATAGGCCATAAGGTCGTCCATGGCCTTCTGCTTCTTCGCGGCGTCGTCAGCGGCGACAGCCTGAGTGTAATCTACGAGGAACCCTATGTGCTTTCTCCACAGGGGCAGAAAAGCGTCGGCCGCGGCCTGCCCGTAAACAGTGCCGTTAGCGGCCGCGAGCGCCTGCGAATTGAGGTCGAGCGCCGCCGCGGCAGCCTCGAATTCCTTCTGACTCCCGTTTAGCGCGGCGTTGGTTGCCATCGCGCCCAGGTACACGTGCTCGGCCAGAAGAAGATTGAGCGTCTTCCGCAAAGCGCACGCGCTCGTCGCGGACGTCGGCCCCATGCCCGCCATCTCCTTGCCCTTCATCATCATCTTGTCCTTCATGTCCTCATGCTGGGCATAAACCGGCCCAGGCAGGGACACCGATAAAGCGCACGCGAACAGAAGAAACGCGCCTAACCATGATACTTTACTCATGAGATACCTCCCTTGACTGTGTATTTTGACGCATCTCGCATATGCATATACATATATAGTCCTCTTGTATATACATAGCACAGTTTTACATGTATACGCAAGCCAAAGGATTATGGATCAGTACGCCTGAAAATATTCGTAAATACTATCGGGCATGTTAGCTAGAACCGGCTCTCCGGCTGAGGACACCGTCCGCCGACCACTTCCCTCCGCCGCGAACGAGCACTATCAGCGCCAGGCCGAGCGCCAGCAGGTGATACTCGAACCCCTCCCCCGCCGCAGTCCCGTACCAGTTCATGAAAAACCCGAACTGCGTGTGCACCGTGAACACCGCCCCAAGCATCACGAGCCCGATGCCAAACGCCGAGAAGCGGCTGATCAGCCCCAATATCAGGAACAGCGCCCCGAAAGACTCCGCCAGTATCACGAGCACCGCAACCGGCGCCGGAATCCCCATGCCGGTGAAAGCCCCGACGGTGGCCGAAAACCCGTAACCGCCGAACATCCCGAGAAGCTTCTGGAGCCCGTGCGGCAGTATCACCAGCCCGAGCGTCACCCTCGCTATCAACGCCGCAACATCATTCGCATCCGTCTCAACCAGTCTCCGTATCATGTATTTTCTCCTCTCCATGCTGTGTGTATTCATTACTTCACTTATGATAACGATCCTCGAGCGAAGGATTCCGACGCTACACCTACCGATGCGACAACCGACCCTCCGCACGAACCCTTCTGTCATTCCTGCGCAGGCAGGAATCCATTCAGTTCCTGTCATTCCCGCAACGATTCCGAGTGAGCGAGGAATCGCCCCACTTCTGTCATTCCCGAATGCTTGTATCGGGAATCCACAGTCTTTGTCTTTCCCCCTCTCCCGCCTACCTCTCAAGCTCCAGCCCCGCCTCGACCCAATCCTGTTTCCCGCCGGAGTATTCGTAAACGTCCGTATACCCGAGCGCTTCCAGCTCCCCGGCCGCTTTCACGGAGTTCTGACACGCCTCGTTCGCGCAGTAAACCACTATCTTCGCATTCCTGTCCGGCAGAACTTCACCCGCCCTCTCCCTCACCTCCGGATAGTCGAGCTGTATCGCGCCCGACAGGTGCCCGTCCTTCCAGTATCTTTCCGCAAGCGCCTCTACGATTGTCACACCCCCGCCGTTCTCCAGGATACCCTTCAACTCGTCTCTCGAAATATTCTTCATGACTGCCTCCCGTATGTATTTTATGTAGTTGCTTTTGCAACTATACTGAATAAGATGGTTGCAATTGCAACGAGGATTCCGATTATTTTCGAGAGTATAAAAATCATTTATTAAGAAGCGGACCCGGCTTGTCCGGTCTCGTGTCGGTGTGGCAATATCAGACGTTTAGTGGCATAATCAATAAAGGTGAGCGGAAGCTTATGCCACCCAGAGAGAGGCCCATGCCCCTTCCGGAAAGCGTCACCTCGATACTCGAGCCCGCGCTTCTGTGCTTCATTCCCATCTTCGTCGCTATCGACCCCATCGGTATAGTTCCGATGTTCCTTTCGTTAACGCGCGGCCACGAAAGCAGCGACCGCCGGAAGATCGTCCTGAGCTCAGTCCTGACAGCCGCAGTCATAGGCGTCATATTCGTCCTTGCCGGGAAGATCATCTTCGATCTCCTCGGCATCACCATTCAGGACTTCGCCATCGCCGGCGGCGCGCTCCTGTTCATCATCTCGATAATCGACCTCCTCTCCGACGGCTCCTCCCGTGCGCACACCGCCTCGGCCGACGCGCTCGGCATCTTCCCGCTCGCCATCCCCCTCATCGTGGGCCCTGCCCTCCTCACAACCCTCATAATCCTAGTCGACAGCTACGGCTACGCCCCCGCCCTACTCGCTTTCTTTCTCAACCTGGCAGTCCTCTTCGTCGCCCTCTTCAAGGCAGACCTCATCCTCCACGTCCTCGGCGACAACGGCGCACGCGCCTTCGCCAAAGTCATGAGCATACTTCTCGCCGCAATCGGAATCATGATGGTAAGAAGGGGGATAATGGAATTAATAGCACTCGCATCCTAGGCAGGTAGCGGGAGAGATCATGGTTGAGGTGTTACTTTAATTTGTCATTCCCAACGATTTCGAACGAGTGAGGAATCGGACGCCTTTACTTTGCTGCGCAAACGTTTATCCGGTACTGCTCGCAACCTGCCTTTACATCGGGAATCCATGTTTTAATCCGTCATCCTGAACTTGATTCAGGATATCATCCTTTGCTTTTAATCTTTATCCCCCTTAGAAAAAGGCTTGTCGCGGCGTAGCATCAGCGAAGCCGGAGGGAACATAGGGGGATTTATTTCTAAGTCTGTCATTCCCAACGATTTCGAGCGAGCGAGGAATCGGACGCCTTTACTTTCCTGTGCAAACGTTTATCCGGTACTGCTCGTAACCTACCTGTACATCGGGAATCCAATCTTTGCCTTTGCTTTTCATCCCCCTTAGGAAAAGGGGGGTCAGGGGGGATTTAATCTTTAGACTACTTCTCCATCGCCAACTAACCCTTCAATCCCCATCCCTCACAACCTCTGCAATCGCCGCCGCAAGCGCCACGGGCGAAAACTGAAGCGGCCCGCTCGACTCGAGCGTATTCGCCAAAACGAGCACCGTAATCCCGTCGTCGAGGTAGCGTACTATAGCGGCGCTGTACCCCGGCACGCCTCCGTCCTTGGAGACGACCTTCCCCGTCGTGACCTCGGCCCCAGGCAGAAGCTCGCCGCCGATGATCGGATCGACAGGCTTCGGACAATCCGCGTCGTCCAGCTCGGAACAAACGTCCCACCCAAGCCCGAACCTCTCGAACGATCCGTCGTTAAGCTCCGTATTCGTCCACATCAGCGCGTAAGTCTCAAGCTCCAGCAGCTCGGGGCTGAGGGCGTGAAGCGCCCTCTCGAACTTCGTGAAATCCCTCTGGTTCGTTATCAGCCACCCGGCGCTGAACGACTGGTCCGGCAGCCGGAGATCGTCCGTCGGTATAGCCTTGCACGCGACGTTCGTTGGTATCTGCCCGGAGCAGTTATCCGGCGGATCGGCGAGCTCCACGCACGGCAGAGCGCCCTCCGTCCCCGGAGCGACATGCGCGTAACCCGGCGCAAGCCCAGGAATCGCGGGCGGCGGCACATTATTCGGCCGCGTGCTCGTCATCTCCAGCGGGCCCAGAATGAAGTCGTTTATATAATCCTCGTAGCCGATGCCCGACGTCGCCGCGATCAGCTCGCCGAGGATGATGAAATTAGTATTCGTGTAGAAGTACTGGTCTCCGCCCGGAAACTGAAGCGGTATCTCCGCCGCGCCGTCGAGATACTGCGGATACGGCACCCTGTTCGCACCCTCGCAGACAGAACCCTCGCCGCACGGATTGAAAACGAACGGCGAGCCCTGCGGATGGTCCTCGCACGCCTCCCCGTCCTTCGGCCCGCCCTTGCAAAAGGCGTACTCCGGAATCCCGCTGCTCATCGAAAGCAAGTCTCGGACTGTCCGCTCTTTCCATTCCTCGTTCGGAAGGTCCGGTAGATACGAGCCGACCGCCGCGTCCAGGTCGACCTGCCCCGCGTCATACTGCCTCAGCACGCCGATCGCGGTAAACACCTTCGTCACCGACCCGATCGCGAATATCGTCTCCGGCGTAACGTCCGTTCCCGCCTCGATATCGGCCTTGCCATACCCCTGCTGATACACGGCCTCCCCGTTTCTCACGACGGAAATCGATACCCCCGGCACCTGCTTCTCCAGCATTTCGCACTCGACGATGTCGTCGATCAGGGTTTCGACACCCGGACTGACGCTGTCGTTGCTGTCGTCGCAGCTGTTTATAAAAAAGGTGAGGCACACCAGCGGGAGGAGAAGTAACAATCGAGAAGTGAGCGACCAAACGGCCTTTCTCATAAGGTTGATTAATTCTATACCCGCCGCCATTATTGTCAACAGACAGACCACGCCTGCAACCCCCCCCGCATAGCAGAGGCATATTTAAAGTCCCCCTTAGGAAAAGGGGGACTTAGGGGGGATTTAACAGGCAGCGGCCGTATGCAATCGACGCAGCAAGACCCCTTTTAATCTGTCAAGCATCATAATTTTTCCCTCTCCCCCCGGAGGGGAGAGGGATGAAGGGTGAGGGGCACCAATTAAACTGTCATTCCCAACGATTTCGAACGAGTGAGGAATCGGACGCCGTCGCCTACTGCACAAGCGCTCATCCAGTACTGCTCCAAACCTGCCTACTTCAGCATCAATACTTGTACTTGCCGCGGCGAAGCTTTAGCGAAGCCGGGTCGGGAATCCACTTCCACACGCAATCTATCAACATCTTTTCCCTCCCCCTTGAGAAGGGGGAGGGTGCGGGTGGGGGTTTCCTCACCTTCTCCCTTCGTTGCAAATGCAACCAACATGCATTATATTCAGATTATGACCAGATCCGGCAACCCCTCCGCCCAATGGACTCCGGACGAAACCGCCGCATGGACAGGCCTCGTCCGCTCGAGCCAGCACCTCCTCCAGTCCGTCGAAGAGGCCCTCAAGGACAACGGCCTGCCGGCTCTGGCATGGTACGACGTCCTCTGGGAGCTCGAAAAAGCCCGCCCCACCGGCCTCAGGCTTAACGACCTCGGCTCGCGCGTCCTGCTGGACAAATACAACGTAACCCGCCTCGTCACGCGCCTCGAAAAGGAAGGCCTCGCCCGCCGCATGAGCTGCCCCGGCGACGGCCGCGGCATCGTCGCCCTCATCACGCCCAAAGGCTCCCGGCTCCGTAAACGCATGTGGCCCGTCTACAGCCGCGCCGTCCGGGAGGAATTCTTCTCGAGGCTGGGCCGGGGCGAAATCGCCTCCCTCCGGAAGGTCCTCGGCCGGGTCTTAAACACCCCCGCACCCGTTCCGGCAAGGAAGCGTACAAAATCCATTTGAGTTAGCCACGCGGCCGCAGTATACTGAATTTCGAAGGTGGGCACATGCCCGCGCCCGAATCATCTGGAGGAATCATAATGAAGTCTTTAGCCATAATCGCAATAATAATATCGGCCCTCGCCGCCCCGGCACTCGCGCAGGACCAGGCAACTTACCAGATCAAGGCCATTCAGGACACAGCCATGCTCATCGGCCAGAAGCCCTACCTCATGACAGAGCCATGCCCGGACTTCCAGCCCGGCGACATCATAACCTTCTCCGAAGACCCGATAACCTGCCTCACGGTAACGGCCATCAACATCGAGAACCTGAAAGAATGCCAGCTCAAATGCGTGGCCAACACCGGCTCCCCCGACCCGATAGACAACCCGACCCCGGGCCCGAATAACTGAGGGAGCCCATATTTAAAGTCCCCCTTAGGAAAAGGGGGATTTAGGGGGATTTATATTTTGACGCTTCCTTAAGTCACCCCCAATCCCTTCTTCCCTCCGCACATTTTTAAGTTATAATCCAAGCGAATATACGGAGCGAAATGCCGAACCCGGAGCAGCCGAAGGCAAGCTTGTTTACTCGAATCGTCGCCCGCATTCGCTCGCGGCGGTTCTCCTATCTCGCAAAATCCCTGATCCTCCTCATCCTGGCCTACCCCTACCTCGAAGCCAATACCTTCGACCAGATCATACTCACGGTCCTCACGATCTTCGTCATGATCGCCGCCGTAATCGCTGTCAGCAACCGCCCCCGCGACTACATCATCATGGCCTGCCTCTCCCTGCCGTGGTTCGCCAGCCTCATCATCAACATGCCGCTCTTCGAGTCCGTGGGAGGGGTGGTAATACGTAAGGAGATCGTGTTCGCCGTCCTCCTTTTTTTCTACGCCACCGTCAAAATATTCATGACCCTCATCAGGTCCCGCGAAGTCACGACCGAAGTCCTCTTCGCCGCCGTCTGCGTCTACCTGCTCATCGGCCTCTCATGGGCGTCGCTCTACGTACTCATAGACCTCGCGAACCCCGGCTCATTCATCGACACCTCCGGCCACGCGGTCATGAGCTCGCCTCGCTACCTCTTTTTCAGCTTCGTCACGCTGACGACAGTCGGCTACGGCACGATGACTCCCGCTACAGACCAGGCCCGCTCGCTGGCGATGATGGAAGCCATCGTCGGCCAGATTTACATCACCATACTCGTCGCCCGCCTCGTCGGCCTTCACATCTCCAAACCCCGCGCCCCCGAATCCTGAGCGGCAGCCTCCGCAGTATGCCACACCTGTATGTCATTCCCGCGCAGGCGGGAATCCATTCATTTTCTGTCATTCCCAATG
>CAZPHQ010000047.1:0-9313 GCA_964586675.1 uncultured Spirochaetia bacterium | reverse complement strand
ATCTCGGACGTCGAGGAAAAGGGATACAACACGCTCGTGTATACGACCCACGAGATAGAGAGGATCGCAAGGGTGGCTTTCGACATCGCAAGGAAAAGGAAGAAGCGGGTTACTTCCATAGACAAGGCGAACGTGCTGGAGGTGATGCAGCTCTGGAGGACAGTGGTTACTAAGGTGAGGGATGAGGAGTACCCGGACGTCGAGCTCGAGCACCTTTATGTGGACAACGCCGCAATGCAGCTTATAAGGAGGCCGAAGAGTTTTGACGTTATGCTCGCGGGGAACATGTTCGGCGACATCATCAGCGACGAGGCAGCGCAGCTCACGGGCTCGCTCGGCATGCTGCCCTCCGCCAGCATCGGCAAGGGCGCGCTCTACGAGCCGGTTCACGGCAGCGCCCCGGACATCGCCGGGCAGGACATTGCCAATCCCATCGCGTCGCTCCTGACGACGGCAATGATGCTGAAATATTCCCTCGACCTGGACAAGGCCGCGGTGGAGATCGAGGACGCTGTGAAGAGGGTGCTCGAAAAGGGCTACAGGACGGCAGACATATACCAGGAAGGGACGAAGAAGGTGGGCTGCGCCGAGATGGGGAGGCTCGTGGCCGAAGAGCTTAACGGCTGAGCGGAAATCCATATATACTATCTTGCGTGAGCGCCGAATCACGCTTTAAATCCGACAACATAGATAAGGTATTAAAGAGCAGCGGCAGGTTCAGGGACCTCACCGGGAGACTGAAATCCGGGAAGAGGTCCGTGAGCCTTCCGGGCCTTAAGGGCTCATCCAAGTTTTTCCTCCTGAACGCCCTCCTGAAAACACTCGGGAGGCCGGCGCTATTCATATACCCCGACAAAAAAAGGGCCGAGGCCGCCGCGTGCGACCTGTCCTTTTTTCTACGCGCAAAGCCGCCCGTGCTTTTAAAAAGGGAGCTTACAGGCGGTAACGCGATATTTTCGTCTACGGGCGGAATTTCGCTGGACAGGATAGCGTGGCTCGAGGCCGCGGCCTCGGGGGGCGCCCTGGTCGCGGAGGCGGAGGCGCTTTTCGAGAAGACGATTCCGGAAGAGGTTTTTCGCGGCTCCGTTTTCAGGATCGAAAAAGGCGACCTAATCGCGAGGGAGGACCTTACGGTGAGGCTCATTCAGGCCGGGTACACGGCCACCGACTTCGTGCAGAGCCCGGGGGAGATAAGCACGAGGGGGGCGATCGTCGACATATTCCCCCCGGGGGCCGGGGAGCCTCTCAGGGTGGAATTCATCGGGGACGAGATAGGGTCTCTCAGGTATTTCAGCACCGAGGACCAGAGGTCGAAAGATAAGGTTGCGAATGTAACTATTCCTCCGGCGAGCGAGGTGATAATGACGGGACCGGGAATCGAGCGGGCCGCCCGATACCTGAGACGCCGCGCGGGGGACAGCGAGGTTACGGCGAGGGACAAGTTCTCTCTCATAGACGAAATCGAGGCGGGGAAGAGGGTGCCGAATATCGAATGGCTTCTCCCCGCGTTTTGCGAAATCCCCGGCACTGTATTCGATTACCTTCCGGACGATCTCATAATCGTAAACGACTTCCCCGAAGAGACCGGGGAGATATCGAGGCTCCACGCGGAAACCACGAACGATATGGCTGCACGCATAAGAAGGCAGCTCAAGATAGCGCCCGAGGAGGGCGAGCTCTTTCTCTCGGAGGAAGAGGTCGGCCGGGGGCTTTCGAACCATCAGAACATATTCCTCCCGGTTCTCGAAGCCGGGGAAGCGAAGGGGGAGACGATAAGGTTCGAGGCGCGGCTGCCGGAAATAGAGACCCGGAAGGAGCACGAGTCTCCGCTCGACGCGCTCATAGAAGAGATAGACAGCGCCAAGCACGAGGGATACGAGCTTCATGTCGTATTTAAAACGGAGACAGAGCTCGAAAAGCTTCTGTCGCTCCTTCGCGAGAGGGGAGTGAAGAAGCTCCGGGCGCATACGGGCGACCTCTCGCACGGATTCATACTGCCGGAAGCTGAGGTTGAGGTCATAACGGAATGGGACATACTCGGGGAGAAAAAGGAGAGGCGGGCGGCGAAGAGGGGTAAGGACGCGCCGTCGGCGTTTATAACATCATTCAGCGAGCTCAAGCCCGGGGATTACATAGTTCACGTCGATTTCGGTATCGGCATTTTCAGGAGCCTCAAGCGGCTCAAGATAGGGAATTCCGAGGGCGACTTCATACAGTGTGAATACGCCGGCGGGGACAAGATATATGTCCCGATAGACAAGCTCAGGCTCGTTCAGAGATACATCGGGGACGGGAAGCCGCACAAGGTGGACAGGCTCGGCAATCAGGGCTGGAGCCTCAGGGTAAAGAAGGTAAGGACCGCGGTTGAGAGCGTGGCGAGGGAGCTCCTCGAGCTCTACGCGCGGAGGAAGGCGAGGAAGGGATACGCCTTCTCTCCAAGGGACGATATGTTCCGGGAGTTCGAGCTCGCCTTCGATTACGAGGAGACCCCCGACCAGGAGGCCGCCATCGAAGACGTTCTCAAGGACATGGAGACCGCGAGGCCGATGGACAGGCTCATATGCGGGGACGTCGGATTCGGGAAGACGGAGGTCGCGCTAAGGGCCGCGTTCAGGGCCGCGTCGGACGGAAAGCAGGTCGCATTTCTTGTCCCCACGACGCTACTGGCTCAGCAGCACTACAACACGGCCCGGAAGAGAATGGCCGGGTATCCGATAACTATAGAGTCGCTTTCGAGGTGGAAGGCCGGAAAGGAGGCGGTAAGGATCCTTCACGGGCTCGAAGAGGGGAAGGTGGATATAGTGATCGGGACGCACGCACTTCTGGGACAGAAGGTGAAGTTCAAAGACCTCGGGCTCGTCGTCGTGGACGAGGAGCACAGGTTCGGAGTCGCTCAGAAGGAGAAGCTCCGGAAGATGAAGGATGGCGTGGATGCCATATCCATGAGCGCGACGCCGATACCGAGGACCCTTCAGCTTTCGCTTGCGAAGATAAGGGATATAAGCCTCATAAACACGCCGCCCGAGGGACGTCAGGCGATAGAGACATACATATACAAATCCTCGCCCGAGATAATTCTGGAAGCCGTGGCGCGGGAGCTTGCGCGGAGAGGCTCCGTATTTTTCATTCACAACCGGATAGACAGCATATACAGGACGGCGGACAAGATCAGGAAGCTCCTGCCCGAAGCGCGCATAGAAGTCACACACGGGAAGATGAGCGAGAAGGATCTCGAGAAATCGATCTCGCGGTTCATCGAAGGGGATATCGACATACTCGTTACGACCGCGATAGTGGAATCTGGCCTCGACATACCGAGGGCGAATACGATAATCATCGACGACGCGCATACGTTCGGGCTCGCGGACCTTTATCAGCTGAGGGGGAGGGTCGGAAGGTCGGACGTGAAGGCATACGCCTACATGCTCATTCCCGCGACAGGCGGGATTTCAGAAGACGCGCGGCGGAGGCTCCAGGCGATATCGGAGCTCAAGGAGCTGGGCTCGGGCTACAAGCTCGCGCTCTCGGATCTGGAAATACGGGGAGCGGGGCATCTCTTCGGGACCGAGCAGTCGGGACACATAGCGGACGTCGGGCTCGAGCTTTACCTCGACATGCTGGAGGGGGCTGTTAGGAGACTCGAAGGCCAGGAGCCGGCCGACGAGAGGGAGCCCGAGATATCGTTCGCCTCGCCCGCGTTCATCCCGGACACATACATCGAGAACGAGGCGGAGAGACTCCTTTTCTATAAGAGACTATCTTCCGCGTCGAGTCTCGAAGAGGCGGCGGGCATAGTGACCGAGCTCACGGACAGGTTCGGCCAAGTGCCCGGTCCGGCGGCGGGGCTCATAGGGGTTATCGAGCTCAGGATAATAATGAGAAAGTCAGGGGTCGAAAAGGCGGACATAAGCGGCAGGAGGGCTGTTATTCAATTCTCGCCCAAATCGAAATTTTACGCATCCTATCCGCCGCAGGGAAAGCTGGAGCTCTACTTCGAGACCGAAAATCCGGTGGAAGAGGTGAGGGGCGTTCTCGACGCACTCGGCGGAAGCGAGAAGACAGAACAAGATATAAAGAAGCATGGAGTTAAAAGGAGACAGGAGATATGAGATTTCTGACGTTTCTGGCACTTTGTTTTCTGATAGCGGGATGCGGGGACCTGGATAAGTTTTATGAAGCGAGAAAGGCCGGCGCCCGGGCGGTGCCGGAGAACCCGGAGGTGATAGCGATAGTCGGCGAGGAGGAGATAACCAAGGGAGATTTGAACGCGGCGCTGGCGAAGCTTTCATACAAGCAGAAAAAGCTTTACGAATCTTCGCCCGAAATGACGGCCGAATACCTGGACACGATCATTAACCAGAGGATCCTCTACGCGGAGGCGGTGAAGATGGGGATCGACAAAAGGGAGGACATAATCCAGAAGACGGAGAATTTTAAGCGCCAGCTCGTCGGGCAGGCGCTCGGGCAGGAGATAATCAGCATGATAGATGCCGGCGAGGAAGACGCCCGGCGGTATTACGATGAAAACAGAAGGGAATTCGAGGGGATAAGCGCGAGCACCCTCGTGATCGTTCAGGGAACGGATAAACCGGCCGCCATCAGAAGGGCGGAAGATATAGCCGGAAGGGCGAGGGCCGGGGAGGCCTGGGAAAGCCTTTCCGTGAAAGCCGACCAGAGCAGAAACGAATACGTGACGAGAGGGGTTCTGCCGGCCGAAGCGGAGGCCGTGCTCTTCGGCTCGAAGGAGGGGCAGATTGCGGGTCCGCTGGAAGTTGGAAACGAATTCTTTATAATTAAAGTGAAGAAAGGCCCCGAGCCCGTTCCGTTCAGCGAGGTCGCCGGCAAGATAAAAGCGACCATGGTGAAAGAGAAAGTGCTCGAATACGTAAACGCCCTGAGAGAAAAACAGGGCGTCGTGGTTTATAAAGAAAGACTACAGGAGCAGGGAAAGTGAATAAGATGAAAACGGGATTCCTGAAAGTGTTTATAATCGGAGCCGTGTTTTTGTTTGCGGGACACGCGGCCGAATCGAGAGAGAATGTGGACAGGGTCGTCGCTATAGTGAACGACGACATAATCACGCTCTCCGAGATGAACGAAATGGTCACGAGCATTAATCTCACCAATAACCAGAATATGGACCAGAACCAGGTCCTCCAGCAGATGATAGAGCAGAAGCTCTTCGAGCAGGAGGCCGAAAAGCTAGGGATAAAGGTGAGCGAGGCCGAGCTCGACGCCGGCATCGCGCAGGTGAAGCAGAGGTTTAACCTGAACGACGAGCAGATGGCCGAGGTTTTACAGAAGCAGAACCTAACGATGGAAAGCTTCAGGGAACAGTGGAGGCTCCAGACGCTCAGCAACAAGCTCCTCGATTCACAGCTCAAGAACAAGATCGTCGTAACGGACCAGGAAATAGCCGAATACTACCGGCAGAACTACGACGGCTCCGGGGCCCCGGCAGGCGCTCCGTCAACCGCGGGGGCGCCGTCGAGCGGGCCTGCGGAGGAAGTTCGCATAGCGCACATATTGATCTCGGCCAACTCGCCGGATGCGGCGGCGCGCGCCGAGAAGGTGGCCGAGATGGCGAAAGCGGGGCAGGATTTCGCCCGGCTCGCTCAGGAATATTCGGACGACTCACTTTCGGCGGATAAGGGCGGAGACCTCGGTTACTTCAAGGAAGGAGACCTCATCGAGACCCTGTCCACCGCTGTCGAGAACACCCCTCCGGGACAGGTTGCGGGCCCTGTCGAATCGCCCGCCGGGTATCACGTTATAAAGGTCGTCGAAAGAAAGACCATAGGCGGCGAGAAGAAGGAGAAAAAGGACTCTTCGGAAACCGAGGCGCTGGCAATAGACGATCAGACGAAAAAGGAGATCACCGACGCTATCTACAGGCAGAAGGCCGAGGCGCAACTCAAGACCTGGCTCGACACGATAAAGAGCAACGCCTACATAGACGTCAGGCTTTAGCGCGTGAGCTTTTCTATATAGTTCTTGTGGAGCGGGAACTTCGATAAAAGCTCTTCCCGCTCTCCCAGCTCGAAATCCGGGAAATCGAAACCGGGGGCGACCGTCGTCCCCATGAGGGCGTATTCGCCTCCCTCGAGGAGGCTGAGACCCTGCCACATGCCTGCGGGCACCACGGCCTGAACGAACTGCCCGGCCCGGAGGTTGTGACCGAGATAGAGCACTTTCGTGCTCCCGTTGGGATGGATGAGCACGAGCTCGACCGGGTCCCCGAGGTAAAAGTGATACACCTCGTCGCTCTTCAGGCGGTGAAGGAGGGACTTCGTGTCGGGGGTGAGCAGATATAAGATCGCTGTCGATAATGACTTGTCTTCCTCGTAACGCCCCCCCGGGAGAGCGTCCTTTTCTATACGCTCCTTTGCCCTGTATGTTTCGACGTAATACCCCCCTTCCCCCGGATGGGGCTTCATGTTGTAAAGCTTTATTATCCTCTCGGCGTCCGTCACGGGGCCTCCTGAACGTCTCTTTTTATTTATCTTCGTAATCTTAACCATTTTTCCGGCCAGGCGGAAAAACTCCCTTGAAAACCGTTTTCCGATGATTAATTTGCGAATGTAGGAAAATAAAAAGAAATCACGGAGGTATTAACAATGAGATTAAGAGTTTGGGAACCGTTCAGACACGCCGCGCCGTTTTACGCCGATTTCGACAGATGGGCCGACGAGGCCGCGAAGACCCTGACGCAGACCGCCGAGGGGACGTGGCGTCCGAAGGTGGACGTAAGCGAGAACGAGAACGCATACGTGCTCAAGGCCGAGCTTCCGGGAGTGAACAAGGAAGATATCAAGATCGACATCAACAACAATGCGCTCACGCTCAAGGGCGAGAAGAAATTCGAGGAAAAGACCGAGAAGGAAAACCATGTCAGGGTCGAGCGGAGCTACGGAAGTTTTTCGAGGACCTTTGCACTTTCGGACAAGGTGGATACGGAGAACGTGAAGGCGTCTTACAAGGACGGCGTGCTCGAAATCACGCTGCCGAAAAAGGAAGAGGCGAAACCCAGGGAAGTTAAAGTCGAAGTGAACTAAGCTTGCACGTAAAAGCGGCTCCCCCCGGAGCCGCTTTTTTATGCCTCGCCTGACAACGAGGAGGTAAAAAACAAGGGTGAGCCAGTGAAAACTGAGTTCATCGGCTCACCCTATGGAGGATGATGGCTTTTATTGACCTGCTTTTATTCCCGAATATCCGCTGCCTTCTCTAACCGCCCCAACGGAACCAGATACCAACTGACATCCATCACTGTTATAAACTATAAATGTCGTCAAGGGTTTTAAACAGAGGACGATGGTACTGATTTTAGCTAATACTTTTACCCGCTCCCGCTCCCGTATTAATACTTTAGTATTATGCGGCGCAGGCGGTCGGGCAGAAGGGATGCGAGGCGCGGGCATGCTGAACGGATATGCCGGCCCTGAAAAATTCGCTCGCCATCCTTACAAACTCAAAACTTATGGTAGCTTAATACCCCTGTGAAAAGACTCATAGAGAACTGGGTTCACATACCGGGCATACACTGCGGCTCCGTTACGCTGAGAGACGTGATGACTTTCTTCGGCCACGGGTGGTCCGAAGAGATGTGCTTCGGCGTCGGAGGGGGACTCGGGTTCTATTACACTATCGGCGAGAACATAAGCCCGACGCACATGATATTCATGCGAGGGCCCGGCATGGAGACCTCGTTCTTCAGTCTTATAATCGGCAAGACCGAGTGGAAGCATGCCGAGGCCGGCCGGGCTGTCGAGACAATAAAGGGCGTAATCGACCGCGGCATACCGGCGATAATCCAGACTGACATTTTCTACCTTCATTACTATAAATCGTCGACCCACTTCCCCGGGCACATAATATCCGTTTGGGGATACGACGACGAGAAGGGGGAAGTGTATGTGGCCGATACGCAGTTCGAGGGACTGAAGGCCGTCTCTTACGAGGACCTGGCTACGAGCATGGCGTCGGATGAGCCGCCCAACCCTCTCAACAATAATTACCTCGACATGACTGTCCCGAAAGAGGTAAGGCCGCTTTCGGAGCTCGCGCCCGAGGCAGTACTGATGAACGCAAGTAAGATGCTGGACGGCGTGACGGGCGGAAGGGGCGAGTCGGGAGTCCGTCTCATAAAGGCCTGGGCCGACGATCTCCCTTCATGGAAGGACGTTCACGACTGGAAGTGGTGCGCGAGATTCGGGTACCAGGTGATAAAGAAAAGAGGGGTCGGGGGCGCAGGCTTCAGATGGATATACAGGGATTTTCTCCGGGAGGCGGAAACGCTGTCGCCGCTCCTTTCGGGACTCGGGCTCTCCGGTAAGATGGACCGCATCGGCGAGAGATGGAGCGAGGCGGCAGACCTCCTTAAAGATATAAGCGAGAGGGGAAAGCCGGAAAAATCGCTTCTTAAAAAGGCGTCGCAAATGGCGGCGGGGATATACGGCATGGAAACTGAATACTACAGCTACGTTCTGGAGAAGCTCGGCGGGAAATGAATCTCCTTCTCTTCGACATAGACGGCACGATACTCCGCACGAACGGGGCGGGGACGAGGGCGGTGAACAGGGCGTTCGAGAAGATACTCGGGCACCGGGGCGCGATGGCCGGGGTGGACGCGGCCGGAAAGACCGACCCGCTCATACTGCGCGAGATGTTCATGAACAAGCTGTCGAGGGATTTTACAGAGGCGGAGGCCCTCCAGATTTTCGGGGAATATGTCGCGTTCCTCAAAGAAGAAGTCGCCGCGGGCGGGGTGGAGACAATGCCCGGAATCCGGTTCCTCCTCGAAAGCCTTTCCCTGAGGGACGACATGCTTTTAGGGATCGCCACCGGGAACATTGAAGAGGGGGCGTGGATAAAGCTCAGGCGGGCCGGGCTCGACGCGCATTTTGCGTTCGGCGGGTTCGGTTCCGATTCCGAGAGCAGGGAAACCCTTGTCAGGGCCGCCATAGAGAGGGCAGGCTCTCACGAAAGAGGCGCCGGGGGATTCGAGAAGGTCTTCGTTATCGGCGATACGCCTTTCGACATAATACACGGGAGGGCCGCCGGCGCCGTTACGGTTGCTGTCGCAACTGGCCGCTACAAGGCTGCCGAGCTCAGTGAGCACGACCCGGATCATCTATTCGACGACCTTACGGATTACGACGGCTTTCTAGATATATTCGGCTGACTATCGCGGCTGCAGTAAATTCCAGAGATTCACACTTTCAAATAAACACACGGCAGACTAAAGAAACGTACTTTTAAAATAAAAAAGGCGGGCGCCTTTGTAAGGAGCCCGCCTTCTTGTTTCAAGGTTGTG
>CAZPHQ010000046.1:0-9944 GCA_964586675.1 uncultured Spirochaetia bacterium | reverse complement strand
GGGTCGCAGGTAAGGCCCTTCGGGCTCGAGTACTTGCCGGACTGGGCTACGCATCCGAGGACCTTTATCGGCTCCTTCGTCGCGAGCTTGTCGACGAGCTCTTTCGAGCAGAGAACCGCCGCGGCCGCGGCATCGCCCCCGGGGCAGCACATGTTACTGTTAAGCGGGTCCGCGATCATCGGCGCGCTTAAAACTTCTTCTATGGTAGTTTCTTTTCTGTACTGCGCCACGGGGTTCATAGAAGCGTGCTTTCTGCTCTTTACGACCACTTTCGCGAGCTGCTCCGGGGTAACTCCGTATTCCATCATGTACCTCTTGGCCCTCATGGCGTAGAGGCCCGGCATGCCCATTCCGAGCGCGACCTCGATATCGTCTTCTTCGAGTGGAAGCGGGCCGCCCGACATTACGCGGCTCAGGTTTTCGACCCCGAGGGCGAGCGCTATGTCGTACTGACCGTACGCGATTGTCCTCCAGGCCTCCCAGAACGAAAGGGTTCCGCTGCCGCAGGCGCCTTCGACGTTGATAGTGGGCTGGCCCACGAGCCCTATTTCCTTAAGTGTTCTCTGTCCGACGCCCATGCCCTGATAGACATGGCCGCAGAAGGCTATTTCTATCTTTCTCGGATGAATGCCGGCGTCCTTGATGGCCGCCCACGACGCCTCGCGTCCGAGCACGTGAGCCGCCTTTTCGGGGAACCTGCCGCATGGGGTGGTTCCGACGCCCAGTATGTATACGTCTCTCATTGTGAAACCTCCTAGGAAAAGCTTACCGGTATTTTAAAAATTTTAACAACTAAAGGCAAGTGAATGGGGGGTCTAAAAAATAAAAAGAGCCCTTCCGACTATTCGAAAGGGCTCCTGGATTTTTAACTTTCGGGTTTTGCCAGCGCTTCTACCCAAAGCTTATTGCGGGGTCTGCGAAGCTACCCACGCGGCAACCGGCGTCCACTTCCCGGTGAGGATAAGCATGCCGGGGATGAGCAGCGTTACGATGGACTCTATCACGAAGAGCCATGCAACTGCCGGAGCAAGGGCCTTGCCGAGGGAGAATACGAGCCAGCAAAGGAGGGTCAGGAGCGCCCATGCCCAAGCGAAGTAGGCATAGTACTTAAACCCTGGAATAACCGCATCGAGGTTCATGAAGTGCAGGCCGTACCAGACGAAGACTACGGTCGCGAAAAGACAGAACCACCCGAGGCCCTTTGCATCGTATCCGTGAATGAAGATACCGGCAACCATGAGGTAAATAAGGGCGAAGACCGATATTAAAGCGGTCGCGGCGGTTTGTCCCTGGCCGTGAAGCTGCCATGCCGATATTAAAATCAATATGGCTACACCCAGGTTCAGTACCCCGACTTCCTTGGCGCCTGTTTTGCCGAGGACGGTCATACCGTTACAGAAGAACACAAAACCCACCAGCAACAGAACGTAGCCTAGCAATAGATCTATTACCATATCTCTCCATACCTCCTTAAGTTATTTGTGTGATATTTGTGGATTTCCACCTTCCACAGAGGCTATACCAACCATATGGATGGTTTTTATCACACTTGGCGAACCAATGTCAAGACACTTTTTTAGGATCCGGCTGAAAATTTTATAAAAGAGACGTACTTAAGAAATAAATTGTGAATTATAGGTAAGAGTTAGAACGGGGCGGGGCGAAGCTTTGTCTATATGAGGGGCGGGAATGGGATGTTCCCGCCCTGTTTTTGCAGTGTTTTCAGGATTCTTTTCTCTGTACGAGTATAACCCACTTGCCCTTCTGGACTATTTCGCCGGACTGGTTGTGGACATTTACCTCGAATATCAAAAAGCCCATGTTCGGGCGCTTGTGCTCCCTCTTTTCGACGAGCTTGCGGGTGATGTGAATCGTGTCGCCGAACTTTACGGCCCCCGAGAAGCGCCAGTCCTCGAGCCCCATGAAGGCTATCGTCGCGAGGCGGGGCATCGTGAACCAGAGCCCGGATGCAACCGAAAGGACGCAGAGCCCGTGCGCCACCCTGCCTTTGAACACAGTGTTCTTGGCGAACTCCTCGTCTATGTGCATGTTGTTAAAGTCCCCGGAAAGGCCGGCGAAGCTCACGACATCCGTTTCGGTTATCGTCCTGCCGGTGCTCTTGTGCTCGGCGCCCTCCTCGAGGTCTTCATAAAAAACCCTGGTATCTTCCTGCGACATTTCGAATTCTCCTCTTTTAAGTTGATAAGGGCCGCCCGGCTATCAGCCGGCCATCCCCCTAAGCATGGGCGCCCTGCCACGGGGGCCGCCTGCTTGCCCCCTGCCCTGCCCGCTTACTTCGTCGGCCTGAACTTGGGAAGCGTAACCTCGGGCGTAACGTCGTCGAATACAACTTCGACGTCCATGCCGACGTGGACATCCTTTACGTCGCAGTCGACTATGTTCGTCATCATCTTAACGCCTTCTGAGGTTTCGACGAGCGCCACGATGTAGGGCGGATCGTCCTTATAGGCCTTCGTCGGACCCATGTGGTGAATGGAGTAGGTCCAGACCTTCGCCTTTCCGCTCGCCTTTACCCACTCTATGTCCTCTGACATATCGTTGCCCGGGGAAATGGCGCGGGGATAGAAGAAGAACTCTCCCGTCGCCTTTGACCTCGGGAGCACGAGCTCGTGCTTCTTGGCGGCGTCCCAGTAGGGCTTTGTTTCCGGACGAAAATCCGGCAGTGGTTTCTCGTATGGTTTATTTTCGGCCATTGTCGTTAAGTCTCCTTTTGATTATGAAAGGGCTTCTTTCCCTAAGAGTATCGTGCTGTGAGCGGAGACGATGCCGCCGTTTCCGTGTACGAGCGCAACTTCCGCGTCCTTTACCTGCCTCGGCCCGGCCTGGTTTCTGAGCTGAAGGACGGCTTCGACCACGTGGTGCATGGCGCCGAGGTGCGCCTGGGACAGTAGACCGCCGTGCGTGTTCACAGGAAGGTCCTTTCCTATCTCCATGCGTCCTTCGAGTGCGAATGCGCCGCCCTCCCCTTTCGGAACGAACCCGAGCCCTTCGAGCTCGAGGAGAACGGTGATCGTAAAGCAGTCGTAGAGGAACGCAACGTCTACGTCCTTGGGCCCGAGCCCGGCTGTTTGGAACGCCTTCTGCCCGGAGGTGTTGACGGCGTTATATATCTGGTCGAGGTCCTTGAGCGAGGTTAGGTACTGGTGGGAGTATCCCTGACCCATGCCCCAGAGATATGCGAGCGGGTTCTTTATGCCGAGCTCTTTTGCTTTTGCTTCTGTCGTGACTATGAACGCGGCGCCGCCGTCGGAGATGATGGAGCAGTCGTACTTCGTGAGGGGCTCGGCTATGATGCGCGAGTTTACTACTTCCTCGATCGTAAGGGGCTCCTTGTTCATGGCGTTCTCTTTGTTGGCCGCGTGCTTACGCATCGTGACGGCTACGGCCGCCAGGTGCTCGCGGGTGGCGCCGAAATCGTGGAGATATCTCTGTGCGGCGAGCGCGTATCCGCCGGGGGTGGTGAGACCGTAGGGGAATTCGAATTCGGCGTGGCACATTTCTCTTATGAGGGCGACCATACCGGAAGAGGATATGCCGGAGAGGGTGTTGTCACCCCTTACGCAGAGTACGACCTCGGCCTGCCCGGAGGCTATAGCCATCGCGGCCTCGGCCGCCATCCAGACTGCGGTCGCCCCGCCGACGGCCACCGACGAGAAGAACCTCGGCCTGAGACCGAAGTAGTCGGCAAAAGTAGTGCAGTGCATGAACGTATGCTCGACGAGCGAGAATGCGGTGACGAGACCGTCGACGTCTGATTTCTTGATTCCCGCATCTTCTATCGCGAGCTTGGACGCCTGCGAAAGGAAGTGGAAGGAACTCTTGTTCGGTATCTTTCCCTGCTCCGTTTCCCCAACGCCGGCTATGACGATTTTATTTTTCTTGAGAACCTCTCTGGCCTCTTTTATGGTAGGTGAGCCGTCTGCCATTTGTATTCTCCCCCTGTTTTTAAATTTTTGCGGAAAAATATATTAAATAGACCTCGATAAATGTCAACCGCGGAGCCGGGCGCCGGGAAGATGAAACCGCAGCCGTGAAGTGGAGTGCCGCTTCGGCTCCCTCGGTTAAGATGCCGGTGGGATATCGGGTGATTCAAACCTTCCGGTTCTGCCTGCCTCTGGCCAACGACTCGGCCACCGCTTCGGCCACGAGCTCACAAAGAGTGCCGACATAGAAGTTCCTGGCCTTACTTTTATCGTCTCTCGGGACGCTCTTGTACGGGAAGGAAACCCTTACCCTTCGAGCTATCTTTGCCGGATCGAGAAATGCCCCTTTCTCTTCTATGTCCAGAACCCGGTTTACGGCTATATCCTTACAGGCCCTGTGCGCACCTTCTTCGACTACTTCCTCGATGAGTCTGATGTCGATGAGGTTGTCGTATGTCTCGAAAATCCTCTTCCTGAAAATAGCTTCTCTTATGTCTTTACGAACCCTTTCTTTGTCGTTGTCGACCGTTTTGGAAGAACCGTTTTTTCCCGCTACATAGGTAGTGTCATCGCTGAGGGTTCTTACACTATTTATCTTCTTCTTATATTTGTCTTCTTTGGGTGACATTTTTGTCACCCTCCCGGGTGATGATATTGTCACCCCCCGGGTGACATTTTTGTCACCCTCCCCCCTGACAATTTTGTCATGCCCATTAGGTGCCCATTTTTTATTGAATTTTTGCTCGGGAACAGCCGCTTCGGGCATGAGCCTACCTACGCTGATCTCATCTTCTTCATCGTCGCCGAACCCCTTTTCTTCGAGGTATTCGTCACCCTTGTTGAGCTCTTCGATGAGCTTCTGAACGAGGGGGCGGAAGTCGAATACGGTCGTTACCTGGGCCCCGGTTTCCTCATCGAAGCGAGGGGATTTTATGAGGAGGCCGAGCTCCTCGAGATCCTGCGTGATGCGCTTCACGCTTCTCTCTTCTATGCCAGACCTCTGGGCGAGAGTGGAGTAGCTCGGGAAGGGGTATTTGGAATCCCATTTGTAGGACATGATGTCGATTATGAGCATGACGTGTTTTGGTTTGAGACCTATCCTGGATCTGTATCTGAGGAGGATGTTGGGGACGCTCGTGAAGCCTTCGTCGAGTATCTCTCCCCATATCTGAACTATCTTTGTTTTGTCCTGTTTTTTATCGGACATCAGCCTCTCTGAAAGGACCGTTTCTGGTTCCTTAGCCGGGTATCAAAAAGCTTGACATTTAAAAGTGAGAAAAGGTATCATTAGGTTGTTCCACCTTCCGGTTGCCGCCGTTGTTTTATGCGAAACGCTAAAGCTTCGGCGGCTTTTTAATGCCCAGCTCAGCCTTATTATATGATTTTTGGCCGGTTAAATCAATCGGCGAAAATCCCCGCCGGGGGCTTATCTCTTCGCGGGGAGGACACGACCCCCCTACCCTATCGACTTGATATAGTCGTTCAGAATTGATATAAATAATTTGGGAGCGCCCGAGTTCCTCGGAGCTTCTTTTCACGCCAAGATAAAGACCCTGCCCGGAGGTTTAGACAGCGCATGAAGGTTATAGCGGTAGCCAATCACAAGGGAGGGGTGGGAAAGACGACGACTGCGGTCAACCTTGCGGCGTGTCTCGTGGAGAAAGGCGCGGATGTTTTAATAATAGACCTCGACCCCCAGGGGAACGCCACCACGCATCTCGGCTTCAGCCCGAACGATTTCGATGTGACGATAAACGATGTGCTCACCGATCCCACGAGTAAGGCGGACATAAACGGGATAGTAATCGAGCACGGGACGAAGGGGCTATATCTCGCGCCGGCGAATCTTTCGATGAGCCGGGCCGATCTCTCGATGTCGGCGCTCATAGAAAAGGATCACCGGCTGAGAAAGTCCGTTAACAGGCTGAGGAAGAGTTATGATTTTGTGATAATCGACTGCCCCCCTTCCCTCGCGACGCTTTCGGTGAACGCGTTCTTTGCGGCTGACGATGTGATCATAGCCGTGCAGACGCAGCCCATGGCGCTCGAGGCCGTAAGGATGATAGACGAGACGCTTTACGAGGTGTATTCGTCGAGGCCGGATTTTCCGATAGTGCCCTACGCCCTCCCGACCATGCACGACAAGCTGACGACCATAAGCAGCACGGTGCTCGAGGCGATTAATCAGAAGTTTAATCCGAACGTGTTTTCCCCCATACATTCGAATGTGAAGCTGAAGGAGGCGAGCGGGTATGGAAAGCATATACTGGAATATGACCCCCTCTGCGCCGGGGCTACGGATTACAGGAGGCTGGCCAAGGAAGTGATGTCGATCTATGAAAGAGAAAAGGAAGAAGGGAGAAAGTACATCATCCGAAACTCCTGAGAAAAAAAGGGCGTCCGGCGGGCGCCTCTCGGGAATGCTGGAGTCGATGGAGAAGCGCGGGAGTCCTGTGAACGCGCATAAGGTGGCTACGGCCTATTTCGAGAGCTTCAGGAAAGACAGGAATATACCGGACGAGCCCGGGGAAGAGCCGCACGAGGACGAGACTGCCGCGGTAGATACCGGGGTAGAAAGTGTGGAAACTACCGCGGTAAGTAGTGCGGTAAAAAAGACTTCCGGAGAGAAAAAAACGCCGAGGGCATCGGCTAGAGCCGCCGCGCGCGACGGGGACCCCCTTTTGACGATTTCCGAGCAAAAAGTATACGAGTCTATATATAAGGTGAGCGAGGGGTCGGGCGTGGAGGGAGTGCGGGTCGGGCTCAAGGAGCTGAGGGAGCTTGCGGGCCTTTCGGACAAAACTGTCAGACTGGCCGTTCATTCCCTTAGGGAGAAGCTTAATATAGAGGTGTTGGAGCAGTCGCTCGGGGTTTACGGAAGGAAATATAGGGTATACGGGCTCGAAGAGGTGCACCGGAGGAGGCTCGAAAGCGGCTTGGTGGTGGACCCCGTTACGAAAAAGGTGCTGGCGGGGGGCAAGATGGGCGATACCGCGGTAGGTAGACCGGTAAGTAATGCGGTATCTACTGCAGTAAATACTACGGTAATTACCGCGGTAGCTACCGCGGTAATTGAGCTTGAGACCGGAATTGCGGATATGGAAGCGGTTTTCGAGAGGTATACGGGGGAGAAACCGGGGGATGAAGTCAGGGCGTTTTGCGAGAGGAATGCCGGGACGGATGCGGGGGTTATAGAGGCGGCGGTTATACTGACGACACTCAAAGGGAAGGGGCGCGCGGAATCCCTAGCGGGATTTATAGAGGATGTGGAGCTCGAGCTCGGGAGGCTCGGCGGGCCGCTTCCGGCGGGTTATCTGGAAGGCCTCAGGGGAGTCTGGGAGAGCCTGAGGAAGAAAGCCTGAATTACAGCACTATCAGCCTCCGGCAAGGGGGATTAAAGAATAAATCTCTACATTCGTTCGAAATGACAACGATAAAGACGAGATCCTGAATGTTTTGGTTTGAGCTGCTATGGAGTACCAGATTAGCTTCAGTGCGGTCAGCCAAGGGCTCTCGATTCCTCGCTCACTCGAAATCGTAGTTCAGGATGACTACAAAAGATAAAGACCGGATTCCCGATACATGCATTCGGGAATGACAGAATAGAGATAATCACTCATCTGGAAGCGTTGCGGGAATTGCAGAGTATAAAAATGAATCCCCCTTATTCCCCCTTTTCTGAGAGGGAATGAAAGTAAAAGCTCCGGTGCACGATAGGATGATAATAACGGCGGCGGTACGTCCGTCGGATGTCGGTGCATTTCCTTTTTTCGGAATTTCAGAATTTCGGAGCATTCCGAAATTCCGGGGTGTGCGCATCGGGTCATATCAAACATCTCCGGCTTATGGGAACCTGGCTACATAATACAGCTATCATTCGTGTTTGCACACGGATTCACTCTTCATGTCTAAAGTGTGAGCGATCTGCAGGGGCGGGGATTGATCTTACAGTATCGTGTTCCGGGGCCCGGTCTTTCCTGAGAGCGAAGAGTTGGTAGAAGAAATCTCGACGCTACACTTTATCCGTACTTGCCTACATGTGAATTCCTTTTAACCTTAGTAAGTTATGAGCATTGATAAGGAAAAGGCGAGTACGGTTCCGCCTTCGCCGGGGGTTTACCTTCTGAAGGACGGGAAGGGGAGGTCGCTTTACGTGGGGAAGGCGAAGAACCTCCGGAGCAGGGTGTTCTCGTACCTTAACGACGGGGAGGAGCCGGCGCGCCCGCATATCGCCTATCTAATGGACGAGGTGGAGGACCTCGATTACTTCGTCACGCGAAGCGAGCGAGAGGCCCTCATGCTCGAAAATTCCCTCATAAAGCAGAAGAAGCCGAAGTACAACATAAGGCTCCGTGACGACAAAAATTATTTGTCGCTGAGGCTCGATCCGAAGGAGAGATTCCCGCGTCTCACGCTCACGAGACGGGTGCTCAAGGACGGCGCCGTCTATTACGGGCCGTTCGCCTCCTCGGACGCCCTGAAGAAGGCCAAGAGGCTCATACACAAGGTGTTTCCGCTGAGAGACTGCACGGACGAGAAGTTCAGACGGCATGCGGCGCGGCCGTGCCTGAGCTATTACATGGGGCAGTGCATCGGGCCGTGCGCCGGGAAGGCGAGCGAGGAGGAGTACGGCGAGGTTGTCGAGCGCGTCAGACTATTTTTAAAGGGTGAAAAGGGCCGGATTATAGAGATACTGAAGGAGAACATGGAGAAAGCTTCGGGGGAGACTAGGTACGAGGACGCCGCCCACTACAGGGACCAGGTGAGGCTCCTCGAAAAAAATCTCGAAGCGGAGATGTTCATAACACCGGATACGAAGGACAGGGACGTCGTCGGTTACCACAGGGAAGGGCAACACGTGGAGTTCGCGGTGCTCTTTTCGAGGGGCGGGACGTTCATAGACGGGGCCGAGTATTCGTTCAGGAATACGGCCGGATCGGACGAGGAGCTTCTGGGGGAGTTTTTGTCCCAATTTTACGGCGGAAACAGGTTTATACCGGGCGAGATACTCGTACCGACGAAAGTCGAGGACAGGGAGGCGCTTTCGGAATGGCTTTCGGAGAGACGGGGACGAAAGGCGGTTATAGAGGCCCCCGAGAGAGGAATCAAGGCCCGGCAGGTGGAGCTCGCCGCCAGGAACGCGCTCGAAAGCTTTCAGAGAAAGCATGCGAAGGAGCTCGGCGAACTGGACCTTCTAGAGAGGCTCGGGATGTCGCTTCAACTGGAGAAAGCGCCAATATCTATTGAATGTTTCGATATATCTAATACGCAGGGGGATCTGGCGGTGGCGTCGCTCGTCCGGTTCGAGAACGGAAAGCCGGCGAAGGACGGGTACAGAACGTACAGGATAAAGACTGTCGAGGGGCCGAACGACTACGCGATGATGAGGGAGGTATTGTCCCGAAGGCTGACGAGGGCGGAGGAGGCGGGGTGGGAGCCGCCGGACCTGATACTTATAGACGGGGGAAAGGGGCAGCTTAATATCGCCCGCCAGGCGCTGGTCGATCTGGGGTATGAGGACGCCGTGGGGCTCGCCTCCATAGCGAAGGGGAGGGAAGAGGGGGAAAGCGATAAGATATACATATACGGGCGGAAGAATCCGCTCGTTTTTTCGAGGAATTCGCCGGTGCTGTTCCTGCTGATGAGGGTGAGGGACGAGGCGCACAGGTTCGCAATCACGTTCCACAAGAAGCTCCGGGGAAAGAGGGCGCTCAAGTCGGAGCTGGACGATATTCCGGGGATCGGGGCCAAAAGAAAAAGGGCGCTTATCAGGCGCTTCGGGAGCGTCGCACGGCTCAAGGCGGCGACGGTGGAGGAGATTGCGGCAGTTCCGGGGATGAGCGTGAAGATAGCGGAGGGGCTTAAGGAGAGGCTGGGAGGCGCGCCGGGCTCCGGCGCGGCCGGGGAAGAAGGTGTAAACAAAAAATGGAACGAAAAATAAAATGAATGGATTCCTGCCTGCGCGGGAATGACAGAAATAAGGTAACCCCCACCCTGACC
>CAZPHQ010000045.1:0-11098 GCA_964586675.1 uncultured Spirochaetia bacterium | reverse complement strand
CAGCTTCAAGTGGATAATCATCGTATCCATGTTTTTAATCTTCCCGCTGGAGGCCGGCGCTATTCGCGGTGAGTCTCCGGACCCGGGCCCGTCTTCGCGTTCAAAAAAAGCTTCTCCGACCCCCGCTCCCACCCCTGTCCCGACGCCCGAGCCGACACCCGAGCCTGCACAGACGCCGGATGCGGCAGCGCCAGTGATAGACGACTCGGGTATATCCGAAGCCCCGATAACGCCAGCGGACGCAAGGATCGTCGTAGTCGCCAAGGACGGAAGCGGAAAATACAGGAGCATACAGTCGGCCCTTAACAACGCCCGTCCCGGCGATACGATACAGGTCAAGGAGGGCGTATACGCGGAAAGGGTTAACTTCTATAAGAGCGGAACCGCCGAGAAGCCCATAGCGCTCGTCAACTATCCCGGCCACGCGCCTGTGATCGATCCGGGGGACGGCAAGTATCCGACGGAGTGCTGCCCGAACTCAGGTACGCCGAGGGTGGAGTTCAACGCCGAGTGGGTAATCCTGAAAGGGTTCGAGATCAGATACGGCTGGGAAGGCATAAAGCTCTACAAGGGCCATAACACAATCGAGGATAACTGGATCCATCATAACAAGTATGGCGGCATAGTGCTGGTATCGACGAGCGATGTTCTTATTCGCGGCAACGTGGTCGAACTGAACGGCATCGATCCCGAGGCCTGCCCGAGCGGCAAGAACTGCCACGGCATATACATGAGCGACTATCTATGCACCGGGATTTCGAACGTGACAATAAAGAGAAACGTCGTCAACGACCACCCGGGAAGGGGCATACAGTTTAACGGCGCCGACTGCGACTCGCTCATAGAGGACATTCTCGTAGAGAACAATCTTCTCGAGAATAACTCCTGGGGCATGGTCATGTATTACAATGTCGAAAGGGCGGTCGTAAGGAACAACACGGTCGTAATACAGGAATACCCCGAGACGAACGACAGCAATCACACTTTTATAGGAATATTCGGCAGCGAAAACAATATATTCAAGAACAACATCTTCTATAGCACGAGAACGGACGTCGGCGGAGTCTTCATATACGATTCCTCGTCGGCCAATAACACGTTCGATTACAACATGTGGAAGGTAAACACCGACTACTGGCAGTATAAAGGATCGGACAGGGGAGACTTCAGCTCCAGGCTCGTATCCGCAACCGGCTGGGAGAAGAACGGCGCGGTCAACACTGTCGACCCGCGGTTCGCGGACATCGAAAACGGTCTTTACTATCTGAATCCCGATTCGCCGGCCATCGACAACGGCGAGGACAGCGCATGCGCTTCGACCGACATGGATTTACATGTCAGGCTCGAAGAGGGGAACAGGTGCGACATGGGTATGTACGAAGCCGCTAAATAAAATAGCTGGCCGCTCGAATAAAGGAATCGAATCATATATCGGGGGCGCATCCGGTGATGACGGATGCGCCCCTTTTTTGTTTGGCAGGGTTTTGAGAGTTTCGGTGAGGGGTATTTGCGTGGCCGCGCCGCAGCGGAGTAATCAAACGGAGATCGTTTACCTTATCTTTCCGTTCTTATCCCAGCCCGTCGTCTTCATGTAACTCGATTTGAATGAACCGAGCTCCTTTCCGCCCCACATCCATTCCTCCTCGGCGGTCGTCCAGGTGTTACCGTCGACGTCCTGCTTTTCGGAGTCGTCGTCGAATACCATGACGGGCTGGTAGCCGGGCATAAGGCTGATAAAAATGTTGTCGCGGAAGAAGTTGTTTTTGCTGCCCCAGATTCCGAGGTGGGTAAAAGTTGTGTGGTTGGTATCGGGGTGCCTGGAAGCGGAGAACCTGTTGTTTCTGAACACCGAATCCCTCACGTTATAAAAGAGGGCCATGCCCCAGGAGTTGTTGACGAGCTCGTTGTTTTCGACGATGGTGCCAGTTATGCCGCGGTCGCAGAAGGACCCGTTGAAATTGATGCCCATTCCGGGGTGGTCCTTTATGACGTTATTCCTTATGATGTTGTTCCTGGCTCCGCGGCAGAAATAATCGCTTATGTATATGCCGTGAACGTTCTTCGGACTCAGGAACACCTGCCCTGGCATGTCGCAGGCCTTCCCGCAGGTGCCGTTAAGCTCGATGTCGTTGTCCATTATTATGTTGTTGTCGGTGCTGGCGATAATTATGCCGGCGAACTTGTTGTCGTGTATATGGTTCTTTCTTATTGTCGTGTTCGGCTGGTAGATCTTTATGCCTTCGTAGCCGCCGCTGATCTCGAAACCCTCTACCGTCGTTTCGGGGGCGTTGATCTCGACCCTGTTCCCCGTGCCGTAGCCCGGGATGATGACAGGACTGTGGCCGGGGTAATTTTTGAGGGTTATGCCGGCTTTGGATATGTTGACCTTGCCCTTGTAGACCCCGTTCTTCACACATACGGTGCTCCGCGGCATGGCTTCGTCCAGGGCGCTCTGGATAGAGCCGCCGCTGACCACGACGTCGCACGCTCCCGGGAATGGCATGGCGAGGCCGGTTACATTACCGGACGGGGCCTCGCGTCCGGATTCATTCGAGGGCAGGTACAGGGCGATCGTTAAAAGAAAGGGCAGGAATAAAAAGAGACATAGCTCCGGTAAAACGCCCCTGCTTCCGTTAAGGCGAGGCAGGCTTTTCTTTCCTCGCGGCGCTCTGGGAAACAATACCGGCATGGTCACGTAATATGATACCCAGTAGTAAGTCGACGCTACGGGAAATTTCGAATTCGTCGAGGACGATCTCCCTTCCTCGCTTCCCGAGCCTCTCCCTGAGCGCGGGGTCCCCGTGAAGCGTTTCGAGGGCGTCCGCAAGCCCGGAGGGGCTCCCAGGCTCTATGAGCACCCCGCTGAAATCGTTTATCACGACTTCCGGTATGCCGGAGACCTCTGTCGACACCACTGGGATTTCGGTCGCCAGCGCTTCGAGGATCACTGTCGGTATGCCGTCCCTGTCGCCGCTTTTGTCGACTATGCAGGGGAGGGCGAGGCAGTCTGAGGAGTTGTAGTAATCGAGTATCTTCTCCTGCGGGACTTCTGAGACGAGCTCGACCGCGCCTTTCAGGCCGAGCTTTTCGTAGAGGGCGAATATTTCCCTCTCGTATGCGTCGCTCACGTAAATTATCCTGCAGAAAAAGTCGACGTTCCGTTTACGGAGTATGTCGCAGGCTTGGAGCAAGAACTGAAATCCCTTGGTTTCGACGAGCCTTCCGATGCTGAGTATGACGAAGCCTTTGTGATCTGACCTATCGTGCGGAACGAACCTCCGGACGTCGATGCCTATGTGTATAACAGAGATTTTATCAGGGCATATACCGGGGAATTTTTCGAGTAGGTACTGTTTGTTGAAGGCCGATATCGTTCTTACGCCGGAGGACGCCGCCATTTTTTCTTCGAGCATGTTGTCGGCCTTGAATATGTCCCATGCGTGGGTGGTGAATGTGAATTCGGCGTCGTTGAGGGCGCTCACGATCCATGACGCCGTGGTGGGTACAGTCGCCCAGTGGGAATGGATCCTCCGTATTCCCATTTTCCGGAGCCTGTTTGCGATCGTCGCCGCCTTCGGGAAGACGGCCAGGGATTTAAGAAGCGTCATCGGGCTCGAAATATTGCGGGCGATTATTTTGCCGAGCATGCCAAGCGTCGCGCCCGGCCGGGTCCCCAGATAATAAAGGACAGACTGCCAGACCTCGAGGGAAAAGATAAAGGGGATGTAGTGGGTGTCCGCGCGGAGCTCCTCGGCTTCGGCGTGTTTGCTTTTGTCCCCAGCCGCGCTCTTGAGAGAAAACACCTCGACGTCTATTCCTCTCCGCCTTATCTCGCGTATCTCTCTTATGATGAAGGTTTCCGTAAAGACGGGAAACTTGGAGAGTATGTAGGCTATCTTGATTCCAGGCACCGGCTGTAGTCCTATTCAATAATGCGCTGTGTGAGCCCTTAGTTAGTTATCCACTTCTCCTTCCACATCTCGTACATGAGTATGCTCCAGAGAGTGTTTATATTGACCGATTTTCTGTTCGTGAAATCTCGCACCATGGAGCTTACGGCCTTCGCGTTGAACGTTCCGTCTTTCCCGAGCCTTTCCTCGCCGAGGTATGTATTCAAGAGCTCCGAGAGGTCCTTTTCGAACCAGCTGTGAAGGGGGGCGTTGAATCCCATCTTCGGACGCTCGATGAGCTCCCTGGGGACGTGTTTGTAAAGTATGCGGCGGAGGATGTATTTACTCTGGCCGTTCCTGTATATCATGTCCATCGGTATTCTTGCGGCGTACTCGACTATTCGGTGGTCGAGGAACGGGTCGCGACCTTCGAGGCTTACGCTCATCGTCGCCCTGTCGAGCTTCGTCAGTATGTCATCGACCATGTAGGTTTTGAAGTCGGTGACCATCATCTTCGTGCGGAGGTCCCTCCGGGAGAGCCTGCCGAATGTGTCGTCGAACAGGTCGCCGGGGTCCGTCGGGTGGTTGCGGCCGAGGGCTTTTTTGAGGTCGCGCGAAGTCCAGAGGCCCGCCGCCTCCCTGTACATTCCGGGGAGGTCGTTCCTGTTTATCCTGTTCAGCATCTGGAGGATCTTGCCGTACTTGTCCTTGAAGTTTTCCGTTCTCGGGAGGGCGAACGAGAGCGAGCGGTAGGCGGCGTCGACGGCTTCCGGGCCGAGGACGCCGAGCGCCCCCAGGAGCGGCCCCCTCAGCGGGGCCGGGATGCGGAGGAATTTGTCGTGAACGCTGCTCGTGTGCCAGTATCTTCTATATCCGCAGAATAGCTCGTCGCCCGCGTCGGCCGAGAGGGCGACAGTTGCCTCCTGCCTCGTTAGCCGCGAGACGAGATAGGTCGGGATGCCGGAGTTGTCGGCGAAGGGCTCGTCGTAGATTTCGGGCAGTAGCCCTACTGTATCGAACGCCTCCCGCGCCGAAACGTAATATTCGGTGTGGTCCGTTCCGAGATACTCAGCGATTTTCTTGGCCCACTCGGCCTCGTTGAAGCTGCTCTCGTAAAAGCCGATGGAGAACGTTTTCAGCCTGACGTCTACATTCTTCTGAAGAAGGGCCGTGAGGAGGGAGGAGTCTATCCCCCCGCTCAGGAATACGCCGACCGGAACGTCCGACACGAGCCTGTACTTGAAGGAATCGACCAGGAGGTTTTCGAGCTCATCGAGTATCTCGTCCTCCGAAAGACTGAACGGCTCCATGAGGTAGTAATCGACGGCGTCCCAGTATTTTTTTTCCTCGACCCTGTCGGGGCCTTCGATGGAGAGATAGTGTCCGGGCCTGAGCTTATAAGTGTTTTTGAATATGGAGTGAGGGGTCGGGACGTAGCCGTACCTTATATACGAAGGGAGGATTTCGTAGTTTATCTCTTTTTTGAACCCGGGGTGCCGCATGAGGGCTTTCAGCTCGGAGCCGAAGAGAAAGAGGCCGCCCTTTCTATAATAATAAAGCGGCTTCACGCCAGCCCTGTCGCGGAGCAGAAGGAGCTTTTTCGTTCTCCTGTCCCAGATGCCGAACGCGAACATTCCGATGAATCTGTGGACGCAATTGATGCCCCATTCCTCGTAGGCTTTTATTATTACCTCGGTGTCGGAATTGCTATTGAACGAGTAGCCGTTCTGTATCAGCTCGTCGCGTATCTCGGCGAAGTTGTAGACCTCGCCGTTGTACGTGATCCATATCGAGCCGTCGTCGTTGGACATGGGCTGGTGGCCGAGCGGGGAGAGGTCGAGAATCGAGAGCCTTCTGTGACCGAGCCCGACGCCGTTTTCGTTGTCGATGTATATGCCGGCGTCGTCGGGGCCCCTGTGTGTGAGGGCGTCCGTCATCGAGGTGAGTACGCCCTCGTCTATCTGCCTTCTCGAATCGAGTATTCCCGCAATTCCGCACATGTGATTTCAGCCTTGTCCTTTCTCGGGGCGGCGGCCCGGGACTATATTAAAGCTGCCTTCCTTTCCCGTCGACTTTATATTGCTGACTTAAAATTGTGTGTCGTAACAGTGCATTAGAGAGCTTTAGCGTGTTTCGAATCACTGGAGGTAAGTATAAAGCACAAAGCGCCGAATATATAGCGGACGGGTTAAAAATGCCGCGCTAGGCGGCGCGTGTCAGGTCGTCGTAAAGGGCGACTATTCTCTTCATCATCACGTTTTCCGAGAATTTTTCGGCGAGGAGGGAGCGCCCGTTCGCTCCGAGCCGGGAGGCGAGGGCCGGGTCTTCGAGGAGGAGGCTTATTTTCGCGGCCAGCGCGTTGTGATCACCGCTCGGAACAAGGAAACCGTTCTCGTTATTCCTTACGACTTCGCTCACGCCGCCGACGTTGGTCGCGATAATGGGCTTCGAGGAGGCCATGTATTCGAGGAGCGTCAGCGGGAGGCCTTCTCTTTCGGACGTGAGGACGCCGATGTCGAGGACCGAAAGCGCGTCTTCAATGTTCTTGACGAATCCAGTGAATATGCAGCTCTCTTTTATTCCGAGCTCCGCCGCCATGGCCTTTAGCTCTTCCATTCTCACGCCGCCCCCGATTACGAGGAAGTAAACGCCGGGTCTTTTTTCGAGCACTACTTTTGCGGCGCAGAGGAAGAGCTCGTGCGCCTTTTCCTTCCTCAGCGCGGCGGAGATGCCGACTACGCTGTCGTCCGGTTTTAAGCCAAGGCTCTCCTTGAACGCGGCGTCGGGGGACGGCCTGTACTTGCCCGGGTCGATGCCGTTATATATCGTGACGACCTTTTCCGCGGGGACCTGCGTCGTGAGCGCCTTTTTTTCGAATTCCGATACGGTGATGATTTTCGAAGATAATGTTCCGACGAAGCTGTTAAATGCGTAATTCTTCCAGTTGTAGACCTGACCGTGGACGTGGGAAATCGCCGGAAGACCGAAAAGTTTCCCCAAGACAACTCCCCATATATTCGAGCCCAGCTTGTGGGCGTGTATGAGCTTTACGTTCTCTTCTTTTATGAGCTTTCCCAGGGGATGGAACTTGTATACCTCGTGGCGGTGCCTGCGTTCTATCTTTACGCATTTGACGCCGTGGTCACGGAGCTTTTCTTCGAGGACGCCGCCCCTTCGCGTGGCGCATACTATGGGCGAGTAAACGTCCGACTGCTTCAGCCTTACGGCAATGTTGACCGTTACGTTTTCGGCCCCTTCGGAGTGGAGCACATCGGTCAGGATCAGCACGCCCTTTTTCATGAAAGCCATCGGATAATTTTATGTCTCATATTTTATAATAGATACAGTCGGCTAAAAAATTTCGGCCAGGGGATTGGTACCTGCTTCTCGAACGGAGCCTCTACGTACTGTTTGTCGCTATGTGATAATGATGATATTATTACCGAAACTCTCCCTAAAGGAATGAATGGCATTGCGGGACGATAAAAAATCAAATATTACGGAAGGTTCCGGTAGAAGTCCCGAAAGGCTCAAGGAGCATTATATAATTGAAAAAGAGCTTGCCAGCAGGCTCAGAAATTCTAATAAACACGAAAGGGCCCATTTGTACTCGGATTTATACGACGAGCTTTTTCGCCGTGTGCCGGACCACCCTCAATTAACCATAAAGGCCGATAGCACCAAGAATAAGAAGGTTCTTCCCGGATTGAATCTTCTTCGAGCTTTTTTAAACAAGGAATCGACCTATCTTGAGATTGGTCCCGGGGACTGCGCACTGGCATTTGAAGTCGCGAAAATCGTAAAGAAAGTATATGCTGTCGATGTATCCAGCGAGATTACCAAGGGTCTCGTCTGCCCGGATAATTTCAAGCTTATTCTTTCTGACGGATGCAGCATAAGTGTTCCATCGGGCAGTGTCGATCTGGCTTACAGCGATCAGTTAATGGAGCACCTCCATCCCGAGGATGCCATGGAGCAGCTAGGGAATATTTATACCGCCCTTCGTCCGGGGGGCATTTATATATGTGTCACTCCCAACCGGGTTTCTGGGCCGCACGATATCTCAATGTATTTCGATGATGTAGCGACCGGATTTCACATGAAAGAATATACGGTCTTCGAATTGGCGGAGATATTTAGAAAGGCAGGCTTTTCCAAGGTTAAAAGGTTTATCAGCTTCAAGGGGCGTACATTCGTCCTGCCTTTGTTTCCTGCCGATGTGATGGAAAAAGTGCTCATCGGATTACCACGAATAACTAGCAGGAAATTGTCTAAGTCATTGATATTCAGATTGCTTCTTGGCGGATCTGATGTAAAACTGATCGCGATCAAATAATTATCATGAGCATTTTCGTAACCCGTTCGATGTGCGGAAGGCTCTTGAGTTGACGAAGTAAGCCGTTTTAATCAACCGTTTCCGAAATATACGGACTACAGGGATTTTTTTCTATCTATTGCTGTTTGAAGAGCGGTTAAATAATCGGCGGCCTTTTTCCATCTGGAAAATTCATCGATTACGAAGGTGTGCCCGTTTCTTCCGAGTTCTTCCCTTAGCTCCGGGTTCTTATATAGTTTTGTGACCGCTTCTATGAATCTGTCGACGTTTTCAGGCTCAAACCCTATGCCGGCCCTGGCGCGGTTGATGACGAGATCTTCCGTCTCTCCCGGAGCTCCGGCTATTAAAGGCTTTCCGCATGCCATAGGTTCGAACACCTTGGCAAATATGGTTTTTCTCAGAAGGGGCTCGTTCGTCGATAAGACCAGCGATACATCCGAGGAATTGATATAATCCGGTATCTTGTCCTTGGGCTGCTTTCCGGTAAATATCACGTTAGCGAGTCCTTTCTGCCTTGCAATTTTCGAGAGTCGCTCCTTGTCCGACCCGTCGCCTACGAAGAGAAATACTAGGTCAGGTAGCGTTTCTTTGAGCGTCTCTGCGGCTTTTATTACGACCTCCGCGCCGTGGGTATACCCTATCGTTCCGACGTATGAAACTATAAATTTGCCTTTGAGCAGGGGATCACCCAGCACATCGCGGTTGGGCGGTCCCGGCTTGAAGAAGTCCGTGTCGACGGCGTTTTCTATGACCGTGATTTTTTCGGCAGGAACGCCCCTCTCGTTTATCATCGTTTCCCTGAACGATTCGGTAAGCGCGACGACGAGGTCGCTTTTTTCGTAGAGAAGAGTTGCCGTCCGGTCGAAGACCTTGTAGGTGAGCGAGCTCTTTTCACCGGCCCCTACTGCTGAAATAACCTCGGGCCAGAGGTCCCTCACTTCGAACACGAACAGCACCCGCCTGAGGCGGGAGTAGAGCAGCGCGGGCAGGCCCATGAAGAGGGGAGGTGACGTGCCTATGACGACGTCATTCTTTTTCAGGAAGGGAACTGCGGCGGACGCAGTCACTAGCGAGGACATGTAGTTGAGCCCTCTTCTCGCCGAGCTCCGGAGATGGGTCGGGTAGGTGAGGAGGCGTACGACGTTGACTCCGTCTATTTTCTCCGTGAAGTACGGGTTTCCGTTCTTGCCCCGATAGCCGTCGTAGATTACGCCGTCCGGGTAATTTGGAAAGCACGTAAGCACTGTGACTTCATGGCCGAGGGCAGCCCAGCAGCGCGAAATTTCGAACACCCTCGCAGCCGCAGCGCCCATTTCGGGATAGAAGTACTGGGAGATATATAATATTTTCATTAAATTAAGAGAGATGACTCCATACGAATGGCCTTATGTTTCATCGGCTGCGGGCCCCGTAGCTTCTCTGGCCCGGCATTCCATATTCAGCCCATGGATAGGATGATCTGGCCGTGGCTCTTTGCTGGTTGTCCACCAAAAAATGTATCCTTGAAATGTTGAATACGACCGCCGAAAGCGTAATGAGCAGCCAAGTCATTTTACTCAGGTCGAGCGATATGAACATACCCGCAAGGAAATAGGATATAAGGCCCAGCTCGAGAGCGTGCGCGTAGGCCCAGAGGTAATTCTCGTTCCCCTCCATTTTGGCGTACTTCTCCACCTTTCGCGTTTCTCTCCACGTCATGTAAAGAATAATTAGAAACGGGATGAATCCTACGAGGCCCATACCAGTCAGAACTTCGATATAGGTATTGTGGGAAATCTGCCCTCTCGGGTTGTGAAATATGAAGCCCCTGAATCCGACACCGAATATGGGATCTTCGGCGAATATTTTGGGGGCGAGCTCGAAATAGTAGTAAAAGCGCTGGTTGAGCGAGCCCTCTCCGCGCAGCGATTCGCGGCTTTCGAGGTATCTCAGGGTTTCCATTCGGGCAATGAATTCTTCTCCGAAAAAGTGATAAAAAATCACGGAGCCAAAGATGAGGCACGGCACGGTTATCGCGAGGATCTTAGCCCTGTTCTTCCCGGTTACGAATTTGAACAGGGCGTAGACTATCATCACGCCGAAAGCGAGGTATCCGCCCCTCGAGTATGTCAGCGAAAGGCCGACTATCAGCATGATGGAGCAGCCGAGGAGAAGGAGCTTGACGAACCCCTTTCTGCTCGTGTAAAAGAGGGCAACGGACAGCGGAATCATCACCAGAAGCATGGCCGCGAATTCGTTCTGGTCACCCCACAGCCCGCCGTAGCGCTTCTCGTCGATGAGCGAGCCCCTCCCGAAAAATATCGGGCTCATTATAGAAAGCACGCCGCCTATTATGAGGCCTATCGTGGCAATGTGAAGGGTTTTCGTGTTACGCATCATCATTATCAATATGAAATAAAGGATTATCGAGAGCCAGAGCGTTATGAGCGATCCCTTGTCGGCGTTGACGTCGTTCGAGAGGAGGATGGACAATACCGCGGTTCCGCCGAATACCAGCATCCATACGCCCTTTTTATTGGCAAATGTGTCGCTTATGTACTTGAGCGATCCGGACGTGATCAGGAGCGCGAAAAGAAGTCCGCCGAAGAGCTTCGTCGTCGAGGCCGTGAGGCTTCCCCTGTAGACGTAAAGGTTTTCCAGGGGAATCAGCAGGAAGAACATCGTGATGGCCAGCCACGGATATTTTATGAACATGATGATAGCGGGTATGGCCAGGAGCGCCAGAAACGTTAAGGGCAGCTCGCCCTGCTGGCTAATCTGCACGCTTACGATCATGCCCAGGAGTACGACTATGGATATGAGGGCTATCGGTATGATTTTGGAATTAGTATTCATTCGGAATATGGCGCTATGCTGATGAGGTTCTTTTTCA
>CAZPHQ010000044.1:0-11875 GCA_964586675.1 uncultured Spirochaetia bacterium | reverse complement strand
TTCTTGCAATCGGCCTATGGCGTCCGATTCCTCGCTCGCTCGAAATCGTTGTTCGAGATGACAGACTAAAAGGTAACCCCCACCCTGACCCTCCCCCTGTCCACAGGGGGAGGGGAGATTTATTGTGTCGCTCGCGCGGTGGATAGTCGCGGTGGATAATAATGGCATCACTCCCGGCTACGTCGATTGCCGGCGGACGCCGCCCGGACACGTAGTGTCTTTTTTCGACATGGCAAGGTTGTTCCTGTAGTCACCTGAAGCGCGTCGGTGGTAATAGCTAGAGGCTGCTACTTCGATTTCCTGCAGGCGTGGCCTGCCGACGGTTGCGGAATGGGATGGGCGCTGTTAAGCTGTGCGGACGTCTATGAGTTACAGCGAACACCCCGGCGCGAGTTTCTTCAGAATCCTTCCTTTATATATAGTGATCTTCATCGGGTTCCTCGGCTACAGCCTGATGATCACAATCCTGACGCCTATGCTGCTCGACGACAGCGGCGGGATACTGGCGTCGCTTCCTTTTAAAGCGGACAGGACTATAGTGCTCGGCGTCGTGCTCGCGCTCTATCCGCTCGGCCAGTTTTTCGGCTCGCCTGTCATGGGAGCGCTTTCGGACAGGTTCGGGCGGAGGCCGGTCCTCCTGGCGTCGCTCGTTGTGACGACGGTGTGCTACGCGGCGTTTGCGTATTCGATCGAGCTTAAGAACCTGCCGCTCCTTATGCTGGTGTCGATCATAACCGGGCTTGCCGAGGCGAACATCGTCATCGCGCAGAGCGCTGTTGCGGACGTGAGCACCGCTGAGACCAGGAGCAGGCTGTTCGGGTACGTGTATCTGAGCGCGAGCAGCGCGTATGTCGTCGGGCCGCTGCTTGGCGGGAAGCTGGCGGACCCGTCTATCGTCCCGTGGTTCGGGTATGCGACGCCGTACTGGGCTGTGTTCTTCTTGCTGGCGGCGACGCTTTTCTTTACATTCGCCGTGTTCAGGGAAACGCATCCCCGGGAGTCGCGGCGTGCTGTGAGCTACACGGAGGCGTTCACGGGGCTTCTCAGGGTTTTCGATCCCGGGCGGAAGCGGATTATTTTCTTCGTAAATTTCCTCGTTTACTTCGCGGTGTTCGGTTTTTTCCGCTCATATCCGATGTATCTCGTGGATGAGTACAGGATGAACGTCGAGCAGGTGTCGGATTTTATCGCGTGGGTGGCGGTGCCTATAGTGCTCGCGAATTTGTGGATCACCGGGTTTCTGGCGAAGAGGTTCGAGCCGCGCGTTATTGCGATTTATTCCGTTGCGCTCTTCGCGGCGTTTATGGTTGCTGTCGTCGTGCCGTCGGACGAGAGGGCGCTCTGGGTGACGCTGTTCCTGGCTGGGATCGCGCTGGCTGTTGCGCTGCCGGCGTGCGCGGCGATGCTGTCGCTCATGGTGAGCGAGCGGGAGCAGGGACGGGTGCTCGGGAATAACCAGTCGCTCCAGGTCGGGGCCGAGGCGCTTTCGGGGTTTGCCGCGGGGCTCCTGGCTGCGGTGTTTCTCAAGCTGCCGCTGATCGCGCTCGCGGGCGTTGCGGTGGTTGCAGCGGGAGTGTTGGCTGTGAGGGGGAGGGAAGGGGGAGAGAGGGAGGAAGGTGTGAAGGATGACAGACAATGCTCAGATCCTGAGTCGAGCTCAGGATGACGACAAATACTAAATCCCCCCGTACCCCCCTTTTTCTAAGGGGGGGATGAAAGGCAAAAGGCTGGATTCCCGATTAAGGCACTCGGGAATGACAACTGCAAAAGAAGATTGCTGCGGTCGCGGAAGGCGCTCCCTCGCAATGACGGAATAGAGGTAACTCCCACCTTCACCATCCTTTCCTGTAAAGAGATTGAAAAACGAGGCGGGTTTTCGTCAGTTGTGCAGGGATTGTCTCCGTTAATTAATTCTGTGAAAGTTGCGGAATTTTTGATATATACTTAGCGAAAAGTCGGGTCGGCCCGGCCGGCTCGCGCTCGCAGTCAAATCCACCAGGAGGTGATGATATGTTCAGATTGGGCGGTTTTTGCTTAACCTTCGCCGTTGCCGTGATGATCTCGGCCGCGGCTTTCGCACAGAGCAGCTCGGACGAATCGTTCGGCGGCGCAGACTTTTTGTTCGTGCAGACAGCGACAGGAGTGACGTTCAAAGACGGCAAGATGACCCTGACCGGGCTTTCTCCGTCGATGATCTTCTTCACGGACAGGCCGGAGAGAATGGCGGGGCACATGCCCGTTACGCAGTTCCTCCAGATATGGGACGAGGGGAAGGACAGCTTCAAGAACGATCCGCCGAACGCCGCCGTTTCGATTCTTGGAGAGAAGGAAGGCGGGACGGATGTGATCGTCGAGATCTCGAATCCTTCGCTCAGCGAGAAGGGGGAATTGACGTATGACGTCAGGATCCTCGACGGCACGCCGCCGGAAAAGGGCGGGCTGACGTCGCTCGTTATAGACTGGTGGGTTGGACCCGCCGGTGCGGTTTGCTGGAGGAATTACTACACCGGGTTCAGGAATTGCCGTTTCCCGGGACCGTATTACTACGGGCCGTATCCGCGTCCGTATTGGGCTTATTGATTAGAGTTTGAAATAGTAAAAGAGTTTTAGATTTCACCGGCGGGCCTCTGTTATTGGGGTTTGCCGGTTTTTTTTGGAGAAAGATAAATCCCCCTATGTCCCCCTTTTTCTAAGGGGGAATAAGAGTGATTGCCGCGGTCGCGAAAGGCACTCCCTCGCAATGACAAAAACGCTCCATGGATTGCTTGCGGAAATGGATTCCCGGCCCGGCTTCGCCAAGGCTACGCCGCGGCAATTACAGGCATTCGGGAATGACGGAATAAAATGATTAAATCCCCCCTTACCCCCCTTTTCCTAAGGGGGGATTTAAATGCAAAAGATAGATCTCTCACTGTTTAAATTTGAGGTATTTCCGAGCAGTACCAGATATGCTTTCTTGCAATCGGCCTATGGCGTCCGATTCCTCGCTCGCTCGAAATCGTTGTTCAAGATGACGGATGAATAGTGAGATCCTGAAACAAGTTCAGGATGTCGGATTGAAGGATGACGGAAATGTGGGGTCGCGGCAGTGGCCGTGACGGCATATGATCTACGCGTGGCGTGCCTGTTTTTTCATATTGTCTAAGATATAATTCAGCTAACCGAAATATTCGAGCAATAAAAAGGGGTGTTCTCATGGCATTTATCGGGAATGTGCGCCGGGGTATCGAGAGCCCGAACGAGGACATTTCGGCGGGGCCGCGCGCTCTCGGATTCCTGGACGCTTTTTCGATCGGCATAGGCGGAATCGTGGGCGGCGGCATATTCGCCACGCTCGGGCTGGCCACAGTCGAATCGCGCGGCGCGACGTTCATCTCGTTCCTCATAGGCGGCGTGGTCGCGCTGCTGACGGCTTATTCTTACGTGAAACTTTCCATCGCGTTTCCGAGCAAGGGCGGGACTGTGACGTTCATCAACAAGGCTTTCGGGCCGGGGCTTTTCTCCGGGAGCCTCAACACTCTGCTCGTGATGAGCTATGTCGTTCTGCTGGCGGTGTATGCGTATGCGTTCGCGAATTACGCGGCGGCGACTTTTTTCCCGAAGGAGGATTACGCCTTCTGGCACAGGGTGCTTTTGACGGGTGTGATGGCGGCGCTCGCGCTCGTGAATTTCGCGGGGCCGGCGCTCGTGGAAAAGTCCGAAGGGCTTTTCAATTTCAGCAAGCTGCTGATACTGTTCGCGTTCGTCGTAGCGGGGCTGGCCGCTGCATCGGGGCTCACGTTCGACAGGCTCGGGCCTTCGGAGTGGGTGCCGGTGCCGCAGATGGTGGCGGCGGGGATGCTCGTGTTTCTGAGCTACGAGGGGTTTGAATTAATTGCCAATGTCTCGGACCAGGTGAAAAACAGGGAGAGGAATCTGCCGCTCGCGTATTACGGCTCAGTCGCGACGGCGATGGTGTTTTACATCCTGATCATTATCGTGGTGCTCGGGCATATGACGTTCGAAGGTGTAGAAGCCTCGAAGGGATACACGCTTTCGGCGGCGGCGGAGATCTTCATGGGGAGGTTCGGGTTCGTATTGCTGACGGTGGGTGCGATACTCGCTACGGCGTCGGCGATAAACGCCGGGCTTTTCGGGGCGTCGAAGCTGCCGTTCATGCTGGCGAAGGCCCACGAGGCGCAGGAGGTGTACGAGACGGAGGTGAAGGGGAGGTATCCCGTGGGGCTTTTCGTGATCACGGCGCTCGTGCTCATCATCGCGAATTTTCTGAACCTCCATTCGCTTTCGGCGGCGACGAGCACGGGGTTCATACTCGTGTTCCTGATGGTGAACGTGGCATGCGCGCGTCTCGCTGCCGTGACCGGTGCGAGAAAGTGGCTGTGTATAACCGGGGCGGCGGTGTGCGCTGTCGCGCTTCTTATACTCCTCGTGGAGACGGGTAAAAATCCTGAGAACAGGGAGGATTTGTGGTTTATCGGCGGGCTGATGGTTTTGCCGATGGTGTACCAGGCGGTGTATAGGTTGGGGGTGAGAAGGTGATTGAGAAAGAGATGAAAAGGTAAAAATATATCTCTTACGTTTGTTCGAGATGACAAACTCTTGATGTATCGCTGGTTGTACCCCCTCACCCTTTATCCCTCTCCCGCATAGGGGAGAGGGGGAAAATGTTGATGGATTGCTTGCGGAAGTGGATTCCCGCCTGCGCGGGAATGACAGAAAGAGATTAAATCCCCCCCTCGTTTACTTTGATTACGGTTGCGAGCGGTACTGGATGAACGTCGAGAGTTAAGTGAGGGCGTCCAATTCCTCACTCGCTCGGAATTGTCCCCTCCGGCTACGCGATGCTTTCAGGCTTCGTATTGCTACGCCCCGACAAGCGCCGCGACAGGCCTTTTCCTAAGTGGGGATGAAAATCAAAAGCTGGATTCCCGATTAAAGCTAAGTAGGCAGGTTTGGAGCAGTACTGGATAAACGCCTGAGCGTAAATCAATGGCGTCCGATTCCTCACTCGTTTGGAACCGTTGGGAATGACAAGAAATGAGATACTGAATCAAGTTCAGGATGACGGTAAAAAAGATGACAGAATATAAAGAGGGATTGCCGCGGTCGCGTAAGGCGCTCCCTCGCAATGACAAAAGGGCGGTATTGCCGGTTTTCCGCCGGAATCGCGTGTAGCTTCCCTTGTATCAACATCCCTGTTAGAATAATGTCATCCGAAGGTTGGGGAGAACAAATGATACTCGTTACCGGCGCTACGGGCAGGACGGGCCGTAGGGTCGCGCGGCGTCTTTCGAAATGGGGCTATAGATTCACCGCCATGGTGAGGGACCCTGAGAAGGCCGCCGATTTGAAATCGAAGTCGATCGAGCTCGTGCAGGGCGACTTCGGGAAGCCCGATAGTGTGAAGCGGGCACTCGAAGGCGTAGAGCACGCCTTCATGCTTTCACCTGAATGCGGGAACCAGCTGGAGATCGAAAAGAACTTTATCGACGCCGCGCGGGAATCCGGCGTCAAATACCTCGTGAAATATTCTGTAGTGGGTGCGAACCCTGATTCGCCGAGCAGGCTTTTGCGCTGGCACGGCGAAGCGGAGGCGTATCTGCGCGCGTCGGGCATCCGGTATTCAATCGTGCGGCCGAGCGTGTTCATGCAGAATTTTTCGATGCACTTCGTGCAGTCGATAAGGGAGAAGAAGGAGTTCAGGCTGCCGTTCGGCGAGGCGGGATGCGCGTGGGTGGACGTGAGAGACACGGCGCGTTTGATCGCGAAGCTCCTGACGGAAAACGGGAACAGCGACGGCGAGCTGACTGTGACCGGGCCGGAGTCGCTCAAGGGCAATGATATAGCGGAGATATTTTCGGAGAGGCTCGGAAAGAAGGTCGAGTATGTCGACGTGAAGCCGAAAGAGTTCAAGAAGGATTTGATTTCGTACGGCATGACGGAGCAGGTGGCGGATGCCGTGGTGGAATTTTACAACCTGATAGGCGGGGGGCTATGCGACGTCGTGACGGATACTTTTTACCAGGTGACGGAGAAGCAGCCGCGGACGTTCGATGAGTTCGTGGACGACAGCTTGTCGGTGTTTTTGAAGAAGAAGGTGAAGAAGGAAAAGAAGGGATAGTTGAAAGAGTTTATAAAGATTAAATCCCCCTGTTTTACTTTGGTGAAGGTGATGCGCTGTACTGGATTGGCTCCGAAGATTTAAGCGAGAGCGTCCGGTTCTTGCGCATGCTCAGAACCGTTCCCTCCGGCTACGCGATGCTTTCAGGCTCCGTATGGCTACGCCCCGACAGGCCTTTTCCTAAGGGGGATGAAAAGCAAAGAATGGATGTAGCATCGGCGGACGCGGTTCGCGAGATTGCCGCGGTCGCATAAGGCACTCCCTCGCAATGACAAAATACTTGATAGATTGCTTGCGGAAATGGATTCCCGATAAAGACATTCGGGAATGACAGAAATGTGGTGATTCCTCACTCGTTCGGAACCGTTGGGAATGACAGGGTAAAGGTGACCCCCACCTTGATCCTCCCCCTGGGAGGGGGAGGAAATGGTCGAGTGTTGGGTGATGGACACAGCCGGCTCAGGAAGTGACGCGGGGGCCGAAGTCGCTCTGCCAATACTGATATGTATCTACATCCATAAGCGTGAGCTTGCCCCAGGAACCGGCGCCCGTGTCGACGTTCCATAGGTTCGCGCGTCTTACGGGCTTTCCGTCGCGATATTCACTCGTGGTTTTCGTGTGGCCGATGAAGACGTCTTTATACGGGAAGCGCGTGCCGCGGAGCGCGTGGACGAAGGCGTGGACAGCGTAGGTGTTTCGGTCTGTGTAGTAAACCGTCGGGTCGGGCTGGCGGTTGACGGGGAAGCGCCAGTCTATGCCGGCATGAACGAAGAGGCGGTTTCCCTCGTCGATGAAATACAGGGTGGCGGCGCTGCCGACGAAGGCGGCGTGAATCTTCATGCGCTTCCTGTCAGACTTGGTTTTGCCGTTGTTGTACGAGAGCTTGATCGAGATGAGCTCTTCCTGACGCCACGGGCCGAGGCGTTTGCTACTGCCCCATTCGCCGCGGAGCCACGAGAGCGCGAGGGCGTCGTGATTGCCGAGGCACCAGACGAGGTTCTTCACGCGGATGAGCTCTTCGACGCAGCCCGCGGAGTAGGGATGGTTGTTGAAGACGTCGCCGATTGCGATGAGGCGGTCTTTCGCGGGGTCGAATTTCGCGCGTGTGAAGACTTGCCTGAGAGCGGGGAGATTGCCGTGGATGTCGCCTATGACCAGTGTCCGCATCACTGCTAGTATTATCTAAACTGAAGGGATTGCAAGAAGCGGGCGGGGGAATATTGCGCGGGGCGGGAAGGGGTGTCATCATAAGCATGCGGCCTGCATGAAACCGGGGCGCGCCGCGGGAGTTTTTAGAAGCCGGAATACCGATAAGGAGGGAGTGACATGAAAATCGATTTATACACGAAGGTGGTTTTGACTGTGATCGCGGTGGCGCTTTGGGGAATTTTCCTCGCGCCGTTTTTCGAGGCGAAGGAGGTCGGGGCGGAGACGGGAGTGATGGATGTGAACATAAAGCAGATCGACGGGCGGAGGGTGAAGGGTGTGCTCGACGTGAACATCGCCGAAGTGAGCGGGAGGAATTTTTTTGAGGGAGTGCCGGTGGATGTGAAACAGTGATGACGGAAGGGCGGGGTCGCGGCTGAGCGCCGCGACGTCGGGTTCATGCACGCGCGGCGTGCTGGATTCCCGATAAATGCCTTGATACTAAAGATGCTAAGTTGCGAGCAGTACTGGATGAACGTTTGTGCGGTAGGTAGTGGCGTCCGATTCCTCGCTTGTTCGGAATCGTTGGGAATGACAGAAATAAGGTAACCCCCACCCTAACCCTCCCCCTGATAGAGGGAGGGTAATGAAAGAACAGCGGAGATATGGGGTTTTGTTGGTAATTGAGCGGCGGTATTATTAGCGGAAAAATATACAGGAGCTGCAGGATGCCGGGATTTCACCGAACGCCGGATAACGGGCGCGGGCAGGACGAGATAACCGAGATTTTTCGGAAGCACTGGGACGTGTACAGGAAGATCCTCGAACACGATCACATGTCGCACAAGGCGGCCTACGAGAAGCTGGGAGAGATATTGAACGAGGAGAGAGGGGCGTTTTCATTCGCGGACCTGGCCTGCGGGGATGCGTATTCTTCGTCGCGGTGCCTCGAAAGCACGAGCGTCGCCGACTACACGGGAATAGACCTTTCGGAGTGGGCGCTCGGGCTCGCGGAGAAGGAGCTCGAAAAGGTGCACGCGAAGAAGAAGCTCGTGCTGGGGGATTTCGAGGAGTTCGGGAAGTACGTCGACGCGCCGCCGGACGTTGTATGGGTGGGGCTTTCGGTGCATCACCTGCCGACGGAGGAGAAGGGCCGGTTTATGAAGACCGTTCGGAAGGAGGTTGCGCCCGGGGGGATGTTCTTGATTTACGAGCCGACGCTGGCAGAGGGTGAAAAGGTCGAAAAATACATCGACAGGTTCAGGGAGATCGTTACGCGGACCTGGACGGAGCTTACGCCGGAGGAACTGGAGATCGTGTGCGACCATGTGGCGAAGTCGGACCTCCCGGAGCTGCCGGAGGACTGGATAAGGCTCGCGCGGGAGGCCGGGTTCGAGTCGGGGCAGGTGGTGTATACGGACCCGCTCGGGCTTTATAGTGTGTTCAGGTTTGGGATGTGAAAAGTGGGAGAAGAGAGATTGCCGCGGTCGCGCGAAGCGCTCCCTCGCAATGACTGATTAAAGATATGGATTCCCGATACAAGCCTTGATACTAAAGAAGGCAGGTTTTGAGCTGTACTGGATAAACGTTTGCACCTCAAGGTTGCGGCGTCCAATTCCTCACTCGTTCGGAATTGTTGGGAATGACAGAAGCAAGGTAACCCCTCACCCTGACCCTCTCCCCTCTATCGAAGGGGGAGGGAAACTTTATGGGATTTGACGCGGAGTGGCGGTAAATGCTGCGTACTTGCAACGGCGAATGCCAGCAGGCGCGGCCTGCTTTGACAAGGGTGGGTAATAGCGGAATATTAATCGCATGGGATTTCGCCCAGAGGAAGTGCTGGCGATCGGGTTTCCGCTTCTGACGGCGGTGGTTTTGGCCGTATTTTTTCCGATAAAGCTCCGGAATTATTTCGCCGAGGGGGAGGTGAAGACCCTCGGGCATGGGCTCACTCCCTATACTTTCAAGCCGATCCATTACCTTTATATATTCGCCCTGTACTTGGCGTGCGCGCTGTTTTTGACCGGCGTCCAGGCGTACTTGTTGTGGGTGCGGGCGCGCAATCCTTCCGATTATTTTTCACTGAGATTCACGGATTACGTTATATATCCCGTGCTCCCCTCGGCTATTATGGCTGTGCTCCTGATGCTGTTCGTGTTCTCCCTGATTTTCGTGCGGAGGGGTGAGGATGACGTCCGCAAGTTCCTCCTCAGGAATTACGAGGGGTGGCGATTGTACAAGGATATTCCGAGGTATCAAGCCGTCGCGCTGGCCGCGGGTATCCTGTGCACGGCGGCGAACTTCTGGGTATACAATATATATACAAGGGTGACGCCCGAGGGGATCGTCTACAGCCGGCCGTTCAGCCTGAAGCAGGAAACGATTCCGTTCGAGAATATATGGTACATAGAGCTGATGGAGGATATCCGGACGGACGAGTCGGGGGATGAGAGAGAGTTCGTATCGTGGCGGGTTCGGATGAAGGATTGGAGGTATATCAGGACCGAGAAGTTTTTTCTTTACGGCCCGGACGAGCTTACGCGGATCGACGAGATGCTCAAAGCCGCGGACAGGGCGAACGGGGGATATGTGCCTGTTCTGATGACGTACAAGAACAGGGAGGGGAAGATCGTGGATATATCGCTTGAAGATGTGATAAAAGGAGAGAACGGGAAATGAAAAAGTTTGTCGGTGCGCTTGTGATGATGCTGGCCGTGGGCCTCGGGGCGTTTGCGGCGGATGCGGAGTATGTAAGGTATGTGAATGTGAAGTACGGGTATTCGGTCCGGTATCCGAAGGCGGGGTTCGTTTCGAAGGGGGAGCTTGCGGACGCGAGCGGGATGACTTTGCTGTCGGAAGCGAAGGACGCGGCGGTGAGCGTCAAGGCGGAGAAGAATGTGGACGGGACGACGCTCGAATACGAGTACAAGGATTTGCAGAGCCCGGACGACAAGCTGCAGCTGATCTATCCGGGGAGCCAGTATTTCGAGATCAAGGGTGTGCGCAACGGGGAGGTCTATTTCATCAAGAAGATTCTGAAGGGCGACATGTTTTACACGCTGGAGATTGAGTATCCCGAGGCGAAGAAGGGGGAGTATGGGGAGGCGATGAACGGGATCGCGGAGTCGTTTGAGGTGAATCCGGGGTAGGGGGGGAGCTACACCCTCAGCCTCTCCACTCAAGGGAGAGGGAAATGAAAGATTAAAGCAAGTTCCAACATCGCCTCTTTTTCCGAGAAGGGGCCAGGCTGTTTCTTATTCATGTTTATTTCCTAATTATTCGATTTAATAAAATTCGCGTCTTGTGAGGTTTTGGGGTTTGGGATAGTTTATAAATCAAGGAATATACTTTATATAAATGCTAGATGGAATATTGTTTGTGGATATATGCGGGAGGGATATTGAGAGGGGAGGAAATGGATAGGGGATAGGAAAGACAAAAGATGAGATCCTGAATCAAGTTCAGGATGACGGATTAAGAAAAGAGAGATTTCTCCCTGCGGTCGAAATGACAGGATAAGATTGCCGCGGTCGCGTAAGGCGCTCCCTCGCAATGACAAAGGATTCTCGATGGGTTGCGTGCGGAAATGGATTCCCGATACACGCCTTGATACTAAAGATGCTAAGTTGCGAGCAGTACTGGATGAACGTTTGTGCGGTAGGTAGCGGCGTCCGATTCCTCGCTTGTTCGGAATCGTTGGGAATGACAGAATAAGGATAGATTCTGAAACAAGTTCAGAATGACAGAATTAAGGAAAGGTGGAGAGAGAGAAAAGAGAGAGGGGGTGTTATGAATAATTTTTATATAGCGTTTGCGGTGTATTTGAACTTGATATTCGTGGCGGCGAAGTTGTGGGGGCGTGTGGACTGGCCGTGGGGATGGGTGATGGCGCCGCTGATCGTGATGACGATTATCGGGGCGCTGGCGAATCTCGCGCAGTCGTCGAGGAAGAGGCGGCTTCGGGGGAACATAGTCAACAACCTCCAGTCGATACGGGACCTCGTGGAGAACGCGCGGCAGGGGCACGGCGGCGAGGCTGCGTCCGGAGGTCGAAGCACCGGGGACAGGCATTGAGACGCGCCTCGGGGAGGCGTCTTGCGTACGGGCACCTCGAGCGGGCGCTCGGATATTATTCGCGGTACAGGCGTGGGGAGTGGGTCCCGCATGTTTACCGCGCCTACCTCGGGGCGCTCGACGAGGAGAGGGCTGTCGAGGGGTACGTCACGGGGCTAGGGGGGAATGAGCGCCGGGCTGTGACTATGTATCTCGACGGGAAGAGCGTCCGTGTGATCGCGCGGGATGCGGAGGTCTCACGCGGCGGCGCGGGGCTCCAGGATGTCCGCGTGTGGGTCTACGGGAGCGGGGAGAGGTTCGGGCTTCTTAGTGCGATGTATGGTGTGATGATGAGGAAGGCGGAGTATTGTCCGTTTTGCCATGAGGGGAGGGGGACGGGAAGAGGGTATATGGTGAGGGTGCATGGGAGTGTTTGTCCGCACAGGGAGATTTGGGAGGGGGAGAGGAGGAGGGGGAGAGGAGGAGGGAGAGAGTGAGGGGGTGAAAGTGTGACCCTCACCCTAGCTCTCTCCCCTCAAGGGAGAGGGAAAGTAA
>CAZPHQ010000043.1:0-14120 GCA_964586675.1 uncultured Spirochaetia bacterium | reverse complement strand
CCTGTCCGGCCCCTTGGTCGTGAAAAACGGGTCGAATACTCTATCTAGTATACCGGGTTCTATGCCGGAGCCCGTGTCCTCGATCTTCATGAGTATGTAATTTCCAGGGGTGAGCCCGGCCGGCCGTTCCTGCGTTCCGTCGCCGTGAACGTTTTCGGCCGTGAGGGAAATCCTCCCCCCCTCGGGCATGGCGTCCCTCGCGTTTAGGCAGATGTTGAGGACTACCTGGTGCATCTGGGTGTAATTGCCCGATATTTGCCCGGTGTCGAGGGCGGCGTCGAGCGATACCTCTATATTTTTCGGGAAGGTTTCGTTGATTATAGCCACCACGTCGTCGAGGAGGTGCTTTACGTTCAGTATCTCCTTTTCGGACTGTATTCCCTTGGCGAACGATAGGACCTGCCGGATGAGATCGGCCCCGCGCCGCGCGCTGGTTTCGAGCACGTCGAGTATCCTTTCGTTCCCGGCCTTGTCCCTGCCCGACCTGAGGAGCCTTATCGACATCAATATAGGCTGGAGGATGTTGTTGAGGTCGTGCGCTATACCGCCAGCGAGCATGCCTATGCTTTCGAGCCTCTGCGTCCGGAGGAGCTTCGCTTCGAGATTCTTCTTTTCGGTTATGTCGGTGCCGACGCCGACGTATCCTATCAGCTCGCCGCCGTCGTTCCTTATCTCGGTGCTCACGACATGCGCCGGGAAGGACGTGCCGTCCATCCTTTGCGTGACAAGCTCCCCCTCCCAGAATCCCGTCGCCTCGAGCGAGCTCCGTATTTCTTCGGCGTCCTTTGCGCTCATGTCGGGGAGGGAGATTTCAATAAGGTTCCGGCCGAGCACGTCGCTTTCTTTCCAATAAAGCAGCTCTTCGGCGAACTTGTTCCAGTATACGATGTTACCCTCGAGGCTGGTCGCCACGACAGAATTCCTCACCTGGTCCAGTATGGAGGCCTGAAACCGTATCTTCTCCTCCGAGAGCTTTCTCTCCGTTATGTCCGCGAGCGTGCCGACGTAGCCATGCATCTCGCCGGAGCCGTTCTTTAGCGGCAGGGCGTGCACGGCGACCCACACGACAGTGCCGTCCTCCTTTTTGAACCGGTGCTCCGCCTTGAATTCGAGCCCCGACGCCGACGCTTCCTCCCACTTCCTCACAATACGCTCGCGGTCGTCCGGGTGTATCCACATCGGCCCCCTGCCAGAGTTTGCGTCGTCCCTCGACATCCCCGTGATCTCACAGAACCTCTTGTTGACGTAAAGCACCTTCCCGCCGGCGTCCGTCTGGAATATCCCGAGCGGCGACACCTCCGTAAGCGTCTGGTAGCGCTCCTCGGAATATTTGAGCGCCTCGACGTGCCTGGCGTTCAGTATCGCGGTTTCGATCTGCGTCTTGATGATTTCGAGCAGCTTGAGCTCGGCCTCGAAGAACACGTTTTTCCTGAAGGAATTTACTCCGATGCAGCCTATCGTCTCCGAGCCCGTCTTGAGCGGCATCGAAACGTGGCTCTTTATTCCCGCCTGCCTTCCGGCCGGCCCCAGGGCGGCTTCCTCGTCCGTGTCCGGCACGACGAGCGACCTGCCCTCGATTATGATCTTCCAGGTAAGTCCTTTAGGGTAGGGTATCCTCGATATCTTTTCCGCGAACCACGGCTCGGCGCCCCAGTGAGACTGAAGCACGGCATCGTCGCCCTCGACGAGAAAGATCAGCACCATGTCGGCCTGCGCTATGTTCTCCCCCATAACCCTTGCCGCGTTCTCCAGGACCTGCCTCAGGTCAATCGAGCTGTAGACGCTCTGGGTGACGATGTTGATTATCTTTTCGTACTGCTCTTTTTTTGAAAGCTGCTCGACCTTGTCTTCGAGACTCTTTTCCGATTCGATTATCGACTCCGTGAACCTCGCGTTGTTTATCGCTATCTCCAGCTGCCGCGAGACTATCTCGAACACCCTGAGCTCTTCGACCCCGAATGCGTACTTCTCCATCGAGTTGATGTTCATGACGCCCACCGATCTGCCGTCCGATTTGAGCGGTATCGAAAGGTAGCTCTTCGTCCCGAGCTCCCTCCCCGCCGGGCCCATGACTGTATCGTCCTCGGTATCGGGGACGTATATCATCTTCCCCTCGATCATCGCCTTCCAGGTGAAGCCCTTGGGGTAGGGTATCCTGCTCGCCCGGGCGACGAACCATTCCGGGTAGCCCCTCCAGGCCTTCATCACGGCTTCCTCGCCTTCGGCGAAATATATGCTGACGGTCTTCACCCTCTCCATGTTGCGGGTGAGCGCTTCAACGGCGTTTTCAAGGACCTCGTCGAGGTCTATCGATTTGTGCACCGCCTGTGTGACGATATTTATAACGGCTTCGTAGCTGTTGAGCCTGGAAAGGTCTTCGAGCGTTCTCCGGAGCCGTTCTTCCGTGTGCGTCTTTCCGGTCATGTCGAGCGCGGTCATTATGAAGACCGGGTCGCCGGCCAAGGTGGAGGGCCTCAGCTCCACCTCGACAGGGTAGTGCGAGCCGTCTTTTCTATGATGAAAGGTCGGGAACCTGACGGAGCTGTCCGCGCCGTCAAGCCTCGAAAGCAGCCTGTCGACGTATTCGGGAGGGACGCCCTTTTTTATGTCCGACGGCGTGAACCCCTTCATCTCGCCTAACGTGTAGCCGAGATTCCGGAGGGCGGTGTTGTTGGCGTGAAGGAGCGACTTGCCGGCGGCGTCGAAGATGTATATCTCGTTTACGAGGTTGTCGAAAAGAGAATAGACCTCTTCCCGCATGCGCGCTTTGGCATCAGGGTACATTTCCCGCTCCGGCTCGCCTGGTTCGCTGATGGGCATCTCACCTCGTATTTCGCCGGGAGCGGCCGCTCGCGGACCGAGGCCGGCGTTTTAGCGGTTAATCCGGCCGCGGGTTTTCGGTCCGTGTATCGGATCGCGGAGAGTCGCCGCCTCCTGCGGTTGTGCTGCCCTTAGTATACGGCCGCTTCTTTGAAATCCATACAAATATAGGCGTATATGCGCGCCCACAGGCGGGGCGCAGAAGGCTGTAGAAATTCTGAAATACTGCGGAAGGATCCGCGCCGCAGCGGATTGGAGAGTGAGTCCTTTATCTCGAAATGGAGATAGTCTTTCTCACGAGCTTCATCCTGTACATGTCCCTGTCGGCCATGTCGACGAGCTCCTCGGCGGTATGTTTGCAGCCCGGGGAATATTCGGCGAGCCCGTAGCTGAATTCGATGCTGTAGGGCTTTTTGCTCCTGGCGTTTCGCGCCTCGACAGCGGAGTGGATTCGTCTGAGGACAGTCCCGCTCCCTTCGAGCGTCGTCTCGTGGAGTATTAAAAGGAGCTCGTCGCCGCCGAGCCTGCATATGACGTCCGATTCCCTGAGAACGCCGCTCACGATCTTGACGAGCGAGATTATTACCTTGTCGCCTTCCTTGTGGCCGTAGCTGTCGTTTACGAGCTTCAGGTTGTCGAGGTCGATGTAGCAGGCGGTGAAGCTTCTTCCGTGGCGCTCGCAGAGTTTTATCTGCTTCCGGAGCGCGTCTATCCCGGCCCGCCGGTTGAGGATGCCCGTCATCTGGTCTGTCATGGAGTGCTTTTTCGCCGCTATCTCGGCGAGCTTCCTGGCCGAAATATCCGAATAGGAGAGAACGGCGCCAGCCACTCCGTCGTCCTGCATGAGCGGCGTTACGGAAAGCTGAAACCACCTCTTCCTGCTGCCCGAGTGGCTCGGCAGCTCGACAGTGAACCTGCCTTTTTCGCCGCGCACGAGGCTCTTGATGTTCCTCACGACGGCGGAGATCCTCCCCTCGGGGGAATTGTGCCTTCTCAGCCTGGCGAGGTAGTTCGCTCCGACGGAGGGCCTGTCGAGGACGCCCGACGCCTGCCTTTCGGGAAAGCTTTCCCAGGCGCTGTTGACGGCGATTAACCTGCCCGTCCTGTCGAGGACGGCTATCTGCTCTTCGAGTGAATCGAGCGCCGCCTGGGCTATATCGGCGGGCTCGTCTTCGGTGAATGTTTCTGCGTTCGTTCGTTTTGCGGCCATGAGTGTGCCTGTATTGTCAGTATACTGCGTTTGCTGCTCCGCTATGAATATCATTTTCTCTCTCCCGAAATGACAAAATCCCGTTCGCGCGTTTTATACTCATATACGTATGTACCGCGTGAAACGGATTAGGTTCGAGATAATTTTAAAGAGCCGGTGACTGTCTGCCGGAAGGCGCTTCAGGACCGTCCCGGCGCGGCCTTGAAACCCTCGTCAAGGCTGACGCCTCTTTCCGCAGTGCCGGAGAATATCCTGATTTGTATACATAGAGATATAGATAGTGGTCAAGTATTATTTCAGCCCGGTTTCAAAAAGACGAATGCCTGGTTCAGGTTAGAGGCTCACGAGCCGCCCTGTTTCGTAGGGGGTTCGTTGTCGAGGTTGTGGTCGTAGCCGAGCGCGTTAAGCGCCTTGATTATGCTTTCGAGGCAGCTCGCTTTCTGCCCGGGCATATTTTCTTCCGTGGCGACTTCGAGCTCTCTCGCGTCGTACTCCCACCTTCTTAGAATATCTATCTTCTGGTCGCGTGTGAGGCCCGGGGCCCAGAGCACGTCTTCCGGGGTTGCGAACACTGCGGCGGGATTTAAAAGCGCTTTATCGAGGTCAACCATTATGAGCTCTCCTTTCTCTAATAACTATAATTGATTATACGCTCATAACGAAATTGCAGTTTCTGATTTAAAGAGATTCCCGGCGGTAAATCCCGGTCTTTAAAATTTTGACTATATATATTATTCTAGGCATAGACTTCCGCATATCCCAAACAGTTTCCGAAAGGAGGTAACCCGTGCCGAATACGACCAGCGCACTAAAACTCACCCTCGCCCTGCTCCTTCTCGCTCCTGTTTTGTTCCTGGCGGCAGGCTGCGACTCCAAAGACGGAAGAGACGGCTTCGAGAAGCGCTGCCTCGATTCTCCGAACGGTGAAATCTGCGATCAGAAATACGCCCTCTGCATCGCCCGAGCTGCGACCCTGAAACCATCGACGGCGACACGATAGAATGCGGCCGCTGCGACTCGGACGACGGGAGCTGCGGCTACTGCTACGTGTTCGAGGGGAAGTCGTGCTCTTATAACAAGCCCTGCGACGAGGTCAGGCCGTCCGGCGATATAGTATATTCCACATATTCCGAGGTGCTCGGCCTCGAATACGGTTTCGGTGTGCTGACATGCGGCGAGCCCGACGGCCGTCAGGCCGGGTGCATGGACGCCGAATGCAGGCTCACAGGAGAGACAGTCGAGCTCACGGACAGCCTCGGAGTAACGGAGAACGTGCCCACAGCCATATGCAGGTGCAGGCTATTCACCGGAAACGAGCAGTCGACGCTCGGAGGAAAGTGCAATACTGCGAACTGCTCGTCGATATGGTCGACGGCGGAGGATCATCCGGGCGTGCTTAGCTTTGAACCGCAGTGCCCGCAGTAACGATAAATATTATAGAGGGGGGTAATATGCATAAGATAGACGAAATAGCGGACGGCGTTTACCGCATCGAGGTAGTCTACAAAGAGATAGGGCTCCAGTTCAATCACTTTTTAGTGAAAGACGACGAGCCGCTCCTATTTCATACGGGGCTCAACTCGATGTTCGGAGATATACTTGAGGGCGTTTCCAAGATCATCGACCCGAAGACGCTCAGGTGGATAGGATTCAGCCATTTCGAGTCCGACGAATGCGGCTCGCTCAACAAGTGGCTCGGGCTTGCGCCGCGCGCCGAGGCTGTGTGCTCGCTCCTCGGTGCTGCTGTGAGCGTGAACGACTTCGCCATACGCCCGGCGAGGGGCATGGTCGACGGCGAGACGTTTCAGACGGGAAAAAGGACGTTCAGGTTCTGCTCGACGGCGCACCTTCCTCATGGCTGGGACGCTGGCGTTCTCTTCGAGGAGACTGACGGGACTCTATTCTGCTCTGACCTCTTTACACACTTCGGCGATGTAGAGCCGCTGACAGGCTCCGACATAGTCGAGCGGGCGAAGGACTCGCTCATCAACATGCAGCAGAGCCCCTACGCCTACTACATCCCGTACACGCCCCAGATGAGAGGCATATTCGAAAGGCTGGCGGCTCTCGACTCGAAGACGCTCGCCGTGATGCACGGCTCGTCCTTCACGGGCGACTGCGGGAAAGCCCTCATCGAGCTGTCAGGAGTGATAGAAGAAACGCTGGTCTGACGCAGCACAGCGGGCGATTCGAGGTCAGCCCGGAACTATCAGCAGCGTGATAAAGTAGCCGGCGGCTACGGCTACAGCGCCGATGGCTATGCCTCTCACGATTTCTCCGGACGGAACTTTCAGGCGGACGAGCGAGAATATCATCGCGGCCCAGACGAGCACAGCGAAGATTGTGAATTGCGGAGACTTGTAAAAGATCGACGTGAACACGACGAGTATAAGGGCCCTGGCGATATGAAGGTTCGAGCCGCGTACCAGCCTCGCCAGGAGTATCAGGATTGGGAGGGCTATCACCACCTGTGAGAGGAACGCAGGGTAGGGGCCTATGGCAGCCCTCGCCGCGACTAGCAGGTAGAACGGCAGCCCGCCCAGCGCGACGACATCCCTGAATATTTCCTCCCGGCCATGCCCGGATAATACCGAAAAAGTTCTCGTGCTCATGTCTCGTCCCTCCACCGCTATTATAAACCGGAGAGCGGAGAGATTTCTCCCTGCGGTCGAAATGACAAGCTTTGAGGGAGTTTCCTGCTTAGTTTTTAATCTTGTACCCCGTCCGGAAGATCCACCAGACGAGAGCGATACATATGGCGAGGAAAAGCAGGGTCATGCCGAGGCTGATTTCTACGTTAACGTCCGAGACGCCGTAGAAGCTCCACCTGAACCCGCTTATGAGGTAGACGACGGGGTTAAAGAGGGTGACCTTCTGCCAGAAGGGCGGCAGCATGTGTATCGAGTAAAAACTCCCGCCGAGGAACGTGAGCGGAGTAACGATCATCAGCGGCACTATCTGCAGCTTCTCGAACCCGTCGGCCCATATGCCGATAATGAATCCGAACATGCTGAACGTGACAGCCGTGAGAATCAGGAACCCGATCATCCAGAGCGGGTGCTCGATACTATACGGAACGAAGAGGCGCGCCGTGACGAGTATCAGCGTCCCGAGTATGACGGACTTGGACGCCGCGGCGCCGACGTATCCCAGTATAGCCTCCATGCTCGAAACGGGGGCGGACAAAAGCTCGTAGATAGTCCCTGCGAACCTCGGCATGTAGATGCCGAACGAGGCGTTCGATATGCTCTCGCTCATTAGAGTCAGCATAACGAGCCCGGGCACGATGAAGGCCCCGTAAGAGACGCCGTCTATGTCGCCTATGCGCGAGCCTATCGCGGCCCCGAAGACGACGAAGTAGAGCGAGGTCGAAAGTATGGGTGAGGCGATGCTCTGGAATAGCGTCCGCCACATGCGCGCCATCTCGAATTTGTATATGGCCGTCACTGCGTGGAAGTTCAATGCCCGTTCCTCACAAGGTTTACGAAAATTTCCTCGAGCGAGCTTTCGCTCGAATTCACGTCGCTGAAGTCAACGCCCCGTTCGTCGAGCCGCTTGAGAAGCCCGGCGATCCCGGTGTCCTCTGCGTTCGCGTCGAAGTTGAATACGAGCGTGCGGCCGTCGGGCGTGAGCTCGAGGTTAAACTCCGAGAACCCCTCCGGAATCTGCGTGACAGGATTTCTCAGCGTGAGCGTGAGCTGCCTTTTCCCGAGTTTCCGTTTGAGGGTGTGCTTGTCCTCGACGAGAATGATCTCGCCCCTGTTTATGACGCCGATGCTGTCTGCAATCTGCTCGGCCTCTTCTATATAATGTGTCGTCAGGATTATCGTTACGCCGCTTTCCCTGAGCCGCCTCACCATGTCCCACATCTCGCGCCTTAGCTCGACGTCGACCCCCGCCGTCGGCTCGTCCAGAAACAGTATCCTCGGCTCGTGCGAGAGGGCCTTGGCTATCAGGACGCGCCGCTTCATGCCGCCCGAGAGGGTGATTATCTTCGAGTCCTTCCTGTCCCAGAGGGAGAGGTCTCTCAGCACCTTTTCGACGTAGGCGTCGTCGGGCGGCTTCCCGAAGAGGCCCCTGCTGAAATTCATCGTCGCGTGAACGGATTCGAAGACGTCCGTCGTCAGCTCCTGCGGCACGAGGCCGATTATCGACCGCGCTTTTCTATAGTCGGTCACGATATTGTGCCCGTCGGCGAAGACAGTCCCCGAGCCGGGATTCACTATCCCGCATATGATGCTGATGAGGGTCGTCTTCCCCGCGCCGTTCGGGCCGAGGAGGGCGAATATCTCCCCGCGCCTTATATCGAGGCTCACGTCCCTCAGCGCGTGCTGCCCCGAGGCGTAGGTCTTGCTCAGGTTCTTGACTGATATGATCGCGTCCATATGATTGCCGGAAGGCCGTATATTGTATCCTGAAAAGCGCGTCAATTACATGCGCGGGTGAACTATTTTAAATTAGATGCGGGCAGGCCGCGATTGGCTTCGCTTCGGCGGACGGCTGTGAGAAATTTCCGCCGGTCAATGTGCGGAAGAAGTAAACGATAAAAAAGAAGGGGGAGAGCAGGCTCCGCCCGCGCTCCCCCTTGTCATGCCGTGGAAGATACCCCCGGGGACGGCCTCCTTCTGGCTTCCGAGCCCCGGGGTTGGACTGAAGTTAGCCGATTAGTCTTCTTCCTTCGACAGAATGTTTAGACGATGGTCCATCTTTATGTCGTACTTTTCGCCGTCAAAGCAGCGGGCTTCCGTCTTGTAGATTCCCGGCATCAGGCCCTGCGGCTCGTCCTCGTCTATGACGTATACGCCGCTAACGGACTCGACCTCTATGTCGTCTGTGACGGTGCATCCCTGCGCCTTCAAGGCGCCGTAAATCGCTGCGGCTTCGGTCGGGGTCGCGCTCCTGTCTGCGGCGTGAGAGTTATCCGCCGTGAACAGGAATCCCAGTGCGAGAGCCGTTATGCCGAATACTATTCCCTTCTTATTCATGTCGTTCACCTCCAGGTGAGTTTATGGCGCACGCTATTGCGCCTCTATCTTCGACGCGCTCCCCTTCGGGCGCAATCATACCGGAGAATGGCAAGATGCGTGCCAGCCGGTGATATATTTAATGAATATAGGAAGTTGTGAACGCTTTTTGTCAATTCAAGAGGGCAAAAAGAAGCCATGGCGTAGGAAAACGCACAGTGGAAACTGTCTCTGGCAAAACAAAAGCGAGCGGGAGGCCCGGCTGTCTCAGCCGTTTTCGAGGCCGTAAATCTTGTACTCGACTTTGCCGGGCACTATCCGGCCTTCGCCCGCCGCGACGATGCCGTTGAGCCAGGCATACCTCTTATCGCCCGTCTCGAAGCGCGGCTGGATCATGAAGTAGGCGTCGCCGAATTCCATCGGCCTCCCGGCCGCCCGCGCCTCTTTAATCCTGTCGTCCATCACGAGAACGCCCGCGTATTGCAGATATATGAAAGCGCCGTCGTCAGTTTCGAGCACGAGGCGGACGTCCAGGTGCCAGACGCCGTCGCCGTCGGCAAGGATGTAATCCCCGCCCCCGGGGTGAATCTTGCCCATGAGCCGGGGCCCGTGGAAAGTGCCGCCCGCCACGCCGGCCACGAGCCGCGTGCCATAGGGGCCTGGGCCGACGGGCGCGGGCCCCTTGCCTCCGAGCTCGATGTTCAGGCTTACGAGATAATCGAGTTTCATAGTGGCCTCCGCCCGAGATGTCGGAATGAAAAGACAGAGAGTATTATCCACACTTCCGCTGCCGCTTGTCAAAGACGGGAGCCATGCATCAGTCGCCGGGGAACAGCCGACAAAAAAACGACCGGATTGCCCGGCCTTTTAATTACCTCACTTCTATCCCCGGGCCTAAGCGCTTTTTACGGGCCACATCCACGGGAAAACGGCGTAGCAAGTCCGGTGTTATGGATCACCAGAGGAATCGCACCATATGCGCTCTGGACAGCAACTTCAGTCCCTTGTAAAATAAGTTAACTGTTTCAATAAAGGAGGATGGCATGCGGAAACCCGGCTTATTTTTAAGTCTGCAATTATTCGTTCTGGCCCTGATTCTCACCTTAACGGTTTCCGTGCTCACGGCATCCGCGCAAGTGATCTTCTCGTCCGACGAGGCCCAGTTCCTGTCGGACAACCCCGACCTCGGCTTTCAGAATTTTCTGAGCGCCCCGGCAACACCCGGGACCTTCATAACTTGCAATGCGCCTGTCGACGCCGGCTCCAACGACGGCTGCTTCACGCCGGGCCAGATACTTCCGGGAATAGCATTTTCCGACAATCCCGGTCCAGACAACGGCTCTCTCCTTGTATTTGGCGCCAATTTCGCGTCAAATGCCAACCCGCAGGGCCCCCTGGCCAGCAATACGTTCGTCGACACCCTCGATATACTCTTCTCCGATCCGGACACGACACGGGCGGGATTCCTGGCAGGTTGTATGGTACAGGGCGGCCCGTGCAGCGAACAAATGACCGTACAGGTTTTCGGGGCGGGCGACTCCCTGATAGGCTCGACATCAGTTGCCGTTTCGAGCGCTTTCAACACCTTCGTCGGCGTCACTTCCGGCGGAACGATTACGAGGATCAACCTTTCGAATACAAACAACATCGGCTCTAACGTCGAGAGCATTCTGAACATCAGCTTCGGAGCCGAGGCCACGCCGCCGACACCGCCGCCCGGACCCACCGTTACGAACATACCCACGATGTCTGAATGGGGAATGATAGCGACAGCGCTGATGCTGGCCGCGTTCGGCATGCTCGCTCTCCGCAGAAGAAGAACCGCGTAGGACAATGTCCGGAGACCGGCGTAGCATGCAGTACCAGCCGCACGAACGGTGATTCATATCCCGATATTGCTACGTCGTATGCCGGCGGACGCTGTCCGGTACGCCGCGCGTGCTGGCGACCGACGTAGCCGAGACAACGCTATCTGCTAGAGAAGAGCGGAATATGCCTTCTTTTTGGCCGAAACTACATTACGGATAGAGCCCGCGGAGCTTCTTCGCCCGCGCGACGCGGTCTATGCCGAGCACGAGTGCGGCGAGGCGCATAGGGATTTCCTCCCTCTCGGCGTAATCCGCGACCCTTACGAACGTGGATTTCATCCGCTTCTTGAGATCGTCGTGAACGACGTCCCTCGACCAGTAATATTCCTGGAGCCCCTGCACCCACTCGAAGTAGGAAACGATAAGCCCGCCCGCGTTGGCGAGTATGTCGGGAATGACCGGGATGCCGCGCTCCCTTAATATGTCGTCGCCCTCTGCCGTCGTCGGGTTGTTCGCGCCCTCGACCACCATCCCGCATTTGAGCTTCGGAGCGTTGTCCTTGTGTATCACGCGTCCGAGGGCCGCCGGTATGAGGACGTCGCATTCAAGCGTAAGCAGCTCATCGTTGGTTATCCTCTCGCCGCCGTGGTGGTCGGTAACATGCCCCTTCCGCCTGACTATCTCGACAAGCTCGTCCACGGGCAGGCCATCGGGATTATATATGCCGCCGCTTACGTCGCTCACGGCGACGACCTTTATCCCGAGGTCTTTAAGCTTGAGGGCTGTGAACGTGCCGACGTTCCCGAACCCCTGTATGACGACCTTCACATCCTCGGAGCGCTTCTTGAACCTCGCGAGCGCGTCCTCCGTGACGTAAGCGACTCCGAAGCCCGTCGCCTCCTCGCGGCCGAGCGAGCCCCCGATGAGGATCGGCTTTCCCGTGACGACGGACGGCACGGTAAACCCCTGCGACATGCTGTAGGTGTCCATGATCCACGCCATCACCTGCGGGTTGGTGCCTAAGTCGGGCGCGGGGATGTCCTTACTCGGGCCGATGATCGGGAGGATTTCGGCGGTATATCTTCGCGTCAGCCTTTCGAGCTCCGTTTCCGAGAGCTTTCCGGGGTCGACCGCTATGCCTCCCTTCGCACCGCCGAACGGCAGCTCCGCGAGGCCGCACTTCCACGTCATCGTCATGGCGAGCGCGGCGACCTCGCCCATGTCGACCTCGGGATGGTAGCGTATGCCGCCCTTGTAGGGTCCGAGGGTCTGGTTGTGCTGAACCCTGTATCCGCTGAACACCTTTATAGTGCCGTCGTCCATCCTGACGGGGCAGCTGACGACCATCGTCCTTTGCGGCAGCTCGAATCTCTCTTCGAGCCCGTCGTCGGCGGTAAGCCGCTCGCTCGCCCTCCGGAACTGAAGCACGGCTTCGTTGTAGGCGGGTGAATTGAATAGCTCGTACATATACTTCCTCCCTGGCGTGGATGCGGAGAGGGGAGGGGGCTTTCTAAAGCGGCCCCTTCCCACGCGGCGCGTACGAGAATTATATATAAGATTCGGGTTATGGCGATAGAGGCATTCCCGCGTGTTCTCCTGCGGGAATGCCTCCTCAGGCCGCACGGCGAGCGCCGGCGGCCGCGTCACCGGGGTATGGTCAGTTCGTAACGGGTATATCGAGCACGGGGCGGGGCGTATCGGGGCCGACGGGCGGCAGTATCGGGAAGACCACCTCGGGCTGCTTTCCGGTGAGCGACCGGAGGAAGTCGGTGATCTTCTCCGCTTCGTCGTCGGTGAGCTTCGCGCCGAGCTGCGCCGTGCCCATGACGACCACGGCCTCTTTCAGGTCCCACACCTTTCCGGAATGGAAGTAGGGCGGCGTGAGCTCGATGTTGCGGAGCGTAGGCACCTTGAACACGTATTCGTCGCTCTTTGTCTCGGTCACCGCGAAACGTCCCTTGTCACCAGGCGGCCTCACCTCGTCAGTCGGCTTTTCGACGAGTCCGAACGGGAAGTACCCGCCGCCGCCGACGTTGATGCCGTTGTGACAGCTCGCGCAGCCCTTGCTCATGAAGAGCTCGAGCCCCTGCTTCTGGCTGTCCGTAAGCGCTGCGCTGTCGCCTTTCAGGTATTTATCGAACGGCGAGTCGGGCGTGAGAAGCGTAGACTCGAATACCTCGATCGCCTTGACGGCATTGTCGAACGTTACCGGGTCCGCCTCTTCGGGGAAGGACGTTTTAAAGTAGTCCCCGTACGCCGGCATGCTCTTAAGCTTTCTGACGACGTTTTCAGGCGTGCTGCTCATCTCGACTGTAGCCTGCATCGGGCCCTTCGCCTGCTCGGCGAGGTCCTTCGCGCGCCCGTCCCAGAACTGGGCGACGTTGAACACGGAATTGAGCACGGTCGGCGCGTTCCTCGGCCCCTTCTGCCAGGCGTGCCCGGTGGATGTTTCCTGGAGATCCACGCCGCCAGTGCCGAGGTTGTGGCAGGTGTTGCAGCTGATGAGGTCGGAAGCCGAGAGCCTGGGGTCGAAGAAGAGCATCTTCCCGAGCTCGACTTTTTCGGGCGTTATCTTATTGTCCTCTTTTTCGGGAGGCGACGCAGGTATCGGTTTGAAAAGCGCAGCCGCCTTCTTCATGGTTTCGTCCTGTGCTTCGTCCTGCGCGTGCGGCACTCCGCCGGTTAAAGCGAAAAGAGCTATGATGGATACACCGAGTATTTTTCCTTTCATGTTCACCCTCACTTTTTAACTATTGAAAGACCGTCGTGCAGGGGTCTGCTTACGCGCTGAAATGGAGCGCCCCTCTCAAGCTGCGAAGCGAGTCGGCGGAGCCAGGCGCGCCCGTCAATCGACGCTCTTGTCCACCTGGGCTCCGCCGGGTAATAGGTTCAGATTTTCCTGAAAGACTTTCGTCCGACGATTATGGCGACCGGCACCGCAGCGACCGCGGCCGCGCTAAGCCACGAGTGCACCGCTTCCCACGCGCCTCTCGTGTAACCGAAGAGGAGCGTCTCGCTTCCGCCGCCCGGTGAATAAGGCGCTATGCCCAGCATAAAACCCGTCCACACGGCGAAGACGCACGCGGTCACCAGAGCCGCGATCACGATATAGCCGAGGTACTCTGCGAAGCCGTAGTATATTTCAGATTCTCTACTGCGGATATTCATTCAGGCCTCCCTGCAAGGCAGATATTCATATCAATCTATATAGCAAGAGAGGTGCCTAGAGGGATTATCAAGTGATAAGAGTAACTATCTGCAAAAAGGGATTTTCATTCGCTGTACGAAATCCTTACATTCGACAAAGGGCCGCGGGTC
>CAZPHQ010000042.1:0-15083 GCA_964586675.1 uncultured Spirochaetia bacterium | reverse complement strand
GGAACCTCGGCTGCAAATAAAACAGAAAGGCAATGAACCCCGAACCCCACGCGACGTTCTCGCACTTCACGGATTAGTCCACCTCTTTCAACGCGTCGAATGCCAGGTACTGGAAGGCGAGAACCCTGGAGAAGCAGGGCCAGGGCGACAAGGCCCTCGCCGAATACACGGCCCTCGCGGCGCTCACCCCCCCGACGTATCACTCTTATCTTGCGCAGCAGAAAACGGGCGTCGCGCCGGCTTTCGCGAATATAAATCCGGAAACGACAGTGCTGAGCCCGCAAACGGCGGCGAGAAAGCAGAAGGCCGAGCTTCTGATAGAGCTCGGGCTCCCCGAGGATGCGAGGCTCGAAATAGCTAAGATGGAGAGCGCGGCCTCGACACAGGAGGAGTTCGTGGTTGTGAGCCTTCTTTACGCGAAGGTCGAAGATTACAACAGCTCTATAAAGGTCGCGCAGGACCTCGGCCTCCCTCAGGCCAACAGCCTCTCGTTCCCCCGGGGATACAGGGACATCGTCGCGCCCTACGCCAGAAAATACGGCGTCGACGAGCTCCTCGTATATTCGGTCATAAGAGAGGAGAGCAGGTTCCAGAAGGACGTCGTCTCCCCGGCCGACGCGGTCGGGCTGATGCAGCTCATACCGCCCACGGCGAGGACAGTGGCGAACCAGATAGGCATAAGCGGCTTCACAGTCGAAATGCTCACCATCCCCCGCATCAATATCGAGATGGGCATCTTCTATTTAAAGCAGGTGCTCGACGAGTTCGGCGGCGATGTAGAGCTTGCGCTCGCCAGCTACAACGCCGGGCCCAACCGCGCCGCAACGTGGAGAACACAGTACTACGGGCTCGAAAAGGACGAGTTCATAGAAGAGATACCGTTCCGCGAAACGAGAAATTACATTAGAAGGATACTGAGAAGCTACGGTGCGTATAAGGCCATCTACGGGAATTCCGCCTCTGCGGCGGAGCCGCCGGCGCAGACGACGCCCGGGACAAGCGGAACGAAGTACCCGGTAAACTAGGCGGAGGCGGCTTTCGCTTCGCCGCTCGCGAGCGCGGCGAAATTCCTCAGGATGCGGAGACCGTCCGCGCTGCTTTTCTCTGGGTGGAACTGGCAGGCGAAGAGATTGTGACGTGCGACGGCGGCCGTAAACTCTACTCCGTAGCTGGCAGTGACGGCTATAACGCCCTCGTCTTTCGGTGCGGGGTAGTAGGAATGTACGAAGTAAAACCAGCTCCCGTCCGGGATTCCTGCGAGTATAGGGCCTTCATTTCTTATCGAAATCCTGTTCCATCCCATGTGGGGCACCTTCAGCCTCTCGTCTTCCGATGGCGTGAACCTGACGACTCTCCCTTCGAGAACCCCGAGCCCGGGGACGCCGGGAGACTCTTCGCTCCCCTCGAAGAGAAGCTGGAGCCCGAGGCAAATTCCGAGAAACGGCTTACCGGAATTTATGTGCTTTTTTATGGGATCCACCAGCCCGTACTCGGCCAGGTTTTTCATACAGTCGCCGAACGCGCCTACTCCGGGCAAGACGAGCCCGTCCGCGCGCGAAATCCCGTCCGGGTCCCTCGTCACGAACGCATTGATACCCTGGCTGAGAAACGCCTTGTCGACGCTTCTCAGATTCCCCATACCGTAGTCCACGATGACGATCATCGGCGTTTGTTTACAGCTTGCCCTTGGTCGATGGCACATCGCCCGACCTCGGGTCGATTTGAGAAGCCTTGTCGAGCGCCCGGCCGACGGCCTTGAACACGGCCTCTATAACGTGATGGAGGTTGTCGCCGTACCTGAGCTCTATGTGAAGGTTACAGAGAAGTGTATTTGAAAATGATTTGAAGAATTCCTCGCCGAGCTCGATGTCGAATTCCCCCACCTTCGTCTTGGGCACGGAAACGTTGTATACGAGATAGGGCCTCCCGCTGAGGTCGACGGATGCGAATGCGAGCGTTTCGTCGAAGGGAACGAACGCCTCTCCGAACCTCGTTATCGACTTCTTGTCCCCGAGCGCCTTTAGGAAAGCGTCGCCGAGGGCAAGGCCGACGTCTTCGACCGTGTGGTGAAAATCGACTTCGAGGTCCCCGACAGCCTTTATCTTGAGGTCGAAGTAGCCATGCCTCGCAAACTGGGCGAGCATGTGGTCGAAGAACGGGATGCCGGTGTCGATGCTGAAGCTGCCCTCGCCGTCGAGGTTAATCTCGACTTCGACCTTCACTTCCGAGGTGGCTCTTTCCGTCTTTGCTTTTCTCTTCGGCATAACTCGTAAGAATCATATCAGAAATTAACTCCGTGTCCAATGCCCGCGCGGGACGAAAACGGCGGGGAGTTTCGCCAGAGAGCCGCTCCGAGTAAAATATAGCCCCATGAAAATCGCTCTTACCGACGAGACGGGCGAGCTCGACGCGCGCTACAGGGCGCTCCTCAGGAAGATCGCGGGCTCCGTTCTTAGGAAGCTCGGGGTCGATAAAGGCTCGGAGCTTTCGATCACGTTTATCGGCGACGCTGAAATGCGCGAGCTGAACAGGTCCTGGAGGGGTATAGACCGCGCGACCGACGTTCTCTCCTTCCCGCAGGACGCGGACGGGCCGGTGCCGCTCTTGGGCGACGTGGTAATATCCCTCGATACCACGAGAAGGCACGCCGTCAGATACGGCAACACATTTCACGAGGAAATAAAGAAGCTCATCGTCCACGGCATACTTCATCTCCTCGGGCACGACCACAAAAAGAAGAAAGAGAAAGAGCTGATGCTGGGTCTCGAGGAAGAGCTTTTAAAGCAGGTTAAGGACATCTAGAATCGCGGAGGGAATCACTTTTTCTTTTTCTGTGCGACCCTCACCTCGTCTATGGAACGGCTGGTCGCCCTGGTAATTGTATACTGCCACCCGTTGTGTTTTATCTTGTCCCCCGGCCTCGGGATCGCGCCCGACTGCGTCAGCAGAAATCCGCCCAACGTTTCGTAATCGTCGCTCTCGGGTATCCCGACCGCGAGCTCGTCGTTTATCACGTCTATCTCGATCTTCGGATTGACGAGATACTCGCTCTCCCCGGTCTTCCTCCAGAGCCGCGCCCCCTTGTCGTATTCGTCTTCTATCTCGCCCACGACCTCTTCAAGGATGTCCTCGAGCGCGATGATCCCGACGGCGACTCCGTACTCGTCTATTACGACCGCGAGGCCCGCGATCCCCTCTTTCATCTCGTCTAAAAGCTCGTCGACGTACTTGGCCTCGGGAACATAGTACGGCGTCCGTGCGAAGCTCTTGACTGTCTCGTCCGGGTTCTCGCCCAGGAGGTAAAAGGAATGCAGCATGCCGGTGATATTGTCCACCTGGGACGAATAAATCGGTATGCGCGTGTGTCCCGTATCGTTTATCGTGCGCACGGCGTCGCGCACTGTGACCTCGTCGCTGAGGGAGGTCACATTAATTAGCGGGATCATTATCTCGGCTACTGTAGTTTCGGAGAATCTGAATATCCTCTTTATGATCCTGTCCTTGTAATCGACCTTCGGGACGTTCGCGTCGCCTTCTATCACGCCGATAAGCTCCTCGCGTGTGACAAATACGCTCTTCGTGTTGCCTATAAGGGTGAGGATTTTCTTCGTGAAAATGTTGACGACGATCAAAACGGGCGAGAGTATCCACGAGGCGACGATAAGTGGATATATCGCCCAGAGTATCGCCGTATCCCGCTTTCTCTGGAACACGGCCTTCGGGACAATCTGCCCGAATATGACTATGAGCGGGGAGAGGATGAGGACGGCGTAAAACTCGGACCCCCTCCCGTATTCCTTTTCGATGTAGAATGTCATCACCACAGTGCTCGTTATGAGCGCGAGGTTTATGCCGACGAGCGTCGTGCTCACGAAGCGCTCTATCTCGGAGAAGGCGCCCATCACGAGCTTTGCGCTCTGGGAGCCGCCGTCCGCCAGCGCCTTCAGCTTTATCTTGTCGCACGATATGAAGGCTATCTCGGCCCCCGCGAAGAAGCCCTGGACGAGAAGCGATACGGCCACGACGGCTATGACGATCTCAAGCGACATCGGCCACCTCTTCGCCCCTCTTCTGCACGCGTATCTCGGTTATGCGCTTCCCCGAGATCTTGCTCACCTGAAACGTTATAGCCCCGTGGGAGACGTTCTCCCCTTCCTTCGGAAATCTTCCGAACATGTCGAATATGAACCCGGCGACCGTCTCGTGGTCTTCCTCCAGCGGAAGTATCGACTGTTCGAGGTCCTCGCCCAGGCTGTCGAGGCCGCCGAACCTCAGCACCATGAAAAGATAGGTATCGTTGAACTCCTCTATCTTCATCGTGCCGGGTAAGACGAACGTGTCTTTTTCGCACCTGACAACAGGTTTTTTCAGCACCCTCCTTTCGTCCTCTATCTCTCCGAAGAGCTCTTCGAGTATGTCTTCGAGTGTAACCAGGCCGTCGAACCGCCCGTACTCGTCGACGACGATGGCGATGTGGTTCCTCTTGTGCTGAAATTCCGTAAGAAGGTCGAAAGCCATCTTCGTCCTCGGTATGAAATAAGGCGGCCTCAACAGGCTTCCCGGATTGCCGGCCCCCGAGAGACCGGAGGTGAGAATGTCCTTCGAGTAGAGAACGCCGACGATATTATCCTTGTCCCCGTCGTAAACCGGGGTCCTCGAATAACCCCTCTTCTTGATTTCATATATGGCGTCCCTCCACGCGATGTTGAGCGGGAGGACGAAGCAGTCGACGCTCGGCGTCATCAGCTTGTAGGCCGGGACGTCTTCGAGCTTGAAGAGGCTCGCCACGAGCTTCATCTCCTCGTCCGTTATGACGCCTTCTTCGCTCCCTATGTCTACGAGCGCCTTCACTTCGTCCGTCGTGAAGCCGTTATCCTGCTCGTACTCCATCTTGCCGCCGAAGAGCCTCGTGAAGTTCATGGAAAGCATCATCAGCACCCACCTTATCGGGGCGATTACGGTATGGAAGAAGTGAAGCGGATACGCGACCAGTCTCGATATGACGCGGGGATATTTCACGCCGAGTGTCTTCGGTCCTATTTCGCCGAGAAGTAAAAGGCTCGGCGACGCTATGGCGATGGAGAGGAGCACTACCATATGGTCCGGTAGCCCCTCTCCCAGAAGTCTGCTCACGGTGATCCCTATGACGCTCGCGTATGCGACGTTCACGACCTCGTCCGCGAAGAGTATTGTGACGATGAGCTTGTAAGGCTCCTGGAGGAGATTCTCGATGTACTTCGAGCTTCTGTTTCCCTCTTTCCTGAGGCTTTCGAGCTGGTGCCGTCCCAGTGAGAAGAGGGCGCCTTCGGACGTGCTGAAGAAGCCCGAGATCATGAGAAGGAGCACTATCAGAAAGAGATGATATGTCAGCGCAGCTTCGTCCATTTAGCTACCGGAATGAACAAAACCTCCGTCTTCTAGGGCTATTTCCCTGCCGCCGGGATCGGTTATCGTGAGCGCCGCTCCCGGCGACACGTCCCCGATCTCCGTTATTTCGATGTTGAGCCTTTCGGATATTCTCATTATTTCGCCGCGCCTGTCTGGATGCGAGGTGAAAAGGAGCTCGTAATCCTCCCCTCCCGAGAGCGCAGGCCCGTAAAAATCATCCGTGTATTCCCCGGCAAGGGCGCGGTAATCGCCGGAGAGAGGAATGCGTTCGACGTGTATGCTCGCGCCTACGCCCTGGGTAACAGTTATTCGCTTAAGGTCGAGGGCGAGCCCGTCGCTCACGTCTATCATCGCCGTCGCGAGCCTTTCTTCCGCAAGCGCCCTGCCGAGAGCGAGACGCGGCTCCGGCCGGAGATGTCTTTCCATGAGACGCCTCCCCTTTTCATCCCTGCCTTCCCTCTTCAGTATCATGAGGCCGAGCGCGGAGTCACCAAGAGTACCGCTCACGTATATCACGTCTCCGGGCGAAGCACCCTTCCGCGTGACAACGCATCCGGGCTCGACGAATCCGAGCACGGTTATGTCGAGAAATATCCTTTCCGACGAGCTCAGGTTGCCGCCTGTGAGCTTCACGCCGAATTCCTTCTCGGCGGATTCGAAGCCCCGCATAAGCTCTCCGAGAAACCGGTCGTCCTCGCGCTTCGTATAGCCGAGCGACGCGAATATATATTTCGGAACGCCGCCCATGGCGCCGATGTCGCTGACGGATACGGCGACCGACTTTCGCGCGAGGTCGGCGGGAGAGATGAGCGATTTTATAAAATGAACGTCCTCTACCTGGCAGTCGGTAGTTACGAGAAGCAGCTTTCCCGGCTCCATGCGCAGCGCGGCCGCGTCGTCGCCAATACCGACCTCAATGCCATTTCCGCTGCTGGAGAAACGCTCGCCGATACGACGGAGAGCGTCAAGCTCGTTTATCATTTCGGATCAGATTCCGGAGATAAGTATATTCGATCGAATATTCCGGGGTTATATAAATTTTTTCAGAAGATGTGCTAACGGATTTCTGTGCTCGGCCGCACAAATGAGGGTCAGGGTCTTTCATAACGGACTATCATATAAATAATTACTTCGCATCGGTTGAATTAAAGTTTAGGATATTCGTTATAATATGTCAACCTGAAACGGAAGCCGAAGTGACGCAGAGGCCGCATTTTTCCAGATTCAATCTTGTAGTCTTGATCCTGCTTTGCGTAAAACTCGCGCTCGGGATTTATCTCTACAGGCTCGGCTTTCTCAGCCTTTCGGCCGACGAATATTCACGCGGGATCACAGCTGCGAGATGGGCGCTCGACGGCGAGATTCCACTCGGTATCTACATGTACGCATGGCTGCCATTCGAGTCTTACGTCAACGGCCTCGCGCTCATGATATGGGACAACGTCATATGGACGCCGCGCATAACGGTGTTCATTTTTTCCTGCGCCCTTCTCGTTTATTTCCTTAAGCTCGTTCAGCATCTTTTCGAATCCCTTGTCGTAACGCTCACAGCCGGCCTCCTCCTCGTTTTCAATCCCTGGTTCGTCTGGCTGAGCGGAACCCCGATGCTCGACGTCTACTGCCTCGCGCCTTTCGTCGCGGGGCTCTATTACGCCGCGAAGTGGATGGACGAAAGGCGCGGCGTTTTTCTGCTCGCGGCAGGAATTCTCTTTTTCATCTCGACAGGATTTCACAGCCAGAGCTGGATTCTCGTAAACGCCGCGAACCTTTTCATGGCGGGCTTCGCAATCGGATTTCTGAGAAAGAAAAACTGGAGAGCCGCTTCGGAGATCGCGGGATTCATTCTCCTTAGTAATCTATTCATCGTTCTCTACCTCCCGATCGAGCGCTCGGCCACAGGGGAATGGCTATACATGTTCAGGGATCACGCCGCGAGGACCCTTCCCTACTATGCGGAATACGACGTCGGGCTCCGGGAGAAGCTGGAATACTATCCCCGGCTCGTATACGAGTCCGCGAGCTGGATCGTCTGGCTCTTTTTTCCCGTGGGCTTATATGCCGCATCGAGAGAGCGACGGAAGGCCGCCGCCCTCTTTCCACTCGCGGCCGGAATCATCGCCCTCGCCGTTTATTCGGTTTATAACTTCTACTCCGTCCCCGCGTCGGCAGCGCCCGGGCGCTACTCCCTTCCCTTCTTCATGCTTTTCGTACCGTACTCCGCCCTCGGCATTTACACCCTCTTTTTCCGAAATTTCCCCGCGCCGGTCGCGTGGCTCCTCCGCTGCGCGGCCGCGGCGCTCGTCGTTTATTTGCTCTGGACCAGCTTCCTCAAGCTCCCGGATTACGAAACGAAGAACGCGCGCGAGGCGGTGAACGTGGGCCTCTTTGTCAGGGAGGAAATCGAAAACGGATCGGCCGACGAGAACGGCACGGTGATCATCGAGCGCGCGTACTGGGATTTTCTCTACGTGATGCTCGCCGTGAGGCATTACGGCCTGGTCAGGTACGACAGGCCCCTCACGGACGAATACGCGGGCACCCCTTCCGACTTTCTCTCGATGAGCGACGCGGAAATACTCGCCCGCCTGAAGAAGGAGAACGCGAGGTTCATGATCGTCAGGGACGCCGCGATAAAGGAAAGGCTGTCGGGGCTCGGCTCCGTACGGAAGATAAGGGACTCCGACGAATGGGCCGCTTACGAGATCGACCCGAGCGTTACCAGATAGGGTTATCACGTCCCTTCCCTTGAGGGAACGGATGCGAGAAAGCGGGCATTCGGACGCCCCGGCTGACTGCACAGAAGCCCATCCAGTACCGCTCGAAAGTGACCACAGCTGAAACGAGGGTGATTTCTTTTTACAGTCATTGCGCGGGTGCTTCGCACCCGCGCAATCCCGTTAAAATCACCGGCTTGCAGCGGCTATTATCTCTCGGCGTATCTTTCTTCCGTGCCTTTTTTCCAGAAGCGCGGGAACGAGAGGCTCGGGATATAACTCTGGAGCTTGTCCATGTATATGTAAAAGACGGGCGTCAGGTAAAGCGTGATAAGCTGCGAGAAGAGGAGACCGCCGACGACAGTAAGACCGAGCGGCTGGCGTGACTCAGCCCCCGCGCCGTGGCCGATCGCGAGCGGCACCGCGCCGAGAAGGGCGGCCATCGTCGTCATCATGATTGGACGGAACCTGACGAGGCATCCCTGGTATATCGCTTCCACAGGGCTCTTGCCCTCGTTCCTCTGGGCTTCGAGTGCGAAGTCTATCTGCATGATGGCGTTTTTCTTCACGATGCCGATGAGCATTATAAGGCCGACAAATGCGTACACGTTAAGCTCGACGCCGAAGATCAATAGAACTATGAGAGCGCCGAACCCCGCCGAGGGGAGGCCCGAGAGAATCGTTATCGGGTGAATGAAGCTCTCGTACAGGATTCCGAGTATGATGTAAATCACGAGTATCGAGAAAACCAGAAGAAGCCCGAGGCCCGCCAGCGATCTCTGGAATTCCTGCGCGACGCCCTGGTAATTCGTGCTCATGTTGGCAGGCAGCGTTTCTTCGACGAGCCTGTCTATTTTGCCTACGGCCTCGCTGAGCGAGACGCCCGTCGTGAGGTTAAAAGATATCGTAACGGCAGGAAACTGGCCATAGTGGTTTATGGTTTTGGGACCGATACTTTCCGTGAACCTGGCGACCGTATCGAGGGGTATGAGATTGCCGCTGGAAGACTTTACATAGAGCCTCGAAAGGGCGTTCTTGTCGTCCTGGTACTCGGGCTTAAGCTCCAAGATAACCTGGAACTGATTCGTCGGCGTGTATATGGTGGAGACCCACCTGTCGCCGTACGCGTTGTAGAGCGTGTTTTCGATCTCCGCCGCCGACACGCCGAGCGCGGAAGCCTTGTCCCTCATTATTTCGACGTTCACCTGCGGGTTCGCGATCTCAAGGTCGCTCGTAACGTCCTCGAGCTCGGGTAGCTCCTTCATCCTGGCTTCGAGTATGGGAACGTACTCGTAAAGTTCCTCCATGTCGGGGCTCTGGACAGTGAACTGGTAGAGGCTCTTCGTAAGCTGCCCGCCTATTCTTATCTCGGGCTGATCCTGCATGAACGAGTTGACACCGGGCAGCTCCGCGAGCTTCGGGCGAAGCTCGTCTATTATGTCAAACGAGCTCGGCCTTTCGTCCCTCGGCGTCAGGCGCATCAGCATTCGTCCCTGGTTCGTCCCCGTGGTCCCGCCGCCACCGCCGATTCTAGAGAAAAAAGTGGCTACGTAGGGGCTCGCTATGAGGACGTCGCCGACCTGCTGCTGGTACTCGACCATCTTCTCGAAAGAGGTTCCCTGCGGGGCCTCGGTTATCGTGAAGATGTTGCCCTGGTCTTCGTTCGGCAGAAAGCCCTTCGGTATTATCATGAAGAGGTAAGCCGTTATCAGGAGTATTGCGATGTTCACCATCAGGAACGCGAACCTGTGCTTGAGCACGAGCCCGAGGCTCCATTCGTAAGCCTTGAACATGCCGTCGAAAAAGCGCTCGACGGCGTTGTAAAGCCTCCCGTGCTTCTTGCCGGATTCCGGTTTTAAAAACCTGCTGCAGAGCATCGGGGTCAGTGTGAGAGAAACAATGCCGGATATGAGGATTGCCGCGGTTATGGATACGGCGAACTCCTTGAAGAGCCTGCCTACGACGCCGCCCATCAGGAGCACCGGGATGAACACCGCGGCGAGAGAGAGCGTCATCGAAACGAGCGTGAAGCTTATTTCCTTCGAGCCGTCGAGGGCCGCCTGAAGGGGCGCCTTCCCAATCTCCATGTGCCTCACGATATTTTCGAGCATGACTATCGCGTCGTCCACGACGAACCCGATGGCTAGGATGAGCGCCATCATCGAAATGTTATTCAGGCTGAAGCCGCAGAGATACATGACGATGAACGTCCCGACGATCGAGAGCGGAAGGGCGAGGCTCGGTATGATCGTAGCCGACACGTTCCGTATAAAGAGGAATATCACCATCACGACGAGGCCCAGCGTGAGCACCATGGTGAAGTTGACCTCGTCCATGGATTCCCGTATCGACTGCGAGCGGTCGTAGTGAATGTTGAGGTTGACGGAAGGAGGGAGGTATTCCTTGAGCGACGGTATAACAGCCTTCACAGCGTCCGCGACCGCGACTGTATTCGTCCCCGGCTGGCGCTGGATCGCGAGAATCACCGCCATTTCGTTGGAATTCTTGGTTACGAACCACGCGGCGTTCCTCTCGTCCTCTACACTGTCTACTACTTCTGCGAGCTCCCTCAGGCGGACGGGCGACCCGTCGCGGTAAGCGACTATGATGTCTTTATAGGCCTCGGCATTATAGAGCTGCCCCGTGGCGAGTATGGTGTAGGATTTATCGGGGCCGTAGAGTGAGCCCGTCGGCATGTTGACGTTCGACGCGTTCACAGCCACCTCGACCTCGTTTATCCCTATGCCCTTGCTGCTGAGCGCGTTCGGGTCGAGCTGTATGCGCACAGCGTACTTCTTCGAGCCGAATATCTGCACCTGGGCGACGCCGCTCACCATCGAAATGCGCTGGGCCATGATGGTGTCCGCGTATTCCGTCAGCTCCCATGGCTGGAGAGTCGCCGAGGTCACCGCGTAATAGAGTATCGGCTGGTCGGCCGGGTTGACTTTTCTGTAAGTCGGGGGCTGGGGCATGTCCTGCGGCAGGAGCCGTGAAGCCCGCGATATGGCGGTCTGAACGTCCTGCGCCGCCGCGTCGAGCTCCCTGTCGAGGTTGAACTGTATCGTTATCTGCGTCGAGCCGAGGGAGCTCACGGACGTCATTGAGTCTATGCCCTCTATGGTCGAGAACTGCCGCTCGAGCGGCGTCGCGACGGTAGACGACATGGTTTCCGGGCTCGCTCCCGAAAGGTTTGCCGAAACGAGTATGGTCGGGAAATCGACGTTCGGGAGGTCGCTTACCGGAAGTGCCCTGTAGCCGATTATGCCGAAGAGCAGTATGGCGGCCATCAGGAGCGAAGTCATCACGGGGCGCCTGATGAATATTCCGGAAAGGTTCAAAGGTAAGTTCCCCCGTTGTCCTTGATTATCCCGTTACCTTTTCGTGCTTGAGCCGTCCCTTGAAAGGACTTCGGGGCTGTCGTTCGTCCTCACCTTCATCCCGGGGGCGAGCCTGAGCTGGCCCTCGGTGACGACGATCTCACCGGGCTTGAGCCCTTTCGTGATGACGACGTCCCTGTCGACCCTCGGGCCGGGCACTACAGGCCGCGATTCGACGGTTGAATCGGGCTTCACTACGAAGACGTAATCCCCGCTCTGCCCGGACTGCACCGCGCGCGCCGGCACTATCGTCGCGTTCTCCTGCGTCGTAAGATTAAGAGAGACGTTTACGAACTTCCCGGGCCAGAGCATCTCGTCGGCGTTTTCGAATACGGCCTTCAGCCTGACGGTTCCTGTCGTCTCGTTAACTTTATTATCTATGAAGCTCAGCTTTCCCTCGGCCGGCGTCTGGTCGTTCGGGCTTATGCCCGCCGTCTCGGCGGCCTCGTCCCCGGCAGGGCTTTCGTCGTTCTTGCGGCTGGTATATGGAACCACCGCGTAAACCTTGAGCTCCCCCGAATCCGCAAGGTACTCACGTATGAGCGCGAGGAAATGCTCGGGTACGGAGAAGTTGACGAAAACGGGCTTGGTCTGGTTTATAACGGCGAGGAGCGTCGTACGGGTTTCCACCGTATTGCCCTCGTGGACGAGTATCTCGCCTATCCGCCCGTCTATCGGCGAGCGTATCGAGCAGTATTCAAGCTCGAGCTTCGCGTTTGCGACTGCGGACCTGTCGGCGCTGACGGACGCTTTCAAAGATTCGAACTCCGCCTTCACCTGATCATACTGCTGTGCGGATACAACTCCCTTGTTTATAAGGTCTTCGTATCTTATCGCGTTCTGCTCCGCGTTCTTCATCATCGCCGAATTGCGGGCCATGTTGGCCTCGGCCTGCCTGAGCGCATTTTCATAAGGCCTGGAATCGATGAGAAAAAGAAGGTCGCCGCTTCTGACGTTCTCCCCTTCCTTGAAATAGATGCGTGAAAGCTGCCCCTCGACCTGTGGCTTTATTTCTACCGTAGAGTAGGCTTCGACGTTCCCTATCGCGCTCAGACGAATGGGGACGTCCCTGGTCGTGACGCGCGCGACTGTAACAGGGACCCCTTCGCCCTGTCCGTCGTCCGGCCGGCCCTCCGCTTTCGACCCCCCGCGGTCGCATGAAAAGGATAGTAGAAGCACTATTAATAATGAGGTAAAAAACAGGGGCTCACTTCGTCTTGAGACGCGGGACATCCGAGTTTTCCTCCCGTGATCGCAAAATAATTCGTTACCCATTTTTTCGAATCTGAAATTTCAGCCGCGCCGCACGATCCTGAACTTGGAGTTGAAACCACCTTTCAGGGGCTGTTTCCGGTGATCGTGGAAACGTAAGCTGCTGAGATAATTAATATTCCGACAGAGCCGTCAACAACCGGACTCGATGTAAGTAACCACTTACCAAGACTAGATAAAATTGCATTACAATCCCGCCGAAGTCAATTAATTTATAGTTAATCGCCAATCCTAGGGGATTGCCCGTTCACATAATGGCTAGGAATGAACCCTGGCTTGCCCTATACCGAAAGCGGTACGGCAAAAGACGCTTTGGCCGCGATGCCTTCGCCGTCTATCTCGAAATTTCGCCCTCAAATCCGCGAGAAATCGCTAATCGCGAAATTCCGACATATGAGCAATTATCCCTTATTTCACGCCAACCTTCCGTCATAGCTGCATTTTATTAATCATATTCCGACTTGGCACGCCCGTTGCACTTTCTCTCCTGCAAGTAAATAAACGACGTTCGTCGTCGGAGGAGATGCAAAATGAGCAGCGAACAGACTTATAAAGGCGGATGTTTTTGCGGTGCGGTAGAGCTTGTCGTGTCGGGCGACCCGGCCCTCATGGGTTACTGCCACTGCGACTCGTGCCGGCACTGGTCGGCAGGTCCCGTCAACGCCTTTTCCCTCTGGAAACCAGAGGCGGTAAGGGTTACGAAGGGCGAAGACAAAATCGGCACTTATAACAAGACCCCGCTCAGCTTTCGCAAGTGGTGCAAATCCTGCGGCGGTCACCTGTACACCGAGCACCCGGTTATGGGACTCACCGACGTGTACGCGGCCACTATCCCGGACTTAGCGTTCAAGCCCGCAGTTCACGTCAACTACCAGGAGACGGTGCTTCACATGAAAGACGGGCTTCCGAAATTCAGGGACCTCCCCGGGGAAGCGGGTGGGTCGGGTGAATTAATGCCCGAGTAAGAGGACTGGCAAACAACAGGCTATAAGGCAAATAAACAAAAAGGAGGTGATAGAAGTGAAGACATTGATCGCAGTTACAGCGCTTGGACTTACGCTAGGTTTCGCGTCTCTTTCTTCGGCCGCGGATTACATGGAGCTCTACACGGGCACCCCGGCCGCGAAGGAGGTAACCGAAACGAGAGGCGGGGAAGTCGAGTCGACTCCGATGAGTTTTTACCTGGCTCCGGCAAAGACCCATATTCAGCACGACTCTCCAACAACTGCCGTAAGGACCGAAAGCGATGAGAACACAATTCTCGTATTCAGCGTCAGGATATAGTCCGGCGCCATGGCGGGGGCCGGAAAAGGCTCCCGCTTTTTAACTCGAACAAAAAAACTAAAAATAAATCATAAGGACAGAATGATGAGCACGATTCAAAATCTGCAAGCGGTTAAATCGAGAATGAAGGACGTCTGGAATTCCGGGGATTACGGCAGATTCGCAGCATTCATGGAACCTGGAGCGCTCGAAATTCTCCGGGGATGGAATATAGCGCCGGGAGAGAAGCTTTTAGACGTTGCCTGCGGGGCGGGGCAGATATCGATACCGGCCTCGCGTGCAGGGGTCAGCGTTACGGGAGTCGACATAGCGCCCAACTGGATCATCGAAGCGCGCGGTCGTGCGGCAAAAGAAGGACTCGACGCGAAATTCGACGAAGGCGACGCAGAGAACCTTCCTTATAAGGCTGGAACGTTCGACGTCGTGACTACCCTCGTCGGAGCTATGTTCGCCCCGAGGCCCGAGCTGGTTGCCTCGGAGCTCGTCAGGGTTACAAAACCCGGCGGCAGGATACTCATGGTCAACTGGACGCCCGAGGGATTCGTCGGCCGGATGTTCAAAACTATAGGTAAACATCTGCCTCCGCCTTCGGACGTGCCCTCCCCCCTTCTCTGGGGAAACGAAGAGGCCGTGAAGACGCGCTTCGGGAATTCCGTAAGCCATATCATCCTGACGAAGAAATTCTATCCGCTCTGGAGCTATCCCTTCGGCGTTCCGGAAGTAGTGCAGTTCTTCTTCGACAACTATGGGCCGACGAACCGAGCGTCCCAGGCGCTCGACGGCGAGAAGCGCGGCGCGCTCCGAAAGGACCTCGAGAATGTATTCTCGGAGTTCAACATTGCCAAGGACGGCACGACGACTCTCCACGCCGAGTATTTTGAAGTCGATGCTGTGAAAAAATGACTGGAAAGAAAATCAGGAGAGGGAACGCGGCGCCAATCGCCGTGCCCCTCTTCCGGCATCGAAAATCCTGGCCAGGTTTAGGAGATTTCAGGCAGCACTTTATCGACGAAGAGCTTCATGGACCTCACGGCCTCGTCGTGCGTTA
>CAZPHQ010000041.1:0-17812 GCA_964586675.1 uncultured Spirochaetia bacterium | reverse complement strand
AGTTCCAGGCGTTCATCGAGGGGGAGCTGCCTGCGAAATTCTTCGCGTCGATAAGGGAATCGTTCTTCGATCCGGCGTTTCAAGCTCTGGGCGTATCCGCAGAGGGAACACAGGTGCTCATAGACGACTTCATGGCGAAGATGGAGGCCGCAGGGTCGAGAGAGGCCCGGGCGGAGGTGGGGGCGGAGTTCATCGCGACGTTCAGCGCGTTCGTCGATGCGTTCAATATAGTTTCGGGGAATGTGAACGATTCCATAGGGCAGACGATACAGAGCGTCAATAACCTTTCGGCGAAGCTCGGTTTCGACGCGGTGCCGTCTATAGACGAGCTGCGGAAGACGCTCGGGCAGATGATAGAGAACGCGGAGATCGACCCCGAGACCGTGCAGGCGTACGCCGACCTCAGAAACGCGATAGTGTCGCTGATGGCGGAGATAACGAGCGCGATAACGGGGCTTATCGGGAAGATAAACCAGCTTAATACGACGATAGTGAGCCTGGGCGGGTCGGCTGTCGATACAACGGGGTTTTTGAACACGGCGGCGTCGCAGATACAGGATTTCCTCGGCGCGAACATGGGGAACCTTTCGCTTTCGGAGCAGGAGGGATTCCTCGACCAGCTGCTCGGGGTTGCGAACGATATGCTGGCGCAGGAGCAGGCTGCATTCGAGCAGGCGCAGCAGGCGGCGCGGGCGGCGGCGGAGAGGGCGGCCGAGGCCGAGAGGGCGGCTGTTCAGCAGAGGATCGACGGGCTTCAGCGCGAGAAGGAGCGGATCGAGGAGGCGTATAACAAGAGGATCGAGGCGCTTAACGAGGAGCTTCGGATCGCGGAGGGGTTCGCGCAGCTTACGGAATCGATCAGGCGGACGCTGGATTCGATCGTGTTCAGCCCGGAGAGTGTTCTGACCGGGATAGAGCAGGTGAACGCGCTCCAGGGGAACGTGGCCGCGCTGCAGCAGGAACTGGCCGGGACGACGGACCCGGAGAGGCAGATGGAGATCGCCGGACAGCTGGAGGAGGCGTTTAAAACTCTCTTCGGCGCGGCGGGGGATGCGTTCGGCGTGAACAGCCCGGAGTTCGTCGCGATATTCGACCAGGTGACGGGCGGGCTTTCGGGGCTCGCGGAGATGACGGAGTCGCGCGCGAGGACTGTCGAGGAGATAAACGCCGAGATAGAGAGATTGACGGCCGAGCAGAATAATCAGCTCGCGTCGATCGACGCGAAGATACAGGCGGCGCAGGATCAGCTTTCAGCCATTGGGACGCAGGAGGTGGAGGCGACGTTCCAGGCTTCGGACCGTGTGAAGGAGCTGTTCGAGTATATACGGACGGAGTACATGCGTATTCTCGAAGAGAGGTTCGCGCAGCTCGAAGAGGCGAGCATCACGGGGTTCGCGACGGAGCTGGAGGGGCTGCAGGCGATCGCGGGTATCTCGGAGGAGAGCCTTGTTACCCTTAAGGAGCAGGTAGCTGAGACGGCGACGCAGACGGGGCTTTTGACGAGTATATCGGACGCGCTCGCGAGCCTGAGCGAATTCAACGGCGGCTCGGGCGGGCTCAGGGATTTCGGCGGGGGGACGCTGGCAGTGCTGCATGGGAAAGAGGCTGTCGTCACGGAGGCGCAGGTCAGGGCGATGAAGAAGCACATGGCGCTCGCGGCCGAGATGACGGGCGGACTCGGCGGCGCGCTGGGAGGCGCGCTGGAGACGTTCGCCGAGAGCCTCGAAGGCGCGGGGCCGATTAACAGCATCGGACAGCTCGCCGGGGCGGCGCGTCTCACGGAGCTTGCGGACAGGGTCGGCAGCGCGCGGGTATCGTCCATGATGGAGGAGTTCGCCGGGATGGGCGCCGGGGGCGCGGTCGGCGGGTTCGCTGAAAGGCTCGCGGAGAAGATGGCCGGGGAGGACGGCGTCGTAAGCGGGCTTTCGCGGAGGGCGGCGTTCGAAGAGGTGAAAAACGAGATGAGCGTCGCGATAAGCGTGAACGTGAACGGCGGGTCGGGAGCGACCGTGGCGAGTGTAGGGAACGAGATAGAGAATATGCTGGTGAGGAGCATTAAGCAGGGCGGGCGGCTCAGGAGCGCGATTCAGGAGGCGGGCGCGAAGAGGATGGGGTAGCACACGTTGTGTGATTTCCGACGTAGCATTTTCCAATGCTATAAGCACCAGAAGCGCGACAGGTGATATGGCAACGCCGGTGCTACTCTGGATGCCAGCGGACGCTGTCTGCAAATCCCCCCGTACCCCCCTTTTTCTAAGGGGGGAAAGAAAAGGCAAAAACGAAAGATAGATTTCTCCCTGCAGTCGAAATGACAAGGGGGATTGCTTCGCCGCCGCGCTCCTCGCAATGACTGCAAGGTGAATGACCCCCACCCTGACCCTCCCCCTGAAAGGGGGAGGGGAAAGATTGTTGATGGATTGCTTGCGGTACCCCCTCACCCTCGGTCCCTCTCCCGCATGGGGGAGAGGGAAGTAAAACAAGAGCCAAATCTTCTCTACTTTTGCTTGACCAAAAGTAGCAAAAGTCACGGGACGGGGACACGTAGTGTCTTTTTCGACATAGCACGGTAGTTGCCAGAGTCACTGGGAGTGCGTCAGGTGGTAATAACAAGGCTACTTCGAAAGTCAGCGGACACAGTCCGCCTAAAAATCTTCGTTCCTTCGCTAAATCTTTTAAATAATTACCCCTCACCCTTTGTCCCTGTTTTGGTTTCGGATAGTTTCGAGCGGTACTGGATGAGCTTCCGTGCAGTCGGCCGGTGGTGTCCGAATGCTCGCTTGTTCGCATTCGTTCCCCAAGGGGAGAGGGGGAGTAAGGTGATAAGATTTTTAACGCTCGTCCACTCGATTATCTCGCCATAGCAAAGCAGGTGATTCAATAGAATCTACGTGCGAACGGTGCTTTGAATTGAGTACTTCCCTATGCCGTAATCCTGCAGGCGTGGCCTGCCCAATTTTGACGTCCCGGAAGTGTATTGCTTCGCTTCGCTCGCAATGGGTGGTGAAAGACGGATTGCCGTGGTCGCATATAGTGCTCCCTCGCAATGACAAAGAATTCTGGATGGATTGCTGGTGGAAGCACTGAATGGATTCCTGCTATTTTGATTTGAGCTACTTTCGAGCGGTACTGGACGTACTTTCTTGCAGTCGGCCAAGGGCGTCCAATTCCTCACTCGTTCGGAATTGTTGCAGGAATGACAGACTAGAAGACTAAATCCTCACACCTGACCCCTCCGGCTACGCAAAGCTTCGCCGCGACAGGCCTTTTTCTAAGGGGGAGACTAAAAGCAAAAGATATATCTCACACGTACGTTCGAGATGACAGCGTTAAAGATGAGATCCTGAATCAAGTTTCCGTCTTCGCTTCGGACTCCGCTAAAGCTCCGACCGACGAGAAGGCTTCGCCGGACAGGCAGGATGACGGAAATGTTGTGATTCCTCGCTAGCTCGGAATCGTTACAGGAATGACGGAATTAAAGGATAAATCCCCCCTGACCCCCCTTTTTCTAAGGGGGGAATAAAGAATAAAGAGAGAATGGTGAATGGCGAATAGAAAGATAGCGAAGGGGTTTATGGATGTGGCGGTGGAGTCGGCGACGAGCGAGGCGGCGGAGTTTCCGGCGTCGAATATCGTTGCGCGCGTCTCGCCGCAGAGGGCGTGGAGGTCTACGACTATCGCATCACCGCAGAGGGTGGTGATAGACCTCGGCGAGGCGCGGACGGATTTGACGGCGTATCTCGACTGGGTGAATTTCGCGGCGTTCAAATACCAGGAGTCTGCCGACGGCGTGAGCGGCTGGGCCGACGTCGGCGGCGAGAGAGCCGTCGAAATGGACCCGATGCACGGCGTCTGGAGGCGCGTCGATAACCTGACGCTCACGTCGAAGCGCTATCTCGGGATATACATCCCGGCGCAGTCGCCTGCAGACGGGGCCGATTACTTCAGGATAGGGACGTTCTGCGTGCCTGTTAGTGTCGTCGAGCTCGACGCGGCGACGTGGGTGGAGTATCCGCTGGAGTACGCGGTGCCGGATTCAAACATCGTAGTGAACCAGTTTCCGACGGGGCGGAGCGAGCGTATAAAGCTCGGCATCATGCCGCCGATGATGATATCGTTCGCGCTAAAGACGGAGGCGCTGACCAACATGCGCGGGCCGCAGGTCGAAGAGGCCGCGGGGCTTCTCCGCGATACGACGGCGACGCTCTTCCTCGACTTCAACCTCGGGGAGAGCTGGCAGGCGTATCTCGTGAAGAAGACAGGGGAGCTTCGGGCGAGCGTGAGCGCGCCTGGTGTGAATACCGCGGATTTCGGGACGGTGCTGTTCGAGGTGGTGGTGTAGGAAGGGGGATAAAAGATAGATGGATAGACAAAAGATAAAAGCGAGATCCTGAATTAAATTCAGGATGACTTATAGAGAAAAGATAGAAATGGATTCCCGATACAAGCATTCGGGAATGACAGATTTGAAAGATAGATTCCTCGCGTGTTTGGAATCACTCGTAGTGACAAGCGTTAAATAACCTGACAATTTGAGAATTATTAAACCTGCCTTCGGGCTAAAGGAGGACGGAGTTTTATGCCATTAGGTACTTATGGGGCCAACAAGATACTGGATCATGTGACGGGAAGGGCTTCGTGGTCGATGCCCACTGTTTACGTGTCGATACACAGCGGGAACCCGGGAAATAGCGGCGCGAACGAGCACAGCTATTCGGGATACGTGAGGAAGCAGCCCGCGACGGGATGGAATGCGGCGTCGAGCGGGGTGCCCGCGACGAACAATGGTGACATCACCTTCGACGAGGTGCCGGCGGGCGGGATAACCGTGTCGCACGTAGGAATCTGGGACGCGGCGACGAGCGGGAATTTCATATTCGGGTTCTCAATTCCGACGAGGAATTTTCCCGCGGGAACGACGCCGAAGATTCTCGACGAGGCGATAGAGATTATCGCGCAGGATAATTTCTCCGACTATCTGAAGCCGCGCATCGTTAACCACATGCTCGGGGCTTCGTCTTACACGATGCCGACGAACGTTTATCTCGCCGTGGTAGACGATAACGGAGACGAGTTTACGGGCGGCGGGTATGCGCGGCAGGAGACGGATTTCGATCCTGCTGCGTCGAAGGAGATAGCGAACGCCGACGAGGAGGACTACGGCACTGCAAGCGCAAACCTCGGGACGACGGAGGAGTGGCGGCTGTACGACGCGTCGTCATCGGGGAACGTGCTCCTATTCGGAGATTGGGACGCGCCGGCCGAGGTGTTGAATGGGGACGGGTATAAGTCGGTCGAGGGCGGTTTGACGATTACTGCGGAGTGAGGTGAGAAGTGGCGTTTTCACAGGTTCAATCAATTACGGCTTCGACGTTCTCGAGCGACGTTACGACCCATAACGTCAGCATGCCGGCGACGGTGAATCCCGACGATTTGCTGTTGTGCATATTTACGAACGACGGCTCCGCGACGGTGACCACTCCCAGCGGCTGGACCGCCAAGGGCACGCAGCTGTCGGCCAACTCGGGCGTCAGGCAGAGCATATTCACAAAAATAGCGATAGGAAACGAGGACGGCGGGACCGTGAACTTTCAGACGTCGGCCTCGGAGAAGGCCGTCGCGCAGGTCTACAGGATCACCGGCGCTTTTCAGGATGCGTCAAGCGGAGTCGCGACGGCTTCCTCGCAGGACCCCGGCTCGGAAGTGAATAATCCCGACCCGCCCAACCTGGCCCCGGGCTGGGGGGTCTTGGACATTCTCTGGGTTGTCTCGGTGGGCACGTCGGATTCTACCGCCGACGCCGTTAGCAGTTATCCGGCCGGTTATGGCTCGGGAACTTATACGACCTCGGGAACGGCCATAGATCAGGCGCAGTGCGGCTCGGCCTCTAGGACAGCGGCGGCGAGCTCGGAGAATCCCGGGGCTTTTACGTTAAACGATCTGGCCGCTTATGCCGCTTTTACGATAGCCGTTCGTCCACAGATTATTCACGACCTCGAAGGCGAGGGCGATGTAAACGTCGGCGGCTCGGGCTATATCAGCTACGACCACGGGCTCACGGGGTCGGCCGGTATAGACGTCTCCGCCACTGGAACCGTAGCGGGCGGTGTTGCGGAGCTCAGCGGCGGGGCCGAGGTCGACATACAGGGCACGGGTGAGATAAGAGGGCTGGCTGCGCTCGGTGGGGAGTCGCAACTCAGAATTCACGGCTCGGGCTCGATAATAATTTCCGACTACGACTTAAAATGGTCTATAGATTTCCTCGAGGCGCGGAGCGATCACGGGTATCCGACGGTTTACGCAGAGGTGAGCAGCGAGGCGATGCCCTCCGGGGCGTTCCCGGAGGGGACGTTTTTCGAGAGGCGGCTCCTCGAATTGCCGCGTCTCGAAGAGGCCGAATTCGGCGAGAGGTTCGGCATTGCCGGCTTTCAGCGTGTGACGCTCTCGCTCGACAACTCCGACGGCTTGATCAGCTCGCTCGACCTCACTGATGCGTACGTGCGGCTCTTTTTCATGAACGAGGCAGGGGATGTGAGGGAATGGAAGGGGAGAGTGACAGAGTGGACGCTCTCTCACAGGTGCGCCTTAAGCGTTGAGGATATGGACGCCGTTACGCTGACGGAGGAGCTTCCGCGCCGGACGCTGAATGACATTGTCGAGGCGGAGAAGGAGGCGGATTCGGGCTTCGAGGATTTCGTCGTCGCGAACGATCTCGGGAGTCCGGTGCCGATAATATTCGGGAGGGCGGTTAAGGTCCCGCTACTGTATATCAAGGCGGACGAGGCGGCGCGTCAGTACGATTACATAATCGGCGAGGGCGAGGGGCTTGGCGGCGGGAATCTGACGGAGGTTTTCACCGTCTACAGGGAGGACCAGGCGCTCGACGAGATAGAGGGAGACGTTGCGTCCGCCACATCGACGACTCTCACGCTCGAAGCCGGGGACAGGCGGCCCGACGGGTGGTACAGGTACTGGTGGGTGGAGATCACGACCGGGACCGGCGCCGGGCAGGTTAGGGACGTGACGGCATACGATTCGGCGCTCAACAGGATTACCGTCGGCTCTTCCTGGAGCCCGACGCCGAACTCGGGGAGCGATTACAGGCTGCGGGAATGGAGATTTTTCAACGGTTCGCAGGCTTCGCCTTATGAGGGGCTCGCGTTCGTCCGCTTCAAGAAGAGGCTGGGAACGTCGGGGAGCACCGACGCTCTATACGCGGACGTTAACGGATTCTCGACGGAGACGAACGTTGTCCGGGCTGTGGAAAGCATTTTGTCGAATACGGTCTGGGGGCTCGGGCTCGACGTCGATTCAGGCTCCTTCAACACGGCTGCAGGTCTTACAGAGATCGGGGACATGCTCTCCGAAGGGGCTATAACAAATACTACAACTATAACGGATATACTTAACGGCTCGGGAGAATCGCAGGGACTTCTCTCATTCAGAGACATGGTGCTGTCGAAATCGGATGCCGTGACGATAACAGTCGACGGCCCGAAATCGTCCGCCCACAGCTTCGGCCTCGGGGACGAGACGGGATGGAATAACATACTCACCAGGAGCCCGGAGATTACGCACCAGCACTCGGGAGAGAGGGTGAAGAATCTCAAGGTCAGGTACCGCAAAAATAACAGGGAATCTGACCTGTATCTGCACGAGATGGAAAGACAGTCGAGCGCGGGCGGGGTAGACAGGGCGCTCGTTCTGCCGTTCGTTTACGACCACGAGACCGCTGACAGGTGGCTCGATTACAGGCGGAAGCGTCTCGCGGCGGCTGTCAGGCGGATGGCTGTCGAGACCGGGCAGGAGGGCGGGTCCGTCCGGCGCGGGGAGCGCGTGACAGTGAGCGTGCCGACGCTCGGGCTCGAAGGGAGCGCCTGGGAAGTGGCGGCTGCGAGCACTACTCCAGCCGGGTCTAATTCGCTTACGCTGGTGCCGTATTCTGCCGCGCCGTATTCGTATGTGCCGGTGACGGACGAGGGCGGGGATCTACCGTCGGACGAGTCGTTCGACATAGCGCCGGATTATACGAAGACGCCGCCGGATCCTGTCGCCAGTGCGTCGGTCAGCTACACGAACGACCTCAGCCCCGAAGGACAGAGGCAGACGTTCGCCGTCGTCACATTCACACCCCCGGAGGACAATTTCGATCACGCAGTGGTATCGATACGGAAGAACGGCGCTACGAACTGGGAATCCGCCGGGAGCGGAACGAATCGGGTCAGGTTGAAAGTGACCGCCGGGTTCTCGATGGATTATCTCATCGTGCCGTATAACGTCTACGGCCTCGCGGGGCTCGGAACGACGATATCGAATAACCTGGTGCCGGGGGATACGACGGCGCCGGCGACGCCGTCGGGGCTTGCGGGAACGTCGAAGCTGAATATTGCCGAGTGGGAATGGAATAAGAACAGCGAGGCAGACCTGGCGGGGTATGAGTATGAGATAAGGACGGCCTCGAGCACGGCTGGCCAGCAGGCAGGCAACGGTTCTGTGGTCGCCAGCGGATACACGTCTGATAACAGAGCGTCTTATAAGCTCACCGATGGAAACCTGACGACGTCGGTTACGAGACATCTCCGGGTTCGCGCAATCGACCATACTGCCAAAGCTACCGGTGCGGCGGGGAATAAAAGCACGTGGACAGCAACGGTATCGGCTACGAGCGGAGACATTCAGAGACTGGATGCGAGGAATGGAGATTTTTCGCGCCAGTGGTCTGAAGAACGAACCACTTCAATTTCTATCGCGAGTCAGGTTGCGGTCGTGACTGTGCCGAGCGTTCAGCTTCTTGCAGATCAGACTGCTTTCATCGATGCATCCTTTACGGTTCAGGCGACCGGAGGCGCCGCCGGTCCGATAGTACATGCCGGGTATGAGGTCAGGCGCGGTTCGACGAGAATATCTCCCGGCGGCTCTTCAGCCAGCGGTATTGGAATGGGCACGGGAACTCCGCGAAAAGGGGTCGCCGCTGTAACCGTCTCCGACTCACCCGGGGCAGGAACATACACATACTCTATTGTTGTCTTTGGAGTTGCTCCATCCGGCGTGACTTGTCAGGTGGATGCTGCAAATCTGACGATTAGTGAAGGAAGACGATAATGCCTATATATGCCGTTATTAACAAAGCCACGGGGCAGTTCGATGCGGATTGCGAGCATTGCGCTATCAGAAGTATTTCGGGCGGCGGTATCGATGACAGGGATGTTCAGATTTTTGAATCAGCGGCTACAGATGATGGACATGTCATGATCGAAATTACCTCTGCGGAGAGAGAAGAATTAATCAAAATCAGATACACGGTCGAGCGTAATGGTGAAATCTTTACTACACATGAACAAGGGGAACTCGAATATCTTGAGCGGGAAAATGCTTCGAGAGAGTCGGCAGCCGTGATAGATATGGATAAAGCTTCGAGAAAAATCGAGAACAGAGAGATCGTTGACGTTCCCATCGAGATCGACGGAATCGGCGGTAAAGAAATAATCGGTTATGAAGAGAAGCCGGTCGGTATAGTTGTCGAGAGAGAGTTATCACCTGAAAAGGGGAAGACAGGTAAAGAATAAACAGGGGATGAAAAAGAATAGGGGCCGTGGCGCGTAATAAGCAGGATAACATCCTCCTTTACCTCCTTTAAACGCGCCGCGGCCCTCTCTATATAGACAATGAATCTAGCATGTTTGGAAAAATTTACAAGCGATTTTGTAATAAAAATTCTGCCGCAAGCGAGCAGGACTAATGTCAGACAGAACTGGCCTGTCCTCTACATGGCGCTCGACGAGCGGGGCCTCGATTACGAGCCGATGATCCTGATGGCGCTTGCGACTATAGCGGCCGAGGCAGGAGACTTTAATATCAGCGTGAGGGAATATGTTTCGCGATGGAACACGTCGGACAAGGGAAGGGCCGCGGGGAAATTCTTCGACCTTTACGACGACCGTGGCGACATTGGCAATCGCGGCGAGCCCGACGGGTGGAGATACAGGGGCGGAGGCGCGATACAGCTCACCGGGAGATTCAATTACGCGGCGGCGGGCGAGGCGATCGGGATTCCTCTCGAAGAAAAGCCGGAGCTGATAGAGCATCCCGTCGTGTCGGCGCGCGCGCTGGCGTATTACCTCTATAGTAAAAGAGCGGAGATCGATGCCGCGCTGGTGAAAGGGGATTACAGGAAGGCGCGGCGGCTCGTGAACGGCGGAAGCCACGGGCTGGACGCATTTCAGGCGGCGTACGCAAGGGGGTTGAGAGAAATTGGGAAAGCTGAAGGGAAGCGCAGCGGGGCTTTTGAACACGCAGTATAACAAGGCTGTATATTCGGGCGTAGTCGGCGCGGCGGTGGATTTTCTTTACGGTTTACTGGCAGAGTTCGGCGTGGACGTATCGGCCGGGCTTCAGACGAAGACGCTTATACTGGCGATGGCGCTTACGGCGCTCCTTGTGAAGAACAGGGAAAAGGAAAATGGAGAGTCCACCGAAAATGCTTAGACGTTTAAATCGGGGATATGGTTTCACTTGTGATGAATGTTTTCTGATTTTCCGTGCAAGGCTAAGAGCTGATTCGGCCTATGTGAAAAAATGCATGGATAGTAACTTCCCGTTGTCACTCCAGGTTTTCGGATAAGTGCTGATCGAGTGAAAAATCCTGAATCTATTGTAGTTGCAAATGCGACTAAATAGGTAAATACGTTTTTCAGGAGGCATTACAATGAGGAAGTTCGTGTTGGCGGCAGTGTTGGCGGCGGGGGTTATTTTTCCGGCGGCGTCGCGCGCCGAGGTGACTGAATTCGGCGTGAATCTTCCTGTGGGGAAGGAGGCAGTTACTGACGACGTCAGGGGCGGGACGATAGAAGCGTATCCTTATTATCCGATAACCCCTCAGAAGATTTCGAACCAGGCACCCACGCAGCCTCAGGCTGTGAAAACTAACTCGTATGCGGTGCAGGGCATTCACCTGAGCTCGAAAGAGGCTATCTAATGCGGATGCGGATTGATTCCGCGTCGTGAGGTATGGAGAGAGAAAACCCGGCTTCGGCCGGGTTTTCTTTTTTATGCATGTAGTGTGATTTTTTGAAATGAGTCCCTTACTCTCAAGAAGCAGTAAGCAATAAAAACCAAAAGATTTAAATTCCCTGTGCCCCTCCGGGTACGACTCACCCCCTTCGCCGTGGTAAGCCTTCTTGTAAGTGGAATAAATGATTCCCTGATGGATTGCTTGCGGTACACCCTCACCCTAGCCCTCTCCCCTCAAGGGAGAGGGTAAAAAATGCGAAAGATGATAAGAATGGATTCCCGACCCGCCTTTGCCTCAGTAGGTAAAAGCATTCGGGAGTAACAGTGTAATGGAAAACTGATAAGGAGGATAGGTATGTGGAAGGAGCTTTTGAGGATTGCGCCGGATTTGATTCCGCTGATTATTCAGACTGTGATGGACGTCGAGAGCGTGCTCACGGGGATAAAACGCGGGGATATAAGGAAGTCGCGGGTGATGAGCATCATCGGGAATATTCTCGATACGAAGGATTATTTTCTCGGGCGTACGCCGGACGGGCAGATGCAGCTGCTGAACCTCGTCTCGATGTTCGTGGACACATTAGTCGCGGCGTTCAATTTCACCGGGATATTCAAGACGTCGGAGAGGCTCGATTTTACGCCGGTGCCTGTGAAGGGGGAGGGGAGCGATGAGGAAGATTAATACAGCCGGCCTGTGCGTCGTGACTATCCTGGCGGCGGTTTTTCTCGCCTGCGTCGAGAAGCGTTTGACCCCGGCGACGGAGATCGCGTACGAAGGAGAGCTTATCGGGAACGAGACGGTTACGTATCCCTCGGCCGGCCGCGCCGTGGAGACGTGCATGAAGGTGAAGACGTGCATGGGGCTTAACGAGGAGAGCTATCCGCTGCCGAAGATAAGGGGCATGAGGGGCGGCAACGCCGTCGACTGCGGCGGGGTGCTCAGGCAGGGGTGCTACCGCGCGGACGGGTGGATAATCGTGCCCGAGGGCGGGGAGATGGAGATCATCGCGCACGAGTGCGTGCATCACTGGCTGAACATGCACACGGGCGACCTCGACGCCGGGCACGAGTCGGGGCTGTTTCTGACGTGCGGCGGCAGCTTCACGCTCGACGGAGATGCGAATTGAGCGGCGAGGAGGGGAAGATACTCGAGCTCGGGGTCGGGCTTATAGCGGCGCTCATGGTGATAAGGGAAGTGCTCAACTTCCTCGACAAAAAGAAGGGCGGCCCGGATGAGCCGGGTTCTCTCATCGGCGAGCACGTGAGCGACGTGAAGGGGTCGGTGACCGCGATAAAGGATAAAGTCGACGACCTTCACGAGTGGCATAACAAGACGGACGCAGACGGCGTGCCGCTCTGGTATGTGAGGCGCTCGCTCGAAGAATCTATTCGCGCACTCGGCGAGAAGATCTATCTTCAGATCGAAGTCCAAACCGAGATACTGAGGCACATGGAAAAGATGGAGGAGCATTACCGCGAGCTCCTGCAGAAGAGGAGGCGGAAGGATGCGAACGGAATCGGAGCGCCTGAGTCTTGAGGAGCTTATCTTGAGTTTTCACGCTGGGAGGCCGTATGTGATGTGGATACATTTCCGTGACAGGCAGGGGGAGCAGCCCTGCGCTTCGTGCGGGATAAGGCAGAGGGTGCTTTTGATGACGTCGCCGACGGCGGGGTTGTGTGACGGGTGTTGGGGAGGGTGAAGGAACTAAATCCCCCTGTGTCCCCCTTTTTCTAAGGGGGATTAAAAAAAGGAGATTTCCGCGGTCGCAGAAGGCGCTCCCTCGCAATGACAAATTAGAAAGACTGGATTCCCGATACAAGCCCTAGATACTAAAGAAGGCAGGTTTGGAGCGGTACTGGATGAACGTTTGTAAGTGAATCACCAGCGTCCGATTCCTCACTCGTTCGGAATCGTTGGGAATGACAGAAATATGGTGATTCCTCGCTTGCTCGGAATCGTTGGGAATGACACACATAGTGTGTTTTTACAACGTAGCGATTGCCCTGCTATTATCATCGTTCGCGCGGCTGTGATGATAGCTCTTAACGTGCTACGTCGGATGCCTGCGGACGCGGTCCGCTAAACGTTCGGCGTGTCGGGGCCGAGGAATTGCGAGAGTTTTCGGCGTATCGCCCTGGTGCAGACGGCGCAGAACCGGCGCTTGGAGAAATTGCGCATGAGGCAGTCTTTCTCGGGACGGAAGACGTTACACGACTGATAGAGCGCCCCTTCGAAGAGGCCGACGGTGCCGTCGGGCACCGGATGCGAGAATGGATTGCCGACGCAAAGGTTCCTCGAAGTCGGGATAGGCGTCGCGGGATTGATCAGATCTTTCCATTTTATCTGCGAGAGCTGGATCTTGTTCGTGACGTTCTCATAGTTATTCGGGTTGAAAGTTACGTAAGGGTCTTCGTACTCGTCGGCGAGGTTGAAGAAGCTGTGTCCGAGCTCGTGTATGCCGATGAGCGCCGCAGCGCCGTTGGTCGAAAAAACGGGCAGGTTGTCCGCTCCCGAGCCGCCGTACTCAGGGCTGTTCACCATCACGAAAATTACGTGCGCGGGCGTCTGCGTCAAGTTCTTTACCTTTGTCACCGTCTCTTTATCCACCACGAGAAGCCGCTTGTTATTGACCGCGCCGCAGAAGCTTGCGTTGAAGTAGGTGTTCACGTTCACGGGAGGCGCGCCGCCCTGGCACTGCGCCGGGAGGTCGGCCCCGCTGTCTGTCGAGGACACGTTGACTATATAAATGTTCGTCCTGTGCCAGAACTCGTCGAAGGGTTTGAACGCCTTGAAGAGATTGACGAACTTGTTCGCGTCCGACAGGAATTTCGGTATCTCGTTTTGACGGTAGCCTTCGGCCATTATCGCAATGTTCCAGCATTTGTTGTCGGGCCCGTTGTCGACTAACTTCTGTTTGCCGAGCACCACTCCGTGCTCCACTTCCCTGGCGACGACCATCGGAGGCATTATGATCTCCGAGGGGTCGATCGTGAAAGTGAAGGTCTGCCTCGCGGCCTTATAGAGCGGTATCTCTGGCTCCAGCGGGTTGTTCACGATTTCGAGCGTGAATATAAAACCGGGGTCGGGAACCTGAATCTGGAATCCTCTCTTCGGCTCCTTCAGGTTTTCGTACGCGAGCGGGCTCGTCTCGTCGTCGCCGTAGGCTTCGGCATGCGTGCTGAAGGGATCGCGGAGCGTCTGAAGGTAAAAGACTTTACCTTCGCCGTCCATGAGCTTGAAGTAGTAACCGGTGAACCTGTCGGGGTCTTCGACCAGCTCCGAGGGCGGCGGCAGAATGTCGGCTTTGTCCTGGGAGGTCAATACGATGTTGCCGTCCCAAACCTCGAAATCCAGCCAGAGACTCTTTTCCCACCTCATGGTTTTGCCCCCGTACGGCGTCGACAGGTTCTACGCTGTCAAAAGAATAAGCCCGAACGCGCGCCGGCGCAACGGTGGAAATACGCAGCGGGCGCAGGAGAGATAATTTTCGTATTACAGTCAGCTGGTTAAATATAACAATGCCCCGGGCGACAAGGTCAGTTGCGGGCGTTTACGTCTTCGCCGCTGCATATGGGGCAGTCGTCGCGGGGGTGGAAGCGGGGATTGAGATTACCGCCCGCGTCGACAGAATCGACGCAGCAGCCGACGAACATATCTTTTATCATGGCGCGGCCGCGCTGGACCCGCGACTTGAATCCCGAGTAGGAAATTCCCATCCTTTCCGCGGCCTCCTTCTGCCTTTCGCCTTCGACGTCGGCGAGAAGGAGCGCTTCCCTGTATTTATCCGGCAGACGCGAGACGAACACGCCGAGGCACTTCACGGCGCAGTCGACGGCGTCGTCGTGCGAATCGCCAGCAGCAGTCTTTTCTTCGTCGAGCTCAACGGACGAATCGCGGCCTTTCCGGTAGTAGTCGGCGACGGTGTTCGCGACTATCGTCCTTATCCACGGCGCGAGCTTGTCCTTGTCTCTCAGGCTGCCCGCGTGGCGGTGAATCTTCACGAATATCTCCTGCATCAGGTCGTCCGCGTCGGATTCGTTACGGACCTTTCCCAGAAGGTGCTTTCTCACCTGCCCCGAAAACTCGCTCCAGATCTCGGCCGTTTGGTCTTTCTTAAGCATATCTATAACCGACCATAATATTATAATGTGCAAAGACTGCTGCTGTCACCGCCGTCTCTACTTCACCCCCATCCTGTCCTTCCCCCTGGAAGGGGGAAGGGACTCTGTGTGAGCGGCTTATAAATAGATGGGGATTGCTGTCTTCATTTGCAGCAGACGCAATCTTCGCACGTACAATTGCAGGTGCAGCCTCCGCCCTCTACCGGCCTGCATTCGCAGCCGCATCTGCAGCCGCGACCGCATCCGCAATTCGTGTCCTTGTTTCCCTGTTCCGTCATTTAAGGCCTCCTTTGCACATTTTCTATCCATATAGACGGACGACCTTCTAAAAAGACGCAAACGTATAAATCCCCCCGGACCCCCCTTTTTCTAAGGGGGGACTGAAAAGCAAAAGGCAAGATTGCCGTGATGGAGGTCTGAGCGGCTATACTTATCAATATCAAGGGGGTGCGGCAGATGGCACGCGAAAAAGAGGTCGATTATGCGCTCAGCGATACAGAGAACGAGAAAAAGCGGCTCCGGGAGCAGTCGAGAATTATCATAGAGACGACGAGGAGGGTGTTCGCGCTGGCTGGTATCGAGCCCGGCATGCGGGTGCTCGAGCTCGGCACGGGGGCGGGGGACGTCTCGATCCTTCTATCTGAAATGGTAGGGCCGGATGGAGAGGTCGTCAGCCTCGAAAAGAACCCCGAGATACAGGAATCGGCGCGGAAGCGCGTCGAGGCCGGGGGACACGGGAACGTCAAATTCGTCTGCTGCGACATAGCCGCGGCGGAGCCGGAGGGGTTTTTCGACGCGCTCGTCGGGCGGGCGGTGCTGATGTATATTCCTTCGCCGGAGAAGGTGCTCGCGAGGCTGCTGAAGTCCGTCCGCAGCGGAGGCATTGCCACGTTCCAGGAGGTCGACTTCACTATTCGCCCGCAGGTTATTCCGCCGATACCGCTCATGCTGAAAACGTGGGATCTTCTCTACGCCGTTATGGAAAAATCGGGCACGGAGATGCAGATGGGGTTCAAGCTCCTCCCGGTTTTCAAGAGAGCGGGGCTCCCGGAGCCGACAATGCACATGGACGCCTTCATAGGCGGGCAGGCGTCGGGCGGGATAGACTGGTTCGTCAGCACGATAAGGAGCCTCGTGCCGATGATGGAGAAGCTCGGCGTCGCGACCGCGGCTGAGGTGGACGTCGATACACTCAAGGACAGGCTTATCGGCGAGTATTTCGAATCAGGCATCAGGGACGGGCTCGGCATGTCGAACACCTGGATAAGCGCGTGGGCGCGGAAGGGGTGAGGGCCGGAATTGTGAGCAGCGATAAAAGTTTGCTTGATTTTATCAAGAAGAACCATATCTTTAATATTGACAGTAAACTGATTTTGTGTTGTAATTGGCTGCAGTTGTGAAGTGCTGGTGCATTAGCTTACAAAGCGTTGCTAAACGTTTTTTAGTAAGCACTGTAGGGGGTAATAAAATGAAACTTTATACAAATTTTGCATCATTTATTGATTCAGTCTATAAGCCTGAGCTTCCATACCCAGAGCCTGATCCTCTACCTCCGGACAGCCTATAATTGTCAGAGTTTAGATTTCTTTTCATTTGCTTCTGAAATATAATCATTTATTTCAGTTATGTCCTCCTCATCTAAGGATTTTCTTTCCAACAACTTGGACAAAAATTTAATCGCTCTTTGGATTTCTTCATGGTTATTGGCATACCTCATAATCACATAACCATAATTAATTTTAAAATTATTCGCTCGATCGGGATGTATAAATACCATACTTAGTGTTTCATATGCTAAGGATATGGCTCTGTTTTTGCTCTCTGGGTAGAAACCGTATGCATAATAATAAGCTAAATTGCTTTTGGCTTGAATTAATTCAACACCTGTTAAATGCGGAAGGGCTTTTTCCGATAGTGTGATTGCCGCTTCGACATCTTTTTTATAGATTTTAATAGCATCTGCAAATTGTAATATTGCTTTCAATTCTGCTTTGGCTTTACCTACCTCCTTATCCACCTTTAGTTCAGCAATCAGATGAACGTACTGACCGCTAAAGATTGCGAACAGAGCAATGATAATGCCAAGCATTCCTAGGACCACATATATTATGTCATCGTTTTCGAATATCATTATGGAATTATACATTGGCTGTTCGGGATATATAAGTCGTCTTTGGTTTGATGGCAGTTTCAAAAAGCACTGGCCAAAATCCCTACTATAGGCTAAGCTTTAATTATAAATCCGGCAGGAGGCAGAAAACATGAAAAAGCTACTCTTCACACTTGCAATAACGCTCGGGCTCGCGGTAGGCGGAATGGTTCTCGCCACGTCTAACGTGCTCGCATGCGGAGGCAAAGACAAGGACGCGACGACCGAGCACCCGACAACAGGCGGTGACAGCTCGACGCAGTCTTAAGGCAAGCGCCAGGGTTTTTGAGTACTTAAGGATTATATTCGCCCCGGGGGAGCGGTTTCGCTCCTCCGGGGCTTTTTTGTTTTTGGGGGGAGTGTATGTTTAAATCCCCCCGTACCCCCCTTTTTCTAAGGGGGAATGAAAAGATTGAAGGCAAAGGCAAAATCTTTCCCTACTTTTGCTTGACCAAAAGTAGCAAACACACGTAGTGTGTTTTTCGACGCATCACCTTCGGAGGCTCACGCACTGGCAGCACGTCAGGTGAAACA
>CAZPHQ010000040.1:7791-18602 GCA_964586675.1 uncultured Spirochaetia bacterium | reverse complement strand
TAATCTTTTATCTGACTGCGGGGCCGTTACACTGCTTTCTCTTTCAAGAGATCCCTGCTATTTTCATGGTTCTTTAAAGAATAGTAAATCCTTTCGAATTCCTGGCGCGGTATGACGCCTTTCTGGAAGAGGGCCCCGACGAGCGTCCAGGTAAAGCTCCTATCGTCTATATCCACCCCGCTCTTTCTCAGGATGACCAGTATCGCATCCACGGCCTCCTGAGCCGAGTACTCCCCGTACTCATCCCTGAAATTCATCACCCGCCCTCCTTTGCATGGCCCTCGGCTTTCTCCCTTGCAATTGGTTTATATAACGATTCGATAACAATGTCAAGAAGAGAAATGTCGGTGAGCGCCGGATTTCCGGTGTAAAAATGCCCGTAAGGGCGGGGATGTTCCGGTAGCCGCGCAGCCTGAAGCAGCGCGCAGTTGTGTGAGTTGGAGGTCTCTCTATTCGCTGCGTTTGCCAGCGGCACTGAGAGCATTCAGCTCTTCGAGAAGGGCTTCGAGGTTATCTATTCCAATCTCGTACTTCTCCGAGATCCTTCTCAGCTCGCCATGCGGAAGCTCGGCCGCCGGCGCTTCGCCGTCCCTCATCGGGGCTTCCGGCTCCCATGCATCGCTTCTCAGCTCGAGCCTCGCAATGTCCCACCTCGAATAATGCCCGAGCGAATCGAATACTGCCTTGACAGCCTTTATCTGGTTCGCGTGACACTCAGCGTAAAGTATCGCGTCTTTTTCGAAATTTGGCTCGGCAAGGTATCTCCCCGCGGGATTCACTATCGAGCTTCCCCCGCAGGCCCATTCGTAATTTATGTGATCGCCGTCCCTTATGTAATGCCATTTCTCGGGGAAATCGTCTGAATCCAGGTAACCGCACCCGCTCAAAACGAACGCCCCGGCCTCGAAGGCGTGCACTTTTATCAGCGACTGCAGGTTGCACATCGCTCCGCCCGGGCTCGTGTCCGGGTCGAGAAGGCTGTCCGTCCCCCTTTTCCAGTTCCCCGGCCAGACAGCTATATGAAAATCCTCGCCCCTGTGAATCATCGCCGCCCGAAGGAGCGTCATGTGATTCTCCCAGCATATGAGCCCGCCTATCCGCCCTATGTCCGTATCGAAAACCCTTATGTCGCTCCCGTCCCCCTTTCCCCAGTAGAGCCTCTCGGTGTAGGTCGGCATAGTCTTCCTGTGCCTCCCGATAACCTCGCCGTTCTTGCCGATGAAAAGGAGCGTGTTGTAAACCGTCCGGCTCCCCGGCCTGTCGTCGAGCTCGTTGCACCCCATGACGACATACGCCCCCGCTTCCCTCGCCGCCTCGCCGAGCGCCCTCGTGTCCTCGCCCGGTATGGAGATGGAGTTATCCTGGAGGGCTATCATGTAGTCCGTCCACTCGTGGGCGGGAGTCTCGTATCCGACAGTATAATAAGCGGGGTAAACGGGGATGAAGGCTTCTGAGAACGCGACCAGCTCGGCCCTGTTCCATCCGGCCTCTCTTATAAGTGCGCACGCCTTCTCGACGGTCCTCTCCCTGTCCATGAAGACAGGCGACGCCTGCACCACGGCCACCTTAACACTGTCCCGCCCGCCGAGGGGCACGTTTTTCGTTACCATTCCCGGAGCCTCGGAGTGTGATCAGGGGGTGATTATCGACCCGCCGCCGGCCGGGCCGCCCTGTCCCGACATTTGCTGCTGCTGGGTCTTGAGCGCCCTCAGCTCTATTAAAGACAGCAGCCTGTTCTTGAAGTCCTCTTCGTATGCGCATACTGAAGGAATTATGTACCCGAGAAGGGCGATCTGGAGAAAATATTCAGTATTGGCCCTCAGGAAATCGTCCTGAAACCTGTTCCCGTAGACCTGCGCCAGGTTCGTGTATATCGTATGCCCCAGCTCTCCCGCGACTTCCGTTATGCTCTGAATGCCGCCCGACTGCTGGTTATACGAAACGCCCAGGTTAAAGGCCATTAGTATCGAGCTCTGGAGCTGCCCTAGCTCCTGGTCCTGTCCCGCTCCCAGCGGGTGTCCCTCGTCAGACATGTGTCTCCCTCCTTAAATTTTGAAGCTTTATTCTAACACATATCGAATTCAAAGCCGAAAGCCGGCGGCTGGTCCCCGGTCATCCCAAAGCGGCATTTTTTATTTGCTTTGAGATTTTCAAGGGTGTAAAAGTATAGATAACGGAGGTAGTGTAATGGCAAGGTCGGAAGGCGGGCGTCTCGTAGCGAAAACACTCCGCGAGCTCGGCGTAACAGACATATTCTCCCTGGCCGGCGGGCACATCAATCCCGTGTACAAGGCCTGCCCCGGGTTCGGCATAAGAATAATCGACACGCGGCACGAGCAGGGGGCCTCGATGGCGGCCGACGCCTACGGGAGAGCCGGAAGAAAACCGGGCGTCTGCCTCGTAACGGCCGGACCCGGCTTCACCAACACCCTCACAGGCATAGCGGCGTCCCGTCTTGCCAACTCGCCGCTGCTGGTGATATCCGGCAGGTCGGGCGTCGAGGAAAACGACAGGCTGTCGCTCCAGGAAATAGACCAGGAAGGCATGGCGGCCCACGTAACGAAATGTGCGAAAACAGTCTACGACACCCGCCGCATCCCGGAATACATATCCAACGCCTACAAAACGGCTATCGCGGGAAGGCCAGGCCCGGTCTACCTCGGCATGTCCTACGAAGTGCTATATCCCTCCTGCCCCGAAGAAGAGATCGTCCCGTATAGCACGGATATACCATCCGGAAGAACGAGGCCAGGCGAAGACGCCGTATCAGCCCTCGCTGCTCTGCTCGCATCGACCCGAAGGCCCGTCGCGATAGCAGGGAGCGGCGCGTGGTACTCCCGCGCCGAAGACGATCTCCGCCGCTTTTTGGAAGCCGCCCCAATGCCCCTCTTCACCCTGAACGCCGGGCGCGGAATAATCCCCGACGGGGAGTTTTCCTTCGGCGCAGCGGGTCCCTCGGCCCCTAACGGCTTCAAGGAAATTACGCAGGCGGCCGACCTCATAATCCTCATGGGAGTCCGGCTCTCGATATACATCGGCTTCGGCCGGACCCTGAACCCCAAGGCGAAGATAGCGCAGATTGACGTAGACCCCGGCGAGATAGGGAGGAACAGGCCCGCCGACCTCGGCATCGTCTCCGACCTCGGGGGAGCGCTCTCCGCCGTCACACAATATCTCCGCGAGAACGACATAAAGCCCGACTACGCCGGCTGGGTCAAAGACTGCAAGGCCATAAAGGATAAAAGGTTCAGGGAATCAGAAGCCCTGAGAACCCCGAAAAAATCCCCGATGCATCCCGTGGCCGTCGCCGCGGCCGTCGAGGATGTCCTCGGTCCCGGCGGCACCCTTGTCGTCGATGGCGGCGATACCCAGGCCTGGGTCGACGGGAATTTTCGCGTGCGAAGGCCGGGCGGCTACATCAAGTGCGGCCCCCTCGGGTGCATGGGCGTCGGCGTCCCGTTCGCCCTCGGAGCTAAAGCCGCGCGTCCCGATGGCAGCGTCGTGCTCATAACGGGCGACGGCGCTATCGGAATGAACTTCATGGAGTTCGATACGGCCCTCCGGCATGATCTCCCGTTTGTCGCCGTCGTCTGTAACGACTCCGCCTGGGGGATGACGAAGCACCAGATAGAGATAACCTACGGCAAGGGCGCGAAGGCCCCGGGCGTCGAGCTCGGCCTCACGCCCTTTCACGAAATCCTGAAAGCCCTCGGCGGCTATGGAGAATTCGCCCGGAAACCGAAAGACCTCCGTCCCGCTCTCGAAAGGGCGCTTTCTTCGGGAAAGCCGGCTCTCGTGAATGTAGTCTCCGACCCGGATGCTGTTAGCGGGGCAACTTATGCGATTACAGAAATGATGATGTCTGCGAATAAAAAGTGAGCCTTCGCGGCATGCCGCTCAGGTCTTAAGGACCGCAAGGAAAGCCTCCTGCGGTATCTCTATCTTCCCGATCTGCTTAAGGCGCTTCTTTCCTTCCTTCTGCTTTTCGAGGAGCTTTCTCTTTCGTGTGACGTCGCCGCCGTAGCACTTCGCCGTAACGTCCTTCCGAACGGGCTTTACAGACTCGCGCGCAACGATCCTGTTTCCTATGGCCGCCTGTATGACAACCTCGTAAAGCTGCCTGGGTATAAGTGACCTCAGCTTCGAAATCAACTCCCTTCCCCTCTCGAAAGCCTTCTCTTTGTGAACGATAATCGAGAGCGCGTCCACGGGCTCCCCGTTCACAAGCACGTCCAGCTTTATGAGGTCTGAAGCTATGTACCCGACAGGCTCGTAATCCATCGACGCATACCCGCGGGAAACGGACTTCAGCTTGTCGTAAAAGTCGAACACTATCTCCGAGAGCGGTATCTCGTATTCGATGATAACCCTGTCCTGCGTTATGTACCTTATGTCCTTCTGTATGCCGCGCTTCTTTATGCAGAGGTCGAATATCGCGCCGAGATAGGTATTCGGCGTGTGTACGGAAATCTTTACGTAAGGCTCCTCTATCATCTCGATCTTGTCGGGCGTCGGAAGCTCGCTCGGATTGTCAACGTAGGTCACCTGCCTCTTCTTGTCGGTCGCCCTGTAAACGACGGTCGGCGCGGTCGTTATCAGCTCCAGCTGAAACTCCCTTTCGAGCCTCTCCTTCACGATCTCAAGATGCAATAGCCCCAGGAACCCGCACCTGAAGCCGAACCCGAGCGCTATGGACGTCTCCGGCTCGTATACAAGCGACGAATCGTTGAGCCCGAGCTTCTCGAGCGCCTCCCTCAGCTTGTCGTAGTCCCCGGGGTCTATCGGGTAGAGACCGCTGAACACCATCGGCTTCATAACCCTGAAACCCGCAAGCGGCTTGTCAGTCGGCCGGAGCGCGCTCGTTATCGTATCGCCGACCTTCGCCTCGCTTATGTCCTTTATAGAAGCGGAGAGAAAGCCGACCTCCCCGGTGCCGAGCTCTTTCACCTCCACAGCCATGGCCGAAAATACCCCGAGCTTCTTCACCTCGAAGCTCTTCCCCGTCGACATGAACTTTATTTCCTCGCCCAGGCTGATCTTCCCCTCGTAGACCCTTATCAGCATCACGACCCCCTGGTAGGAATCGAACCAGCTGTCGAAAATGAGCGCCTTTAAAGGCAGGGCTGAATTATCCGGCGGGGGCGATATCCGCTTCACTATCGCTTCGAGTATGTCCTTCGTCCCGGTGCCGTCCTTGGCGCTCGCGAGTACCGCGTCCTCGGCGCTTATGCCGATTACGTCCTCTATCTCCTTTTTAACCCTGTCCGGGTCCGCCGAAGGAAGGTCTATCTTGTTTATCACGGGTATGAGCTCTAGGCCCGAGTCCGCCGCGAGGTACGCGTTCGCTACAGTCTGCGCCTCGACCCCCTGCGAGGCGTCCACGACGAGAAGCGCCCCCTCGCAAGCCATGAGGCTCCGCGAAACTTCGTAGCTGAAGTCCACGTGCCCGGGCGTGTCGATGAGGTTGAACTCGTATCTTATACCGTCGTCCGCCGTGTAATGGATCCTCACGGCCTGCGCCTTTATGGTAATTCCCCTTTCCCTTTCGAGGTCCATTTTGTCTAAAAACTGCTCGGTCTTCTCCCTCTCGGACAGCGTCCCCGTGAATTCGAGAAGCCTGTCCGCGAGCGTGGATTTCCCGTGGTCCACGTGCGCGATGATAGAAAAATTTCTTATGTATCTGGGTTCCATAAAATTGAGCTGAGCAATGCCGTCTTCCGCGGCAAGAAAGAAGCTAGTATATAGGAAAAAGGAGCATATTCAACCGTCGCCCGGAAAAGCGGGGACTTTACGGCCATGTAGATGCTGAAGGACTCGGCCCATCCGCGCGGACCGTCCGGGGATCAGCCTTCTCCGCCGAGGACATCGTAAAGCACCCTGCCCAGCTCCTCGATGCTGTAAGGCTTCGTAACCACGCCCTTAAATCCATATTCGTTGTACTTCGCCATGACAGGGTCGTTCGAATAGCCGCTCGATACTATCGCCTTCACGTCGGGGTCCATTTCGAGGAGCTTTCCGAAAGCCTCTTTCCCGCCCATGCCGCCAGGCACCGTAAGGTCGAACATCACGGCGTCGAAGGGCTCTCCCGCGTCTTTCGCCTCGGAGTATTTTCTGAGCGCCTCCTGCCCGTCCGAGGCGTCGTCGACGCTATACCCGAGCCGCCTCATCATCTCGCCGGCAACCTGCCTTACAGTTTCCTCGTCGTCCATGATAAGGATTTTTCCCTCCCCCTTCTTGAGGTCGCTTCCGCCATCCTGGCTCGAGATTTTTTCCGCTGCGGCCGGGAGATATATGTCGAACCTCGTTCCCTCTCCTATTTCAGACTCCACATCTATCCGCCCGCCGTGGTTCCTGACGATCGAGTACACGGTCGCGAGCCCGAGCCCGCTCCCTTTCTGCTTGGTCGTAAAGTAGGGATCGAATATCTTCTCTACAAGGTCGCCCGTCATTCCGATCCCCTTGTCCGATATCGTTATTCTTATATATTTCCCTTCCTCGTCTCCATATTGCCCTTTCCCGGTCGTGTTCACGGCCCTCACAGTTATCACCCCTCCGTCCGGCATCGCCTGGTCGGAGTTTATGACGAGGTTGTGAATGACCTGGCTTATCTGCCCGCCGTCAACTTCCGCCGGCCAGAGGTCGTCGGCTATGTCGAATTCGCATTTCACCTTCGACCCGCTCACTGCGAACGACGCCGTGTCCCTTATCAGGTCTCCCAGCGTGTGCACGTATTCCTTCACAGGCGCCCCGCCCTTTGAGAAAGTCAGGAGCTGCGAGGTCAGGTCCCTCGCCCTGAAAGAAGCGTTCTCGGCCTCGGTCAGCCTCGTATAAATCTTGTCCTGCGGCGTGAGGTTCATCTTCGAGACGGATATGTTGCCGAGAATGACGGTAAGGAGGTTATTGAAGTCGTGCGCTATTCCCCCGGCGAGGACGCCGAGCGATTCCAGCTTCTCCGATTTGAAAAGCTCCTCCTCGTACCTCTTCCTGTCGGTTATGTCCCTCAGTATGCCGACATACCGGAGCTCCCCATCCGCCGTTTCAAAGGCCCTGCCCGAGCTCTCGAGCCACCTCCACGACCCGTTCCTGTGCCTGTACCTGAAAACGGTCTTCCCCGGAGAGCGCGTCGTAACGATCCTCGTAAACTCCCTCATCGAATTCGGCGTGTCGTCCGAATGCACGTTCGCGAACATGCTCTTCCCGGCGAGCTCGTCGGGGCTGTATCCGAGCGATTCCTTGAAATTCGGGCTTAGATACAGGAACTTTCCGTCTTCGCTCGATTCGATGATTATGTCGTAGTTATTCTCGACGAGCGTCCTGTATCTCTCCGCGCTCTCGAGCAGCATGTCCCCGGCCTTTTTAAGGTCGGTGATGTCTATCATTATGCCCTTCAGGCCCGTGGTGTTTCCGTTCTCGACCACGACGCTGACGATATCCCTCATCCACACGACCCTTCCGTCGGCGGCGATCATCCTGTACTCGATCACATGATCTTTCTGCAATTCCGTCGACGTTTTGCAGTAGCTGACCACCCTCTCGCGGTCCTCGGGGTGGAGCTTCTCGCTCCAGAATTTGTCGTTCTCGAGCCACTGCTCTGCCGTGTATCCGAAAATACGCTCCACCTGCTTGCTGACAAAAGTGAATTTAAAGGAATCCGGCTCAGCTTCCCATACTATGCCTTCCACGGTGTTTACGAGGTTCTCGTATCTCTGCTGCGACTGCATGAACGCGATCTCGGCCTTCTTCCGCTCGGTCATGTCCTCGACGACGGACATCCCGCCGATTATGTTGCCCGCGGCGTCCCTTAGCGGGGCCGCGAAAACCATTATGTAGAGCGAGGCGTCCCCCGTCGTAGACCTGTAAAAGCCCTCCCGGCTGCCGCTCTCCCCCCGTACCGCCCTCTCGTGTATCTCGTTGAACGACCGGTCGGCGAGGCTATTGATGTTGAGGCCTATTATCTTCTCCCGGGAAGACTTCATTATCTGCGCGTGGCGGTCGTTCGTATGGGTGATGACGAGATTCTTGTCGTAAGTGTATACGCCGACGGGGGTCTGCTCGAATAGAGTCCTGTACCTTTCCTCGGATTCCTTGAGCGCCTCCGCCTGCCTCGCGTTGTTAACGGCTATCTCGATCTGGGATGCTATTAGCTTGAGAAGATTGAGCTCCTCCTCGTCGAAGGCGTTTTTCCTGAGGGAATTGATATTTATGCACCCAATCGTCTCCCCCATGTATTTTATCGGCATCGATGCGTAGCTCTTCGTCCCGGCTTCCCTTCCGGCGGCCCCGATCACGGTGTCGTTCTCTATGTCCGGGCAGTATATCTGCTCGCCCTCTATTATAGTCTTCCAGGTGAACCCGAGTGGATGAGGTATCCTGCTCATTTTGTCTATGAACCACTCCGGGTAGCCGCAGTGGGCTTTTATCACCGCTTCGTTCCCCTCGGCGAAATAGATGGATATGAAGTCCGTTCCCTCGATGCTGCTCCGCATGGTATCCACAGCGTTTTCCATGACTTCCACGAGGTCTATCGAGCTGTGAACGCTCCTCGTTATGGCGCTCAGTATCTCTTCGTATTTCTTTTTCTTCGAGAGCTCGCTCAGCTTCTGCTTTATATCCTCCTCGGATTTTCTGAGCGCTTCGGCCTGCCTAGCGTTGTTTATCGCCACTTCGAGCTGCCTCGCCACGATCTGCAGCATGTCGAGGTCTTCCACCGAAAAGGCGTCCTTTACCTCCGAGTGTATGTGTATGCAGCCGACGGTCCGGTTGTCGGACCATATCGGCATCGAGAGATAACTCCTGGTTCCGAATTCGCGCCCGGCGGGCCCGATCGCATCGTCGAGGTCGGTATCGGGCACGTATCTCGCCTTTCTGTCCAGTATGGCCTTCCATGTTGCTCCGACCGGATACGGGACCTTCTTTACCCTCTTCACATACCAGTCCGCATGGCCCCTGTTGGCCTTCATAACGGCGTCCGTGCCTTCCACCATGAAAATGACGACGTTAGTCGCCCCCTCCACGTTCCTGTTGAGTGCGTCGACGGCATTGTCGAATACCTCTCCCAGGTCGAGAGACCTGTGAACGCTTTCAGTCACGGCCCTTATGATCGATTCGTGCCTGCTTTTTTTCGAGAGCTGCTCGACGTTCTGCTTGAGCTCCTCTTCCGTCTTCTTGAGGTCGGTCATGTCGATGACGTTCGCGACGAACACGCGGAGCCCCTTGTAGCTCGACAGACGGAAATACGCTTCCGCGGGATACTTCGAGCCGTCCTTACGTTGATGCGCGCACGTAAACCTCACCTTCTCCCTGTTGCCATAAAGGAGCGGCTCGAGCTTTCTGAAGAAATCGGGCGCAAGCTCAGGGTTCAGGTCCTCGGGCGTCATTTCCCTCAGCTCCTCGAGCGGGTATCCGAGGTTGTCCCTGGCCCCCTTGTTAACCTGGAGAAACCTGAGCGTCCCGGCGTCGAATATATAAATCTCGTTTATCGCTTCTTCGAGTATCCCGGCGAAGTGGGTCGCCATCTCCTGGGCGTTCGTTCTCTCGACGGCGATCGTCGCGAGCCGTACTGCGGCGTCGACGAGCACGAGCTCGTCGGCAACGGGCGATCTCGGTTCCCTGTAATACATCGCGAACGTCCCGAGCACCCTATCCTCGGACGAGATGAGGGGAATAGACCAGCACGCCCGGAGGGAATATGCGAGCGGCAGCTCCCTGTAGTCTTTCCAGAGGGGGTCCGTTTCTATGTCGGTCACGATAACCGGTCTTTTGTTATATGCCGCCGTGCCGCACGAGCCGACGGAGGGGCCGACCTCGACGCCGTCGATAGCCCTCACGTATTCTTCCGGAAGGCTCGGCGCGGCGCCGTGCCTGAGGCGCTTCCCGCTTTCGTCCAGTATAAGGAACGAGCAGAGCATGCCGCTTGTCAGGTCTTCGATCTCCCTGCAGATCAGCTCCAGGGTCCTGTAAAGCGGGGCGTTTCCGGCCATGGTCTCGAAGACCTTCTTCTCCATGCCAAGCATGGATAGGGCCAGCTTCTGCTCGGTTATGTCTTCGCACGCGATCTTGGTGAATATCTGTCCGTCGTCGGTCAGAATAGTCTTTGCGTTCTCCCTAACCCACAAAACGCTTCCGTCTTTTTTGATCTTCCGCTCCTCCCACACGTATTCGCCGCCGGGGTTCTCCATGCAGGTTTTAAGCTTGCCGGCAACGCCTTCCCTGTCGTCGGGGTGGAATATATCGAGGATCGGTCTCCCGATCAGCTCCTCTTCTGTAAAGCCCAGGCTGGACGCGCTGGTAGAGTTCGCGGCTATGATTATTCCGCTGCCGTCCACTGTGAAATACATGAACGAGCTGAATTCGTAAAAGGACTTATGGGAAAGGTCCTTATCCGTTGTGTATTCCTTTCTGGAAGCCTTTTTCCCGGCTCCCGGCCTGGTGGAAGCAGCCGGTTCCTTGGCCCGCCCTGTGTAATGTTTACTCATATACGTCGTCGGGAATCGAAGCTTCTGTTTTGCAGTAGGGTATGTGAATAAATTTGTGCCGTAGTAGCGAGTGAGCTTTTTTTGAGGATCCCCGTCTCCTTCTCTGCAGGATAGCTAAGTGTTTATCATTGTCGGTCATGTCCGGCGCCCCGCCTTTGGGCGCTTTCCCTAATTCTATGGCTGATATTGTTTTGCCGCAACATCGAATGTGCGGGCAGCGTCAGCAAGCATCTGACGTAGCAGCTTTGTTGGATTAATCACCCGCGTGCGACATTCTCTTTAATTTTCCCTCCCTCTCCCTTGAGGGAACGAATGCGAACAAGTGAGTATTCGGAC
>CAZPHQ010000040.1:0-7691 GCA_964586675.1 uncultured Spirochaetia bacterium | reverse complement strand
AATTTTCCCTCCCTCTCCCTTGAGGGAACGAATGCGAACAAGTGAGTATTCGGACGCCCTCTGCCGACTCCACCGAAGTCCATCCGGTACTGCCCGAAAGTAACAGACACCAAATTAGACTCAGGGTGGGGGTTACCAATGTCTGTTGCCTTCTTGCTTCTCCCCTCTTCTCTGGGGGAACGAATGCGAACAAGTGAGTATTCGGACACCCTCTGCCGACTCCACCGAAGTCCATCCGGTACTGCCCGAAAGTATCCGAAACTAAAACAGGGCAGGGGGGAGGGCGATTCAATTAGCAATTCTGTCATTCCCGAATGCTTGTATCGGGAATCCACTTCCGCCGGCAATCCGTCAAGCGCTTTTGTCATTTCGAGCGTACGCGAGAAATCTATCTTTTGTCCCCCTTAGAAAAAGGGGGATTTAGGGGGATTTTTTCTAGGCGTCTCTCCACCTCTCGGGGGGAATGGATGCGAACGGAGTGAACATTCAGTTGTCCATGGCGACTGTACACGATCCCGTCCAGTACCGCTCAAAGGGGATTCAAGCCAAATCAGACCAGTGTTCGGGTCTCTCCGGCTGTTGTCATTCCCGAATGTTTTTACTTGCCGCGCCGCTCGCGGGAGGAGCCGGCAGGAGGCGTGTATAATTTTAGTATTGGCTATGCGTACCATGCTCTATTGTAAAAACATATATTCTATGCTTCTCCTGGTTCTCGCCGTGCTGTCGGCTTCATCGTTTTGCCGGGCTTATGGCGCGGGTGAGAGAGAGCTATGGCAGCCCGCCGAAGGAGCCGAGCTCATAGGCAGGCCGGCGCCGGATTTTTCCGGGCTCAAGTGGCTTAACTCCGAGCCGCTCGATATCGAAGACCTTAGGGGCAAAGTCGTCCTCATACCGCTTCTGGCTCGTCGACTGTCCTTATTGCGAAAACACCGCCCCGTCCCTCGTCGAGCTCTACGACAAATACGGGGGCGAGGGTCTCGTGGTCATAGGCATACACCATCCCAAATCCGAAAGGGCGAAGAACAACGATCTCGTGCTGAAACAGGCAAAGAAGCTTGGATTCGAGTTTCCCATAGCACAGGACAGGGACTGGAAGGTAATTAACGCCTACTGGCTCGGCGAAACCAGGCGCTCCTTCACCTCTTCGAGCATACTCATAGATAAGAAAGGGATTATAAGGTTCGTCCACGACGGCGGGGAGTTTTACGCAAGCCCGGACAACCCCGACGCCGACCTAGCGTATAGAACCATAGACGCCAGGATAAGGGAGCTCCTTGATGAAAACCCTTGATTTTCCCCGCAATACGTTAGGATAGTCATAGTAAGTGTTTTAATCCTCTTGGAAAAAACAGAGACAGCATCCTCAGACACCGTGCTCAATAGGTTCCCTCTCCCCTTGAGGGAACGAATGCGAACAAGGGAGCATTCGATTGCCCTTGACCAATTGTAACAGGGTCCATTCAGCACCGCTCGACGGCAGCATAAACCAAAATAGGGGCAGGGTGAGGAATTACTTTAAAGGTCTTTCATTCCCGAATGCTTTCATCGGGAATCCAGTTATTATTTTTGTCATCTCGAACGAATGTGACAGATATATCCTTTAAAACGGGATTTCTCGCGTGCACGCGAACAAGTTTACTCTCGGCCAGATCATAATATTGCGAGCCGTGTGAATGGCGAAGCAATACCTTTCCGGGACGTCGAAATTGGGCGGGCCACGCCTGCAGGAGTCCGACGTAGGATGGGCTGAAATTCAAAGCATCGTTCGCACGAACATTCAATTAAACAACCAGCCTTGCTTCGTCGAGATAATCGAGTGGATGAGCGTTAAAAATCTGACCACCATACTCTTCCCCTCTCCCTTGAGGGGAGAGGGGAAGGGGTGAGGGTGATAAATTGGAAGATTTAGCGAGGACGCGATAATTTTTAGCACAATTTCACCCCGGCGGGCCACGCCCGCGGGAAATCGAAGTAGCGGCGTATAGCTATTATCACAAGTCGCGCTTCAGGTGCATAAACCTCTGAAGGTGATATGATCGTAAAACACACTACGTGTGCTTTTGGTCAAGCAAAAGTAGAAATCCTTTCATTTTTGCTTTTCATCCTCCTTATGAAAAGGGGGAACAATTCCGAGCAAGTGAGGAATTGGACGCCTTTGCTTAATTTCTCGACTTTTATCCAGTACCGCAAGGAATTAAAACCAAAGCAAAACAGGGGGATTTGGTTTTTTAGTTTGTCATTTCCGAATGCTTGTATCGGGAATCCATTCTTTTCATCTTGTGTTTCTTCCTTTTCTGCTGCTGTTGCATCCCGTCTCTTTTCTACCACGACCCTCCGCCTCCACCGCCGAACCCGCCTCCGCTCGACCCTCCTCCTCCGAGCCCGCTCCCGCCCGACTTCCTCGGGGCCGAAGCGAAAGTGCTGTTCATCACCCCGAGGCTCCTTCCGAGGTCGGCGACGAAAAGTCTCGGCGTGAACGAGTTCATATAGCCGGGCGACGAATACCACGACGGCGGCTCCCTGTACATATCCCTGAACGCCTCCGCCCACCTGTCTTCGAGGCCGAAAACGAGGGCGAACGGCAGCACGCGGTCGAATAGGGTAGGGTCGTCCTTCGCCAGCGCCTCTATCCTGTCCTTCTCCGCCCTGTCTATGAACTCCCTGAATCCGAAAAGCTCTTCCTTCGCGAGCGCGCCCTGCTTCGTTTTTTTAGGCATGAACCCCGACCACGCCAGTATTATCAGACCCGAGAGCGCTATCGACACCTTCAGCAAAAAGTTCGTAAAGAGGGCGAATCCCACTATAAGAAGTATTATCCCGATCCACTTGTAAATACCCTTCACCTTCTCCGGGTCCCCGGGGAAGTAGCCGCCCTTGACGAGCTCGCTGTAAAGAGACTTCGTTATTCCCGGAAGCTCCCTGTAGAACTTGTTCCTGAGGTCGGAAATTTCGACCTCTCCCCCCGTCTTGAAGATACCCGCGAGCACCTTCTGCTCGTGGGGCTTCAGCTCTCCCGGCGCAGGCTCCTTGGTCTTTATGAGCTTGTAGTCCCTGTCTGTAAAAAAGTAGAGCTTTGTCGACTGGTGCTCTTCTATCCTGAGATATCCCCTGACGGCCAGGTCTATAACAGTTGACGTTATGTCCGCGACGTCCGCCCTCTCGTCTATGAGAGTCCCCGCCTCGGCGGGCGTGAATCCCTCGGGCGGGCTGTACCTCACCATTATCGACCCCCTACCGTCTGGGTCCCGCCCGCTCGTGCTCCAGATGTAGAACATTCCGAAAAGGGTCGCGAACGGCAGGACAAAAAACCAGTTGTCCCTGAGGAACCATCCTATTTTCTCCGAGCCCGTGGGCTCCTTGACGAGTCCTTTAGGGAAACCGGTCACGATAGTAAGCCCCTCGCCGGCCCAGAGAACCCGCGACGTCCCGAACTCCGCCTCGCCGCCCGAGATCGATGCCGTACAATCCTTGCCAGTGGCCCCCCTCGGGCCCGTATAGCATTCGGCCTGGATCCCTTCGCGCGACCCCTCCGGGAGATAAATCCTGGCCCCGGCCTCGTTTATAGGCACCCTCCACTCGTCCCCCGTCACGTTCCAGTAAAGCTCGTCGTACTCCTCGAAGAACGCCACTGCGCCGCGGACGGTATACTCGATCCTGTAGCCGTGCACTCCGGTTATGGTCTTGTCCGGGTCCCCTATCCTGATGTTGACGACGGCGCCCTCGGTGCTCACCTTGTACTGGTAAGGATTCCCGTCGAAGTCGGTCACCTTCTCGACGTCTATCTTTATGCTGTAGCGCTTGTAACCGTAGTCGTACTTATAGGGGATGTATCTGTATATGCCGCGCCTCTGGGCGTATTGAAAGTCGTACTCTATATCCTCGACGACAGTGAGGCTTCCGTTCTCGTCAACGAATATGTCCGAGTGGAATTTTTTTATCTCCTCGGAATTCGCGGCAGCCGGCAGGAAAGCGGCTAAAAGTGCGACGGCGAGGAATATGAAGACGGCGCGCGCTTGCGTCATGTAAGAGGAAATCTCCCGGAGGGGCCTTTTCACTGGCCGAAGCTTACCCTAGGCGCGGTTCTCTCGGCTTCGGAATCGAGCTCGAAATACTCCTTCTTCTGGAAGCCGAACGTGTTGGCCACGAAATTGCTCGGGACAGATTCTATCTTCGTGTTGAGGTCCCTGACGACAGCATTATAGTAGCGGCGGGCGAGCTGTATCTGCTCCTCTATCCTCGCGAGCTCGGCCTGGAGCTCGAGGAAGTTCTGGTTGGCCTTTAAGTCAGGGTAGGCTTCTGAAAGGGCGAAGAGGCTCTTGAGCGTCGATTGCAGAAAGTTCTCCGCCTCTGCCTTCGCCTCGGGCGTCGTTGCCTGCATTGCACGGCTCCTCGCCTCGACGACGCTCTCGAAGGTCGACTTCTCGTGCGTCGCGTAGCCTTTAACAGTCTCGACCAGGTTCGGTATGAGGTCGTACCTTCTCTTCAGCTGAACGTCCACGTCCGACCACGCCTGCTCGGCCATGTTCCTCAGCCTGACGAGTCCGTTGTAAATCCCTACCAGAATGAACGCTATCGCCGCTATAACGACGAGGATTATAAGTGCGGTCATGGTTCTGCCTCTCTTCCCTCGTTCTCGGAATACGCCCCCGCGTCCCCGGGCCGGATAAATTATAAATCAATTTATCCTTTTCTGCGAAGGACTATGAATTAATTAACGATTGCCTCTCTAGCGGGTTTTTTACCAGAGCGGATTGAATGTGAGGCCGGAAAGTATCTTCGGATAAAAATAGGTGGTCTTGTGCGGCATCCTCTCCCCGTCCCGGACGACATCGAATATGTCGCCGGCCTTGAGCTCGGGGAGTATGAAGCCGAGTGCGTATTCCCCGCCGCCCGTGAGACCCGTAGCCTCTTCGAGAAACTTCGTGTAGAAGATGCCCGATTCTTCCTCGTTCAGTATGTTCTTGAAGACTATCTTGTGAAGGAGCATCACGCCGAGGCTCGAATATCCATCCCCTGATTTATTCTTGACGGAAACCCTGTACGCCTTCTTCCTGTCTTTGGTTATGACTGTAAATTCCTCGTGCCCTATGTCAGACACGGCCTTGCCGAACTCCATCTCTTTCACATTAAAATATTCGCCGAGCTTGGCGATGAACGATTCCGTCGTGTACTGCCCCAGGTTCTTCACGAGCCTGTGCGTCGGGTTGATAATGAGCCCGTCGCCCTCGCCGCGCGCAAGGAACATCATAACGTAGTCATAGGGTTTTTCCTGGTCCCCCGGGCTGCTCTCTCTGTGAATGCGCCTGTAGTCGAGAGCTGTCTCGTACCTGTGATGCCCGTCGGCGATTAGAAAGCTCGTGTCGGCAAGCCGCTCCGTGATACGCGATATAACCCCTTCGTCCGATATCTTCCAGAGTATATTTCTCACCCCGTCCGCGGTCGTAACATCGAATATCGGCTCCCCGAGATTTTTCTCGATAGCCTTTTCCACATCCCCCTCAGGGTCCGAATAAACGGAAAACACGGGGCTCATGTTCGCCTTGCAGGCCGTGTTCAGCTTCAGCCTGTCCTGCTTGTGCTTGGGGAACGTCAGCTCGTGCGGGAGTATCTTCTTCGTGGAAAAGTCTTCGAGCTTAACCCTCCCTATGAATCCTTTCCGCGTGTACTTCCCGCCCCCGATTTCGAACTCCTGGTAATAGGGATATATCGACGGCTCCTTGTCCTGTATGAGGACGTCGCCGACGAACCAGTCCCTGAAGGTCTTCGCCGCCCTTTCATACTTCATGTCGGTCTCCCCCTTCGGGAGAACGAGCCTGACGACATTAAGCGGGTCCAGCGCGAGCAGCTCTTCCTGCTCGGCCGGGCTGATAACATCGTACGGCGGCGCGAGAACCTTCGCAAAGTCCCCGACCTTGGCCGGGTTATACCTTATTCCTTTAAACCCTTTGACTGTAGGCATCTATAAATATTCCTCCAACTCCCGGGATGAAAGGTCTCCCTCTCGTACTATTCGGGGGGAAGCGGCGGTAAGATCCACGATCGTCGACCCTTTCGACGCCGGAATGTTACCAGAGTCTATTATAAGTTCAACCCTATCACGGAACGCGTCGTATATGTAATCCGATTCTAATATATTACCCGCGCCGCTCGGGTTTGCGCTCGTGGAAGTAAGCGGAATGTCGATGCATTCGAAGAGCGCTTTTACGAAGGGATGCGAGGAGACTCTGACGGCGACATTCCCGGTCCCCGCGGTTATGATAGGGTCGAGCTCCCCCGAAACCTTTAATATTATTGTGAGAGCCCCGGGCCAGAACCTTTCTGCCAGCCTTTCCGCGGCGGGCGTCGGCTCGGCGATGGACTTCGCCATCTCGAGGTCCCTTACAAGAACGGGTATGGGCATGGCCTTCGGGCGGCCCTTTATGTCGAATATCCTCTCGACGGCGGCCGCGCTCGTGACGAGCACACCTATCCCGTAGAGGGTCTCCGTCGGATAGACGATCACACCCCCGCTCTCTAAAACCCCCGCAGCCCTCCCGGGCGCGCCTGGGGCTTCGGCTTTTATTACCTCAGTCACAAAGGCCTGCGAATCTTCTACCTGTCGTGCTTTTTCGCCGCTGCTTCAACCTTCTTGGCCAGCTTTTCCCTCGCTTCCTTCACCCTCTTGTTTATTTCGGGGTACTTGAGAGCGAGTATCGCTCCGGCGTAGAGGGCGGCGTTTCGTGCCCCACCCTTGCCTATAGCCATCGAGGCCACCGGTATTCCCGGCGGCATCTGCACTATCGACAAAAGCGCGTCGAGGCCGTTCAAGGGCGACGAGTCCACGGGGACGCCTATCACGGGCAGCGTCGTGTAAGCCGCGACTACCCCCGGCAGATGGGCGGCCCATCCGGCCCCCGCTATTATTACCTCTACTCCCCTCTTTTCGGCGGTTTCGACGTACTTTCTAACCCTCGCCGGCGTCCTGTGGGCCGAGGCTACCCTGAGCTCATACTCTATTCCGAGCTCTTCCAGGGCCTTCCAGGCGTCCTCTATGCTTCCCAGGTCCGAATCGCTTCCTACTATTATTCCAACTTTAGGCATAATAAGGTCTCAAACATATCCCGTTTGCAAAGTCTTTTCAAGGACCGCCCGCGACTTTTATTCTTTCATACATTGGGTACACTAGTTTGGTTATACTTGACAAAGATGGGCGTGTGGTTATGTTAATGCGAAAATTCAGTTTTTACTGTAACAGATACTGAAAAGCAGATACTGAAACTCCAGCCGGTCCTTATTTCAGAAAACACTATTATATAAATAGGAGGAGGTTTGTAATGAAGGTTAGGCCACTACACGACAAGGTTTTAATTCAGAGACTCGACAGCGAAGAAACGACCAAGGGCGGGATCATTATCCCCGATTCGGCAAAGGAGAAGCCGCAGGAAGGGAAGGTCATAGCGGTCGGTAACGGCAGGTTTCTCGAAGACGGCTCCACCAAGCCGCTCGAAGTTAAAAAGGGAGACAAGATCCTCTTCAGCAAATACGGCGGTACGGAAATCAGGATTGACGGCGAAGACTACCTCATACTCAGCGAGGAAGAGATTCTGGCCGTAGTCGATTAACCAAATCCAAAAATACAGATTCCCAGGAGGCAGAAGAAATGGCAGCAAAGGACATAAAATTCGACAGGGCGGCGCAGGACGCGATCTTGA
>CAZPHQ010000039.1:0-18890 GCA_964586675.1 uncultured Spirochaetia bacterium | reverse complement strand
GCAGGTGTTCCCGGACCAGATAGCGTGCCTCGAAAATATTGTGGGCGAAAGGGAGATTCCGGATCATCCGCTCGTGAGCCAGACGATTGGCGATTGCCTTAACGAGGCGATGGACATAGAGAACCTCGAAAGATTGTTGACGGATATACATGCGGGAAATATAGAGACGCTGGCGCGGGATCTCCGGGAGCCTTCGCCGCTTTCGGAGCAGGTGCTTAACGCGAGGCCATATTCCTTCCTCGACGACGTGCCCCTTGAAGAGAGAAGGACGCACGCCGTTCAGAATAGAAGGTGGCTCGACCCGAAAGAGGCGGCAGAGCTCGGGCAGCTGGATGCGGAGGCTGTTAGGAGCGTCAAAGAAGAAGCCTGGCCCGAGGCGGAGAGCGCGGAGGAGCTTCACGATGCGCTGGTGCTGACGGGATTCCTGACGGAGGAAGAGGGGGAGATCGGGGATGCCGCCGGCGGTTGGAGGGAGTATTTCGGGGAGCTGGTGAAACAGGGGAGGGCGGCGGAGTTTAAGGCTGGAGAAAAGGTTTTCTGGGTAGCTGCCGAGAGGCTTCATCACATGAAAGCCGTGCATCCTGACGGGGTTGTTTCGCCGGAGATAGAGATACCGGAGAGGCTTCGGGGCTCGGAGGTGACGAGGGACCAGGCGCTCGTCGAGATAACGAGGGGGAGGCTGGAGGCGCTCGGGCCTGTGACAGCCGCCGTGCTGGCGGAGACGCTCGACGTGACGGAGGCCGACATGGAGAGGGCGTTGGCTCTGCTTGAAGGAGAGGGGTTCGTTTTCAGGGGGAACTTTACACCCGGGGAGCTGGGGCTCGAATGGTGCGAGCGCCGACTCCTCGCGCGGATTCATAAATACACGATGACCAAGCTCCGGCGGGATATAGAGCCCGTGACGGCCGCTGATTTCATGAGATATCTCTTTTCGCGCCATGGGATAGACGGCGAGGACAGGCCCGAGGGGGTCGAAGCCCTGCGGGGGATACTCGGAATGCTGGAGGGGTTCGAGGCGCCGGCGGCCGCGTGGGAGGGGGATATTCTCTCGGCGCGTATGAAGGATTACGATCACGGGTGGCTGGATACGCTCTGCCTTTCCGGGAGCGCTGTCTGGGGGAGGTTCAAGTCGCCTAACGGGAACGGCAGGAAGCAGGGGCCGATAAAGACTACGCCTGTGACGATTGTAAAAAGGACGAACCTGGGCGTATGGAGCAAGCTCGCCCCGGCTTCGGATGAAGAAGGGCTTTCACGGATGGCCGCTTCGGTGCTGGAGTTCCTTAAGACGCGCGGGGCCTCGTTCTTCGACGAGATAGCTGAGGGAGTGAAGGGCCTCCGGACCGACATCGAGGCGGCGATAGCCGAGCTCGTGACGCACGGGATGGTGACGTCCGACAGCTATACGGGCCTGAGAGCCCTTCTCGTGAGCTCTAAGTACAGGACGGAGGCCGGCCGGAGAAAGAGGATAAGCTTCAACATGGAAGGGGCGGGGAGATGGTCGCTCATACGCACGGGTGAGGACGAAGAGAGGACGCCGGCGGACCTCAGGGCGCTCGCGATGGTGCTTTTAGAAAGATACGGGGTGCTGTTCAGGCGGCTCGCGGAAAGGGAGAGTTTTACGCCGCCCTGGAGGGAGATGGTCAAGACGCTCAGGCTGATGGAGCTGAGGGGAGAGGTGAGGGGCGGGAGGTTTGTCGACGGCGTGTGGGGCGAGCAGTTCGCTCTGCCGGAGGCTGTCGCAGGACTGAGAGAAACGAGGCGGCGGGCGAAGTCGGGGATGCTCGTTTCGATAAGCGCGGCCGATCCGCTAAATCTCACGGGGATAATAACCCCGGGGAAGAGGGTATCGTCACTCTACAAAAACAGGGTCCTTTACAGGGACGGGGTTCCGGTCGCCATAAAGGAAGGGGAAGAGATAAGGATCATTTCCGAGGCTGACGAAGGGGAGGAATGGAACCTCAAATCCACCCTCGTCCGGAGGAGCTTCTCGCCGAAGCTGAGGGCGTACCTGGGGAAGGGGGTCGCCTAGGCGGATAGCATCCGCCGGCAACCGACGTAGCAAAGGATGATGTTATTATCATCCCGCTGTGCGACCGCTACTTTTAATCACCGGCACCGCTAAGTTAATTAAAACGCACTATGTGTGTGCGCAACGTGTGCAGAGAATCGAAACCTCGGCCCCCTTTTCCTAAGGGGGATTAAAAGCGAAAAGACAGATTGCCGCAGTCGCGGAAGACACTCCCTCGCAATGACAGATTGAAAGGAATGGATTCCCGATACAAGCATTCGGGAATGACAGTAAAAGAAAAGAATAAAGGCCACTCTTCGCGCGCCTCTCACATTCAGGTTTTGCTCGACTAAGTCATTAAAACACACAATGTGTGTGTTAATAGCGGTTTAACCGTTTTATAACCCGTTCTTAATCCGCGCGTGCTTTAATTATAGGCATGAGTGGCGCTCGGATTTCAGATGGCGCCGCCGGAGGTGTAGATATGAGTGAAGTCATCACCGGATGGAATGACGAGAGCAGGGCAGGAGTGGACGCCTCTATGATGCGGGCGAGACGCGCAGCCGAGCGCGCCAGAACGGATGCGGGGGAATCGTGCCCCGACTGCGGGTACGTGATCTCCGCTGTATCCTTCCCCGAGGTTTGCACTTACTGCGGATGCGCGTTTTAGAGTGAGCCGGCCTTATCAGAGGCCGAGCTCGCTTACCTTTTTGGCTATCTGGTCCGCATGGCCTGCCGTATCGACCTTGGTCCAGATATATCTTATTATCCCCGACTTATCTATAAGAAACGTTTCCCTTCTCGCGGAGCCTGTCGCGCTTTCGACGCCGTAGGCTTTTATTATCTTCTTGTCCTTGTCGCTGAGAAGGGGAAAATTGAGCGAGTGCTTGTCGCGGAAGCCCTCATGCGATTTTACGCCGTCGGTGCTGACGCCCAGGACCTCTACGCCGAGTGCTCCGAGCTCACCGTAACCATCCCTTATGGAGCAGGCCTCTTTCGTGCAGCCGCCGGTGTAGTCCTTCGGGTAGAAGTAGAGCACGACGGTTTTCTTGCCTTTGAAGTCGCCGAGCTTTATTTTCTCTCCGCCGTATGTTTCGGCTTCTATGTCCGGCGCGGCGTCGCCAACTTTGAGAATATCTGACATGTTTTGTTCCTCCTGGACGATTTTCAGATTGAGTATAGCAGATTAGGCGGGCGGGGGAATGCGCGGGAAGGCAAAGGAGAGATTTCTCGTTAGGCTCGAAATGACAATTAAAAGGCAATGGATAAAGAATGGATTCCCGATACAAGCATTCGGGAATGACAGAGGTGGGGTGATTCATCGCTCGCTCGAAATCGTTGGGAATGACAGATATTGCATATTTTCGAATGTTTGGTGCAGATGCGTTCCGTAGTGTCCCCATTACTTAAAGAAGAATATGAGATATGCTTTTTTTATCCACACGTATTAAGGTGACGGTTTAAAACCCTTGTTTAAGGCATGAAAATAACAACGGAGGGGGCATGACCAGCGAGAATTTCTGGTCATAATTTCAGTGAAAACAGATGCTCAACAGCAGATATTTAAAGCCAATTTTTAAGGACGCTATTTTATATCCTTCTTATCGTTCGAATGAATGAAGATGGTTGATCAGCGCCGCTTTCCGCCGAGCATGGAGCCGAAAATCCCGCGCACGATCTCTGTCGTTATTTGTCTTCCGGCGGTCGCTAATTGTCTCCCGAACGAACGCGCCGCGGTCTTGGTGACTGTCTCAAAAATGGTATCTTTCGGGCGGCCGGGTTTTCTCTTCGGAGAATCCGGAGGGGGAGTCTTTTCTGTTGTTTTCACCTCGGCTTCGGCTCGGGCTTTCAGCTCCTCATAGGCTGATTCGCGGTCAATCGTTTTTTCATAGCGGCCGTTGATGGGAGATGCGGAGATGGTCTCTTTCCGCTCTTCCGGGGTTATGGGGCCCATGCGGCTGAACGGCGGGCGCACCGTCGCCCGCTCTACTACTTCGGGCCTTCCTTTTTCGTCGAGGAAGGATACGAGGGCCTCGCCGACGCCGAGCTCTGTCAAGATTTGTTCGAGGTTGAGCGCCGGGTTCGGCCTGAAAGTTCCGGCTGCCGCCCTGACCGCCTTCTGATCGCGCGCGGTATAGGCCCGGAGCGCGTGCTGGACCCTGTTGCCGAGCTGGCCGAGTATGACGTCCGGGATATCGAGCGGGGTTTGTGTGACAAAATAAACGCCGACGCCCTTCGAGCGTATGAGGCGGGCTACCTGTTCTATCTTTTCGAGGAGCGCCTTCGGAGCGTCGCTAAAGAGGAGGTGCGCCTCGTCGAAGAAGAATACGAGAACGGGTTTTTCAGGGTCGCCGACTTCGGGGAGCTGTTCGAATAGTTCGGAAAGGAGCCAGAGGAGAAACGTCGAATATATGCCCGGGGAGCGGATGAGCCTGTCGGCCGCGAGCACGTTTATCATTCCATAGCCCGTTTTTTCGTCCATCCTGGTGAGATCCTCGAGCCTGAGCGCGGGCTCTCCGAAGAATATGTCGCCGCCTTCCTCTTCGAGCCTGAGGAGGCCTCTTTGTATGGCGCCTATGCTGGCGCGGGAGACGTTGCCGTATTCGGTCGTGAAGGACGGGGCATTGTCTCCAACGAACTGAAGCATGGACCGGAGGTCTTTAAGGTCGAGGAGGAGTAGCCTCTCCTCATCGGCGATTTTGAATACGAGTGTGAGGACGCCTGACTGTGTGTCGTTGAGGCCCAGAAGGCGGCCGAGGAGAAGGGGACCCATCTCGGATACAGTTGTTCTTACCGGGTGACCTTCTTGGCCGAAGACGTCCCAGAACGTGACCGGGCTTCCCTCGAAGGCGAAGCCGGAGAGGCCAAGCGCCCGGACACGTTCCATAAGCTTCGGGTTTTCAGTTCCGGGCCTGCTTATGCCGGAGAGGTCGCCTTTAACGTCGGCAACGAATACGGGGACGCCCTGCCTGCTGAAGTTCTCGGAGAGGACCTGGAGCGTGACCGTTTTGCCGGTTCCTGTCGCGCCCGCGATGAGGCCGTGCCTGTTGGCCATGCGCGGGAGGATGTAAAGATCCCGGGTTCCTTTGGCTGCAATGAGATACTGGCTCATGTATCTATGATTACTCCTCCGCAGGGGATTGTAAAGGAAGGTCTGGACGCTTGCCGAAGCCGGTTATTTCTTGCGGAGGCTCTTCAGAAGCTCGATATCCTTTTCAACTTCCTCGGGCGGTATCTCGACTATCATATCGAGGTTTTTAAGGAGGGGATGATTTACGATGGCCTTAAAGCCTTCAGTTCCTATTTTGCCTTCGCCGATGTGCTCGTGACGGTCTTTCTTCTCGCCGAGCGGTATCTTGGAATCGTTCCCGTGGAGGAGCTTTATGCGGGCGGGGTCTATGACGGAGGAGAACTCGTCGAGTGTTTTATTGACGGCCGCCGGGGTTCGTATGTCGTAGCCCGAGGCCAGGAGGTGGGCGGTGTCGAGACAGACGCCGAGCCGGGGGTTCTTGATTTCGTTTATGATACGGGCGAGCTCTGGAAACGAGTCGCCTATGGTTTCGCCCTGGCCGGCCGTGTTTTCTAGGAGGAGCTCCGTTGTGAGGTCGTCCGAGGCCTCGAGAATCGCGGCCACGCCTTCTACTACACGTCCGACGGCTACGGAGCGCTCGATGCCTTTCGAGCTCCCTAGATGCGTCATTACATATTTAGCGCCGATGATAGTCCCCCGCTCGAGCTCCTCTCTTATTATTCGGATCGAAGATTCCCGGAGCGCCGGGGTTTCGGATGCGAGGTTGATGTAGTATGGGGTATGGATGAAACAATCCGAGAGTCCGAATGACACGCAGGAGCTCTTGAAAGAAGCGACGAGGGAGTCTGTCAACGCCGGGGGCTTCCCGCCGCGCGGGGAGCGGGAGAATATCTGGAAGCATTCGCAGCCGAGGGCGTGGGCGCTCTCTGGGGCCTTGTCGATGCCGCCCGCGATGGAGACGTGACAGCCGAACTTCATAGAGGTAGTAATTTACCGGATTTGAAAGAATCGTGGAGAGGGATTCTATTTCCGCTATTGCAAAATGTTTTTCTTTTTCTGCTTTGCACCCCAAATCCTTTAAAGAATAAAACGAAAAGGAAATGGGGGCTTGAGCAATAGCGGAATTAAGAAAGCGAATCGGGATGATCCAGAACACAAAAACAAAAATGTCCGATAATGTATCTTATGTTAACTATAATCAGAGCGACTTCTCGGAAGCATTCTTCCAGCAAAAGGAAGCTGTGATTCTGTCGCGGGCTAAAACAGTAAAGAGAACTAAAACTAAATCCCCCCATCCCTCCTTTTCCTAAGGAGGGATTAAAAATGAAAGCGAAAAACATAAACTTTCATGAACCCTTATGTAATTAGAAACGAGACAAGTGGCTTGTCGAGCGGATTGAGCTGATTTATCCCCCTCACCCTTTATCCCTCTCCCCCGGTGGGGAGAGGGAAAGAAAAAAGAAAGCCGAAAGCTAATGCTCCAGAGCAGTAAGGGATGAGCTTTCGGAGAATCGGCCAAGGGCACTCGATTCCTCGCTTGCTCGAAATCGTAGTTTCCGGCTTCGCGAGCCCTCCGACTTCGCCTCGGACTCCGCCAAGGCTTCGATCGACAAGAAGGCTACGTCGGACAAGCCTCCAGACAGGCAGGATGACTACTTAATAAAACCAGATTGCTTCGCTACGCTCGCAATGACACGTTGCTTGTTTTACAACGATGCGAGACCGGTGATTCATTGTAGCAAACGCACGAAAAATTGTAATCGCACAGCTCTGGCTATACCGGTTGCATGCGGACGCTGTCCGCCACCCCTAGCCCTCCCCCTTCTCCAAGGGGTAGGGGAAATTTACCGCACGGATAACCGGCGTTTCGGCTATCCCTTTACGCTGGTACACTGATGAGGTCGCCTATGCCCGCTGCATCGGATTAATCTAAGGGTGGAACCATGACCAAATTGACCAGGACTTGGCTGCTGCGGATCGCTCTCATTATAATTGCCGGCGTCATCGCCTTCTACGCCTGGAAAACCCTGAGGCCGGACGGGCTGCCGGAGGGATTCGCCGGCAGTAACGGCCGTATAGAGGCGACGGAGATAAATGTCGCCGCCAAGATGTCGGGCCGGATCAAGGACATCATGGTCAACGAGGGCGATTTCGTCACGGCCGGGGAGGTTCTGGCGGTGATGGACACCGCCGTCCTCGAAGCGCAGCTCCGTGAGGCCGAAGCGCAGCTGGAGCGGGCACTCACCGGTATCGAAACCGCACAGAACCAGGCGGCACAGAGGACGGCGGAGAAATCCACGGCGGAGGCCGTCGTCGCACAGCGGAAGGCCGAGCTCGACGCCGCACAGAAACGCCTGGCGCGCACGGAAGCGCTCGCCGAGAGGGGGATAGTCCCCGCCCAGAAGCTCGACGACGACCGCGCGGATCTCCAGAGGGCAAAGGCTGCCGTGAGCGCCGCGCAGGCGCAGGTAGCGGCGGCGGATGCCGCCAGAAGCTCGGCACGCTCGCAGATAATCGCGTCGCAGTCCGAGACCGAGGGCATGCGCGCCACCATACAGCGCATAAAGGCCGATATAGACGACAGCGCCCTCCGCTCGCCGCGAGACGGCCGCGTACAGTACAGGGTCGCCCAGCCGGGCGAGGTGCTCAACGCGGGCGGCGCTGTGCTGAACCTCGTCGATCTCAGCGACGTTTACATGACCTTCTTTCTCCCGACGGAGGACGCGGGCCGCGTCAAGCTCGGCGCGGAGGCGCGCATCATACTCGACGCCGCCCCGCAGTACGTCATCCCGGCCAAGATCTCCTTCGTCGCCGACGTCGCGCAGTTCACGCCCAAATCCGTCGAGACGGCCGAAGAGCGGCAGAAGCTTATGTTCAGGCTGAAGGCGAAGATCCCCCCGGAGCTCCTCAGAAAGCACATAGAGGACGTCAAGACCGGCCTCCCCGGCATGGCGTATGTCAGGCTCGACCCGAATGCCGAATGGCCGGCCCGGCTGGAGGTGCGCCTGCCCCAATGAGCGACCCTACCGGCACGAAAGACGCCCGGACTCCGCCAGTCGTCAGGCTACGGGACGTCGGCCTCCGCTACGGAAAGGTGCAGGCGCTTGACGGCGTCACGCTCGATCTCCCGGGCGGGTGCATGGTGGGGCTTATAGGCCCCGACGGGGTTGGCAAATCCAGCCTCCTGTCACTCATCGCTGGCGCTCGCGCGATTCAGACGGGAAAAGTAGAGGTCCTCGGCGGCGACATGGCCGACGCCCGTCACCGGAGCGAGGTACGCGGACGCATCGCCTACATGCCGCAGGGCCTGGGCAGGAATTTATATCCGACCCTCTCGGTATTCGAGAATATCGACTTTTTCGGCCGCCTGTTCGGGGGCGGTGACGCCGAGCGTCTTCACCGCATCGAGGTTTTGACGAGGGCTACGGGACTCGGGGATTTTCTGGACAGGCCCGCCGGCAAGCTCTCGGGCGGCATGAAGCAGAAGCTCGGCCTCTGCTGCGCCCTTATCCACGACCCGGACCTCATGATACTCGACGAGCCTACTACCGGGGTCGACCCCCTTTCACGGCGGCAGTTCTGGGAGCTCATAGACAGCATACGCGCGGCGAGGCCGGGGATGAGCGTAATCGTGGCCACGGCCTACATGGAAGAGGCGGCGCGGTGGGACTGGCTGGCCGCCATGGACGCGGGAAAGGTGCTCGCCGGCGGGACGCCGGAGGAGCTGCTGGCCCGCACCGGAACGGGGTCACTCGAAGAGGCCTTCATTTCTCTCCTCCCGGAAGAGAAGCGCCGGGACTATAGGAAGGTCGAGATCCCGCCTCGTACAGCCGAGGCCGACGGTGAAATCGCTATCGAGGCCGAGGGCCTGACGAAGCGCTTCGGCGATTTCACGGCTGTCGATCACGTGAGCTTCCGCATAAGCCGGGGGGAAATTTTCGGCTTTCTCGGATCGAACGGCTGCGGCAAAACAACGACGATGAAGATGCTTACGGGACTCCTGCCGCCGACAGAGGGGCGGGCGTGGCTCTTCGGAAAGGAGGTGAATGCGGACGACATCGCGACGCGGCGGCGCGTGGGATACATGTCGCAGTTCTTCTCGCTTTATACGGAGCTGACGGTAAGGCAGAACCTCGAGCTCCACGCGCGGCTGTTCCAGGTGCCCGCAGGGGAGATACCCGGGCGCGTTCGGGAGATGATAGAGCGCTTCGGCCTTAAAGGGACGGAGGATGTGCTGCCCGATGCCATGTCGCTCGGACACCGTCAGCGCCTTTCGCTCGCGGTGGCCATGGTCCACAGGCCCGAGATGCTCATACTCGACGAGCCCACGTCGGGGGTCGATCCCGTAGCGCGGGACGGTTTCTGGCGCATACTGGTCAATCTCTCGCGGGAGGGCGGCGTGACTATATTCATATCGACCCACTTCATGAACGAGGCCGGGCGGTGTGATCGTATCTCGCTCATGCACGCCGGGCGTGTGCTGGTCGCCGACACCCCGGACGGGGTGGTAAAGAGGAGCGGCACGAATACCATCGAGGAGGCGTTTATCAAATACCTCGAAGAGGACTCGGCCGGGAAAGATGCTGTAAAAGCGCCGGACGGGTCGGACGAGCTGGCCGGAATGCTTTCCGGGCGGGATCACGAGCCGCCGGCTGCCGATACGGACGGATTAAGGCGCTTTTTCGACCCCCACCGCATGCTAAGCTACGCGCGGCGGGAGGCGCTGGAGCTGCAGCGCGACCCTATCCGCCTTACGCTCGCCCTGCTCGGGAGCGTGATACTGCTGTTCGTAATGGGATACGGGATCAGCATGGACGTCGAGGACCTCACGTTCGCGGTCCTGGACAGGGATCAGACCGTTACGAGCCGCGATTACACGCTCAACCTCGCGGGCTCCCGCTACTTTATCGAGCAGTCGCCGATAACCGATTACGCCGACCTCGACCGACGTATGCGCTCGGGGAAGCTGAGCCTGGCTATAGAGATCCCTCCGGGTTTCGCGCGCGACATCGCACGCGGAAGGCCTGTAGAGGTCGGGGCCTGGATAGACGGCGCGATGCCAACGCGCGCGGAGACCGTCCGCGGCTACGTGCAGGGGATGCACGCCCAGTGGCTGGCCACGAAGGCGCGCGAGCTCGGGCGCGGGGATGAGGCGGCCGGGCTGATAAACATCGAGACCCGCTTTCGCTATAATCCCGACGTCAAAAGTCTTGTCGCAATGGTGCCGGCCGTCATACCCGTTTTGCTCATGATGATACCGGCCATGCTCGCCGCGCTGAGCGTGGTGCGGGAAAAGGAGCTCGGCTCCATAATCAATTTCTACGTTACGCCGACGACGCGGCTGGAGTTTCTCCTGGGTAAGCAACTCCCTTATCTGATGCTGTCCATGGCGAGCTTCTTCATGCTTACCTTCCTCGCCGTCACCGTCTTCAGCGTGCCGATGAAGGGGAGCTTCTTCGCCCTGACCCTGGCTGCCCTGCTATACGTCAGCGCGGCCACGGGCCTCGGGCTTTTGATCTCGAGCTTCATGAAGAGCCAGATCGCCGCCATTTTCGGCACTGCGGTGCTCACGATGCTCCCGGCGGTGAGCTTTTCGGGGCTGATCGACCCGGTGTCTTCCCTCCAGGGCGCCGGCAGGGTCATCGGAGAGATCTATCCGACCACGCATTTTCTTATCATTTCGCAGGGCGCGTTCTCAAAGGCCCTCGGCTTCCACAATCTCCTGGGCTCGTTCGTTCCGCTCGTGCTCGCCGTGCCGATACTGCTCGGGCTGTGCGCGGCATTGCTCAGGAAACAGGAGACCTGACCCGTGCGAGCTTCCAACATATTCAACCTGGGAGTCAAGGAGCTCCGGAGCCTCGCCCGCGACCCCATAATGATGGTGCTGATCGTATTCGCTTTCAGCTTTTCAATCTACACCTCGGCGACGGCGATGCCAGAGACGCTTAACATGGCCCCCATAGCCATAGTCGACGAGGATCGCTCCCCTCTTTCGTCACGGATTATCGGCGCTTTCTATCCGCCTTTCTTTTCGCCGCCCAGGCTCATAGACCAGGCCGAGATGGACGCCCGGATGGACGCCGGGCTCGACACATTCGCCCTCGATATTCCGCCGGACTTTCAGCGGGACGTGCTGGCGGGGCGGCGGCCGACGATTCAGCTTAACGTCGACGCCACGCGCATGAGCCAGGCCTTCACCGGGAGCGGCTACATACAGACCATCGTCAACGACGAGGTGCGCGCCTTCGCGCAGCGCTACCAGGACACCGCTGCCCTGCCGGTCGGGCTTACGCTCCGTGCGCGCTTTAACCCGGAGCTGAACAAGTCGTGGTTCGGCGCCATAATGGAGATTATCAATAATGTGACGATGCTCTCCATAGTGCTCACGGGCGCGGCCCTCATACGCGAGCGAGAGCATGGGACGGTGGAGCACCTGCTCGTGATGCCTGTCACGCCGCTCGAAATAATGACGAGCAAGGTCTGGGCGATGGGGTTAGTGGTGCTGGCGGCCTCCGCGTTCTCGCTCGTCGTCATCGTGCAGGGGCTGCTGAGCATACCGATCCAAGGCTCTATACTGCTCTTTCTGGCGGGGGCGGCGGCTCAATTGTTCGCCACGACGTCGATGGGGATATTCATGGGCACTATCGCGCGCTCGATGCCCCAGTTCGGCCTTTTGCTGATGCTCGTGCTTCTGCCGCTGGAGATGCTCTCGGGCGGCTCGACCCCGAGAGAGAGCATGCCGGAGGCCGCCCGGTATCTCATGCTCGCTGCGCCGAATACGCATTTCGTTATGCTTGCGCAGGCTATACTCTACCGCGGGGCGGGGTTCTCGGTCGTCTGGCCGCAGTTCGTCGCCATAATAGCGATAGGGGCTGTCCTGTTCGGTATTGCGCTGTCGCGGTTCAGGAAGACTATAGGGCTTATGGCTTAGACGGATATAGTCCGTTTTACGACGCGGCAATACCGGAGATTTATGGCACCATTCGCGCAAAAAGTGATAACAGCACTATCCTGCCTGCGCCGGATGCCGGCGGGCGCTGCCCGTCAAATCTCTATCTGTAGGCCTATTTCGATGACGCGGTTAGGGGGGACGTTGAAGTAGTGAGTGGCCGGCAGCATGTTCCGGGAGAGGAAGGCGAAGAGCCTCTTTTTAATCTTGTCGAGGCCGCGTCCGCGGCGGACGATTATGGTTTCGCGCCCGAGGACGAATGTGAGCTCGTTTATCTTGCATTCGATGCCTAGGTCTCTCAGATGTTCAAGCACGTGGAATATGTCGGGCCTTTCCAGGAACCCGTAGTTGGCGATCACCCTTATGAAGTTGTGACCGAGATCCTCTACTTTCATTTTATCGGCGCCATATACGCGCGGGACTGCTTCGGTGTAAAGCGTCAGAATGATTATGCGCTCGTGGAAGATCTTATTATGTTTGAAGTTGTGAAGGAGCGTCCTCGGCACGCCGTAAGGGTTTTTGGACATGTAGACTGCCGTGCCCGGCACACGCGGGACGTCTTTTAACATCGGATCGGATAGAAAGATGGAAAACGGTATCTCCTCTTTTCTGAACTCCTCTTGCACGAGCCGCCTGCCCTTCACCCATGTAATGATTATGAAGTAAACGACTATAGCGACGAGATAGGGAAACCAGCCGCCCTGGTCGAGCTTTATAATATTCGCGCCGAAGTATATGAGGTCTACGGCGAGTATGAAGGTCGTGAGGAGAACCGCCGCCCATAGTCTCCATTTCCATACGGAGACCGAGCATATGAACATGAGGAGCGTCGTTATAACCATGAGGGTCGCTATAGCGACGCCGTAAGCCGCGACGAGATTATCGGTCGAGCGAAAAAGGAGAACGAGAGAGACCGTGCCCGCAAGCATGGCCCAGTTGACGAAGGGAACATATATCTGGCCCATTAGCTCGGGCGAGGTATGGACGACATTTACCCTCGGGAGGAGATCGAGCTGAAGGGCCTGCGACGTGAGGGAGAATGCGCCGGAGATAACCGCCTGCGAAGCGACAACGGTGGCTATCGTAGCCATTACGATGAGCGGGTAAAGCCCCCACTCCGGAACAAGGAGGAAAAAAGAATTCTCAACGGCTTCCGGACGCGAGAGCACGAGGGCGCCCTGTCCGAAATAGTTTATGAGCAGGGCCGGAAGGACTATGCCGAACCAGGCGAGCCTTATGGGAAACTTGCCGAAGTGTCCCATGTCGGCGTAAAGAGCCTCGCCGCCCGTTACGACGAGAAAAACGGCGCCGAGAACCAAAAAGCCTTTCGCTTCATTATCGAGAAAAAAATTCACTGCGTATAAAGGATTTATCGATTCCAGCACCGAGGGAACCTTGATTATCCACGAAATGCCAAGCACGGCGAGTGTTAAAAACCAGACCAGCATTACAGGACCGAATAGAGCGCCCACACGGCCGGTGCCTCTACTCTGATACAGGAAGAAACAGAAAAGTATTACTAGGGTTATTGGTATGACGTAATCGTGGAAGACGGGGGAAGCGATTCTGAGCCCTTCGACCGCACTCAAGACCGATATCGCGGGCGTCAGCATGGCGTCTCCATAAAATAGCGCCGCTCCGAAGATGCCGAGGCCGAAAACGAACCTGCTTATTTTTTTCTCCCTCCCGTAGTGGGGAAGGAGGAGTGCAAGGAGCGAAAGGATCCCGCCCTCTCCCTGGTTATCCGCCCTCATGACGTAGGCTGCGTATTTAAGAGAGATGACTATCATGAGGGACCAGAAGACTAGAGAGAGGATGCCGAGCACGTTCTCGTGGAAGGGCTCTATGCCGTATCTCAGAGAGAAGCATTCCTTGAACGCGTAAAGCGGGCTGGTTCCTATATCACCGAAAACTATGCCGAGAGCGACGAGCGCGAGGAGGGAATTCTTACCTACTGAAGATTTCATGGGCTCGTGGCTTTTCATCGATTCAGTTTTAGCTGATCACTGCGAGAACAACGCTCTTATGATACTACAAATTTTAAAAACCGCTATCTAAAATCGGGTATCAAGGGACGTAAATTTTTTCGTGTCTACTATAAAAGGGAAGGCTTGCGTGATAGAATTAGGGGCGAGCTTCGAAAAGGCAAAGGGCCTCCGCGGATTTTTCGCGAGGCTTGATTCGGAGCTCTCGGGGACCCAGGCATACATTAAATTCGAACGGCTGAAACGGCGCAGAAAGGAAAGTGTTTTCCTGTCTGCGTTTGCGTGTTTCCCGTTCTGTTTGTCCAAGGCATCAGGGATTTCGAAGTGGACAGAGAAGATACGAACTTACATCCTAAAAACATAGTCTCTGCGTACGGCGACCTCCTGGCGCAGATAAACGAGCAGGAAAAACCCGAGGCGCTCAAGCTCCTCCCTGGAGCGCTTCCGGAGGCTGTTCTTCCATTTCCGCATGAGACCATAAGACACGCGCTCGCGATTTATCTCCTTCACCAGGACTACATCGAGGAGAGGGATATAATCGAAGACGCATATGCCTTTCTCGATAACTTCATACCGGACGAGGAGTACGAGCTCTTCCTTTCGCTCCAGGCCTCGATGGAAGAAAAAGACCGCGCCGATCTCGGCCATACGAGATGGAACCGGGACCTCTCCTATACGATGGCTCTTTTGAGGATAAGGACAAAGAGCATGAAGAAGAGAAGGAAGCACGCCTCTCAGGAGCTGAAGGCGTTAAGGCGGATTATAGGTCTTCCCGATAAGATATTCCTCCATGGCGAAGACGACGCGGAAGAGGCGCTCGAGCTGGAGTTCAATCTTTAGGGCCTCCTGCCCTTTTAAAAAGACGAGATCCTGAATTAAATGCCCCTCTTCGCTAAAGCTACGCCGGGCGGGCAGGATAACGGAAGGATGGAGTCGTGATCGAATACCGCGACGTCGGATTCGTGCACGCGTGGCGTGCTGGATTCCCGATACTGGCATTCGGGAATGACAGAAGTGTGGGGATTCCTCGCTCGCTCGAAATCGTAGTTCAGGATGACCAAAAACAAAAAGATAAATCCCCCCTATCCCCCCTTTTTCTAAGGGGGGATAAACAATGTGGTAATCGCACGGCGCGGCTATGCTGGCTGTCGACCAGACGCTGTCCGCAAATTCTTCCGCTGCGGCGCCCTTGCCATAACAAACCTTTTCCTAAGAAAGAAATAAAGATGAGATTCTGAATCAAGTTCAGAATGACGGACTACACATACGAACCCTTCTACCCCACCCATCTCAGAAAAGAAAATTCTAAAAAGGAAATAAAAAAGCGGGGCCCCCTCTTCCGAGGGAGCCCCGCCGTGATTGTCCTGATTGCTTCCGGACAGAAACTCTTCGGGTAATTAGCCCTGGGAGTACTGCGGAAGGAGGAAGCGATGGCGCATCGTGTACTTGAACGGAGTCGAGTACAGGATCGAGCCAAAGTCAGCCTCGGTTCTTTCAACCGTCTTCGTCCAGATGGTCTTGGCCGGCGGGATGATGAGGTTGAAGGTGAAGCTGATAAGACCAACTACTTCCGTGGCCGGTATCTGTCCGCCCATGAAGTCAAACGGGGTTCCAGACATGTACCAGGAGCGGATGTCAGCGCCGGTCGCCGTGCGGATGCTCGCAGGGTTCAGCTGGAAGCGGTGTCCCGTTCCAAATCCCGGCGGCAGCTCGGACGGAAGGTACGTAACTTCGTGAATGCTGTTCGTTACGTCCGGCCTGGTCGTGATACGATAGTTCATGCGGCCCCAGTCAGTCTTGCCGTAGAACGTAGGTCTTACGGAAAGAGGCTTGTCGGAGTAACGGCCGTTAGCGGTGTGGAGGATGTATCCACGACGCTCCATGAGCATGTTGAAGTAGTTGTTGTTGGTCCCGTGCTCGAAAGCTGCGATGTAAGCGGCTTTCTTCGGGAATCCGAACGGCTCCTTACCAGCGAAGATCGGGGAGTCGTTGGAAAGATACATGTAGGGGTAGTACCCGGCTTTGTAGATCTGTCCGTCGCCGGAGTCTACGTTTGCCGAGAAGGTTACGCCCATTTCCATGTATGGCCCAAGCATGGTGTTCCTGTGGATGACGTACCAGAATTCGATAACGTCGTCCTGGATCTGGATCGGCTCGGGGGTTACTGCCTTCATGTCCTTGAGGTCAGCGCGGATAACATAAGCCATCCAGCGGCTTTCCGTATAGGTGAGCGGAATAATGTCGTAGTCAAAAACAGGGTCCGCAACGCCCTGGCTGATGATGTGTATTCTATCCCTGTCGAGTGGTAACGGCGGAACTTCGCCTTCTGCCAACCACGGGTAGCTATATTCATTTGCCTGTAAACCCATTGCAACTACCTCCTATAATTTTTTGTTTCTTCTTTTACTACCGCACTACTAACAAAAGGGCCTAATGCTTACGAGCCCTGGCTGATCGGGAACTGCTGACGCAGGCCGTACTTGTACGGAGTTGCGTAGCCCCTGTAGCTGGCAGGACGCTCGTAGGTCTCGGTCCAGAGAACCTTAGCGGGCGGAATGATAAGGTCGAATACGAAGGAAATAAGACCAGTGACTTCCTGGATCTTTATTTCCGCGCCCATGTTGTCAAACGGGGTCGCCTGAGCGAACCAGTTGATAGCATCGCTGGAAGCGGTGCGGGTGTGCTCCGGCTTAATCTGGAAGCGGTGACCCTTGATGTTAAATGCAGGCGGCAGTTCCGACGGCAGATAGGTGAGCTGCCATTCAGAGCTGGAAACATCCGGTCTGGTGATAACTTTCATGTTGAACTTACCCCAGTCTACCTTTCCATAGAAGAAGGGAGGCGTTACCTGCTTGTCATCGAACTTACCCGTAGCGCTGTGGAGAAGATAGCCGTTACGGGACATTGCAAAACCGAAGAAGTCGGTTCCTTTCTCTCCGCCGTGAACCGAGCACCTGATGTAGGACATCTTCTTCGGGAATCCGAGAACACGACCTGCGTCAACCGGAGCGTCGCCGGTGAGGTACATGTATGGATAGTAACCGGCTTTCCATACATTGCCTTTCGGGTCCTTGTAGCTCGCGGAAATCGTTACGCCGAACTCAAGGTATGGCCCAAGCATGGTGTTCTTGTGGTCAACATACCAATATTCGACCAAATCTGCATTTTCTCCGTCCCAAACCGTGAGAGGCGGATTCGGGCAAAGACGCTGCCTGGTAGCCGCATCTACCCTTACAACAAAGGCAGACCAACGGCTATCCGTGTAAGTCAGAGGGAGAACGTCGATGTCCCACAGCGGGTCCGAAGGGTTCGCTATGATCCACGACTTGATGTCTCTCTCTATTGGAGGCGGTGGAACCTCCTTAGTGAGCTCCCAATACTTCGTTGGGACATTAAGATGACTTGGCATATTACAAACCTCCTTATATAGATTTTTAAAAACCGGATTGTTACCAACCTTTTAGAGGAGAAACGTAGAAAGCTACGAATCAAAACCCCATCTCTTGTACTTATATCAAAAATGGGGGGGTTGTGTCAAGAGGTTTTTTTTAAGAAATGGAAAAAAATTTAAGTTGTGGACTTAATTCCACCAAAATAGAAATAAAGAATTAAGTTTCGGGGTTTTTGGAGTTAAGAATGGACGTTACGGCCGCGGAGAATTCGCCTATTTTTTCTTTGATGATGAGCTCGGCGTCAGAATCGAAGGGCGTGGGCATGAGATTTAGTATTACGAGCCGGGCCCCTGACTGAAGGGCTATGTCGGGGAGGGTGTTGGCCGGGGAGACCTGAAGGGAAGAGCCTATGGCTATGAAGAGGTCTGACTTCCGGGCGAGCTCGAGGGACCTCTGCCACGGGATGATGGGGAGCATCTCCCCGAAAAATACAGCGTTCGGCTTTAAAATGCCCCTGCATTCAGGACAAACCGGCGGGTTTTCGCCGGAAATGACCCTTTCCATGGCCTCGTCCATGGAATGAAGGGAGCTGCACTCAAGGCAGACGACCTGCCGGAGGGAGCCGTGGAGCTCGTGGACCGTGCCCGAGCCGGCGTCCTGGTGGAGGCCGTCGACGTTCTGTGTGATTATCCCCCTGAGCCGCCCTTCCCTCTCGAGCGCGGCGAGAAGGGTGTGGGCCGGGTTCGGCCTCGCGGCCTGTCTTATCGGATGGAGGCTTATAGCGTATTCATAATATTTAGAGGGGTTTCGCCTGAAGCCCTCCAGGGATACGACCGACTGGTCCATCTTTTCCCAGAGCCCGGTCCCGGGGGATCGGTAGTCGGGTATGCCGGACTCGGTGCTTATTCCGGCCCCGGTGAGGGCGACGGCGTTTTCCGAGGAGAGTATGAGCTCGGCGAAAATTTTGGCGTTTTTTAATAAATCACTCATGGTTTAAAAAGAAAAGGGGTGATTCGTCACCCCCTTTCTTTATCATAACACTTGGTTTTTCCAAAATCATACGGCCAGCCGTGCTCCTGAGATTGCCGCGGTCGCAAAAATTCGCTCCCTCGCAATGACGGATACGGCAACCGGGCCCACCCTACTTGCCCAGTATGCTTACGACGCAGGTTATGCCGTCCATCGCCGGCTGGGCGCCGCCCATTGTTTCTATGATGCCGACCTTGGCGTTCTCCTGCTGACGCGCGCCTGCCTCGCCGCGGAGCTGCCATACTATCTCCGCAGTCTGAAGGAGACCCGTCGCCCCTACGGGATGACCCCTCGACAGGAGGCCGCCGCCGGGGTTGACCGCGACGCCGCCCGAGTTAATCCAGGTGCTTCCGTCTTCTATGAGCTTAACGCCCTCCCCTTTTCCGCAGAATCCGAGGGCTTCGTAAACCATCATCTCGGCTATCGCGAAGGCGTCGTGGATTTCGGCGACGTCCATGTCCTCGGGGCCGAGCCCTGCCATCTCGTATGCCATTCT
>CAZPHQ010000038.1:0-20021 GCA_964586675.1 uncultured Spirochaetia bacterium | reverse complement strand
TCTTTAGTATCAAGGCTTGTATCGGGAATCCATGCTTTTATTCCGTCATCCTGGGCCCTGTCCCGGACTTGATCCGGGATTGATTCAGGATCTATATATCGTCTTTAATTCCCCCCTTAGGAAAAGGGGGGTTAGGGGGGATTTAACCTTTTTGGTTTGTCATTCCCAACAATTCCGAGCGAGCGAGGAATCACCACCCTTCTGTCATTCCCGAATGCTTGTATCGGGAATCCATGTTTTTTATAGTTCGTCATTCTGAACTCTGCGACTTCGATTGTCAGCGGACACTGTCCGCACACATAGTGTGAATTCGACGAAGCAGCTCCCCTGCTTTTATCTCAGCTCGCGCGGCAGGTGAATAATCTCCACACCTGCTACGCCGGTCTCCCGCGGACGTGGTCCGCACACGCAGTGTGCTTTCCGAAGTAGCAACGACCGTGATTCAAGCTTCCTTTCGCGCTCTTGTTGATGATAGCACGATTGTAGCGTCGCCGATTTCCAGCACGCGTGGCGTGCTGGAGAAATTTCCGCCGCTCTTGTAAAATAGAACCGGGTCCAATGTCTTCACCGAGAAGGGGCATACTCTCATTCGCCGCATCACTGTTCGGCGGCCCTAAGGCCGCGGGCGAAGCTCCGTCCGCCGGAGAGCTGAACACGAAGGCGGCCGGTCATTTTTCGGCGGGCGACTTTGCGAACGCCCTCGCCGCCTACGACGCCGCGATAAAGACAAGCCCGGAATACTACCCCGCGTGGATCGGCAGGGGCAACGCCCTCTCCGCCCTGGGGACCCACGATGCAGCCCTGGCCGCTTACGACGAGGCGCTTAAATACAAGACCCCCTACGCCGTTCACGACTTCATTGCCGCATTTATGGGAAAGGCCGCCGCGCTCTCGGCCCTGTCGCGCCGCGAAGAGGCGGCGGAGGCTTACGCGGAGGCCGCGAAGCTTTCGCCGGAGCTTGTCGACGCATGGGTCGGCCGCGGCGACGCGCTCTACGATATAGGGAGAGACAAGGAAGCCGTCGCGGCTTACGACAGCGCGCTTGCCGCCGACTCCCGCCACCACCACTCCTGGGTGCGAAGGGGCGATTCATTTATGCGGCGCGCGAGCTACTACTCCGCGCTCGAGTCCTACAACCGCGCCGTGAACCTTGTCCCCGAAGACCACCTCGGCTGGTACAGGCTGGGCTCTGCCTACTATGGCCTCGGCAAATTCGGCGACGCCGCCGAGTCCTTCGCCTACGCCTCCGTGCTCTCGCCCGTGTACCGCGACGCGATATACATGTACGCTCAGTCGCTCGCCGGCCTGGGGAGGCTGAAGGAATCCGCCGACGCATACGACAAGACTAACGAGATCGACCCGGCTTACGTTGACGCGATGATCGGAAAGGGGATCGTCCTCTCCCGGCTCGGGAGACACGACGAGGCCTTCGCGTCGTTCGACAGCGCTATAAAGATCAGGCCGGACTACTATCTTGCATGGACAGGCAAGGGCGACGCGCTCTACGATATAGGAAAATTCCGTGATGCCGCGAGCGCCTTCGAGCTCGCCCTCAGGCTGAAGCCCGACGAAAAACGCGCCGCCGTAAAAAAGGGTGACGCGCTCATCGGCCTCGGTAAATACGAGGCCGCAGCGGCGGCCTACTCCGCCGCGATAGCGCTCGACGGCGGCGACCCCTACCCTGTAACGCGGCAGGCCGACGCCCTCGCGGGGCTCGGGGCTTATATACCGGCGGTAGAGCTTTATAGAGAGGCGATAGCCATGCAGCCGGAGTTCTACACCGCGTGGAGGGGTGAGGGCCTCGCGCTCCTCGCGCTGGGCAAGACTTCCGAAGCTGTGGAATCGCTCGACCGCGCGGCGGACCTCAAGCCCGACGACGCACTCACATGGACGGGGATCGGCGACGCGCTGGCCCGCCTCGGAAAGCTCGAAGACGCCGTCGGCGCGTATATGAGGTCGGCGGCCGTCAGGTCCGAATACACCCCCTCATGGCTCGGCATGGGCGAGTCGTTTCTCCAGGCGAAGAAATACGACGAGGCCGCCTACGCCTTCGGCAGGGCCGCTTCGTCGAGCGGCTCGTCCGCACAGGCGTGGCGCGGGAAGGGAACGGCGCTCATGAGATCGGGCGACCCCGGCGGAGCGGCGGAAGCGTTCGGCAAGGCCGCGGCGCTCGACCCCGGGGATTTCCCGGTTCTGCTCGGACTCGCAGGCGCGCTATACGGAGCCGGGAGATATGAGGAAGCGGTAGACGCTTACGGCGACGCGATAAAGCTCGCGCCGGGCAGCCCGGCCGCATGGTACGGCAGGGGCGCGTCTCTCATCGGGGCCGATAAATTCGCCCCCGCGCTGGAGGCGTTCGAGAGGGCGCTGGCTATCGACCCCGTCGACGGCGCGGCTCACAACGCGAAGGGCGCGGCGCTGCTCCACCTCGAAAGATACGACGACGCCCTTTCGGCCTTCGGCGAGGCCATCGCGATAAACCCCGAAAACGCCGCCGCGTGGAGCAACAAGGCCGCCGCGCTCGCGGGCCTACGCCGCTACGGCGACGCAATGGACGCCTGCGAGGAAGCGATACGGCTCGAAGGCTGGTGGAGCGAGCCGCGCATACGCCTCGCGGGAATTTATCTCACGCTCGGCGACGCGGAAAACGCGTACTCCGTCATTCGCGCGGCCGTCGACAGGATCGGCGGGAGCGTCGGGCTCCTTTCGACGTGCGGGAAGATCGAGCTCGAAAGGCAAGACTACAGCGCCGCAGCGGAATCGTTCAGGCAGGCGGCGGGGCACGACCCGGGCGATCCCGAGCATCTTCTCTGGCAGGCATACTCGCGGTTCCTCGCCTTCGAAAGGCCCGGGGCCGAAGACGCCGCCTTCAGGCAGAATCTCCTGTCCGTCGTCGCACTACTCGAAAAGGCAGGAAAGCTCGCGGCGAAAAAAGAGCCCGCGGATGAATCTCCGCGTCAGCCGTGGATGATGCACGGGCACGAGCAACCCCCCGGCGATTCGCCGTCTCTCAGGGCGAAGATACTTCACTTCACGGCTTACTGTTATTACAGGCTCAGGTACTATGACAACGCCGTTGCCGTTCTCGGCGAATGCGCGAGGGTCGACAAAGCGGGCGAAACAGGCGCGTGGCGGACGCTCGTCAATATATGGAAGAACAAGCTGAAGCCGCCGTTCTGGAGGTGGTGGCTTTCCGACCCTATCCACCCGTGGCCGAAAAGGATCGCGTTCAGCGCGCTCGTCCTCTCGCTCCTCACCCTCATCTTTATCCACCCGGTTCTCTGGCAGTTCGTCGCGCCTTATGAGATCAACTGGACGCTCTACGTGACGCTCACGTTTATCGTAATCGCGCTCATCCTCCTGCCCCTCTTCGAGCGGACGCGCGACTCCGAATTCGAATTCGGCATGACGCCGGACTATACGCAGCGGCCCGTGATCTCGGCGGTCAGCATCGAGGAGCATATGAAGGAGAAGCGGCGGAAAGACCGCCTCGCCGCAGGCGACAGACAACAGCGCCTCGCCGACCGCGCCCGGCAAACCACACCCTCAGGAAATCGAAATAGCAGCTAATCTTTTTAGTCTGTCATTCCTGCGCAGGCAGGAATCCATTCATTTCCTGTCATTCCCGAGTGCTTGTATCGGGAATCCAGCACGCCACGCGTGCATGAATCCGACGTCGCGGCACCTGCCGCGACCCACACTTCCGTCATCCTTATAGTTTGTCATTCCCAACGATTCCGAGCGGGCGAGGAATCACCCCCACTTCTGTCATTCCCGAGTGCCTGTATCGGGAATCCAGTTTTTGCTTTGTCTTTTCTTAAAACTTAGCCCGGCTAAATTATTGTTAATGACAGACCACGACTACTTCGTCTATATCATGGCCAGCAAAAAGAAGGGCACGCTCTACATCGGCGTAACGAACGACTTGGTGAGAAGGGTATTTGAGCACAGGCATGATTTGATAGATGGATTTACCAAGAAATACAAAGTCCATACTCTCGTTTACTACGAGCATACGAACGATATTCACTCCGCTATTGAAAGAGAAAAAACAATAAAAAGGTGGAACAGGCAATGGAAAATCGATCTCATCGAGAAGAAGAACCCTGCCTGGAACGATCTTTACCCTGAATTGCTCTGAAAGACATGGATTCCCGATACAAGCATTCGGGAATGACACATCAGTTAAGTCGATTGTCCCAGGCAACACACGCAGTGTGCCTTCCGACGAAGCACCTCCGATGCTATAACCACCGTTAGCTCGAACGTTAATTAAGGCACCAAACCCGCTACTTCGTATGCCGGCGGGCGCTGCCCGCGTGCATCATAATATGGCACCTCGTGATTACTAACTAGGCATTCCCACCCCCTCCCGGCATTCCATTGTGCAACTGCTAACAACGGAACTCCCGAAAATCCTTGGCTTTTCTCCAAAAACGCCCAAATGGCATGAATTTTGCTCTATTTTATCGGCAAGTGGTTGCCGTCGCGGATATGCGGAGAGCTAAACGCAAACGCGAAAAGGCTGTCGGAAACAGGCAGGCAGCCGGGCGGGATAAGGGGTCGTTTGAAAAAATCTCTTTCAAAGGAGGAGAATGATGAAGAACGACAGCATATCGACATCCATCAAGGCGGCTTTCAACCTGGGCGTCTGGATAAGGAAAAACGCCCCCGCCGACAACATCTTCGAGGCCGGAAGGGCCCTCCGAGAGACAATCTACTACAACATCGACAAGCCCGAAGAGGGCGAGTATTCGAAAGAAGTCGTCAACGCCAACGTCGACTACCTTCTCGACATAGCGCTTCTCGGATACCTCATGTCGGGCGTCTGCTCCTACGATGAAGCTGTAAAGGACAAGATACCCCAGCTCATCGAGAGCCGCCTCGTCAGCGAATCATATATCGACGACTATTCGACGTTTAAGGGCGAAGTTTCGGAAACGAAAGAATGGAAACCGTGCGGTGCCGTGAAGACCGCCGGTATGAATTGAAAAGATAAGATGACTCATTTCTTCGATACCTCCTTATGTGTAGCGGGCGGCGGGAATTTTAGAGGAGATTCCCGCCTCCGGCTAATGAAAACAAAACGCTTTGGAGTGAAATGGGTGCTTAACGAAAGTCTCCAACACCTTTAGCCTAGTCCCGGGCCATCCCCCCTGTCTCTTATGGCCCGGGGCATTTTTTTTCGAGACGGTTCCGGTAAAAGCGCGCCAAGCTCCGGCGGATGAAAGGTTTATACAAGTCTTATAAAGAAAAGTCGGGATGATATAATAATGCCTATGGTAACGTATTACAGGAATTACGATACAGAGGGATTCTTCGACGAGTACTTCACTCACGAGGGGCATCCCAGGCCGGGCGCTTCCCTTCTCTTAAAGAGGATCGAGGATCTTCCGAAGGGCGAGCTCCTCCGCCGTCAGAAGGCGACGGAGGCCCGCCTCTTCCAGATGGGAGTAACATTCACAGTCTACGGAGAGGACGAAGGCACGGAGCGCATCTTCCCTTTCGACATCATCCCGCGCGTCATCGAGCCCCACGAGTGGGACGTTCTCGAGCGCGGCCTCAAGCAGAGGATATACGCGCTTAATCTCTTCATCGACGACGTCTACAACGACCGCAAAATACTGAAAGACGGCGTAGTCCCCGAAGAGCTTTTGATGTCGAGCAAGGTCTACCGCCCGCAGTGCGTCGGGTTCCACCCGCCGCGCGGGATATGGTGCCACATCGCGGGGACAGACCTCGTCCGTAACGGCGACGGCGCGTATTACGTGCTGGAAGACAACCTCCGCTCGCCGTCCGGCGTCTCGTACGTCCTCGAAAACAGGGAGGTGCTGAAGCGCACGTTCCCGAAGCTCTTCGAGGACCTCAAAATTCGCCCGGTCGATAACTACCCGAACCGCCTCCGCGACACACTCGGCTTCGTCGCCCCGAAGGGGGTTTATTCGCCGAACGTCGTGCTGCTAACCCCGGGCATATACAACTCGGCTTATTTCGAGCATTCATACCTCGCCCAGCAGATGGGCATCGAGCTCGTCGAGGGCTCGGACTTGGTCGTTTCCGGCGGCTTCGTCTTCATGAAAACGACGCGCGGCCTCCAGAAGGTAGACGTTATCTACAGGCGTATCGACGACGACTTTTTAGACCCGCTCACTTTCCGCCCGGATTCCCTCCTCGGCGTCCCAGGGATAATGGAAGTCTACAAGGCCGGCAACGTCGCCCTCGTTAACGCCATCGGAACGGGCATAGCGGACGACAAGATAATCTACGCATACGTACCCGAAATCATTAAATATTACACAGGCGAAGAGCCGATTCTCCCCAACGTGCCCACATACGTCTGCTCCCGCGAGAGCGACATGGCGTACGTTCTCGAAAACCTTAAAGACCTCGTCGTAAAGCCCGCCAACGAATCGGGCGGCTACGGGATACTCATAGGCCCTAAGTCCACGAAGGCCCAGAGGGAAAAGATCAGGAAGCTCATACTTGCCGACCCCAGGAACTACATCGCCCAGCCGACGCTCTCACTTTCGAGGGTGCCGATACTGGCCGGCGAGCGGTTCGAGGGCAGGCACGTCGACTTCCGCCCCTACATCCTCTACGGCGAGGACATTTACGTCATGCCCGGCGGCCTCACACGGGTCGCTCTCAAAAAGGGCTCTCTCGTCGTCAACTCCTCGCAGGGCGGCGGCAGCAAGGACACCTGGGTGCTAAGGGACATTCCCTGAGCCGCGCCCCGGCGTACGCAAAAAATAATCAGGAGAAGATGGTATATTAATCGACAATGCTCAGCAGGGTAGCGAATAGCATCTACTGGATGTCACGGTACATAGAAAGGGCCGAAAACGTCGCCAGGTTCATTGAGGTGAACCTGCACCTCATGCTCGACAGGCCCGCCGGGGCGGAGCACAGCGAGCAGTGGGAGCCGCTCGTGAGCACGACAGGCGACCTCGAGCCTTTCCGTGAGAAGTACGCCGAGGCGGCGACGAAGGACAACGTCCTCCAGTTTTTGACGTTCGACAAGTCGAACCCGAACTCTATTCTTTCGACGTTGACGCGCGCCAGGGAGAACGCCCGCACGATACGCGAAACGATCACATCCGAAATGTGGGAGCAAATAAACAAGTTCTACTTTTTCGTGAAGGAGGCGGCGTTCAGCGACGCGGCCACAGACACGCCGCAGGATTTTTATTCGAGGGTGAAGATGGAGAGCCACCTCTACGCCGGCATCGCGGACGCCACGATGAACCGCGGCGAGGATTGGCATTTCGCCCGCATGGGGAAGCTCATCGAGCGCGCGGATAAAACGTCCCGAATCATCGACGTCAAATACTTCCTCCTCCTCCCGAAGCCGGAGGACGTCGGAACTCCTATAGACAACATACAGTGGGCGGCGCTTTTGAAATCCGCGAGCGCCCTCGACATGTACAGAAGAAAATTCGATTACATATCGCCCGAGCGCGTGGCCGATTTCCTCATACTCGACCGCAACTTCCCCCGCGCCATACTCTTTTGCATTATGGAGGCCGAGAACTCGCTCCATTCTATAACGGGCTCGCCGATGGACAGCTATCAGAACGAGGCCGAGCGGCGCATGGGGCTCCTTCATTCAGAGCTCGTTTTCGCGAGCATGGAGGAAATGATAGAAATGGGGCTTCACGAATACCTCGACACGTTTCAGACGCGGCTCAATAAAGTCGACGACGCCATAAGGAGCTCGTTCTTCTCCATGGAACCCACAAAGATGCAGGGCGGAGGTGCTGTGCAGTGACTTTTTGCGTAGGCATGAAGGTGCGAAAGGGGCTCGTGGGGATCGCCGACACGCTCGTTACGACGGGGGCCGAGAGCATAACGGCGAGGAAAGTTACGATACACCAGTACGGAAGACATTCTCTCTTCCTCATGACGTCGGGGCTCCGGTCGGTGCGCGACAAGGCGCTCACGTATTTCAACGAAGTGCTGGAAGAAGACGACAACACGTTCGACAAGCTGTATAAGGCTGTGAACGCATTCGCGCAGCAGGTGAGGCGCGTCGGCGAGGAAGACAAAAGGGCGCTCGAAGAGGGCGGGCTTCACTTCAACCTCTTCTCGATAATCGGCGGCCAGCTCGAAAAGGACGCCGAGCACAAGCTCTACATGCTCTACCCCCAGGGCAACTGGGTCGAGGTCGGGCAGGGAACGCCATACTATTTAATCGGCGAGTCGAGCTACGGTAAGCCGATCATGGACAGGGCGCTCTCCTATGAGCTCAACATGGAAACGGCGCTCAAGATAGGCTACCTGGCTTTTGACGCGACGCGGACGAGCGCGATAGACGTCGACTTTCCGATAGACGTCGTGCTGTACAAGGCCGACTCGTACGACATAGTCGAGCACAGGTACGAAAGATCGGAGCTGGTGGCGATATCCGAATGGTGGCAGAAGAGGCTCCGCGAAGGGATAAGGGAGCTCCCTCACGACTGGGTGAAGGCGGCTTTCGACAAGCTCGAGGATTCGAAGTAAAAAAGATTAAAGGATTTGAGACATGCGAATATCCATAACCCACAACACGACCTACAAATATACCGAGGGGGTTTTTCTCGACCCGCACACGATAAGGTTGAGACCCAAGTGCGACGCATCGCAGTCGCTCGTAAGCTTCGAGATAGAGGTCGATCCCGCGCCCGACGGCATGGCCGATATTGTGGACGTCGCGGGGAACGACAGCATATGCGCGTGGTTCTCAGGCCGGCACGGGGAGCTTACCATCACGACGAAATCCGTCGTCGATACGCTCCGGTCGAACCCGTACGACTACATCATAATAGAGCCGGGCGTAACGAAAATTCCGGCGTTCTATCCGAAATATTACGTCCCCGCGCTAAGGGCGTTCATGTCGCGGAACACAGAGCCCGAGGGCCAGGTCGACAAGTTCGTGTTCGAGATCTTCGAGGAATCGGGCCCCGACACGCTCGCCTTCCTCGCGGCGCTCAACTCGCGCATCTACAACGACTTCGAGCAGGTCATAAGGCACGAAGGGCCGCCCTACCCCGCCGAGGTCACGCTCGGCTTCGGACGCGGCGCGTGCAGAGACCTCACCATGCTCTTCATCGAGGCGTGCAGGTCCGTCGGCCTAGCGGCGAGATTCATCAGCGGCTATAGAGAAGCCGAGCTCATGAGCGGCGAAAGGCAGCTTCACGCCTGGGCCGAGGTCTACCTGCCCGGCGGCGGATGGAGGGGATACGATCCATCGAGCGGCCTCGCCGTTTCGGACTCTCACGTCGCAGTCGCGGCGGGAGTTATACCCGAAGAAGCCGCGCCGGTGACAGGCTCATACAGAGGCAGCGGCGCCCGCTCCATAATCGACTTCGACATACACATCACGATCGAGGAACCGATCGAGTGATAGCGCACCACGTGCGCGACGGTATTTCCGACCCCAGAGCGCTTAGTTTCTGTCATTCCCGAATGCTTGTATCGGGAATCCATGTCTTTCAGAGTAATTCCGGGTATAGGTCTTTCCAACCCGGATTCTTCCTCTCGACGAGATCGATCTTCCATTGCCTGTTCCACTTTTTTATCGTCTTCTCTCTTTCTATAGCCGAATGAATGTCATTCGTCTGCTCGTAATAAACGAGGCTATGAACTTTATACTTTTTCGTGAACCCCTCGACGAGATCATTCTTATGCTCGAATACTCTTCGCACTAAATCGTTCGTTACGCCGATGTAGAGCGTGCCCTTCTTTTTGCTGGCCATGATATAGACGAAGTAGTCGTGATCCGTCATTAACAACAATTTAGCCCGGATTGAGTTTCAAGAAAAGACAAGGCAAAAACTGGATTCCCGATACAAGCATTCGGGAATGACAATAAATATACAGAGAGCTTTCAATGGAAAATGACCAAACACTCTATGACTGTCTTGTACGTTTCCTTCCAATCGAGGTAAAATTATCCATCATCCCCCAGCGAGGGAACAGGAGGCATTCATGATCGGATTCCTGGAAAAACTGTCGAAATACTTTTTAATCGCAACCTTCCTCTTCCTGTTCGCCTTCTCCCTCTCCTCAGCCATGGCCGACGACAATGGCAACGGAAACGGGAACGGTAACGATGACAGCGGCGACGTCGAGGAAATCCCGCTCGCCCCGGCCGACCCGGACATATCCGACATATGCACCCCGGCAGACTGCAGCCCGGCGAAGGCCTGCCCCGATTCCGACCAGAGCTGCTACACCATCAACGGCGCTTTTTACTGCTGCGCGGAGCCGCCATCCCCGGGCACTGAAGCCGTCGGCGACTAGCGCACCACGTGCGCGGGAACCCCGACGTAGCACCGATGTTGCATTATTGCCGACCCTGCGTCCTCTTCTGTCATTTCGACCGCAGGGAGAAATCTATTTTTTTCTGTCATTCCCAAATGCCTTAATTGGGAATCTACTTCTGCAGCGATCAATCAAGAGTATTTGTCATTTCGAACGAATGTGAGAAATCTATTCTTTTGCATTTCATTTCCCTCTCCCTTGAGGGAACGAATGCGAGCAAGCGAGCATATGGTCGCCTTTGGCCGACTGCAGGGAAACCCATCCAGTACAGCTCGAAAGCTACCGAAACCAAAATAGGGGCTAGGGTGAGGGTGACACTTATTCTGTCTGCTGTGTCCGGACCGCCTCGACCCGAGCCCACTCCCACCCGTCTAACCCAAACATCTTCACACAAAATTCTTAATTCCTGATCTGTCTTGACCCTTAATCAGCAAGGTTGTAGAATCGTTAAATAACACCTTAAAGGAGACACTGATGGACAGAATGCTCAGATCATGTTTCGGTGTGCTTTCCGCGTTTCTGGCTTTCGCGGTGTTTTTCTCAACGGCCGACCCGGGCCAAGCCCAGCCCTCGGAATGTGAAATCACGACGACTCTGTCTGCTCCCGGAGCGCCGGCGGACCTGGAATTTCCCTTCGAAGGCATAGATGGAGGAGGAGAGTTCAGCTTTGACCTCCTGCCCGGCATCCCGTCGACTGGATTCGCGGACTTCGGCGAGGGGTTCGTAATCGCGTTTCCGCCGTTCGGCTGGCACTTCGACAGAATCGAGTGCGAGCCCGGAGGCGGTATGGAGATCGTATCCCTGTCTTTCGGATGGTTCCAGGACTGCTTCAATCCCGGGCCTGAGACGGTCTGCACGGTATTCGTCACCCAGACAGCCAACATACCAACCCTTTCCGAGTGGGGCATGATGGCCGCAGCCGCCGGATTCCTGCTCTTGGGCGCTTTCTACGCCACCAGGAAGAGAAAAGCCCAGGCCTGATTTAAACTTGCACGACAACTCCCCTCCCTTTAATCGAGAGAGGGGAGATTCTTCCCGTCCAGTTATATGTCATTCCCGAGTGTATTAATCGGGAATCCAGTCTTTTAATCCGTCATCTTTTAATTTGTCATCCTGAACATGATTCAGGATCTTGCTTTGATCTGTCATTTCGAGCGCACGCGAGAAATCCATCTTTTCTTTTCCATCCCCCCCTTAGGAAAAGGGGGACAATTCCGAGCAAGTGAGGAATTGGACGCCCTCGCTTACGTTCTCGATGTTCATCCAGTACCGCGCATCATCAGAATCAAAGCAAAACAGGGGGATTTAGTTTATAGATTGTCATTCCCGAGTGTATTTATCGGGAATCCAGCTTTTTAATAAGTCATTCTGAACCTGGTTCAGCAGCGGAGGCTCGCCGCTAATGGAGCGACCCGCCCCCTGGTCCGGGCTGCGTCTCCTCCTGCCCCGACGGCCGGGCTATCTCGACCTCGTCCCCTCCCCTCTCCCGGAGCTCATACCCTCCCGTGAAGAAACGGTCGGCGAATTCCCTTATCTCGGCCTCGGTGGCGCGTATTGTCACCTTCGCAACCGTATTATTTTCCTGTATTTCCAATGGTTTAAGTATGTAGGGGTTCGTCTTTCCGGGGAAAAACCGGGATATGTAGGAGCCCAGCCTCGTCGAGTATTCGATCAGCTCGTCGCGCGGTATGGATATGACGAAAAAATAATTTTTTTCGCTCAAGCGAATTCCCCCTGCAATAATGATTATACACCGGTATAATAAATCCTGTTTCATGATGGTTTCCCCCGAAAGGATTATCAAACTCTGGGAGAAAGAGCAGAAAAAATGGGGTCTTGAGGACTGGGTGCTCCTGTTTTCCAACCAGAAGCGGCACCTTGGCTACTGCAAACCCCGGAAGAGAATCGTTTCGCTCTCACTCGCCTTTTTGAACACGAACTCGTTTCATGTCATGAAGGACACGCTCCTTCACGAGATCGCGCATGCGCTCCATTATATGGAGACGGGCAAGACCAACCACGACAACGGCTGGCGCGACGTCGCCCGGCGAGTCGGATGCAGGCCCGAGAGGTGCGCGCCTGTAGACGGGCTCACAATGCCGCGCGGCAAGTACGTCGGCCTCTGCCCCTCGTGCAACAAGACGATCTATTTTTACCGAAAGGTGAAGAGGAGCTATTCCTGCAGCGAATGCACGAAGGGCTACGACCCGCGCTTCAGGCTCAAGATCATGTCGACCGAGGCCTACGAGCTCAACGGCAGCCGTAACGGCCACGGTGCGAACGGCAGGCGGCGAAACGGAAGTAACGGGAATTCCCGGAACTACAGGTAGGCATCACGCCCCCCGGGAAAAAGAGACAGGCACACCCAACTCCCCCACCCTGAAACGCGGCGCTCCACGCGAAGGCGGAGCTTCAGACAAGCACCGACGAGTGATTAAATAACGTTCGTCCGACGCTGAATAATTTCACCACCCCGGCTACGCCGTTTTCCCGCGGACGCGGTCCGCATCAAGCCGCAACAATTTATCCCCCACTCACTTAGATTCCCCCTCTCCCTTGAGGGGAGAGGGATAAAGGGTGAGGGGGGTACCGCAAAGTCAATCCATCAAGCCGACGCCTTTCTTCTCCTCATAGCATAAAACGCGCCGATGAGCACCAACCCCACGGCCGCGGCGATCATGCCCCATTCGGACAGCGTCGGAATACCCGACGATTCGCCCCGCAGGTTCAGGAAAGTACAGGAAGCTCTGGCCTCGGCCTCCGTCGTACATAGCGCCGTAACGCCGCCCGGTATGTCCGTAATGGTTATCCCGATGCTGGTCTGGCATTCCACATCCGCCAGGGTCCAGCCGGGCGTTGGCTGCTCTACTATGTCGACGTCGGCATTGAAATTCAGCTGTGTTGTGAAACAGTCGCTGTCGTCGAATAACTCGACAGTATCCGTCCCCCCGGAATCGATGAAATCTATCTGAAAGCCCTGATCACCGGCTCCGGGGGCCGATTTGCATATTTCCACAGAGCATGGCTGCTGAGCCTGCGCGCTGGCGCCGAACGATGCAGCAATCCCCGCCGCCAGCAAAAAAACAGAAACCTTTAAAAGCGAAAATATTCCTCTATTCATAAAAACCTCCCCAAAGAAGAATTTGAAAACCGCTTAAGATGCGTTATACCCGATTCGCTACAAATTTCTGCTCTGAATCAATTCTACAATTTCGAATCTGATAATGCAATTAAATGAGCAATTGCACCTATTTATGACAATTTCGCAAGGATTCGCGAATAAAAAGGCCCCTTCCTCCGCTCGGGAGAAAGAGGCCTCAAAATTTTTTGATGGTTAAATCTATGGTCTGTATGCTAAGCCGACGCCTTCCTTACAGCAACAATCATCCCGATTCACTCTATTTCACCCTCTCCCCCTTGTGGGAGAGGGATAAAGGGTGAGGGGGTACCTCACTGCCGATAAATCAAGCCGACGCCTTTCTTCTCCTCATAGCATAGAACGCGCCTATCATTGCGAGACCCGCAGCCGCCGCGATCATTCCCCACTCGCTCAGCGTCGGAATCGGATTCACATCTGTCCCCACTTCGAACCAAACCCTCTCGACCCCCTGAAACACGTTCTGGGACTCCGTGATAATGCTCACCCTCCTGATAGGCTCCGTGTATTCGATGCCGAGGAAAGTATCGAACTGGGCGCTTACCTGGATAGTGGTCTCCCCTATCACATTCGGCTCGTCGCCGAAGACCCGCACTGTAACCTCCGAGCTGCAGGCGGTGCCGTCGGAGACACACCCGACTTCGAACCCGACGGCCTTGGCTTTCCTGAATGGAAACACGATGTCGAAGCTCGTGGCGTCAAAACTCGAAACTAAAACGTTGGGCGGATTACCCCCGCCGGAATAGTTGCTGCCCACGAGCGCGAAGAGATCAGTCGCTTGCAACTGGTTCACGAAAAACGCAATGGCCGGGTTTATGAACCCCGGAGTAAAGCACTGGTCGTTGCTCGCCGAGCTAACCGGCGAGTTGCAATTAATGAATTGGCCCGGCGTGATCGTCTGGCTATTGAATCGCTGCAGAATGAGCGCCGGATTCTCGGCGGCAAACTCGTCGAAGCTGCTTGTGAACTCCGCCGCCGTCGACGGCAGAGCGAGAACGGCGAGAACCAGAAACGCGCAAACGAGCAAGCGGGCCTTCCGCAATAAATCACGCGACGTGAATATATTCATCCTCTAATACCTCCCGGATTATTTTTTTACGACACAAATGATCATGCGTGTAATGTGCTTTACAGTTCCCAGACGCATCTGTCGCGGCACCTTTGCGCCGCGCACGTCCGGGACGGACACATCACCGACTGCAATTCAAAAATCCAATACCGGGCAAGTCTAAACGGGTCAACGCTAATGAATGAATCAAGGAATTATTAATACCATTATACTATATTCTCATGAAAAAAATATGAAGTTCCGGACAGGCAAGTCTGGGGATTTTTACAGTCGTTTCAGAGAGTCGTCAGAGACAGCTTAACGAAGGAACGATGATTTTTACCCCGGCTTCGCTCAACCATCACTGCTGTGCGGCCTCGGCCTGTACCTTTCTGAGATTTATCTCGCTGATGCAGTCGCTGACCGCCGGATAGGTATTGTCGAACTTGTTTATGCAATAGGCCTTTATGCAGGAAGCGGCGCCCTTGCACTGGCTGATTACGGCGTCGAATATGCGCGCCCTGAGCGTTTCGGTGCAGGAAGCGGGCCACGCCTGGTCCTGCGGCAGGCCCGAGGGGCCGGTCCCGCAGTTATCGGCGACGCAGTCCGTATCCTCGCCGCATCCGGCGAGAATCTCGTCGAGCCGCGCGTCTCGCAGCCGGGTAACCCTTTCCGCTTCGGCCCGGGCGGCTTCTTCCGCGGCCGCGCGCGTCTGGCTCGCGCTGTCCTTGAGGTCGCGCGCCATCACCGACGCGCCCGGCTTGTCGAGCGTCAGCTCTTCCCAGTACCATATCGTCACAGGCTGCCCTTCGGGATCTATCTCGACGTATGAACTCTTCACCCACACGTCGCCCGTCCGCCTGTCTATCTTGTGAACGACGGAGCCGTCGGGCGATGCGATGAGATCGTACCTCTCGCCGCCCGAATAGAGCCCGGCGGCGACCAGTGCCCCGACCACTATGCCGATGAGAACAAGCGCCGTTTCTTTCATCCCGAAGCCGTGCATGATACGCTCCTTAGCCCGGAAGAGCTGCTACCATTTTACCTGAAGTCAGCGGTGAAAAGACAGGCCCGCCGGAGCGCCGCACGAGTCGGAATGAAACGGCGAAAACACGTGGGGCATAAAAAAAACCCTCCCCCCTCCTTAACTACTAAGTCCGAGGGGCGAGGGTTAGAGAAGGGGATATTCAAAACTTAGTATACACGTTTCACGAAATTAACAAAGGACTATTTTTAATGCCACGAATCATGCAAAAAACGTGGTATTTCAACGCGCCCGCTTTATTCCGCTGCTGGCGCAGCGTCGCCCTGCGGAGGAGGCGCAACGTATTCGAGCTCCATTTCGTTGCTCCACGTGCCCGAGCCCGGGCGGTCCATCTGCTGCATTCCCTCTTCGAGCGAATAGAAATATTCACGCGTGAAAATGACGTCGTCGAAATCGTCCGCAGGATATATCTGGTTCGACTTGTTATCGGCCCCTTCGGGCATGAAGGCCTTCTTGAAGTAGTCGTCCTCCGCGTGCGATTCCGTGAACGCGGGGAGCACGAACAGGAGGGCCAGTAAGACGATCGGTATTGCGGTTCTCATAGCGTCACCCCCTTTGAAAACCTTATACCTAAAGGATAGCCCATAAACCTGGGAATTACATTAAATACTGTGTCTACCTGACAGACAAGTTTATTCTCGGCCAGATCATAAAATTGCGAGCCGCTGTGCGGCGAAGCAATTCCTCTTCGGGACGTCAAAATTGGCGTTAAAAAAATCGAGCGGATGAGCGTTAAAAATCTTATCAGGGGGTGGGGTGGGTATAAGATTTAGCGAAGAAACGAAGATTTTTAGTCAATTTTGCCCCGTCCCGTGACTTTTGCTACTTTTGGTCTAGCAAAAGTAGAAGTAGTTTGTATTTAATGCTTCGACTGTCCCAGGCGACTATGTGCTATGAAAACCGGAAGTGCGACCGGAGATAACAGCAAGAATCCCACTACTTCGATTGCCCGCAGTCGCTGACCGCCCCGGCCGCCGACGCCGCCTCCCCACGGGGAGCAACCCCTTCTCTGGTTGTTACGGCAGCCGGCAGGGCCGGGGAATTCTGACGGTACTCCCCCTTCACATAGATATACGCGAGGGGCGTGCGCATCGGATTAATCCCGGGCGCCGCGCGGCACAGTCGATGCTGAAATTCGGGGCGTATCTGGTAAACTATTCGGAATTTCGCACACACACGCAGGAGGCATGCACTTTGAAAAACTCGATTACGCTCGCACTACTAATATCCCTTGCGGCGGTTCTTCCGTCGTGCGGCGGAGATTCCGGCAGCGGCCCCGATTCCACCCCGGCGGCGCAGGCTGCCGGCGCGCACAACTTCAGGGTGCCTGTCTGGGGAATGACGATCGACGAAGTCGCGAAGATGGAAAACGGCGATCCGAAAAACCGCACGACTGAGAAGCTCAACTACGAAACCATGCTCGCCGGGCACGGCGTCTTCATCGACTATAAATTCGTCGACGGCAAGCTCGTGCGCACCGGGCTCATTTTTCCCGAAATGAAAAACGATAACAATGAGTACATCCAGGAATACGAGCACATAAAGGAGCTGTTCACCGCGCAGTATGGAAAGCCGGTTGTCGATTCCGCCAAAAATGCGACTACTGAAGAAATACCCGATGCCGAGAAAGGCGACGCCGTCTGCGCGGGCAGGCTCACATATGCCGCGCAGTGGAACCTCTCGGGCACGACAGCCCGGCTTGTCCTGAGCGGGCAGAACTCTACCTGCAGACTCGTGATGCTCTATATCCCCTCGAACGGCCCGGGGTTATAGCTTAATCTTTTGTCATTCCCGAATGTATTTATCGGGAATCCATTTCCGCAAGCAATTAATCAATAATGTTTGCTCCCCCCTTAGAAAAAGGGGGGTCGGGGGGATTTAGCCTTTAGTCTGTCATCCTGAACTACGATTTCGAGCGGGTGAGGAATCGAGAGCCCTTGGCTGACTGCATCGAGGGTTATCTAGTGCTGCTGGATTATCGACATAAACCAAAACATTCAGGATCTGGCTTTTGTCTTGTAGTTTCCTATTTTCTCTGCTAGCCGTATGCCAGCGGAGGCTTTTCGACGTAGCACGTGCGGAGGTTTATGCACCGGTAGCGCGGCAGGTAGTAATAAGTAAGACGCTGCTACTTCGAATTCCAGCGCGCGTTGTGCGCCTAGAGGCGGCCGCGGGACCACTTCCTCAAAGTATCCTTGTCCTCCTCCGAGAGCTTCGCGCCCGAATGAAGCGGCACATAATACCAGGGCGGCATATGCCCCGACTCCACCTCTTCCCGGACTTCTTTCTTCGCTTTCGCCTGCTTGGCCCGCGTGATGCGCGCCCAGTTCGAAAAGTTTAGCTCCTTCCTACCCTCGTCGACGTCCTTCACCACGAGCCAGGAGAACGGAGCCACGTAAGAGTAGAACGGCCACTCCGTCTCGTTCGAGTGACAGTCGTAGCACGCGCGCTGTAATATTTCCTTCACCTCGGCCGGCTCTTTCAAATCACCCGTCACAGGCGGGTTCGTCCTCTCGACCGTGTAGAACTGAATGCCGACAAAAGCCGCCAGTATGATGCCAACGATTATACGAAGATACACGGGTTCGTTACCTCCCTTTGTGTGCTGCGCCGTTATTCTGCTTTCTGAAACAGGTAGGGGGAATATTATAACTTCGGGCGGGCGTTATTTCATAGAAAATTTTCCTGACAGCAGCTCAGGCCCTGGGCCGGGCTTCACTTGTATTTCGGATGTATGTAGGTCTCCGTCCAGAGGGAGGGAAGAATGTCCATTTCGAGGACCGCCCGCTCGGCGTTCCAGTCGGCCTTGTCGGCCGTCTTCTTGTCGAGAGTCGTCGAGAAAACGCGCACTGGCGGCTCGCCTCCGACGGGATCGTCGACAGGGAAATACGCGGTTATCGTCGCGCTCGCTACGTCCTGGCCCGATGTATAAAGCGCGCGGTAGAGATTCCCCATATCGATCTTCGACATCATCCTGAAGAGGTCCTTCGTCCCGGCGTTGTCCATGTTGTATTCGACGTCGACGTCGTACCCTCCCCCCGCGGCCGGCTTGACGTTTATGTTCCGGACGCGCGGAAGGCCGATATTGCTCTCGCCCCTTAGCTCATACGCGGCTGTGTACCTGAGCGCGCTCACGGGATCGGCGCTCTCCACCTGGCCCGACGGCAGGTCGTAACGCGGATCGACGACTCTCGACGAAACAGCATAGTACACGCCCGCCGCGAGAAGGAGCGCGGGCGGAAGATAAAACATGAGCACGGACGACTTGGTCGGGTTCTTCGACCACGGCAGAACGATCCCCGGGCTGATGAGACCGGCGGCCATGAACACAGCGCACAGGACCAGAAGGGTTATCATCCGTGATTCGAGATTCGTCGCCGGATAGACGACGATGTAGAGCGCGATGCTCGCTAAAAAGGCGCACCCGTAAACCGAAATGCCCCTCCTTCTCGTCTTCTGCTTGGACCACGGCAGCGCGAGCGACGGATCGATCAGCGAAAGAACCAGCAGCATCAATGAGGCTAAACTTATCCAGTTAAGAACGACTTCCATAAAAGCTCCCGACTGCCCCGACGGAACTCCTGGGCCGACCCGGGGCATAGCGTTAGAATCTACACATAATTGCATTTTCCGCAAGGCGCGGGCAGCGCCCGTAGGCAATCGACGTCGGGGAGAATGACGATGTAACAGGGTCAGAAACGAGAGGAGTTGTAGCAGTGACGGCGCAACGTCGGAAACCACGCCGCGTCTGTCATCTCGAAGATCTTATTTTGCTGTCATTCCCAACGATTTCGAGCGAGCGAGGAATCGGACGCGGCACCTTACTGCACAAACGCTTATCCAGTACCGGGCCAGACCTGCCTATACATCGGGAATCCAGTCTTTGATCTGTCATTTCGACCGAAGAGAGAAATCTATCCTTTCACTCTTTCTTACCCCCCTTAGAAAAAGGGGACGGTTCTGAGCTGGCGCAAGAACCGGACGCCATTGCTTAACTTTTCGACGTTCATCCAGTACCGCGCATCATCAGAATCAAAGCAAAACTGGGGGATTTATGTTTGTATGTATTTATTTCGCCCCGGCGCACCACGTGCGCAGGATTACGACATAAGAAAGTTATAGATTCAATGCATCGTGTGCGCGTCTGTTCAATACAATCGCCGCTTCGTCGAGACAACCGAGCGGGTTAGCGTTGAAAACGTTTCATCCAATTAACTCCCCTCCCCCTGTTCACAGGGGGAGGGTCAGGGTGGGGGTTACATTGAAACGTTTAGCAGAGGAACGATGATTTTTACACACCCCGCCCGCAGGAATTCGAAGTAGCAGTGTCTTCTTATTACTACCTGCCGCGCTACAGAATACCGAGTCTCGCTACAGAAACATAAAATTGCAAGCTGCCACGCAGCAAAGCAATACATTTCCGGGACGTAAAAATTGGCGTTAAAAAAATCGAGCGGATGAGCGTTAAA
>CAZPHQ010000037.1:0-20749 GCA_964586675.1 uncultured Spirochaetia bacterium | reverse complement strand
CCCTTTCGGATGGTTTGCCCTTATCGCTTAGGTCAAGCCTGAAAAACTTACGAGCAACTATATCTCGATTTTCACACCAATCAACATAAATTTGACATCATAAGCAAAAAGCGTCATAACAAGTCGCAAATACTCGATTATTACTTTAGTGATAAATTTCCATATACGGCAATATCAATCCGTAGAACGTCAGTTTCAGCCAATGAGCAAAAAACGGTCAACACATTTGGCCCATTTTAAGGATATTATTTGTCAGAAAACGGGAAATTGGACTGTGAATTGCAAATCGCCAAGTACAAATTGGGGAAGCAGGGGCGAAGGCCGCCCAAAAAGGGTGCAGATGCCCTTATTTGTTATAGCATATCTTTTGTTAGTACTGTGAATATCCCAATTGCCATATAATAAGTAATCATAATAAGTTACAAAAAGGGAGAAGAGGGGCGGCCAGCTAAGGTAATAGGACGTATTATTTCGGGGAGCCGCCCCTCTTCCGGGAGTATTTCTCGTTCAGATTATGCCTGGTTCCTCATGTGGCCCCTAACCTCAGTATCCCTCGCGGAATTAACCTCGAGTGCTTCTATGATCATCTGGGTAAGGGTAAGCATATGCTTGTGCTCAAGCCTTATAGTAATATTGCCTACGTTAAGGTGGTAGTAATTGCAGCATACGCACTTAGAGATGCTGCCGATGTTTGATGACGAAAGGACGAGGGGCTTGTCTGAATCACATAAATAACCCATCGTTTTCCTCCTTATGCCTCGCAGGGCTGAATTTGACCTCTACATTCAGATAAAGAGGTCAGCATTTATAATATTGATATTCAATATCAATATTACCAGCACAAAATTTCTTGTCAAGGTACTTTACAAAAAATCAGAGAAAATTTTCCCTTTGAAAATTCATGACGGTTATAAACCAACGCTGTTTATTTGACAAACCCCCGAGGTGGTGAAAGACTTAACGGGGTATCACACAAAGGCAAATCATGTTGTTTCAAGAGTATTACAAAAGCGGCGAAAACAAGCCGGTGATTTCCTTCGAGATTTTTCCTCCCAAAACCGACGCGGGTTTTAACAGCCTGAAATCGACGCTCAGGGATCTCGCCGGTCTCGAGCCCGATTTCATCACCGTAACCTACGGCGCGATGGGCACGACAAGGGAGAGGACGCTCGAAATCGCGGCGCTCATAAAGGACGAGCTCGGGGTCGAATCCGCCTGTCACCTCACCTGCGTCGGCTCCTCCCGCGGCGAGCTCGACGACATGGTCCGCCGCATATATAGCGCCGGAATCAGGAATATTGTCGCGCTTCGCGGCGATCCCCCGGGCGGCGGCGAGTTCACGAAGCACGAGGACGGATACAGGTTCGGGAGCGACCTCGTGCGGCACATACGGGAGTTCGAGCGGTCGGAGTTCGGCGGGAGAAAATTCGGCATCGCGGTCGGCGGGTACCCCGAGAAGCACCCCGAGGCGCCCGGCCCGGAAGACGATCTCCGAAACCTCAGGAAAAAGGTCGACGCCGGGGCCGACGTCGTTATAACGCAGCTCTTCTTCGACAACGCCCATTATTTCGGCTTCGAGGAAAAAGCGCGCACAGCAGGCATCGAGACACCCATAATACCCGGCCTCATGCCCATATTGTCTTCAAAGCAGATAGAGCGTATAACGTCCATGTGCGGGGCGTCCATACCGCCCGAACTCCGCGCCGAGCTCAATAAGTGCAGGGCCGACGACGAAGCGGCGCGGAGGGTCGGGATCGATCTCTGCATAGCCCAGGCGACCGAGCTGATAGAGCGCGGCGCAGCCGGAATTCATTTCTATGTCCTCAATAAATCGGATCACATAAAAGAAATCATGGAAGCCCTTCCCCCAAGGCGCTCAGGCGGCTACGAGAAGCGCATCGGCGCTGGGACCCCGGGAATAAGCCTGTAGGCACCGATGCCCGATACCGTAAACCTCTTTAACAGGGTAGCCAGGCGCTACGATTCCCTGAACACCTTCTTCAGCATGGGCATGGACAGGCTCTGGCGGCGGCGTCTGGCAAAGGCGGTAAGCGGCTCGAAAACCGTGCTCGACATAGCCACGGGCACGGGCGAGGTCGCGCTCGAGACTGTCGACGTACTTCCCGAAGCCCATGTTATTGGAATAGACCCCAGCTCCGAAATGCTCCTTCTCGCGAGAAAGAAGATAGCGTCCCGCGGGCTTTCGGAGAGAATATCCCTCGCCCGCTGCCAGGCGGAAACCCTCCCCTTCAGAGACGGCTCCTTCGACGCCGTAACCATAGCGTTCGGCATAAGGAATACCGTCGACCCGGGGCTTTCCCTTTCCGAGATGAGGAGGGTGCTGAGGCCCGGAGGGAAGGCCGCAGTGCTCGAATTCGCGATACCGCGCCAGAGGCTCTTCGCCCCGCTCTATCTATTTTATTTCAGGAACATCCTGCCGCTCGTGGGCTCTATATTCGGAACGAGAAAGGAATACAAGTATCTCTCGGATTCGACGTCCTCATTCCCGCAGAGAGAGAAATTCCTGGAGCTCATGAAACAGTCCGGTTTCACTCCCGAAAAATCCGTCGAGATGATGCTCGGGATAGTGATACTCTACACAGGCGTCAAAAATTCACCCGAATAACTGGCTTAAAGCTAGTCATAAATAGTGACCTTTATTCAGTCGCGCTGAAGATGGACTGGTAAAAACAGGCGGACATGTCACAATTTTTTACGGCGCGAGGCGCTCTATGAGCCAGTCGCCCGAGGGGAGCTTCGTGTAGCGAATTCTGTCGTGGAGCCTGTCCGGCCTGCCCTGCCAGAATTCGATGGACGAAGGAACGAGCCTGTACCCGTTCCAGTAGGGAGGCCTCGGAACCTCGGAGCCTTCGTATTCGGCTTCGAGCCTCCCGTACCTTTCTTCGAGATACTCCCTGTCCGGGATAACCCTGCTCTGCTCGGAAGCCCACGCCCCGAGCTGACTCCCTCTGGGCCGCGAAGCGAAATAGGCGTCAGCGTCGCTTCCGGGCAGCATCTCGACGGTCCCTTCTACGCGCACCTGCCTTTCTACTCTCTCCCACCAGAAGCACATGGCGGCGTTCGGATTCCCCGAAAGCTCGTCCCCCTTCCGGCTCTCGGAGTTGGTGTAGAAAACGAATCCCCGCTCGTCGAGGCCCTTTAAAAGAAGCATTCTTATAGAAGGTTTTAAATCGTGGGAAACCGTAGCCAGGGCGAACGCGTCCGGGTATCTGAGGCCGGAGTCGGCCGCCGCTTCCTCATACCATTTCTCGAATTGCCTGAACGGGTCCCTGTCGAGGTCTTTTTCCCGGAGCTCTTTCAGGCCGAATTGTGCGTGTCCTGTTTTTTCCAATTTTGCGCCCGTAGGTAAACCGGTCCGTTATAGAATCTTCCTGAGAGTTTTAGCTAAAACCGGCGACCTGAAATTATACCCCAGTTCAGTTAGCTTTACAGGCACGGCGCGTGTGCTGGAGAGTAAAAGCTCGTCGGCCATCTCCCCGAATACCGCGCGGGCGGCGAGCTCCGGCAGCGGAATGAACGCAGGGCGGTTAAGCGCCGAAGCGAGGGCCTTCGTGAACTCCTCGTTCGTGACCGTATCGGGAGACACCATATTAACAGGCCCATCCGCGCCCTTCGTTTCGAGAAGATAGCAAATCCCTTCCGTAATATCTTCCATAGAGATCCAGCTCCAGTACTGCTTCCCGCTCCCTATCCTGCCGGCTATACCGAGCTTGAAAGGGATAAGCATCTGCTTCAGCGCGCCGCCCTCCGTCGAGAGCACCATGCCTATGCGGAGCTTGACGACCCTGATACCAGCCCCTTTTCCGATGTCGAGCGCGCTTTCCCACCTGCCGCTCACGTGCGCGAGGAAGCCCTTCCCCTGGGGGCTTTCTTCCGTCAGGACCTCGTCGCCCCTGTCGCCGTAAAACCCCACTCCGGACGCCGCTATGACCACTCCGGGTTTCGACTTGAGACCCGTAAGCGCATTCATGAGAAGCTCGGTCCCCTTTACGCGGCTCTCGAGTATCAGCGCCTTCTTTTCTTCGGTCCACCTGCCGGCGATATTCTCCCCCGCAAGGTGAACGACTGCGCCCTGGCCTTCGAGCCCTGCGCTGTCGATTTCTCCCTCGTCGGGATTCCAGTAAACGGCGTCGCCCGCCGAGGCCTTTCCCTTCGAGCGGACCAGCCTCGTAACGGTGTGTCCCTTACTCTTCAGGAGAGGCAGTAGATGGGAACCCACCAGCCCCGACGACCCTGTAACGAGAACTTTCATTGCTTCACCTCTTTTTAAGCTTAACACACGGAGGGTGTCACAAAAGAATTAGTTCAGGAGCCGAACACTTCCAGTATCGATTTCTGATACTCCCTCACCTCTTCGAAGTCTATGTAGTAGTGCGGCGCGCTCAGTATCGGAAGGTCCAGGATTTCACGGTAAGCTTCGATTCTTTTCCTGCACTCGTCGGGGCTCCCGACTACGGCGAACGTATTCACCATATCGTCGCTCACGGCCGCTATCATCGACTTCACGTCGCCGTTCATGAAGGCTTCCCGTATCTTCGCCGTTTCGGCCGTAAATCCGTGGAGCCTGAACGGGGGCTCATATGTCCTCACGGTCGCGTAAAACGCTATGGTCGCCCTAGCGGCCTCCATTCCACGCTTCCTGTCGCGAGACACGGCGCAGGTTATGATGGACGCGGCGCTGAATCCCCCGCGCTCCCTGCCGGAAGATTCGAGACCCGCCTTAATCTCCGGCAAGACAGCCTCCCGCAAATACCTCTCCGAGCAGACAACATGACCGAGATAGCCGTCGGCCTTCTCGCCCGCTGCGCGGCACATACCCCCGCCGACCCCGGCAAGGTATATCGGAATATTATTTCTCACGGTCCTGAACGGCCGGTGATATCCCTTCGTGTTGATGTCGTAGTATTCGCCCTCGTAGCTGAGAGCCCCGTCGCCCGCCCTTTCGGTAACGAGCCTTATGACGTCTATGCACTCCTTTATACGCGTCACGGGCTTCCCGTGAGATACCCCGTGCCACATCTCGTTCGTCCGCTTCGCCCCTGTCCCGAGGCCGAGCAGGAGCCTTCCGCCGGAGATTTCGTCGAGGTCGAGAGCGGTCAGCGCGGTAATGAGCGGCGTCCTCACGAACGCAAGTGCGACGGCTGTCCCGAGCTTTATGGTTTTGGTTACGGAAGATACGTAGGAGAGCTGCTCGAATGATGTTCTGTAGAGCTCGGTCGCCCATATGGAATCGAACCCTGCGGCCTCGGCGTCCCTCGCAAGAGGGAGGAGGCCCGAGATTTCGTCCGAGTCGAGTATGAGTCCCAGAGGTTTCATTGGCGGAAACAATAAAGGCGGCACTGGGCCGCCTTTAGCTTTGTTTTTCTATTTTACAGCCGAAACGCGCCGGCATCTCGCCAAACGGTTCCGGGTTTATGAAAAGCTTACTCTTTCTTGTCTTCCGTTTCAGCCTTCGGGGCATCTTCGGGAGCGGCCTCTGGTTCAGGTGCCGGCTCTGCTGCCGGTTCCGCTGCAGCCTCGGGAGCGGCCGCTTCTTCCGCAGGAGTTTCAGGCGCGCTTGCAGCCTCTTCCGGGGCCGCTGCTTCGGCCGCAGGGGTTTCCGGCGCTTCCGCTGCCTTTTCCTCTATCAGCCCCAGCTCTTCCGCGGATTCCTTCTTCCCGCTCTTTGCCTTTGCGGTGGTCTCCTGTTTCTTCGGAGCGGCCTTGGCCTTCTTCTTTTTCGCCGGCTTGAATTCCTCTTCGACGAGCTCGATTATGGATATCGGGCTGTTGTCGCCTTTCCTGAATCCGAGCTTTATGATCCTCGTGTATCCGCCCGGGCGGTCCTTGAACTTGGGCGCTATCTCATCGAAAAGCTTCTTTAAGACTTCGTTGTCGCGGATATAGGCCGCGGCCTGCCTTCTCTTGTGGAGGCTTCCGTCCTTGGCGAGGGTTATCAGCTTTTCGGCTATCCTTCTAAGCTCCTTGGCCCTCGTGTCGGTGGTCTTTATCTTGTCGTAGCGAAAAAGGTCCGTGACCATGTTCCTGAACATGGCTTTCCTGTGCTTTGTCGTAACCCCAAGCTTGCGCCCGATTCTTTTATGTCTCATCGTAAATTCTCCGGTTCTGTTTCAAACAATTACTGAAGCGCCGTTTTGTCGCCTCTCTTTGACTTTTCGTTTTCAAAAACTTCCTGGTCTATCTTGAGCCCGAGCCCGAGCCCCATCTCCGTCAGCCTTTCCTTGATTTCGTAAAGCGAGCGCTTGCCGAAATTCTCGAGGTTGAGAAGGTCTTCTTCGGTCTTCTGCACGAGGTCGCCTGCGTACTCGACTCCCGCCTTCCGGAGGCAGTTGAGCGAGCGGGCCGAGAGGTCCATCTCCTCGATCGAGTTGAACAGAATCTCTTCCGTGCCCTTTATCTCCTGCTTGTCGTCGTTCTCGAATACCTCGTCCACTTCGGCTTCGTCAAAGTTGATGAATACCGTCAGCTGATGCTTCACTATCTTGGCGGCGTATGCGAGCGCGTCCTCGGGGAGCATCGTGCCATTCGTCCATATCTCTATAGTGAGCTTCTGGAAGTCCGTCCTTCGCCCTACCCTCGAGTTCGTAACGGCATAGTTAACCTTCCTGACCGGCGAGAAAAGTGCGTCGATCGGTATTACGCCTATCGTGCTCTGTATCTCTCCGCGCCTTTCCACGGGCTCGTAGCCCCTTCCCATCTCGACCCTCATTTCCATTTCGAGCTTGGCGCCCTCGGAAAGAGTAGCTATGTGGTGGTTCGGGTTCAGTATCTCGACGTTATGCCCGGTAGCGATGTCTCCCGCCTTGATGTCGGTCTCACCCTGGGCGCTTACGCGAATCGTCTGCGGCTCGTAGGTGTGCATCTTGAGGTCCATCCCTTTCATGTTGAGTATAATCTCCGTAACGTCCTCTTTTACGCCCGGTATCGAGGAGAACTCGTGGAGCACTCCGTCGATCTTGATGGACGTAACCGCGGGCCCCTGGATGGAAGAGAGCAGAACTCTCCTGAGTGCGTTTCCCAGTGTTACACCGTATCCGCGCTCCAAAGGCTCGCACACGAATCTTGCGTATGTATGAGAAGCGGTCTTTTCGTCCCTCTCGATTCTCTTCGGTTTTATTAGGTCCTGCCAGTTTTTCTGAAAATCCTTCACCTTGCTCCCTCCATTATATGAAGATGAGATTCATACGCCTTTTGGAAACGCCTTTTGATTGTCTTTATATAATCGATCTTCATACCCTCGAATAGAATTCGACTATGAGCTGCTCTTCGATCGGGAACGTTATGTCCTCGCGCTCGGGGTTCCTGAGCACCGTAGCCCTGAGATTCTCCTCATCGAGCTGGAGCCATTCGGGAACGCCTCTTCTGGAAGTGAACTCCAGGGCCTGCGTTATCCTCTGGAGTTTTTTGCTCTTTTCCCTGATCTCGATCGTGTCGCCTGTCTTAACCTGGTAAGACGGGATGTTGACGGACTCGCCGTTTACGAGCACGTGCCCGTGGCCCACTATCTGCCTGGCGTCGTTCCTCGAGCTGCCCATGCAAAGACGGTATATTACGTTGTCGAGTCTTCTTTCGAGCATCGATATAAGAATGGAGCCGGTTACGCCTTTAACCCGGGCCGCCTTTTCGAAATAGCCCCTGAACTGCTTTTCGCGAAGCCCGTACATTCTCTTCACTTTCTGCTTTTCTCTGAGCCGCACCCCGAACTCGGAAAATTTACTGCGGAACTTTCCGTGCTCACCCGGTACCTGCTCGGGCCTTTTCTCTATAGCCGTCTTGCCGTTGTAACTGCGCTCTCCCTTGAGGAAAAGGTTTACCCCTTCCCTTCTGGAAAGCCTGTCAGTAGGCCCAGTATATCTTCCCATGTTAAAGCGTAACCTCCTTGAGTTCCTTTGCTAAGACTCGAGTGTTTCCAAAAGACATAAAATCAGACTCTCCTCCTGCCCGGCGGCCTGCATCCGTTGTGCGGTATGGGAGTAACGTCCCTTATGAACGTTATCTTGAGTCCCGACGCCTGGAGCGACCTCACAGCCGGCTCCCTGCCCGGACCGGGGCCCTTCACGAAAACGGACACCGTTCTCATGCCGACGGCGGCAGCCTTCTTGGCCGCGTCTTCGGCGGCGATCTGCGCCGCGAACGGGGTACCTTTACGGGTGCCCTTGAAGCCCTTCATACCGCCGCTCGACCACGCGACCACGTTGCCGGAGGTATCGCTGATGGTGATGATGGTATTGTTGAAAGTGGCTTGTATGTTGACCACTCCCTGCTCCACAAATTTCTTTACTTTTTTCTTGCCGCCTTTTTTTACAGCCATCTGTTATCTCCGTAACCTATTATTTACCGGCCTTCTTCTTTTTAGCTATTGCGGTTCCGCGCGGTCCTTTCCTGGTCCTTGCGTTCGCCCTCGTTTTCTGTCCGCGGGTCGGGAGGCCAAGCCTGTGCCTTATGCCCCTGTAGCAGCCGATCTCGATGAGTCGCCTGATGTTGCCCTGCACTTCCTTCCTGAGCTCGCCTTCCACGAGATACTTGTTCTCGATTATGTCCCTGATGGCGGCTACTTCCTGGTCCGTAAGGTCCTTCGAGTGCGTGTTCACATCTATGCCGGCTTCCTTCAGGATATCGTTCGAGAACTTCCTGCCGATACCATAGATATACGTGAGCCCGATTTCTATTCTTTTATTCAGCGGTATGTCAACGCCTGCTATTCTGGGCATATCTCTTCTCCTACCCTTGCTTCTGTTTGTGTCTCTTGTTAACGCAGATAATCCTTATAACGCCCTTACGCTTGATTACCCTGCATTTTTCGCAAATCTTTTTTACCGACGCTCTAACTTTCACGGTCTTCACTCCGTAATATCATTTTTTCAGCCTGTAAGTGATCCTGCCCTTCGTGAGATCGTACGGGGAAAGCTCGAGCTTGACCTTATCCCCCGGCAGTATGCGTATGAACCTCGTTCGCATCTTGCCGGACACGTACGCCAGAATTTCATGGCCGCCGTCAATCTCCACTCTGAACATCGCATTGGGCAGCGCCTCGATCACGGTCCCCTCAAATTCTATTCTTTCTTCTTTAGCCATAAGTTTTTTGTCTACTGTGTCAACACCAGCGGGCCGTCTTCCGTAACGGCGACCGTATGCTCGAAATGAGCCGAAAGCGTTCCGTCCACCGTAACCGCTGTCCATCCGTCGTTAAGTATCTTCACATCGGGTCTGCCGATATTGACCATCGGCTCTATCGCCATAACCATTCCCGGCTTAAGCTTTATACCCTTTCCGTTGCTACCGTTCTCGGGAACGAAGTTAGGCACCTGCGGGTCCTCGTGAAGCTTTCTCCCGATGCCGTGCCCGACGAACGATCTCACCACCGAAAATCCTTCCTGCTCCACGTGGCCCTGTATGGCGGCCGATATGTCGTAGAGCCTGTTTCCCGGCCGCGCCTCGTTTATCCCCATCATAAGGGATTCCTCGGTCACCTTCAAAAGCTTCTCGGCCTGGGACGATATACCGCCTACCGCGACCGTAATCGCCGAATCGCCGTAGAATCCATCGAGCACGACCCCGAAATCGAGGCCGACGATGTCGCCTTCCTTGAGCACCTTCTTCTTCGACGGTATGCCGTGCACCACTTCGCTGTTAACGGCGAAACATACCGACGCCGGGTAGCTCGAATAGCCCTTGAACGCCGGCTTGGCGCCCTTGCTCACTGCCACATCCTCCGCGATGCGGTCGAGGTCCCATGTCGAAACCCCCGCGACCACGTTCTCGCGCATTTTCCTGAGCGCCTCGACGACGACCTCCGCCGCGGAGCGCATTTTCTCTATTTCTTCCTTGTTCTTCAAATAAATCATGCCCTCAAATCCGCCAGCACCGAATCGATCTTTTCGAATACGTCGTCGATGCTCCCCATGCCGTCAACTTCGTGCAGCACCCCTTCCTCGGCGTAGTAGGATTTAAGAGGCTCCGTCTGATTTCGGTAGACCTTGAGCCTGTTCCTTACTACTTTTTCCGTATCATCCACTCTCCCCTCTATCTTCTGGCGCTCGAGTATTCTCTTGACGATCTCCTCGTCGTTCACTTCTATCGACACGACGGCATCTATGGATGCTCCCGTCGAATTAAGCATCTCGCTGAGCGCCTCGGCCTGGGGAACAGTACGCGGAAAGCCGTCCAGCATAAAGCCGCTCTTCGCGTCGTCCTCGCCGATCCTGTCCTTTATTATTCCTATAACAACCCCGTCGGGAACCAGCTCTCCCTTGTCCATGTAAGACTTCGCGAGCTGTCCCAGCTCCGTGCCGTTCCTTACGGCCGCCCTAAGCATGTCTCCCGTCGATATATGCGCCGTAGAATATTTCTCCGTAATTCTTGCCGCCTGGGTCCCCTTTCCGGCGCCCGGGGGCCCGAACAGTATTAGTCGCATTATATAAACACCACCATTAAATATTGTATCTTCTCGGGCCTTTCATCCCGCGCTTCTTCACGAAACCCTCGTAACTGTGAGTAATGAGGAACGACTCCACCTGCTGAACGAAGTCAAGCGTGACGCCTACCACGATCAGGAGTGAGGTCCCGCCAAAGTAGAAGGGCAGATTAAACGGCTCCCGCTGCAGAAACGATGGTATAACGCACACGAACGCCACGTAGACGGCGCCTATGAACGTTATTCGTCCGAGTATCCTGTCTATGTACTCGGAGGTCTTCTTTCCCGGCCTTATCCCGGGTATAAAACCGCCGTTCTTCCTTAGATTCTCGGCAAGATCGTCCGGGTTATAAATGATCGCCGTATAGAAATAGGCGAAAAATATAATTAATGCTGCAAATATAATATTATACACGAGCAGGTTCTCGAACAACAAATCCGACACGTCCCGGAGAAACGGGACGTTTACGAACGTCAGTATCGTCGCCGGGAAAATAAGAAGCGAAGAAGCGAAGATAGGGGGTATGACGCCCGCCGTGTTCGTCTTCAGCGGGAGGTGAGAAGACTGCCCTCCATAGACCTTCCTCCCGACGACCCTTCTCGGGTACTGCACGGGAATTTTTCGGTACGACCTTTCGACAAATACTATGAATGCCACGACGAGAATGAGGAGCAGGAAGATAAGGGCGACGCCGAATACCGTCATCTCGCCCGTGCTTATGAGCCTGACGATATTCCAAAGCGCTCCCGGTATGCCGACGAGGATCGAGGCGGCGATGATGAGCGATATGCCGTTTCCTATACCCCGCTCCGTTATCTGCTCGCCTATCCACATAACGAAAAGTGAGCCGGCCGTCAGCGTGAGGACGGTCATTATTCTGAACGTCCAGCCAGCGTCTTTCACGACTGGCGTGCCCGTGCCCATGCCGCCTTCGAGTGTGACGGCAAGCATGAAGCCCTGCACAATACATATTAGTACGGTTCCGTAGCGGGAGTATTGATTAATCTTCCTCCTGCCCGCCTCCCCTTCCTTCTGCATGGCTTCGAGCGAAGGGAATGCCTTTACGAGAAGCGACATTATAATCGAGGAGGTGATATAAGGCATAACGCCGAGCGCGAAAACGGACGCGCGCTCGAGCGCGCCGCCCGAAAACATGTTCAGTATGTCGAATATCGTGCCCCTGGTCTCTTCGAAGAGCCTGACAATCTGCTCGGGATCTATGCCCGGCAGGGGGACGAACACCCCGAGCCTGTAAACGACCAGCATAAGGGCCGTGAACAAAAGGCGCTTGTTAAGCTCAGGTATTCTAGGAATAGCACCTATATTTCTATTCATATAATATCTGCCTTACCGCCTTTCTCTTCGATCTTTTTTATGGCGCCCTTGCTGAACGCCGCAGCTTTTACAGTAAGCTTTTTTTCGAGCTCGCCGTTTCCGAGGACCTTCACAGGGTTCTTCCCCTTCGCAAGGCCCGCTGCCTTGAGCTCGACGTCCGTAATAACATCGCCGTCGTTGAATCTGTTAAGATCGGAGACATTGACGAGGTCTATCTTTTCCTTGTTCCTGCTTGTGAAGCCCCTCTTTGGAGACCTCAGCTTGAGTGCGGTCTGTCCGCCCTCGAACCACGGCGAAACCGTTCCGCCGGACCTCGCCCTCTGGCCCTTGTGGCCCTTTCCGCTCGTCTTTCCCGTACTCCCCGTCCCCCTTCCTACCCTTTTTCTCTGTTTTTTCGCACCCGGCTGGGGAGATAGACTGTTAAGCATCTGTTTCAGACCTCGTGTAATGAATTTTTATTCGCCCGCCCGGCCTTCCCGGTGCGGTCTTTTTTCGGATTATCGTTCTTCAAAAACTTAATTCAAATAAGACTTCGGGAGATCGAGCTCCTTTAAGTCCTTGCCCCTTATGTCCGCGACTTCCTGCGGCATCCGGAGGAGAGCTAGCCCGTTTATCGCCGCCTGCACGACGTTAAGGGGATTCGTCGAGCCCACGACTTTCGAGAGTATGTCGCTGATTCCCGAAAGCTCGACGACGGCGCGCACGGCTCCGCCCGCGATAACTCCCGTACCGGGCGACGCCGGCCTCAGCATAACCCTGCTCGACACGTGCTCTCCGAGCACCTCGTGTGGTATCGTGTTCCCCTTTATCGGCACCCTTATAAGGTTCTTCTTGGCCTTTTCTATCGCCTTTCTGATGGCGTCGGGCACCTCGTTCGATTTGCCGAGGCCCGATCCTATGATGCCTTCGGAATTGCCTACCACCGCGAGCGCAGTGAAGTGGAACCTCTTTCCGCCCTTGGTAACCTTGGCCACTCGTCTGATATGGACCACCTTTTCTTTGAGCTCATACTCGGTTGCGTCGATCTTTTCTTTTAGCAAGTACGCCTCCAGCTGTAAATCCTTTGAATTCTTTTTCGTTAAAATTCGAGACCCGCTTCCCTCGCGGCGTCGGCGAAAGCCTTTATTCTGCCGTGATAGGGATAACCACCGCGGTCGAAAGAAACCTGCTTTATACCTTTAGCGATGGCCCTCTCGGCGAGAATCTTGCCGACTATCTTCGCCTCGTCGGTCTTCTTCGTTTTTTCCTTCCCGAGAGCCTCCCTGATTTCAGGGGTGAGCGAAGACGCCGAAACTATCGTTACCGAATTCAGGTCGTCTATGATCTGTCCGTAAATGTGCGACGAGGACTTGAATACCGAAAGCCTCGGCCTTTCCGGGTTTCCGGAGACCTTCCGCCTTACCCTCGCGTGCCTTATATCCTTTTTTATCTTCCTGCTTAGTCTTGTCGTCATCCCTTACCTCCAGACTTTCCGGGCTTGAGCTTCAGTTTCTCGGTGGAATACCTGATTCCCTTTCCCTTGTACGAATCAGGCGGCCTGAGCTCCCTTATCCGGGCCGCGGTCTGTCCGAGGACCTGCTTGTCGATGCCCTTTAAAATAAGCCTCGTGCCCCTTTCCTCGAATTCGGCCGATATCCCCTGGGGGATCGCGAACTCGACGGGATTCGAATACCCGAGGTTAAACTTTATCTGGCTGCTGCCCATGGCCTCGGCCCTGTAGCCGACTCCGACGATTTCGAGGGTCCGGGAGAATCCTTCACTGACTCCAGTAACCATGTTGGAGAGGACTGACCTCGTAAGCCCGTGAAGGGCCTTTATTTCCTTCTCGTCGCTCTCCCTGTCTATTATCAGGTTTTCTTCTTCGAGCTTGGCGGTTACGCCGGCGGGTATATCCCAGGAGAGCTTCCCCTTTCCGCCTTCGATCTCCACTACGCCGTTCTTAAGGCCGACTTTCACGCCGCCCGGCACTTTTATAGGTTTTCTTCCAATTCGAGACATTATTAATGCTCCCTCACAATATAGAACAGATAAGCTCCCCGCCCACTCCCTGCTTCCTGGCCTCGTTACCCGTCAGTATGCCCCTGGAGGTGGAGAGTATGCAGGTTCCGAGACCGCCCATTATACGGGGAATCTCGCCCTTGGCGACGTAAACCCTTCTGCTCGGCTTGCTGATTCTCTGGATTTCCTTTATAACGCTCGTCTTTCCCGAAGAGTAGGCGAGGGTTATCGTGATAACCTTCCTCACCCCTTCCCCTTCGAGCTTGTAGTCGCTTATATATCCCTGCTCTTTTAAGATCCTCGCAAGCTCCACCTTTATAGTTGAGCTCGGTATCGTAGCCGTCTTGTGACCCGCAATCAAGGCGTTTCTGATCCTCGTGAGCATGTCGGCTATCGGGTCTGTCATATCTTGTTGCCCCCTGTAATAATCTGAAAAATTAGTCCGTCCGATCTTCCCTGAATACCGCTTACCAGCTCGACTTTCTCACGCCCGGTATCTTGCCGTGGCTCGAAAGGTCCCTGAAGCATATCCTGCACATGTCGAAGTGTCTGATGTAGGAACGCGGCCTTCCGCAGAGAGGGCAGCGGTTCCTCTGCCTCACCTTGAATTTGGGCTCCCTCATCGATCTTTCCATAAGTCCTTTGCGCGTCATCGAGCTTTATCTCCTAGTTTGTTGTAAACGGCATTCCGAATTCCTGAAGGAGGCTCTTCGCCTCTTCGTCCGTCTTGGCCGTGGTCACTATGCTTATGTTCATACCCTTTACATGCTGAACCTTGCTGTAGTCTATCTCGGGGAATATTACCTGCTCCCTTAGGCCGAGCGTGTAGTTGCCGCTCCCGTCGAACGCCTTGGAAGATACCCCGCGGAAGTCCCTTACCCTCGGAAGGGCGAGGTTAACGAGCCTGTCCAGGAACTCGTACATCCTGTTCCCGCGAAGGGTGACCGCGACTCCGACTGGAACGCCTTCCCGGAGCTTAAAGCCCGCGATGGATTTCTTCGCGGCCCTGACGACAGGCCTCTGGCCGGTGATCCGTCCGAGCTCTTCCACCGCCTCTTCTATGACTTTCTTGTCCTTGCCCGCGTCGCTCAGCCTGCCGAGCCCCATGTTTATGACGATCTTCTCGATCGCCGGGATCTGCATCGGGTTCTTGTACGAATATTTCTCGTTTAAAGAAGGAACGACCTTCTCCTGATATAATCCTTTTAACCTGGGAGCCATTATTTCCTGATCTCCTCTCCGCTCTTTTTGCTGTACCTTACTTTCTCTCCGCTCGAGAGCACCTTGCGGCCGATGCGGACAGGCTTTCTGTCCACGCTGTCGAGCAGCATGAGGTTAGAAACGTGTATCGGCGCTTCCTTCTCGACGATGCCGCCGGTCGGGTTCTTCTGCGACTGCTTCTCGTGGCGCTTGACTATATTGAGCTTCTCGACGAGCGCCCCGTCCTTTTTCTTGAGAACCTTTATGACCTTCCCGGTCTTGCCCTTTTCCTTTCCGGCCGTTACGTATACCGTATCGCCGGACTTTATGTTGAACTTCTTTTTATGGGGACTCTTCGTTTTCACTGTTAAAGCCATTTCACACCACCTCGGGGGCAAGGGAAATAATTTTCATGAAGCCCTTCGTCCTGAGCTCCCTCGCTATGGGACCGAATACGCGGGTTCCGACGGGCTCGTTGTCCTTGTTTATGAGAACGGCCGCGTTGTTGTCGAACCTGACATAAGAGCCGTCGATCCTTCTCTGCTCCTTCCTGGTGCGGACGATAACGGCCCTGTGCACCGTGCCCTTGTCGACCTTCGAGCTAGGGATGGCCTCTTTGACGGAAACTACCACCACGTCGCCGAGCCTCGCGTACTTTCTACGGGTGCCGCCCAGTACTTTTATGCAGTAAAGCCTCTTCGCGCCGGTGTTGTCGGCGGAATCCAGATATGTAGACGACATTATCACTGCTGCTCACCCCCTGCCGGATCGGCCTCAGGCTCTATCTCAAGCTGTATGCCGTGCTCAATGATCCTGCTGACCCGCCACCTCTTCGTCTTGCTGACGGGCCTGGTCTCGATTATGAGCACCTTGTCCCCGACCCTGCACTGCTCGTTCTCGTCGTGGGCCTTGAACTTGGTATTTCTCTTTACCGCCTTTTTATACCTCGGGTCCTTCTTTATCTGTATCACATCGACGACGACCGTCTTGTCCATCTTGTCGCTGATTACAGTGCCGACCTTGGATTTATATTTCCCTCTAGGCATTACTTAACTTCTCCCTGTGCTCTGAGTTCCTTTTCCCTTTTGATCGTCAGGAGACGAGCGAGATCTTTCTTGAGCGTCCTTATCCTCGTCACGTTGGTTGTCTGCTGAGTGCTTATCTGAATCCTGAGGTTGAATATCTCCTCGGTCAGCTCGACCCTCTTCTTTTCGAGCTCGTTTTCGCTGAGTGTCCTTATGTCGCTTGCTTTCATCCGAGTATGTCTCCCTCGTGTCGGGTTACGAGCCTTGTCTTCACCGGCAGCTTGTGGGAGGCGAGCCTGAAGGCTTCCTTCACGAGCTCCATGTTAAGACCGCTTATCTCGTAAATCATCGTCCCTCTTTTCACTGGCGCGACGTAGCTGTCTACATCGCCCTTTCCCTTACCCATTCTCGTCTCGGCCGGTTTCTTCGTTATCGGCTTGTGGGGGAACACCCTTATCCAGAGCTTGGCTCCCCTTCTGACGTGGCGGGTAATAGCGATACGGGCGGCCTCTATTTGGCGCGAAGTCAGCTTCCCGAATTCGGTAGCCTGAAGGCCGTACTCGCCGTAGGCCAGGGAAGCCCCCTTCGTGGCCTTGCCGCTTATTCTGCCCTTATGCAATTTTCTGTATTTAGTGCGTGCTGGCTGCAGCATTTATATCACCTACAATACCTGTTTATGGTGTTTTCTTTCGATTATCTCGCCCTTGAAAATCCACACCTTGATTCCGATTTTTCCGTATGTCGTATTAGCCTCGGCAAAGCCGTAATCTATATCGGCCCTTAAGGTCGCGAGCGGCACCCTGCCTTCCCTGTACCATTCCTTCCTGGCGATTTCCGCGCCGCCGAGCCTGCCCGAAACCATTATCTTCACACCGAGCGCGCCCAACCTGAGAGCGGACGATATGCCCCTTTTCATCGCGCGCCTGTAAGCCACGCGGCGCTCTATCTGAAGGCCGACGTTTTCGGCCACGAGCTGCGCGTCGACCTCGGGGCGCTTCACCTCGCGTATGTCGAGGTAAATGTCCTTGCCCGTCATCTTCGCGAGCCTCTGCCTCAAAGACTCTATCTCCTGTCCCTTCCTCCCGATTATCATCCCCGGCCGCGCCGCGTTAATGATGATCCTCACCCTTTCGGAGGCCGCCCTTTCGAGCTCTATTTTCGATATCGCCGCCTGATAGAACTCTTTCTTGATCAGCTTCCTGATCTTGAGGTCCTCGTGAAGAAGACTCGTATACTTCCCCTTCTCCGCGAACCATTTGGAGTCCCACGTTTTGGTGATTCCCAGTCTAAGCCCTACAGGGCATACTTTCTGACCCAATTTATAGCCCCCTCTCGTCAAGCACTATTGTTATGTGGCTCATTCTCTTTTTCCTCGAACCCGCCCTTCCTCTCGCCCTGGCCCTTATTCTCTTGAGCGTCGGGCCCTTGGAAGCGTAGGCCTCTTTGATATAAAGCGAGTCGGTGTCTCCGTGCCCCTTCTCGGCGGCGTTGGCGACTGCCGATTTTAAGAGCTTCGCTATGTCCGGGGCCGAGCGCTTGTTCAGCGAGGAGAGAAGCGTAAAAGCGTTCTCGACCGCCGAGCCCCTGATAAGCCCGAGCACCGGACCCAGTTTTTTAGGTGAAGATCTGTAATATTTCTTTACGGCCTGTGAAACCATGATCTATCCTTCCGCTATTTTTTCGCTTTCGTGATTTTCGCCTTCTTGTCGCCCGCGTGTCCGGTGAACGTCCTCGTCGGGGAGAACTCGCCGAGCTTGTGCCCGACCATGTGCTCCGTAACGTAAACGGGTATGAATTTCCGCCCGTTGTAGACGGCAAACGTGAGCCCTATCATTTCGGGGATCACCATCGAGCCCCTCGACCACGTTCTTATTATCCGCGAGCCCCCGGCTGTTTTTTCGGCTTCCACCTTCTCCAAAAGCCGGCTGCTTACGAAAGGTCCTTTCTTGCTTGATCTCGGCATAGATACTCCTTAATCCATTCCGTAACCGATTCTTCTGCGTTTAACGATAAATTTATCGGTTCTCTTGTTCTTTCTGGTTTTATATCCGATCGTTATCCAGCCCCAGGGCGAAACGGGGTGCGGATTACCTTTCGAGGCCTTGCCCTCGCCGCCGCCGTGCGGGTGATCGACAGGGTTCATCGCGACGCCCCTCACATGCGGACGCTTGCCTATGTGCCTCTTTCTTCCCGCCTTGCCGTAAGATATAAGCTCATGCTCGCTGTTCCCTATCCTGCCGACTGTCGCCATGCAGTCGAGATGAACGAGCCTTATCTCGCCCGAGGTGAGCTTTATCTGCGCGTAATCCCCGTCCTTGGCCGCTATCTGCGCCGAGGCTCCCGCCGCGCGCACCATCTTGCCGCCGCCGCCCGGCTTGAATTCGATGTTATGAATCACGGTACCCACAGGGATATTCTTAAGGGGTAGCGCGTTTCCGAGAGTGACCTCGACATTCGGGCCCGACATTACGACGCTCCCTACCGCTATGCCTTCCGGGGCGAGTATGTATCTTTTTTCACCGTCCGCATACGAAACGAGCGCGATTCGGGAAGAGCGGTTCGGATCGTACTCTATCGAAACCACTTTTCCGGGGACGTCCGTCTTGTTCCTCTTAAAGTCAATGATCCTGTAAAGACGCTTGTTGCCGCCGCCCCTCTGAAAACTCGTAACCCTTCCCTGCGAGTTCCTGCCGCCCGTCTTCTTTACAGTAGACGTAAGCGGTTTATGGGGTTTATCTGTCGTTATGTCCGAGTAGTCGGAGCCGGATCTGAACCTCGTGCCCGGGCTTGTCGGACGGAATTTTTTAATACCCATTTTTTAAACTCCCTCGAATAACTCTATTACGCCTTCCTTAAGCTCGACGTAAGCCTTCTTTATGGAAGGCTTCTTGCCGGAAACGCGGCCCATCCTTTTTACGGCCTTTCCGGTGGTTACGAGCGTCCTGACCTTTCCAACCTTGACCTTGAAAATCTTTTCCACCGCGTCCTTTATTTCCTGCTTGTTACACCTCTTGTCGACGGAAAAGACATACCAGTTCTTCTCCCTCGCGTCGGAGGATTTTTCGGTAACGAGCGGGCGCTTTATTATCTGTCTCGGGTCTTTCAATTCTTGAGAACCTCCTGGGCTCTTTCGATTGAATCCTGCGTCATGACGAGAGCGTCGTACTTCAGGATATCGTATACGTTAAGCCCCTCTACCCTTATCACCTTCACGTTCGGTATGTTCCTGGAAGACTTGAAAAGGTTCTCGTTCTCCCCGCCGACTATTATAAGGGCCGACTTGAGCTCGAACCTCTTTACGAACTCCGCCACCTGCTTCGTCTTTATCGCCGGGAGCTCGAACCCGTTAAGCCCGAAAAGTGAGCCTTCGCCGTGCTTCAGTGAAAGCGCGCTTATAAGGGCCTGCTTCCTCGTTTTCTTGTTGATGGAATACGACCAGTCCTTCGGCTTCGGCCCGAATATTATCGCGCCCTTACGCCACTGTGCGGCCCTGATGCTTCCCTGGCGCGCCCTGCCGAGGTGCTTCTGCTTCCACGGCTTCCTGCCGCCGCCGCTTACCTCGCCCCTCGTCTTCGTCGACGAAGTACCGGCCCTTCTCTTCGTGAGCTGCCAGTTGACCACAGCGTGCAGAAGATGCTTCCTTACAGGGGCTTCGAATATTTCGGGATCGAGGTCGAAGCTTCCGACCTTCCCCTTATCGATGTTATATATTTCAAGCTGCGGCACTTGGTCTGCCCCCTTTGCTGGTTCTCTTTATTATTACGAGGCCTCCGTTCGGCCCGGGCACCGATCCCTTGATTACGATGAGGTTTCTTTCGGCGTCTACCTTGAACACCGTTAGCCCCTGCATCGTTACCCTTTCGTTACCTAGGTGTCCGGCCATGCGCTGCCCTTTCCATACCCTTGCGGGGTAGGAGTTGGAGCCTATGCCGCCCGGCCTTCTGTGAGCCATGCCTCCGTGAGAAGCCGGCTGGCCCCTGAAGTGGTGCCTTTTCATCGCTCCGGCAAACCCTTTACCCTTGCTGGTTCCGACGACGTCTACAGTCTCGCCTTCCGTGAACACGTCCGCCTTGATTTCGTCGCCGGGGTTGTAGTCGTCGCCCCCTGCGTCAAATTCTATGATGTGCTTTAACGGAGAGACGCCGGCCTTCTTGAAGTGCCCGAGCATGGGCTTATTCACCCTCTGCGGCTTTGCGTCGCCAAACCCCACCTGGACGGCTTCGTAGCCGTCTTTCTCGGCGGTTTTCTTCTGGAGAACATAGCAGGGACCCGCTTCGATAACAGTAGCGACGACGGCGTTCCCGTTGTCCAGAAAATATTCGGTCATCCCGATTTTCTTACCTAGAATTCCTTCTATCATTATCAAGATCCTGTCAGTTTTATCTCTACTTCCACTCCGGAAGCGAGGTCGAGTTTCATAAGTGCGTCGATTGTCTGTTGCGTGGGCTCAAGAATGTCCACGATTCTCTTGTGCGTCCTGACCTCGAAATGCTCCCTCGAGTTCTTGTCGACGTGGGGCGACCTCAGCACGCAGTAGCGGCTTATGTGAGTCGGGAGCGGCACAGGCCCTGCGACCCGGGCGCCCGTCCTCTTTGCGGTGTCCACGATTTCGACCGAAGACCTGTCGAGCAGTCTGTGATCGAACGATTTCAGTTTAATCCGTATTTTAGCAGCGCGATTCATTTATCAATTCCCTTTAACACGTCACTCCACGATTTTGGTAACAACGCCTGCGCCTACCGTTCTGCCGCCTTC
>CAZPHQ010000036.1:0-21543 GCA_964586675.1 uncultured Spirochaetia bacterium | reverse complement strand
CAATATGAAAGGTATTACTACGGAGAGTCAAGCCGGTCCATCATTCCCGACGCAGTGAGAAATCTCATTCTTGTCATTCCTGCGCTTGTCGCGGCGTAGGCAGCCCAACCGTAGCCGGACAGGCGGGAATCCATTCAGTTTATCTCTCTATTGTCCAAACCTATTAGAATTTGGGGAATAGTTCCGAGCAAAAGTGAAGCAATCTCGCTTTAGGTTTTTACCGCAGATAGAATTGCTTAGGATTACTGTTTTTCAGAAATGTACACGACTGCCCTTCCGAGCCTCTTTAAAACCTCATCCTTCCCCAGAATCTCCATAACCTCGAAAATCCCCGGGCTCACAGTCCCGCCGGTAAGGGCGACCCTGACAGGCTGCGCGATGGCTCCCATCTTGATTCCCCTGTCTTCCATTATTTTATCGAAGACAGCGTGAAGCCCGTCGCTCGTGAACTCACCCGAGGCCATCCTTTCCGAAAGGTCCTTAAGTATCTCGCCCGTTTCCGGCGTGAGGAATTTCTCCGCGGCCTTCTCGTCGAAAGTAATCTCGTCCGCGTAGAAGTAACCGATCGAATCTGCTATATCGAGAAGGGTCTTCGCCCTCTGCCCGAGCTCCTTGACTATCATCTCCAGCTTTTTGTCGAGCGCTGCATTAATTCCTCTCTGCTTCAGTATCGGCAGAACGAGCGCGGTTATCTCCCCGGCGGGCTTGTTCCTTATATACCACCCGTTGAGCCAGTCGAGCTTCTCCATGTTGAACACGGCGGCGGACTTGCCGACGTTGTCGAGCGTGAACTTCTCGACAAGCTCTTCCGTCGTGAATATCTCCTGGTCACCGAACGACCACCCGAGCCTCGTGAGGTAATTGACGAGCGCGTCGGGAAGGTAGCCCTCGTCCCTGTAGGCAATTACAGATGTGTCGCCGTGCCTCTTGCTGAGCCTCTTTCCGTCGGGGCCGAGTATCATCGAGACGTGCGCCATCTCCGGCATGTCGAGCGAGAGCGCCTTGTAAATGAGCGCCTGCCTCGGCGTGTTGGTGAGGTGGTCGTCTCCCCTTATCACGTGCGTGATCTTCATGTCGGAGTCGTCCGCGACGACGGCGAAGTTATAGGTCGGAAACCCGTCGGTCTTAAGTATGACGAAGTCGTCTATTTCGGCCGCGTCGAAGCTGACGACGCCCCTTAACAGGTCCACTATCTCGACGGCTCCCTCGTCCGGGGTGAGGAGCCGGACGGCATAAGGCTTCCCCGGCGCGGCGTTCAAGCTCGCCCATTCGCGCCTGTACCTGAATACCTCGCCCCCCTCCTGCGCTTCCTTCCTCTTCGCTTCTAGCTCTTCCGCGCTCACGTAACACCTGTACGCGTTCCCGGATTCTATGAGCCGCTCGGCCAGGGATTTATAAAGCGGGAGCCTGTCAGACTGCCTGAACGGTCCCTCGTCCCAGTCGAGCCCGAGCCACGTCATCCCCTCCACGATCTCGCCTATCGATTCCTCCGTCGAGCGCTCGCGATCCGTGTCCTCTATCCTTAATATGAAGGTCCCCCCGTAGTGCCTCGCGAAGAGCCAGTTGAATATGGCGGTCCTCGCGCCGCCTATGTGGAGCGAGCCTGTCGGGCTCGGGGCAAAACGGGTTCTCACTGTCATGGGGGTTTAATGTTAATTTAGAGTCCGGGGTCAGTCAAATACACGTCCATCAGGCTCGGAATGCTCCCGGTTACGCCTCGTCTCCCTTCAAAAGCTCGTCGAGGCGGCCGCTTTTCTGAAGGGCGGAAAGCTCCATGAAGCCGCCTATGAACCTCTCGCCGATGAGGATCATGGGCACCGTTCTCCAGCTGTACTTCTCCTTAAGGCTCGCCCTTCGCCCCGGGTCTCCAGAGAGGTTTATTTCTGTGAATTCGAGTCCCGCCCGTTCGAGGAGCGCCTTTGCGGCGATACAGTAAGGACACCTGTCGGTAGTGTAAACGGTTATACTGGCCACTTCTTCCCCGCGCCGCTCCGTAGCTGGCGCCGTATAAGATGTAATATGCTTGGTTTCCCGGGAGATTCAAGTATTATTGAAAGCCCGCCCCCATCTGTATTAGGGGCGGATTTGGCTGTATCTTTAAAGCTTCATATGCCCGTTCGTCCTATGAACAACAACATCGCCGCGCTCGCGCTCGCGCTCCTCTTCCTGACGTCTTGCTCGCTCACGAAATTCGTGGGTTACTACAAATCCGCCGGACAGGACGACAGCGGGAGTCTGAGCGGTCAGGTTTACACTTCAGACAAGACCTCCTACCAGATAGGGACCCTTCCGCCGGGCTGGTCCAGGATCGATATTGCAGGCGGCGACCTCGCGTTTAACGACGCGTCCTCCGGCGGCACGATAACCGTGAACTCCACATGCGACGAGAGAAAGATGGGCTACAGCCTGAAGGCCCTTTCCGAGTCCCTTATAATAGGTCTTTCCGGGAAAAAGGCGGAATCCCGCGAGCAGATAACGATAGACGGGCAGGAGGCCCTCAAAACTATCTATACGGGGACGCTCGAAGACTCGCCCGTGAAGATCGATGTCCGTGTTTTTAAAAAGGGCATTTGCATTTATGATTTTACGTATGCGTCGTCGCCCGAAAAGTTCGATGCGGGAGACGCAGCGTACGACGGCTTCGTCTCCCAGTTCAGGGTCCTTCGATAATGATTACGAGCTACATAACGAGGTTCGGAAATTATTTCATATCCATCATAGAGCAGATGGGTGAGATCGGCCTCTTCGTCTATGGCTCCGTCGTCGCTTCGGTCACGCGCCCTTTCAACTTCCGCCTTGTCCTGGAGCAGATAGACGAAATCGGGTTCAAGTCGATTCCGATAGTAATAGCCTCGTCCATGGCCATAGGCATGGTCATGGTGGTCCAGCTCGCGTGGGGCTTTGCGTGGTTCGGCGCCAAGGGCATAGTCGGCCCCGTCGTCGCGCTCTCTTTCGTGAGAGAGCTCGGCCCGGTGGTCACCTCCCTCCTCGTCGGCGGCAGGGTGGGCTCCGGTATAACGGCCGAAATAGGCTCGATGAAGGTGACCGAGCAGATAGACGCCATAAGAACCCTCGGGGCCGATCCGATCAGAAAGCTCGTCGTACCGCGTCTCATAGCCTCGATTATCGCCTTTCCGTTCCTCACGGTCATCGCGGACTTCACAGGCATCCTGGGCTCGCTCATAATATCCATGCTCGACCTCGACGTTCAGCCGAGGCTCTTCATTTCCAGCATACTCGAATGGGTAACTATATCCGACTTCATAAGCGGCATAGCGAAGACTTTCTTCTTCGGAATAATAGTCGCGATCACAGGCTGCTACATCGGCATGCGTGCAGACGGCGGCACTCAAGGCGTGGGCAGGGCGACGACACAGACCGTCGTCGTATCGCTCCTTCTCATCATCATCGGCGACTTCCTGCTTACGAAACTCTTCCTTCTTTTACCCTGAGATAAACGGGATCAATCAGCTGGGGTGGACTTTACTGCTCTACCTTCCCGAATCGAGCTTTATCCTGAGAGCCTCTTCGTATTCGACATACTTCCTGTAGGCCTCTTTCGCCTCGCTCGTCCGTCCCGCGTTCCTGGCCTCGTCATAGCGATTCTTCCAGTACTCGCTGTTCCGCCTGAGCGAATCCGCCGTGCTTCCTCCCGCGAGCCTGTAAGCGCTGCTGCTTCCCTGTCCGGTCTCCACGGATCCGTAAGTCTGGCCCCAGATGGCGCTCTTGTGCGGGCCTTCGGGCAGGGCCTCCTCCGCCGGTTTGGAGGGTTTTAAGCTCGCATATTCCTTCCTTTCGCGGTTTTCCTCGGGGGGAGCATGGTAAAACGTTTCGTCGTTCATGTCGGTCTTCGAATCAGAGGTGTAAACTGCGGGGGTGTTTTCGAAAATAGAAGAGAGTATACCGTTGTCGACGAGGTATATAGCCCCGGCGGCCGATCCGAATATGGTAAGAAGGGTTATGCTTAATATCTTGCCTATAGTCTCCATAGCTCACCTGCCAAAGCGTTTTGGAAACCCCCGTAAAGGCTCAATTCCCCTCATGTCCATGCTTCCGGTTTAACGAGCCGTTTATATCTGTTCTACCCTATTTTCATACATTCGAAGACATAAATTGGCTCGTCGTTATATTCGTCGGACAATTAATTTAATACGTTAGCCCGTATATGACAAATACTAGCTAATATTGCATATATTGTCAACAAAAAACAATAATCAACACTCAAATGCCTAAAATTGCCAATTTCCCCTTCTCAGGTAAATGAATTGGCCCTCTTCTGCTTTCCGGCCGGCCTCCGGGAAGTTATACTAGTTCCGGGGGTAAACGACCGTCCATGAACGATAACCTGGCAGAAGGAATCCTCTTCACCGACCAATATCAGCTCACAATGGCCCAGCTGTATCACAGGTTCGGCCTTCAGGATATGCACGCGCAGTTCGACCACTTCTTCAGGAGCTATCCGGATTACGGCACGCACAAATCCGGCTACTGCATCAATGCCGGGCTCGAATGGCTGGTAGACTGGATGAAGAAAGCCCGTTTCGGCGAGAAAGAGCTCAAATACCTCGGGTCATGCAAGGGAAGCTCGGGTTCGCCGATTTTCAGCCCCGAATTCCTCAAATGGCTCGAAAAGAACGGCGGCTTCGAGGGCATAACCCTCCAGGCGGTCCCGGAGGGGAGGGTGGTTCACCCGAACGTCCCGGTCACAGTCATCCAAGGCCCTCTCTCGATGGCCCAGATTCTGGAATCGCCCCTTCTCAACAAGCTCAACTACCAGATACTCATAGCCACGAAGGCGGCGCGTATAAAAGAGGCGGCGCGCGGCCGCCCGATACTCGAATTCGGCATGCGCCGCGGCCACGACAAGGGCGTAAACGCGGGCGTCAGGGCCGCGCTCATAGGCGGGGCGGATTTCTCTTCGGGCGTCGGCATATCGGCCGTCCTCGGCTACCCGCCGAAAGGGACCCACGGGCACAGCATGGTGCAGGTCTTCATGGCGCTTGGCGAAGGCGAGCTCGGGGCGTTCAGGGCCTTCGCCGAAGTCTATCCGGATGATTGCCTTCTCCTCGTCGATACCATAAACACGCTCGAAAGCGGCGTCCCGAACGCAATTAAAGTATTCGAGGAGCTAAGGCGGAAGGGGCACAGGCCCGTCGGCATAAGGCTCGATTCGGGCGACCTCGCCTTCCTCTCGATTCAGGCCGCGCGAATGCTGAACGACGCCGGCTTTCCGGATACGAGCATCGTGCTCTCGAACGAGCTCGACGAGCTCGTCATATGGCAGATAATCACGCAGATCGAAGAAGAGGCCCCGCGCTACGGCGTCGAGCCCGACAGCCTCATAAAGAGGCTCGTCTACGGCGTCGGCACGAGGCTCATAACGTCCAGGGGCGATTCCGCCCTCGACGGCGTCTACAAGCTCGTCTCGGTAAAGGAAGACGGAAAGTGGGTGCCCGCGATAAAAATCTCGGAAACGCCGAAGAAAACCCTCAACCCCGGAAACAAGCTGGCGTGGCGCATCTACGACAAGAGGGGCAAGGCCACGGCTGATCTCCTCACGGTAGACGAAGGCGAGGTCCACGGCAAGAGCGCTCTCAGGCTCCGCCATCCTTCGGACATGTCCAAGTTAAGGGTTCTCAAGAGCGAGGACATAAGCGGTATCGAGCCCCTCCTCGTCAGCGTGCTCGACGAGGGGAAGCTCGTCTGCGATCTGCCTTCGATAGAAGAGATAAGGGCCAGGAGGATTTCCGACATCGAGCGGCTCGACCCGGGAGTGAGGCGTATAATGAACCCCCACTTTTACCATGTCTCACTTTCGGAAAAGCTCTGGGCCCTCAAGCACGACCTCATCGAGTCCGTCCAGAATTCAGACGTCAAAACCATTCCCTGAGCTCCGCTTTAAGAGTCCGGTTTCAGCACTCGTTAATTTTTCGTTTAACGATTATTTATTGGAAAATGACACACGAGGAAAAGGAAGCAGGCCTGCCGTCCTGGCCGAATTTTACGCCGCTCGGATATCCGAACTCGTTTATTTCCAGATCCGCGAAGATTCCACCTTCGCAGTCGAGGGTTCCGCAATCTATCACTTCACACTTGGTATCTATAGGGGGCAGAAAAAAATCGAAAACTACTCCCTCGTCGTCTTCGTCCGGAGGAAACGATCCGCCGCAAAAATACGGCTCACAAACCAGGAGGAGGTCCGAAGCGGGGCATGAGGAGCCCGCGATCTTTTCCGGCGATAGGCATCCATCCCCGCCGCTGTCGTCGCTGCAGGAGGCTAAGAATATGAACGGAAGGAGAACCACGATTTTCAGATATCTCATTTTAGCAATCTATTAACATTGTAATTACATTGTTAATAGATTGCAATGGCCGGTGAGACTGTTTTATAAAAGCGAGCGGCCGGTGAGATCCTTCCGGATTTCACTTCGCCGCGTTTCTCTCGGCGGCCCTGCCGGAGCCGTTCTTTTTTGCCGCGGCAGGCTCGGATTTCTTTTTCCGCTTCCCTTCCCGAGCCGGGTCGTATCCCTTGATTTCGAGCCTGAGAATGTCCGGACGCGAAAAATGCCCGACCCCGTCTATAACGGCCTTCGCCCTTATTATAAGGTCGGGGTCTATCTCCGCATATATGATGTCTTCCTTACCATATATCGGCCCGGCTAGGTAATCCCCCCTCGGGCTTATGATCCCCGTCCCGCCGGGGTAGTCCCACGTCGTATGCTTTTTAAGCGGAAAGCTGTCCGGCACCATGTCTTCAGTGATGTATGCAGCCGAGGCGATGACGAATACCTGTCCCTCGAATGCGTACTCGCGGCTCGCGAAGTCCATGGTCGGCTTCACAAACCCATGCCCCGCCCAGAGCCCGGCGTGTATCTGCTCGCCCTTCAGGAACATCGCGGCCTTTGCGAGCGTCATGTGGTGCTCATAGCAGAAAAATCCGCCCAGTTTTCCGATCTCCGTGTCGAACACGCCTATATCCTCGGCGCCGCCCATGCCCCATATGCACTTCTCGCTGTCTATCGACATCAGCTTCCTGTGCCTGCCGAGTATCGTGCCGTCCTTGTCTATATATAATATTGTATTGTAGAGCGTCCCCCCCTCCTTCTCGTTCACGCCGATAACAACATACGCGCCGGCTTTCTTCGCCGCCTTGCAGAGCTTGTCCGTGTCGGGGCCCGGTATCTCGACCGAGTTCTTGTGAAGCTCTATGTATGCGTCGAGGATGAGCTTCCTCCCTTCGGCAGATCCGATATCCTTGGGCCAGTATGGATAGGTCGGGATAATGGCCTCGGGGAACACTATAAGCTTCGCCCCCTTCTCTCCCGCCTCTTCAATAAGGCTGGCAACTTTCCCTATCGTCTCGGCCTTGTTGAGGAACACGGGCGCCATCTGGACGGCGGCGGCCGTGAATTTTTCGGTATCGTTATGCATAGTAGTGCCTCCTGACTCTCCCGCTGCGAGGGAGCTCTTTTATCGCTTGCCAAGGTCCATTATCGCACGATTGCAAACGAAGTGTCAATCAATTAACAATTATACACACTCGTCACGGTCCCGCCGCGACACCACACTTTGTGCTGTCATTTCGAACGAATGTGAGAAATCTATCCTTTGTTTTTCATTTTCTACTCCCCTTAGGAAAAGGGGGATTTAATCTTTTGCTTTTATCTTTTCTTTCTAATTAGCATGCGTAGAAAAAACTACAGCACCTCCTCCCTCAAAACCCTCATCGTCCTTAGCACCCCCTCGAACTCCCCTGAGAGCACATAAAGCACAAGGTGGTCGACCCCCGCCTCCCTGTAAGCCTCTATGCCGTCCCTTATCTTTCCGAGTCCCCCTCGAAGGGTCTCCCCGGGACCGAAGTCCCTTCCCTCGTTTATCTCGACGTTTCTCCTGAGCGACATTACAAAGCTCTCCTTCTTTTCGTCGGGAAGGAGGCTCCTCACCTCGCGTGCTTTCGCCCCCATCTCCTCCGGCGTAAGCCCGACAGGATGCCATCCGTCGCCGTATTTAACTGCCCTCTCGACAGCCCTCCGGCTCTCCCCTCCCGCCCATATCGGCGGGTGCGGCTTTTGCACGGGCTTCGGCTCGAATCTTATCCCCGAAAAAGAGAAATGCTCGCCCTTGTACGACGGGCTTTCGCTCGTCCAGAGCTCTTTCATTATTTCGATGTACTCGTCCGTCATGCGGCCCCGGCTTGCGTAATCGACGCCGAGGGCATTGAACTCGCCCTTGAGCCATCCAGGGCCGATTCCCAATATCACCCTGCCCTGAGAGAGCGCGTCGAGGCTCGATACCGACTTTGCAAGAACGAGGGGATTTCTGTAGGGAAGCACGACGACACTCGTCCCGAGCTCTATACTGCTCGTTGCGGACGCGATGAATCCGAGGCTTATAAGCGGGTCGTAAAAAACTTCGCCGAAAACGTTATGCTGATCCGGTACGACCACGTGGTCGCTCACCCATATGGAATCGTATCCCAGTCCCTCGGCGGTGAGGGCGGTCTCCAGGATCTCGTCCCTGCCGGCATATTTCCCGAATATAGGTAGAGCTATTCCGATCTTCATTGCCGGATAGCAGTCGCCTCCGCCGAAACCCCGGCGAAGCAGCGCCTGGTCATTTCAGCCCTTTTTGGCAAGTATAATGCTTTCCTCTTCCAGATAGTTCTTGAAGCTGAGCACCTTCTTCGCATACCCGGTCGGAACATCGTTCGCGTTGAGCCTCTTCTCGAAATTCGCCGGGCCGTGGTTGTATGCGCCGAGGGCGTATTCTACAGTCTCGTATCTCTCTTCGAGCGACGACAGGTAGCTGATTCCGAGCTTCACGTTTATAAACGGGTCGTAAAGCGATTTCCTGCCCCCGTAATATATGCCCATCTCCTTGGCGATGTGCTCCCCTGTCCCCGGCATAACCTGCATGAGACCTATCGCCCCCCTCTTGGAAACGGCCACTGGAGAGAATTCGCTTTCGACCTTTATAACGGCCAGTATCAGATACGGATCGAGGTCGTAGTTCGAGCACTCCTCGACGATTATCTTGGCGAGCTTCTTCGCGTTCTTGGTCGACATGCTCTCCGAGAACCTCAGGATGAAGAGGAATATCTCGGCCTCTTCGGGCGTCATATCCTCTATATCCGCATCCGCCGCGAGAGTGTCCGCGTCGGCAAGCCCGCGATTGAGCGCGTTTTTAATGTGGTCCTTGTTTCCGGGGTCGGTCAGAAGTCCGGCGTGCGCCGGCTTCTCGATCATCATGAAGTCGTTCGATTTCAGGAAGAACAGCATTCCAAAGCAAAACAGAAAAACGAAAAGCGAAAGCTTTACTGCACTCACAACCAAAAACATCGTGAAGTCGTAAACAGTTTTGAACATAGTTCTCACCCCATATTTAACAAGAAGTGAAAGGAAGCAGAACTGCGGCAGGCGGACTACACTATCTGGATTTGACCGGCTTCACCATTTTTTCTGACTTCTCTCTAATACAGCTTTCCGGCCCGCCCGACCTTCCGAAATCGTATTCGGAGATCGAGCATTCCAGTACCGGGCTTCCTGTTATTATTTGATAGTCATAAAAATCTTTGACCTTAATCTCATTAACTTCAGTTTTGTATTTCAACCTAATTATTCCCGCTAAGTTTAAAGATGTCCATACAAATTTAATCCGCGCAAATACTAACAGGCCGAACCCGCTTGTCAAGAAGTTTCTTCGCAAATGCGATATTGTAATAGGTTGAAATTCTTAATGTTTTAAAGAGCACGCTCTGCTATGTATACGCATCCGCTAAGATTTTTCCCTTTCTCTGATCCCTGGAATCACTACCATTCGGATTTTTCACACGGTTCCAGTCGCCGCCGCTTTTTCCGGAACCCGGGTATATTTTCAGACTACGGTCCGGCGTGCGAAGCATTCGCTTTTCCGTTCTTGACCGTCAAATCTTTTCGTGTTAGCTTTTAGGGCGCATTATGAAAAGAACTTTTCAACCACACGTAAAAAAGAGATTAAGGACGCACGGCTTCCGCGAAAGGATCAGCACCAAGGCGGGCAGGCGTACTCTCAAGAGGCGGATAGCTAAGGGCAGGCACAGTCTGACGGTGCAGCGCTGGAAGAAATGAGCTTTGACTTGAGTTTTTCTTTCCCAAAAGATTTAAAAATCCGGAAGACGTCTCAGTACGAAGAGATTTTTGGGAAGAGCAGAAAGCTCAACGGGGAGCATTTCCGAATACTATACGTCCTTAATCCGCTTGGATACCCGAGGCTCGGCATTGTCGTGGGCAAGAGGAGCGTTCCGGGTTCTGTAGAGAGGAACCGCGTCAAGAGGGTGCTCCGTGAAGTCTTCAGGCGGAACAAACCCTTTTTCGGCTCGATGGACTTGGTAATAGTGGCCGGGAAGGGGAGCGAGGAGCTCGATTATACTCAGGCTAAGGGAGAGATCGAGGCGATAATCGGGTCCAGATTCTCATGACATCCAAACTCTTCGTATACCCCGCGTTCTTTCTTATAAGGGTTTACAAATATCTCATTTCACCGCTGCTTCCCCCATCGTGCAGGTTCTATCCCAGCTGCTCCTGTTATGCGGAGGATGCGCTCCGGAAGCACGGTTTCATCAAAGGGTCGTGGCTTGCAGTCAAAAGAGTCTCCAGGTGCCATCCGTTCTCTGCGGGCGGCTACGATCCGGTTAGGTAAAGGACTATGAAATGGGCGACAACAAGCTTAACTACGTAATATTCCTCGTATTATCGATAGCGATTATATTCGGCTTCACATACTTTTTCTCGGAGCCGCCGCCCCCGAAGCCCCAGCAACAGGCGGAAGGGGGAGTATCGCCATCTCCGGGCGGAAGCACTTCGCCTCCGGCCGATGTATTCGAGGGTAGCGTTACCCGGCAGTCCGTCCAGATGAAGCCGTCGGGCAGGGTGATTAGCATAGACACCCCTCTTTACCGCGGAATGATCGATACCTCGGGCGCGCGCATATTCGAATGGGACCTCAAGAAATATAAAGACACCACCAGCCCCGGATCGGGCCCCGTGAATCTCTTTAAGGATTCGCCGCTCGGCTTCAGCACGCTCCTCCGGCTCGAAGGCTACGACATCCCCGAATACATACCGTTCGAGTTCGGCGGCCCGGACGAAGTCAGCGTAACGGACGGTAAGAAAGACATCACCTTTTCCTGGACTTCCCCCGAGGGAGTTTCGGTAAAGAAAATTTACGAAATAGACGCCTCGAGCTATAACTTAAAGCAGAGGTTCGAAGTCACGAACCCGTCCTCCGCATCCGTACGCCGGAAGCTCGACATCGTCTGGGACGGTTATATAGAGAATCGCGGCAGGGAAGGGAACACGAAAAGCTTCGTCGCTCTCGTGTCCAGCGATCTCGAAAGGCTCGACAAAAAGCCCAAGTCCGAGACCCGCTACTCCGGCGTCGTGGAATGGTTCGGATATTCCCAGAAATATTTTATAACGACTTTCCTGCCGGAAACGGGCGCAAGCACAACCCTGTCCGTCGACGGCCTCCCCGAAGAGGGACTCATGAGGTCCGTCTACAGCTACCCCGAAGACACTATACCCGCGGGTAAAACGTCGGCCATGAGCTGGGAGGTCTACCTCGGCCCGCTCGAATACGACATAGTAAAAGCGGTCGGCTACAACCTCCAGGAATCGGTAAACTACGGCTGGGTCGAATTCCTCGCCAAGCCGCTCCTCGATTTCCTCAAATGGCTCAACGGCTATTTTCATAATTACGGCATATCCATCATCGTAATCACAGTGATCATCAGGCTTCTCTTCCTCCCGCTCACCATTAAGAGCATGATCTCGATGAAGAAAACGCAGATACAAATGGAGAAGCTCAAGCCCAAGATGGACGCCATCAGGGAGAAATTCAAGGACGACAAGGCGAAGCAGAATTCAGAGCTCATGAAGCTCTACACGAGTAGCGGCGTCAACCCCCTCGCCACTTTAGGCGGGTGCTTTCCGCTCCTCATCCAGCTTCCGGTCTTCATAGCGCTCTACGACGTGCTCCTCCATTCAATCGATCTCAGGCACAGCGCGTTTCTCTGGATCACAGACCTTTCCGAGCCCGAAACGCTTTTCGACATACCCGGCGTGGGGATTCCGTTCAGGATACTGCCGCTCATTATGGGCGTATCGTGGTTCATTTCCCAGAAGATGACGCCCATGACAACGGCGGCCGGCGGAGAAAGTATGCAGCTCCAGATGAAAATGATGCAATTTATGCCTATAATTTTCACTGTGATGTTCTGGGGCCTGCCCTCGGGCTTGATACTCTACTGGACTGTGAGCAATATACTCTCCATATTCCAGCAGATGTATGTGAACCATAAGGTCGGCACTATGCAAGGAGTATCCTAAATGGCAATCAGCATAGAAAAAGAAGGCAAAACGGTATCCGACGCCACGATAAGCGCCTGCGAGGCGCTCGGCGTCGCCAGGAGCGAAATAGAAGTCGAAGTCCTCGACGAAGGCTCCAAGGGCGTTTTCGGCATAGGGAGCCGCAACGCCAGAGTCAGGGCCACCCTGAAAAATCAGAATCTCAGCGACAAGGGGCTTAAATCCAAAAAAGCCCTCGAAGGCATACTCGGTTATCTCATACCGACTTTTCAGGTCGGAATACGCGAAAACCAGGACAGGATAAGGCTGGAGATACGCGACACGAACGACAAGGGTCTCCTCATCGGCCGAAGGGGCGAGATGATCAAATCCCTCGAATACCTCGTGGGCAAGATAGCGGCCAAAGACAGCGAGACTGGAAAGGAAAAGAGGGTCTCTATAGACATCGACGGCTACAAAAGCAAAAAGGACGATAAAATAGCCGACCTCGTCAGGGAAACTATACGGAAGGTCAGGAAAACGAAGAAGCCCGTATCCCTCGGCCCGCTGTCGGCGGCAGACAGGAGAACTGCCTACCTTACCCTTAAACGGGAAAGCGGAGTAAGCTACGAAACGAAGGTCGAAAACGACGAAAAAACGATAATCATCACCCCGTCCTCCAAGGGCTGACGCGGTTCGTTTTGCCGCCGCCCCGAGGGCTTTCAACCGATCCAGAGTCGACATACGACAGGAGACAAACATGAGCAAGGATAAGCCGACAAGACCGGAAGAAGAATATTTCGCCAAGGAAGAAGCTGAAAAAGCCAAGAGGCTCAAGGAAAAGCTCAGGGAAGAGACCGAGGCCGAGGAGAGGGAGCGCGTCAAGGCTACCTGCTTCATGAGATGCCCCAAGTGCGGCGGCCATCTCCACGAGGTCACCTTCCGGGGAGTTAGTATCGACCGCTGCGACACTTGCGGCGGCGTCTGGCTCGACGCGGGCGAGCTTGAAAAGCTTGCCGGCACGGAAGACAAGAGCGCGATATCCGACATCCTCGGGTTTTTCAGCGGAAAGAAATAGGGCGTCAGCGGTTTCTGAGCGTCCTGAAAAATTCCGTGAGGAGGGAAGCGCTTTCCTCCTCGCAAACCCCTTCGCGCCACTCTACCCTGTGGTTAAGGCCCTCGTAGTCAGAGGGGTTCATAACCGATACGACAGCCCCGGCCTTGGGATCCCTCGCCCCGAATACGAGCCGTCCGATTCTTGCATTTATAATCGCCCCCATGCACATCATGCAGGGCTCGAGCGTAACGTATATGACCGTTCCCTCTAGTCTCCAGGTCCCGAGCGCATCGGCTGCGCCGCGTATAGCGATTATCTCTGCGTGGTCGGTTGGGTCTTGAGAAGACTCTCTCAGGTTTCGTCCGGTGGAGAGGATTCTCCCGGAGCCGTCGGTAATTACTGCTCCTACCGGAACTTCACCCATGCGCCCGGCCTCTTCTGCTTCGAGGAGAGCCAGACGCATGAGCCGTTCGTCATCTTTTAATATCATCTTATGAGCTGCAGCCTGGTGAAAGCGCCGCGCCCTCGTCTTACTTCCTGGCGCTGAATTTAAGTCCGGTCTTCTGTCTGTCCCAGGTCTTGTCCGTGATTTCCTTTATCTCGGCAACCTTGATCTTCTGGGTCGCCGTCACAGGGAACCCGTCTTCGTAAACCTCTATGAACCTCGGCACCATCGCCACCATTACCTTCTCGGCCATCCACTTCGAAAACTCTATGGGGTCGAACTTGGCGCCCTGCTTTAAGGTTATATTCAGCTTGATCTCGTCGTCGGAAACGTTCGGGAGCCTGATGCCGACCGCCACGGCCTCCTGTATGGCGTCGTACGTCATGGCCACATCCTGTACCGCGATCGGGTCCACGTTCTCGCCGGATACCCTGATCCTGCTGAACCTTCCCACGAAGTAGTACCTTCCGTCGATACCCCTCGCGAAGAGGTCGTCCGAGTTGAAGAAGCCGTCGTCGTCGAAGGCCTCCCTCGTTCTCCTTTCGTCCTTGAAGTACTCGTTAAGCGTCGTGTGCGGCACGAGCGGCTTGATGTAGAGAAGCCCCTTCGCCTCGTCCGGCGGAGCCGGCTGCTCGTAGGGGTCCCAGAACGGCCTCATGACCTCCGACTGGTCGGACGGGTTCCTGAGCTCGACATAATACCCTTCCATCGGGAATCCGGACGAGCCGGGACGGTGGTCTTCCGGGTCCTTCCAGAGTACCATCCCCATTTCTGTCGAGCCGTATCCGTCTATAACCCTGACGCCGAACCTCTCCTGGAACTCCTGGAGGTTCCTCGGCGCGGGCGAGCCGAGCATTATTCTCACTTTATGCTTCTTGTCCCATTCCGTGGCCTCCGCGGCCCAGAGATATTCCGCCACGGCCCCGAGCATGTTGATGGAAGTCGCGCCGCAGTTGGCCGCCCACTTCCAGAAGCTCGACGCCGAGAAACGCGGGAAGAACACTGCCGTCGCCCCCGCTCCCATTGCGCTGAAGAGGCACATGACCTGCGCGTTCGCATGACCGAGGGAAAGTATGCTCATGAGAACGTCCCCGCTCCTGACGCCCTGCTGCTGGAGATACGCGCGGACAGTCATAACGACGCCGCCGTGGTTCCTGGCGACGCCCTTCGGCATGCCTGTCGTCCCGGAGGTGAACATACACCTTTCCATGTCCTTGATCGTCACTTCGACGCCGGTATTGTCCGTTCCGAACTTGTCGAAAGTCGAGAAGGGGAGCGTCCTTACGCCGCCTATTTCCGCGGGTACGCTGCCCGCGTCGCCGGTCATGAATATCACTTCTAGGCTTTTTAAGTCCTTGGCTATTTCTTCTAAAAACGAGAGGCTTCCCGGATCGACGATCAGCACCTTCATCTCGGAATAGTTGATGACGTATGCGAGCCTTTCGCCCTTTTCGTCCTTGTTTATCGGCACCTGTACGGCCCCGGTCTTATGTATCGCGATGATCGATACGACATACTCCGAGCAGTTCAGCATGTACATGCCGACCTTGTCGCCCTTCTTTATGCTGAATTCGTCCTTGAGACCGTTAGCCACCCTGTTGGCCCATTCGTTCGTCTCTTTATAGGTATAGCTTTCAGTTATCTCTCCCTCAGGGTTGCCGACCCTGAACATTGTTTTGTCCGGGAAACGTTCGGCTCCGGTTTCGAGACATTTGGTAATAGGCTGCCATTCAGACGTATCCTCGAATTTTCCGAAGGGCAGGGTGCCTTCTCCGAGGTACATCGCGTCGCGGGGTTTAAACAATAAAAGCATAGCACTCCTCCTATGGTGGCTTCTTTATTTAGTCCTTTCCTGTCTAAGACTTATTACAATAAGAAAGTCGGGAAAATTTGTCAACCTGAAAATTTCCCGGAATTTGTAATGTCTGCGGAGATTTGGTGAATTAGCTAAGAATCTATATACTTGTCGCCTCTCCCGCTTTTTAACCACCTCCCGGTGTATATCCGCCGCGTCTCCGCGGCGCCGGTTTTAAGGAAATGTCTACCTCGCCCTGAACTTTAACCCCACCTTGTTTCTGTCCCACGTCCTCTCCGTTATCTCTTTAATCTCGGCGACTTTTATCTTCTGGGAGGCCGTGATCGGGAACCCGTTCTCGTAGACCTCTATAAACCTCGGCACCATGAAAACAGGGTTTCTCTCCGCCATCCACTTCGAAAATTCGACAGGATCGAAGGAGGCGCCTTTTTCGAGGGTGACGTTGAGCTTTATCTCGTCGTCCGATACGTCCGGGAGCCTTATGCCGACAGCTATAGCCTCGTGTATGCCGTCGTAAAGCGCGGCCGCGTCCTGAACGGCTATCGGGTCCACGTTCTCGCCGGATACCCTTATCCTGCTGAACCTTCCCTGAAAGTAATATCTTCCGTCTATGCCCCTCGCGAATAGGTCGTCCGAGTTGAAGAAGCCGTCGTCGTCGAAGGCCTCTCTCGTCCTTCTTTCGTCCTTGAAGTATTCGTTGAGAGTCGTGTGCGGTATGAGCGGTTTTATAAAGAGGAGTCCCTTTGCGTCCTCGGGCGGCCTAGGCGTCTCCACCGGGTCCCAGAATGGTCTCAAAACCCTGCTCGTGTTTTCCGGGTCCCTGAGCTCGAGGTAATATCCCTCCATCGGATATCCGGAGCCCCCGGGGCGTGTATCCTCGGGGTCGTTCCAGAGCGCCATGCCCATCTCCGTCGAGCCGTAGCCATCTATCACGCGCGTATTGAAACGCTCCTGGAATTCCCTGAGCTGCTTCGGCGCGGGCCCGGAGAGAACAGTCCTCACCTTATGCTTTTTGTCCCATTCGCTGGGCTCCGCCGCCCAGAGGTATTCCGACACCGCGCCCAGCATGTTAACACACGTCGCGCCGCATTCGGCGGCCCATTTCCAGAAGCTCGACGCCGAGAAGCGCGGGTAGAAAACCGCCGTCGCTCCGGCGCCTATGGTGGTGAATAGGCACATAACCTGTGCGTTCGCGTGCCCGAGTGTGAGGACGCTCATGAGCACGTCCTCGCTCCGGACGCCGTGCTGCTGAATGTATCCCCTGACAGTCAACACCACGCCGCCATGGTTTCTCGATACGCCCTTCGGCATGCCCGTCGTCCCTGAAGTGAACATGCACCTCTCGACGTCCGAAACCTTAACATCCAGGCCCGGGTTTTCGCTCGAATACTTGTCGAATGCCGAGAAGGGAAGGGCCTTTATGCCACCTATCGATTCCGGTACGGCGCCCGGGTCCCCCGTAACGAATACGTGCTCAAGCTTCTTCAGGTTCCCGGCGATGTCGCTCAACATCGAAAGGCTGTCCGGATCTATGACGAGCGCCTTCATCTCCGAGTAATTAATAATGTATGCGAGCCTGTCGCCCTTCTCGTCCTTGTTTATGGGCACCTGCACCGCGCCGGCTTTATGTATCGCGATTATGGAGACGACGTACTCCGACGAGTTCAGCATGTATATGCCGACCCTGTCCCCGTGCCCGACGCCGAAATCTGATACGAGGCCGTTCGCAACGCGATTGGCCCACTCGTTCGTCTCCCGGTAGGTGTGGGAGTTTACGAGGTTCCCGTCCCTGTCCGCGACGCGGAACATGGCCTTGTCCGGGAATTCCTCGGCGCCCTTTTCCAGGTACCTGGTTACAGGCAGCCATTTCGAAGTATCGTCGAAGCTCCCGAACGGGAGCCGGCCCCGGCCGACATATTTCCGGTCGCGAGGTTTAAATAGAAGCAGCATGGAAATTCACCCCTGTCGATTAAACGGCTTTAGGAATATATAAATTACAGTCGGAAATGTCAAACCAGAGGGCCCAGTTCGGGCCGGGAGCAGAAAAAGGTCAGCGCGCCGCTCTTTCGCGGGCGAGGTTTATGAAATTGCGCAGTATGTCCTTGCCGTGCCTAGTCAGTATCGATTCGGGGTGATACTGAACCCCTTCCATCAAATGCTCCTTGTGCCTTATCCCCATTATCTCCCCTTCGTCGGTCCACGCCGAAACCTCGAAAACGTCCGGAAGCGAATCCTTTTCTATAAGGAGCGAATGATACCTCGTAGCCTCGAACGGGTTCGGGACATCCTTATATATGGTCCTGCCGTCGTGCTTTATCGGCGACGTCTTTCCGTGTAGCAGCCTCCCCGCGCGCACTATGTCCGCGCCGTAGGCGTAGCCCATCGACTGATGCCCGAGGCAAACGCCCAGTATCGGCGTCCTCCCGGCGAACTCCTTTATAACGTCGACGGAAACCCCCGCCTCCTTGGGCGTGCACGGCCCGGGGGAAATAACGATGATCTCGGGGCTCATCCTTCCCACGTCCTCGAGGCTTATCTTGTCGTTCCGCGCTACGCTAACTTCTTCACCAAGCTCCGAAAGATAGTGGACCAGGTTGTAGGTGAAGGAATCGTAGTTGTCTATCATCAATATCATGTGTCTGACTCCGCGCGGGCTCAGAGGCCCTTCTTCGCGACCTCTATCGCCCTCACGAGCGCCCTCACCTTGTTCACAGTCTCCTGGTACTCTTTCTCCGGGTCCGAATCCGCCACTATGCCCGCCCCGGCCTGAACGTATATCTCCCCGTCCTTTATCACGAACGTCCTTATCGTTATGCAGGTATCCATATTCCCAGAGAAGCTGAAGTACCCTACAGCCCCTCCGTAAGCCCCCCTCCGCGAAGGCTCAACCTCTTCGATTATCTCCATCGCGCGCACCTTCGGCGCGCCGGAAAGCGTCCCGGCCGGAAAGGTCGCCCGAATGACGTCGAACGCGTCCTTGTCCCGGCGAAGATCGGCGATAACGTTCGACACGATGTGCATCACGTGCGAATATCTCTCTACAATCATCAGCTCGTCGACCTTCACAGTGCCGATCTCGGCTATTCTCCCGAGGTCGTTCCTCGCCAGGTCCACGAGCATTATGTGCTCGGCCCTTTCCTTCGGGTCGGCAAGGAGCTCGTCTTCGAGCTCCGAGTCCTCCTTCTCGTTCCTTCCCCTGGGCCGTGTCCCTGCTATAGGCCGGCTCTCGACTCGCCCGTCTTCCGCCCTCACCATAACCTCCGGCGACGAGCCGACGAGCGTCTCGGAATCCGTTTTCAGGTAAAACATGTAGGGCGAGGGGTTCAAAACCCTGAGCGCCCTGTAAAGGTCGAACTCGTCGACTTCGAGCTTCGTCTTCCATCTCTGCGAAATGACTGCCTGTATTATGTCGCCGGCGTTTATGTATTCCTTCGTTTTCTTTACGGCTTCCCTGTAATCCTCGGGCCTGAAGTTAGACACAAGCTCCGTGGTGCCTTCCGAGCCCGTCTTGCCGTTTTTCTCGTAATAGTCGCCCGAGGGCTTTCTCAGCCGCCCGATGATGGTGTCTATCTTTTCGAGAGCGGCGTTGTAAGCGTCCTCGGCCTTCCCTTTGTCGGGCACGAACGCGTTGCATATGATCTTTATCTTGTGGTTGATGTTATCGAACACGAGCACCGAGTCCGTGATCATGAAGAGGGAATCCCAGAGCCCGAGCTCGTCCTTTTTATGCTCCGGGAGGTCCTCGAAGAACCTCACTATGTCGTAGCAGAAATACCCGACGGCGCCGCCGTGAAACCTCGGAAGCTCCTCCTCGACGACAGGCTTGTACCGGGACAGCAATTCCCGGAGGGCGTCGAGAGGGTCGCCCTGGCTTTTCGTGGTCAGCCCGTCCTCGATGATCTCTATGTCCCGGCCGCGCGATCTTATGATCACAGACGGCTCAGCCCCTAAAAAGCTGTACCTCCCCCACTTCTCGCCCCCCTCCACGCTTTCGAGAAGGAATGCGAAGCTGCCCGTCTCTATCTTTTTGAAGGCCGAAACGGGGGTGTCGAAATCGGCAAGCACCTCCCTCCATACGGGGACGAGATTGCCCTTTTCGAGCTTCTTTTTAAACTCCTGAAGTGTAGGGAAAATCATCGAAACTAAGAATATAAGGCGGCCTGTCAATGTCAAGAAACGGGGGAGAAATACGGCGTTCCCTGCCGCTATTCTAATTTCTCGTGCCCGGCCCGGTCCGGAATCCCGTTCCCATCTTGTTCCCGGCCGCCTTCTTGCCTTTCAATAATTATAGGCGATAGTATTCAACTCTCTTAAGGCTTCAGGGTGCGCTCGATGAAAACCATCAACGCCGGCATATTCCGCGAATACGACATAAGAGGCATAGTCGACGTCGACCTCGACGAGGAGGTCTACGAAACCATCGGCAAGGCCTTCGGCACCTACGTAAAGGGCCACGGCGCGAAGGTCGTGTCACTCGGCCGCGACTGCAGGCTGAGCTCGCCCGAATACGCCCGCGCCATGACAAAGGGCATCACCTCCACCGGTGTCGACGTCGTGGACATAGGCATGGTGACGACCCCCATGCTCTACTTCTCGCTCTATAACCTCGACGTCGACGGCGGCGTCATGATAACCGCGAGCCACAATCCCGGGGAATATAACGGCATCAAGCTCTGCCGGGGCAAAGACTCCGTCTTCGGCGAGCAGATCCAGGAAATAAGGAAGATCGCCGAGAGGGGCGAATTCCACATCGGAAACGGAACGGCGACTGAAACCTCGGTCGAAGAGAAGTACGTAGAATTCCTGAAATCCAATATCGAGATAAAGCCCGGCCTCCGCCTGGCCGTCGATTACGGGAACGGCATGGTCGGTATGATAGGGCCGCGGATGTTCAGGGAATTCGGATGCGACGTCAAGGAGCTCTACGTCACCCCTGACGGAACGTTCCCGAATCACCATCCCGACCCGACGGTCGAGGAGAATGTGGCGGAGCTCGCCGAGACGGTCAGCCGCGAAGGTTTTCAGCTCGGGATAGGTTTTGACGGCGACGGCGACAGGGTCGGCGTCATAGACGGGGAGGGCCGCATAGTGTGGGGCGACATGCTCGTCCTCATATACGCGAGAGACGTCCTCTCACGCAAAAAAGGGGCGGAGATAATCGGCGACGTCAAATGCTCGAACCGACTCTTCGAGGGGATCGCGGAGGCCGGCGGAAAGCCCGTCATGTGGAAGACGGGGCACTCGCTGATCAAGAACAAGATGAAAACGGACGGCGCGGCCCTCGCGGGCGAGATGAGCGGGCACGTATTCTTCGCCGACAAGTTCTTCGGATACGACGACGCCCTTTACGCCGCCCTTCGTTTGCTCGAAATAATGTCCGCAACAGGAAAAACAATTCCCCAGCTTCTCGAAGGCGTTCCCCCGGCCGTCTCCACGCCGGAGATAAGGGTCGACTGCCCCGAGGCGATAAAATTCTCCGTCGTCGCGCTCGTAAGGGAGAAGCTCGGAAAGGATTATAAGGTAATCGACATAGACGGGGCAAGAATAGAATTTCCGGATGGATGGGGGCTCATAAGGGCTTCCAATACGCAGCCCGCGCTGGTTCTCAGGTTCGAGGCCCGGAGCGAGGAGAGGATGGACGAGATTCGCTCGATCATCGAAACCGCCCTTGCCTCCGCCATGAAAGAATTATCCTGAGCGGACAGCGTCCGCACGAATCCGACATAGCATAGTCCATGCATTTATCACCTCCGCGCGCTTATTGTCTTTAGCTTTTTTAACCCTCTCTTGGAAAAAGGACGGTTCAAGAACTCCCAAAGTGAATCATTTGTCATTCCCAACGATTCCTAGAAGATGAATAACATTCCAGTTTCCAAAGTACTCACTTCAATTCTTGAAAAGT
>CAZPHQ010000035.1:0-21693 GCA_964586675.1 uncultured Spirochaetia bacterium | reverse complement strand
TAACGCACGACGAGGCCGTGAGGTCCATGAAGCTCTTCGTCGATAAAGTGCTGCCCGCCGTCTCGTGAAGCCGGGTAAGGGCGGTAAAGCTTCGGAAATATTTAAAACCAGCCGATCAAAACCGGATCGCGCGCGATCCGGTTTTGGTTCGCCATTATATCATATCGAATTTTCTATGGTTATAATAATTCACCTCATCCAGTCAACACGGCCAGCTTGACCGGATGTGTACGGAGAAATGAGTAAATGACCTCGAAGCTGACTACGATACACGAACAGGCAAGATCCTACGAGAAGATAAAATCGGGTGAGATAATAGACGCGCTTTACAAGAATTTCGTACCCTACAACGAGATCCCGGATTTCCCGATGCAGTACGTATCGAGGACGGGGCAGGTCGTCGACATCGTTGACGACCCGGCAGTCATTATCGGCACCGCGCAGCTCAGAAAAACCAACAAGAAGGTCGCGATAATTGCACAGCAGATGCCGTCGAGCGACGCCGAAAGGCCGAGGCTCAATTACGGCCTCGTGAAAGCCGACGGCTACGCCCTGGCGCTTAACATGATGACTTACGCCGAGGAAAACGGCCTCATGCTGCATACGTATGTCGACACCATCGGCGGCGACCCTTTCGAATATTCGGCCGGGAAGCTCCAGTCGTGGCTCATATCCGATTGCCAGGCGAGAATGATAGCGCTCAAGACGAAGACTATATCAACAGTTCTCGGCAGCGGCGGCAGCGGCGGCGCGATAGCGTTTCAGCTCGCCCACAGGCGGTTCATGCTCGCCAGGGCCGAGTACTCCGTCATCACCGCCGAGGGGTGCTCGGCGATACTCTTCAGAAGCGCCGATAAAATAGAGCAGGCGCTCGAAGTCCTTCAGCCGACATCCGACTACATGCTGAAGTACGGCATCGTTGACAGCGTTATAAAAGAGCCCGCGCTGACAGCGTCCGACTACAAGAAGAAGGTTCTGGCGAATATAGAAAAAGCTATAGTAACCGCCTCGGACGAGCTCGAGAAAACGGACGTGAATTATCTCCAGGAAAATCTGATCAGGAAGATTCAGGAATGCGGCGGGGTCGAGAGATCGGAGCACACATATCACACCATAGCCAAAAAGATCAGAAGCTGGCTCCCTCATTATTCCTTCAGCAAGGCCCCAACACCGGAAATATCGCAGATACAGCTCGCGCTCTACGGGGCGGAGCCTCACTTCTGTAACGACGAGAAGGACCCGGAGGGGAAGATAGTCAGGGCAGGGTGCAGGAAACATTTCGCCAAGGAAGAGTTTCAGAGGAACTATTTCGCCTGCCCCTACTGCGAGAAGCCTAACCCGATAGGCGGCCATGAGTATCTCGACCTCCTTCTGGACGCGGATTCCTTTCACGAGCTCCATTCCGACCTCAGCGTCGAAGACATAGACACCCGTTTTAATTTTCACGATTACAGCGACGCCAGGAGGAAGAACTCCGGGCGCTCGGAGGCGAAGGACTCGCTCATCGTCGGATATGGAAACATGTACGGCCTTCCTGTAGCCATCGCCGTCAGCGAGTTCAGGTTCATGGGCGGCTCCATGGGGGCGGTATTCGGGGAGAAGATGAAGCTGATAATAGATTACGCCATCGGCGAGGGGCTGCCGCTCGTAGTCGTCACAGCTTCCGGCGGGGCCAGGATGCAGGAGGGTACAATCGCCCTTTACCAGATGGCGAAAACGATTTCTTCCATTATTAAGCTCAAGAACGCCGGGCTGCCCTTTATTTCGGTCCTCGGGCATCCGACGACAGGCGGGGCCCTCGCCAGCTATGCCGTGCAGGGCGATTTCATAGTATCCGAGAGGAAGGCGACCGTGGCGTTCGCCGGCGACAGGGTCGTAAAGCTTACGAGCGGCGGGAGAGGGGTCGATCCGGGAACGATGACGGCGGAGTTCTTCTCCAAAAAGGGTGGCATACACCTCGTCACGGAAAGGAGCCAGCTCAAAGCCTCCATATCCGGAATACTCAGGCTTACCCCCTGGTACAGAGGCGTCAGGCAAAGTAATAACCAGTAGCTTTAATTCTGAACGGAGGCTCACATGACAGGCGGGCCCGGTTCCCGAAACGGCCTTGCAGACGAGAGGGTGGTGATAATCGGCGGGGGTCCCGCCGGGCTCACGGCCGCATACGAGCTTTCCAAGGCCGGCCGCAAGACTATAGTCCTCGAAAAGGACGATATCGTGGGCGGCATCGCGAGGACAGTCAACTACAAGGGCTACCGCTTCGATATAGGCGGGCACAGGTTCTTCACCAAGGTAAAGGCAGTGGAGGACGTCTGGGAAGAGGTGCTCGGCGACAACTTCGTCGAAAGAAAACGCCTCTCGCGCATCTATTACAACAGCAGGTTCTTTTACTATCCGTTCAAGGTAACCAACGCCGTATTCGGGCTCGGCGTCTGGAACAGCTTCATGATAGTCGTGAGCTATCTCAAGGCGCGCGCCTTTCCGGACCTGCCCGAAGAAACCTTCGACAAGTGGGTATCCAACAGGTTCGGAAAGCGTCTCTACGAGCTCTTCTTCAAGACTTACACCGAAAAGGTGTGGGGAATCCCGTGCACCGAGATCAGCGCCGAATGGGCCGCGCAGAGAATAAAGGGTTTATCCCTTCTCGAAGCCCTGAAGAACGCCCTCCTTCAAAATAAAAACCGCTCCCCGGAAGATGTTATTAAAACGCTCATCGACAGCTTTCATTACCCGAGGCTCGGCCCGGGCATGATGTGGGAAACCGTCGCCGAAAAAATTACCCGAGACGGCGGCGAGCTGGTCATGAACGCCGACGTATGCAGAATTCACGTCTCGGACGGACACGTGGAAAGCATAACGGTCAGAAACGGAGTCGTCGAAAGTGAACTGGGAGGATCTCACTTCATTAGCAGCATGCCGGTGAGGGAGCTTATCGGCTCTATAGACCCTCCGCCGCCGGACGACGTCGTCAAGGCGGCGAACGACCTTAAATACAGGGACTTCCTGACCGTCTCTCTAATCATCGACACGCCCTCTCTCTTCCCCGATAACTGGATATACATCCACGATCCCGGGGTAAAGCTCGGAAGGATACAGAACTTTAAGAACTGGAGCGAGGAAATGGTGCCCGACGCGAATAAGACGTGCCTCGGGCTCGAATACTTCTGCTTCGAGGGCGACGGGCTCTGGACGATGAGCGACGCCGATCTTATAGAGCTCGGAAAAAGGGAGCTCGGCATGATAGGGCTTTGCGATCCTTCGCTGGTCGTAGACGGCACTGTCGTCAGGATGCCGAAGGCCTATCCCGTCTACGATTCAACTTACAGGGAGTCGCTCGCCACCATACGCGGCTACCTTTCCGGCATCGGCAACCTTCAGCTCGTGGGCCGGAACGGCATGCACAAATACAATAACCAGGACCATTCGATGCTGACGGCCATGCTTGCGGCAAGGAACATACTCGGCGCGAGCTACGACCTCTGGAGGGTGAACACCGATCAGGAATACCACGAAGAGGGAGATGCGGAGGATTACGGGCTTTCGGAGTATGAGGCGCTTTCGTCGACTCAGCCAAGGGTGCCGGAAAGCATGCCCAAACCTATAGAAGAGGCCATCATAAGGGCATTCGCCAGGCTCGACAAGCTGGCCTTCGCCCTGTCTTTAGGAACGGCATCCGGGCTGGCTGTGTTTTTCGCAACCATCTTCCTCCTCCTTAAAGAGGGGACGCAGGCGGATAAATACCTCGGCCTTTTAAACCAGTACTTCGCCGGCTACACGATAAGCGTCGAAGGCGCTTTCGTAGGGCTCGGATACTCGTTCTTCTGGGGATTCATATTCGGATGGCTTTTCGCCTATCTCAGGAACTTCTTTACGGGCATATTCATATTCAAGATAAAGCGGGAAAGGGAGCTCTCGTCTTTCAAGAATTTCATAGATTATATATGATATAAAACCGCCATGACGAAGCAGAAAACGGAAGAAGAGAAACTCCTTCAGGCAGTCGCGCTGCTGAATGCAAAATCCATGGGGCTCGTGTTCGGAATACTCCTCGGGCTTCTGATTTTCATAGCCACGAACTGGCTTTTAGTGAAAGGACCCCAGATGAACAGGGCCGGGGAATACGTCATCGGCCCTCACCTCGAGCTCCTGAGCCAGTTCTTCATAGGCTACAGCGTATCGTTCGCGGGGAGCATAGTCGGATTCGTATACGGCTTTGCGCTCGGCACTATAGCGGGAACGTTCGTGGGGTGGCTATATAACCGCATCGTGATTTTCAGGCAGAGGTGACGCAGCCTTCGTATCCCGATTAAAAAGCTGCACAAGTCCCGTGCTCGGAAGCGCCATCCGGGCTTCTCTGCCGGGCCGCTCATATAAAACCTGTCGCCGCCAGCCGTTTTTTCAACTCCACGGAATATAGAGTAAAATAACATGACTTCTAAGGACCATAATCTTCCGGAATGCATGAATTGAAAGACGAAAAGAAACTGAAAAAAGAGTTCGTGCTGGACCTCGTCCGCCCTTACAGAGCTCATATCGCGCTGCTGCTTTTCCTCCTGTTTCTGGCCTCCGCGTTCGAGGGCATATCCATAGGCATGCTCGTCCCTCTGCTTGCGGGCATACAGCAGATAAAGAGCTACGACCAGCTTCCCGAGTCTCTCCGCTCGCTTATAGAAATATTCGCGGCGTATCCCATCGAAACACAGATTCTCCTCTCCCTCGCCTTTGTAGTGGGGGGCGTCGTTCTCAAGAACATATTTTTGGGAGTCTCGCAGTATCTTGGCTACTGGCTCACGGCGCGCCTGATTGCGAGTATAAGGATGAAGGTCGTGGGATCGCTCCTCTATGCCGGGATGGGATTTTACAACACTGTGAAAACCGGCGACCTCGTCGAAAGGACGGTATACAACACCGTGCTCACGGAAGACCTTATAAAGAAGATCGTCGAGATGGCGGGGTACGTCATGTCGTGCGTCATACTCCTTATACTTCTCGTTATATTCTCGTTGAAGCTGACGCTCGTCTCTATCGTCCTCGCGGCCGTCATCGCGTACGCGGTCTCGATATATATCAGGCGCCTTTCCAGATACGGCTTAAACCTGGTCAATACGGGGCGGGAGCTTACCTCCTCGCTTCACGAAACGCTTTCCGGGATACAGGTCATTAAATCCTTCACGAAGGAAGGCGAGCAGATAAAGAAGCTCAATACGCACATAGAAAACCACGCGCGGCATCAGCTGAACGTCAATTTTTCGACGTTCATGGTGCACGTCGTCACGGAGGCCTTCGGCGTCGTCGCTATAGGCGTCCTTTTTCTGTTGGCGATAAAGAGCTCGTCGATGGACTACAGGCTCGTCCTGACGCAGATAATCCCCTTCATATACATAATCGCCCGCGTACTGCCCGTGCTGAAGCTGATGAACCAGACGCGCGGTATAATCGCCAGCAGGCTGCCCGCGTTCGATACGGTATACGACCTCGTAAGGACCGACAACAAGCCGCGGATCGCGGACGGAAAGCTCGCCTATTCGGGCCTCAAGAACGGTATAACATTCGAGGCGGTAAATTTTTCCTATAACGAAGGCGAGAGGCTCGCGCTCTCCGGGGCGAGCTTCTTCATACCCAAGGGCAGGACTACCGCAATCGTCGGAAAATCGGGGGCCGGAAAGTCGACTGTCATAAATCTTCTACTGAGATTCTATGACCCGCAGTCGGGCAGCGTCCTCGTAGACGGCAAGCCGCTCCCGGACTATAAAGTGGAATCCTACCTCCGGCATGTTGGCATGGTCAGCCAGGATACTTTTATATTCAACGATACGGTCAGGAATAATATAGCCTTCGGTCTTAAAGGGGATTATACGGACGACGTGATCGTGGACGCCGCGAAGAGGGCCGGGGCCGACGAGTTCATCTCCGCGCTCCCGGAAGGCTACGACACGATGCTCGGGGAAAGGGGGATCAGACTTTCGGGAGGGCAGAGGCAGAGGATTTCCATAGCCAGGGCGACGCTCAAGAATCCCGAGATTCTTATACTCGACGAGGCCACGAGCTCTCTCGACACCGCTACGGAGCAGCTCATACACAGGGCGATAACCGAGCTCAGCCGGAACAGAACGGTTATCATTATAGCGCACAGGTTCTCGACGATTAAAAACGCCGACCAGATAATCGTGCTTAAAGACGGAAAGGTCGTCGAGGCGGGCGGCGAAACGGAGCTCATGGAGCGGAAGGGTGAGTTTTACAGGCTCGCCACCACAGGCAGTTAACACTATCGGCATTCGAAATGAATTCCAAAAATCCCGACATATCCGTCGTCATACCCGTTCACAACGGGGAAACGTATTTGTCGATGTGTCTTCACGCGCTGAAGGCGTCGTTCCATACGGAGTTCGAGACGATAGTCGTAGACGACGGCTCGAACGACGGCTCGGCTGCGGTAGCGAAGAAATTCGGCGCGAAGGTGCTCGAGCTCGGTCGCAACTACGGCCCGGCTGCGGCCAGGAACGAAGGGGCGGCTGCGGCGATAGCGCCGATCGTGCTGTTCATCGATGCCGACGTGCTCGTAAGGGGCGACACGCTTACCCGCGTCGTGGACACGTTTTCCAAAGACCCGGAGCTGGCCGCCGTGTTCGGCTCCTACGATACCGAGCCGTCGGCCCCCGATTTTCTGTCTCAATACCGTAACCTCCTTCACCACTACGTCCACCAGAAATCCCGGAGCGACGCGAGCACGTTCTGGTCCGGGTGCGGGGCGATAAAGAGGGACGTGTTCCTGGAGATGGGGGGATTCGACAGGGTGAAGTTCTCGAAGCCGTCCATCGAGGACATAGAGCTCGGCTACAGGATGAGGCGGAAGGGGCACAGGATATTCCTCGACAAGGAGCTCCAGGTGAAGCATCTCAAGGAATGGGGCTTTTTCTCGATGCTGAGGACAGACGTATCCCAGCGCGCCGTGCCGTGGTCGAAGCTCATGCTGGAGAGCAGCTTTTCCCCAAGGGACCTTAACGTCGATACTTCGGACAGGGTGAGCGCCGCCCTCGTCGGCATACTATCGATATGTCTTCTGATCGTTATTTTCGCGGCGCTGGGCGGCGGCGATATTCTTTATCCCGCGCTTATACTCTCGGCCGTCCTGGTCATTATACTAATCGTGCTTAACAGGCATCTCTACGGCTTTTTCCTCGAAGAGAGGGGATTCGGCTTTACCCTTCTCGCCATACCGATGCATTTTCTCTATTTCTTCTACAGCGGGGCTTCATACGGAGTTTGCTGGCTGAAGAAAAAAATGTCCAAGTGAAATTAAACCTGCGGGTTATACCGACGAGGGTTTCGTCAGTCGGACGAGGTGTAGGTCCCGGTGAGCTTTTTGACCTTCTCGACTTCCTCGGGCTTGTCGAGGATGTTCCCCTTACGCATCTCGTAGAGGAAGTTGGCGTTATCCCTCGGGGCCTCGCTTATGACGTTAGGGTCGAAGAAAACTTCTTTCGTATGGACGAGCCCTGCCCGGTTGTATGAGGCGAGCTCGTATTTCATCCCCATCCGAAGGGCATCGCACGGGCAGGCCTCGACGCAGAACCCGCAGAATACGCATCTCATGAAATCGATGTTGTAGACCTTGGGCCTCCTCTCGATCCCGTAATCGTCAGCCGGCTCGGCTACGATGGATATCGCCTGGGTAGGGCAGGCCACTTCGCAGAGCTTGCACGCAACGCACCTGATTTCGCCGTCGTCGTCCGCAGGCATGACATGAAGCCCCCTGTATCTCGGCGGGAGCTCCTTTACCTCTTCGGGGTACTGGATCGTTATCGGCTGGAACTTTATAAGGTGTTTTATGGTGAGATAAAGCCCATGCACGATCTGCGGCAGGTAGAGCTTTTCATACCAGGTCAGCTCAGGATGTTTCATTACCTTGATTTTGATGGCCATCGCTCGTTCCAGAATCAAGAACTAGAAATAGTTATAACATACTCCGGGGATTTTTAAAGAAGCCGGGGCGCCTCAGGGGAATATTAAGGCCTAGTCCTTAAGCTCTTTTCGCAGGCGGAGATAAACGATAACGCCCGAAATTATTGAGATTACGACCATTACGAAGCCGGTAAGCGTCGAGCCGAGGAGCATCTTTCCCGAGCCCATCATTCCGAAGAGAATAAAGCTCACACCGAGCACCCAGTTGACGAGAACCGGAGCGATCCGGGGCTTTTCGATCCCGGGGTTCATGTCGCTCACAGGCTTCCACCATCCCCAGGGCCTCACCCTGGTGTAAAATTCGTTCAGGGTCGCGATCGGCTCGGGCTTGGTCGCGAACGTAACGATTATCCACGTGAGCACTGAAACGGGGATGACCAGTATCTGGTGCTTAAGCTCGAGCGGGATGCCCTGCGACCTGGTATAGAGGACGAGTATGAAAATCGCGATGAGTGACGACGCCAGTGCGGAAATCTCCGTCCACGCGTTCACCCTCCACCAGAACCATCTCAGCACGAGCACGAGCCCTATACCGGCGCTCATCGCCCAGAGGAAGATCCAGGCCTTGCCGATGTTGCTTATATGCATGGCGAAGTAGCCCGCGAGTATCGTGAGGACGAGCGTGCAGAGCCGCGAAACCATAACGTAGTGCTTCTCCGTCCCGTCCTTGTAAAGAAATCGCCTGTAAAGGTCGTTCATGATATACGAAGCGCCCCAGTTGAGATGCGTCGAGAGCGTCGACATGAAAGCGGCGAGAAACGTTACGAAGAGAATTCCCTTGAGGCCAGGCCCGAGATATTCGTTTATCATGACGACGTACATCGCCTCGTTGTCGCCCTTCGCGACGTCGGCCATCGGATAAATTATGAGGGACGCGAGCGCGACGAGCACCCATGGCCAGAAGCGGATGATGTAGTGGTTTATGGCGAACCATGCAGTGCCGAAGACGGAGTCGCGCTCACTCTTCGCCGAGAGCATTCGCTGTATGAAATAACCGCCGCCGTCGGTGTTGTGCGAAGACCACCAGATCACGGTGAGGTAGACGAAGAACGTAAAGAAGCTCGACGACCAGAACCCTTCGCTCACGGGGTCGCCCCCTGACGGTGTCATGAAAAAAGCAACATGCTTTTCGTCTATCGTGCCCAGCTTCTCGACGAAGCCGGAAAGCCCGCCGATCTCGGGCGAGCCGATTACTACCCAGGCGAGGATTATCGTTCCGGCGAGGGCGAGGAAGTACTGAAAGAAATCCGTCAGCATCACTCCCCAGAGCCCCGACATCATCGTGTAGAAAAAGGCGATGAAAAGACATATGGCTATCGCGACGGTCGTTTCCACGCCGAAAAATACCTTGAGCACCTTGGCCATAGCGCTTATGACCCAGCCCATGACGATGAAGTTAAAAAGAGTGGAATAGTAAAAGGCCTTGAATCCCCTGAGGAACGCCGCGGGCTTTCCGCTGTACCGTATCTCGTTGAGCTCGTTGTCGGTGATAACGTTCGCCCTTCTCCAGAGCCGTGCGAAGACGAGCGCTATGAAGACGTGGCTGAAGATATAGTTCCACCAGAACCAGTTCTTCCATATGCCGTCGGTTCTTATCCATCCCGTCACGGCGAGCGGGGTGTCGGCGGCGAATGTCGTTGCAACCATCGAGGTGCCGAGGAGCCACCAGGTGAGGTCGCGGCCGGAGACAAAATATGAGGCCATGCTGCTGCTCGCCCGGCGAGTAAAATAGACTCCCACGAAAAGCGAGATCAGGAGATAGGCCGCGACGATGGCCCAGTCGAGGAGCGTAAGGGATGACAGAACCGAGTTAATACCGGCGCTCATTGAAGTCTCTAATTTACCCGATTGGAAAGAACTGGAACAGCCGTCATAACGCGGCGACCGGGATTCTGCCGACGGCCGGGGCGGCTCCGGAGAGCACGTCGGCGGCGGCCGACTGGCATTCCGGAAGGGAATCGAACGCGCAGATTACCGTTTTGAAGTTATCGAGCCCACGGACGACGTAGGGCGAGCCGAACGAAACGAGTACGCTCTCTTTGTAAACCGGGGACAGGCGCTCGAGCGAGGCTCTCATGAAGGCGGGCAGGGAGAACTGATTCTTCCACGCGCCGACAGTCGTGAAGACGGCGCATATGAGAGCCGTATCGTCGGCTTTCCGGCATAGCTCGTCGAGATTTGTAGACGTTGTTATGTTAAGCGCTTCAAGAATCGTGCCCGCGTCGCGGAGACGCCGTGCGAATGCGTCAGCAACGTTCATTCCCGACTCCGTCACGTCGAACGTGCACAATATAGACCGGCCCGATTTCAAACTTCCGCCCCTGAGCACCGAAACAGACTTCCGGGCTATCCGCTCGTATAGACTTCGCGCCGTTTCCTTCGATCGCTCTTCGTCACCGGACGGAAGGGATTTTTTGAGGGAGATTATCCTCTCCGCCGCTTCGAGTATCGCTCCTTCGTCGAGCTCGCCCGCGGATGCCTTGCCGCTAAGCGCCGAGAGTAGCTTGTAAGGGTCCTGCGGGTCGAGGATTATGTCGCACCCGGCCCCTATGGCCCGGAGCGACTGGCCCGGCTCGTCTCCCAGATCACTAATGCCGGACATCCGGAATGAATCGGTTATCACTATTCCGTCGTAACCAAGCTCCGTTCTCAGGACGCCTTTCACGACCTTGTCCGAAACCGTGGCAGGGTCGCCCGTGCCGGTTATCCCGGGAAGCGCTATGTGCGCAGTCATGAGCATGTCGGCCCCCGCGGATATCGCGCTTTCGAACGGCACGAGGTCGCGCCCGAAAAGCTCTTCGCGCGTGAGCGACAAAACGGGAAGCTCCGAATGAGAATCGACGGCTACGCTCCCGTGGCCGGGAAAATGCTTTACGCACGAGAATACGCCGCCGGAGCGGCAGCCCTTTATGAAGGCGGAGCCCATACGCGAGACGAGCCCCGGATCGTCGCCGAAAGAGCGGATGTTGATTATGGGATTGTCGGAATTCGAGTTCACGTCGAGGACAGGGGCGAAGACGAGATTGAGCCCGCACCGCCTCATCTCCGAGGCCGTGAGGAGCGCCTGCGAATATGCCAGCCCTTCGTCGCCGGCCGCGCCGAGCGCCATCGTAAAAGGAAAAACGGAGCCTCCGGAAACTATCTGGCCGAGGCCCCTTTCGGCGTCACAGCCGAAGAGGAGCGGTATCGGCGACATGCGCTCCAGCTCTTCGGTTACGCTTCGGACGGATTCCGTATCTCCGCCGAAAATTATGAATCCCCCGATCTGAAATTCTTCGACGAGCCTCCTTGCCAGATCGAGCGAGCCGCTCGTCCTGAAATCGAGCCTCGGCATGACGACCTGTCCGACCCTCCGCCGAAGCTCCAAAGTCGATGCGTCGACGCCGCTGAGCTTATCGAGCCATGATTTGCTAGTCATTGCTTACGGCTTAGCCGAGGCCTCCGGGTGATATTTTTCCGAGCGGCACGCGCCGCGTCGCCCCTGTGACTCCGGGCAGGTTGCCGGAGTTTCCAGAGATGCATTCGTTCGCGAGTATAGCGAAAGCGACCGCCTCCTTGGCGTCAGCCGGGATGCCGTAATCGTCCGTCGTGGTCAGCTTAATACCGCCGAGCCTTTCCCGGAGCTTTTCCACCAGAAAAGCGTTCCGGCATCCCCCGCCGCTGAGAATCACCTCGCGGACATCGTGCACCGGGAATATGAACCTCTCGTAAGCGAGCGCGATTGATTCCACGGTGAGCATGAGCGCGGTGGCCATGAGGTCCCCGAGCGTGATTCCTCCGCCGGTGGCCATGCCGTAAAGCCTTTCTGCGGCTGCGCTTCCGAAGAGCTCTTCGCCTGTAGATTTCGGCGGGGATTTCGCGAAGTACGGGTCCGACAGGAGCTCCTTCAAAAGGGCCTCGTTCACCTTGCCCTTCGAGGCCTCTCTTCCGCCGCCGTCGAACCTTTCCTTCCCCCCTGACGCGAGCGTCATTATCCTGTCCATGAGCATATTGCCGGGGCCTGTGTCGAACGCCGTCACGCCGCCCAAGTGCTCCGTTATTACCGTCGCGTTCGCTATTCCGCCTATGTTCTGCGCGATCCTCGTTTCGCCCGGCTTCATGAAGAGTATGTAATCCGCATACGGGACGAGTGGGGCGCCCTCCCCTCCCGCGGCGACGTCGCGCGTTCTGAAATCTCCGACTGTCGTGATGCCTGTCCGCTCCGCTATGACGTCGGGCTCCCCTATCTGGAGCGTCGACGGAACGCCGACGCCCGCCGATGGCGGAATGTGGCTGATCGTCTGGCCGTGTGAGCCTATGAGGTCGACGTCCTTCGGAGCGAGCCCGGCCTTTTCAATGACGGCCAGCACGGCCCCGGCGAACGCCTCGCCTATGAGGAAATTGAGCCCGGATATATCTCCGGGCGTGCACTCTCGCGCCAGCCGCTCGAGCTTCGCGACTATTTCAGTAGTATAGGGCGCGCATACGAATTCAACTAGCTCCAGCTTCGTATCGGCGCCTTTGCCCCTGATTTTAAGAAGGGCGGCGTCTATGCCGTCCATCGAGGTGCCCGAGATGAGGCCCACGACGATCTTCTCCTTCATTCTGAAGAGGAGCTGGAGGTCCTTTATCATTTGGCTTCCCGTCCTATTACGGACCGGAGGAATCCCCCGTGCTCCTTGAGGAGCTTTCTGGCGTTTTTATAGTCCGTGTTTTTTATTTCCATTACGATGGCGGCTTTGACGTCCCACTTCGAGTGGTCGAGAAGCTCGGCGGCCCTCTCCTCTCCGACGCCCGCAATCTGCATGACGAGCCGCCTGGCCCTGTCCCTCAGCTTGGCCGACCCGGGCCTGACGTCCACCATCAGATTCCCGTACGTCTTTCCGAGCTTTACCATCGAAGCCGTGGTGAGCATGTTGAGGGCCATCTTCGTCGCCGTACCCGCCTTCATTCGCGTGGAGCCGGTGATCACCTCCGGGCCGACGAGGAGCGAAATCACGACGTCCGGCACGTCCGTCTCGACGGGATTGCAGGTGACGAGTATCCTGCCGCTCCCCTTTTTCAGCGCGTAGTCGAGCGCGCTCTCGACGAACGGAGTAGTGCCGCTCGCGGCGATGCCGACGACGACGTCCTTCTTTTTAAGGTCTATACGTTTGAGAGCCTTTCGAGCTTCTTCGGAGGAATCCTCTGCGCCCTCGGTCGATCTCCAGACAGCCTTCCGGCCGCCGGCGATTATGCCGAGTATCATGTCGGGGTCTGTGCCGAACGTCGGCGGGCATTCCGCGGCCTCGATGACGCCCAGCCTCCCGCTCGTACCCGCGCCGATAAAAACGAGGCGTCCCTTCCGTCCGAGCCTCTCAGTTATGAGATCGACCGCGCGCGCGATATTGCCCTTTTCCTTCTCTATCGCCGAGACTATGGTGCTGTCTTCAGAGAGGATCGATTCGACAATCCCGAGCGCCTGAAGCTCGTCGAGCTTTTCCGTCCGGGGGTTCACGCGCTCCGTAAGGAGATGTCCCGTCTTTCTGGATTCGGCCACGGTTCTATTATATCCCGCCGCTTCCGACATATTAACACCGCGCCGAAATTTATTGACAACAATCCAAGGTTATAATAGATTTTCTTTTGGCGCGGGTGTAGCTCAGCTGGTAGAGCATAAGCTTCCCAAGCTTAGGGTCGCGGGTTCGAATCCCGTCGCCCGCTCCAAAATCTCAGATACTTATATCGCTTTAAATTTTGAGTTTTCTTGCTTGGTGTCCAAATAGATTTCCACTTCCTAAAATCTTAAATTACGTGTTGCATTGACGTAGTTTTGTAACTTCTATGAATTTATGCGATGACAAATTCTGTGGTTGTCGTCGCATACGATTATTTTTGTTGATTGCTGAAATTCTTTCATTCAGGCATAGAGAATATTCACTCATTCTAGCTTTAGTATTTCAATTTGTATTGAAATATAGTTCAAATTATGCTGAAGACGATATAGTATTTCAGTAAATAAAGATGAGAAATGTTCAGTGTTCAATTCCAGTATCTTAGCTTAATACTTTGCTTTGCAATTTAGACTTGCAATATAAACTTTACAACAACGCATGGAGGCAGCCATGGCTGATCAAGTTTTAAAGGATAAAAAAGGACTTACGATAGGTAAGATTTCCACTGCAAGCAATGGAGTCCAAACAATCAAGGACGCAAAAGGTATCAAGAAAGGGACTTACGACCCTAAGACAAACAAGACGAAGGATGCACGAGGCATTACGATTGGGTCCGGGAATCTTTTAACGACGCTTCTCTAACAAGTGGCAAGAACTTCCCTTCAGGTCAGTTGCTCATTTCGACGCCAATAAAACACATCAAGATGTACGCGGGCCACGCCCTTTCTCCCACTGACCTTAGAAGCGACGTCCTGAAATTGCTCGCTCTTGGATGGTTCTAAACCTACTACTGTCTTCCATCTAGGGAGATCTGCCCCTTCTGGTTTCTCTTCTCGAAGGGCATTGGCTACATGTTTATCCAATGGCACCTCTAACCACGACTCACAGTGAGAAAGATCAAAGGCATCAAATAAGTACCGGTTAAAGACAACGCCGCTCAAGAAGATGTTGAGGAACTTTCGAGCCGAGCCCCAGTGCCTGCCACCTTCAGGCAAATGTGACATGAAATCATTTGTCTTCTCATCCAACCAAGCCTTAAACTCCCCATAGTTCTTTAGGTTTCTAACATGATAGAGATCAAGATTCGCCAAGTATCGGCGGGCGGACGCAACGGTTCCCTTTGGTCCCATCCCTCTAGCTGTTGAGGCTCCAACAGACCTGCTCGCGATCTGTTTCTGAAGTTTGTTTATAAATTTAGCGTCCATGATGGGCAGACTCACAACAAAGTGAAATGGCCAGAACAAAAATTTCATTTATATTTTAAACTGCTTGAATTATAAAAAACTAGATTCCGAGATAAAATAGCACTTTAAAGAACTACATTAATACATCTCTCTTCCAGTTTCCAGTTTTTTAATTGCATTCCTGATACCCTCTTCCTGGTATGGCTGCAACGTTTCGAAATCGAAATAACTTTATAACCATAACCGGATAGAGCGTTACCGTCAGCGCGGTGGTTGAATCACGAGGCAGAACTGCTCTACTTAACGGCCTCGACGCGCCAAATCACAAAAACATCCCGCCAGACGTTTCGATGCGCTGACCGTTTATCCAGTGCGCGTCGTCAGAGAGGAGGGAGGCGACGGCGCTCCCCATGTCGTCCGGAAGCCCCACTCTTCCGAGGGCCGTCCGCGAGGCTATGAATGAATTGATATGCTCGTTGTCCCTCACAGCGCCGCCCTCAAAATCGGTTTCTATCGCCCCTGGCGCTATGACGTTGACCCCTATTCCCCTCGGGCCGAGCTCTTTGGCCATGTAGCGGGTGAGGACTTCCACCCCACCTTTCATCGGCGCGTAGGCGGCGTAGCCCGGAAGAGAGAAGCGGGCGAGCCCCGTGGATACGTTCACTATCCTCCCGCCGTCCGCCATGAGAGGGAGAAGCTTCTGCGTCAGGAAAAACACGCCCTTCAGGTGAATGTTGTATAGTGTGTCGAACTCCTCCTCGGTCATTTCAGTTATCGGTGCGCTTATCCCTATCCCCGCGTTGTTGACGAGGAAATCGAAATTGTCTCTGCCCCAGATTTCCCCGAGCACTTTTCTTATCGATTCAGCGAAAGCCGCGAACGACGCCGAATTTCCGGCGTCCAGCTGCAAGGCCGCAGCCTTCCGCCCCTTCTTTTCAATCTCCGCTATTACGGCGTCGGCCTCGTCCTTCCGGCTGCGATAGGTCAATATGACGCCGTGCCCCTTCTCCGCGATATGAAGGCACATACTCTTTCCAAGGCCGCGGCTCCCGCCGGTTACGACTGCGATTTTCATAACTATTCTCCTTTCAGATTGATAATGACTACAGATTAATTATCCCTCAAAAGGCGCTCGCCGTCGGGCGAACGATAATTTCGTTGACGTCCACGTTATCCGGCTGAGACACCGCATAAAGCACTGCTCCGGCGATCGCGTCGGGCGTGAGAGAAATCTTCCTGAACTCTTCGAGCGCGCCCTTGGCCGTGTCGTCCGTGATGTCGGAGCCGAGCTCGGTTTCGATTACGCCAGGCGAGATAATCGTGACGCGTATATTTTTCGATTCCTGCCGAAGCCCCTCCGAAATCGCCCACACGGCATACTTCGTTCCGCAGTAAACAGCGCCCGTCGGCACGACCACGTGTGCGCCTATGGAGGCGTTGTTTATAATGTGGCCTCCGCCCTGGGCCTCCATGACCGGAAGCGCGGCCGCTATGCCGTTCAAAACGCCGCGTATGTTGACGTCGATCATGTTGTCCCATTCGTCCGTTTTAAGCGCGCTCATCGGCGAAAGCGGCATTACTCCGGCGTTGTTGAATATAACGTCCAGGCGTCCGAATTTTTCCCCGGCGAAATCGACGAACGCGGCGACGCTTTCGCGGCTCCTGACGTCGAGCGCGGTGAACTCGACGGCGCCGCCCTTTTTCCGGATGTCCCTCGCTATGCTTTCGAGCTTCTGAGTGCGTCTCGCGCCGAGAACCACCTTCGCGCCGTTTTCGGCGAGAAGCCGCGCCGTGGCCTCGCCTATGCCGCTGCTCGCCCCTGTGATTGCTATTACTTTATTCTCAACTCTAATGCTCATGACAGCCTCCTCTTTTTTACGAGTTTTATTTTCCATAAGATTCAGTCTACAAGCTGCCCGTATTTTCTGAATACCCGGAACTCCCTTCTTATTGCCTATTCCTACAATCCCCATATATTTTTAAAAGACGAGGTATACTCAATTAAGCGGACAGATATAAGAAAACAAGGCCTATGAACGAATATCAGCGGAATGAGCTAGTAGAATTGATTGACAAATACTCCGGGAGAGACGGTATACACAACACCGCCATCCCCGGCGTCTGGTGTATAAGGTCGTCTAGCCCGAGCATGAAGATGCCGGTAGTTTACAACCCCTCGCTGTGCGTCATCGTCCAGGGGAAAAAGGAGGTCATGCTGGAAGACGAGATTTACCGCTATGAGCCGTCGGAATATCTCGTGGCGTCCGTCGACCTTCCCGTTACGGGGCAGGTTACCGAGGCCACGCCCGCGAGGCCATATCTCTCGATTCAGATCGACATCGATCCCAATCATCTGAGCGAGCTCATTACGCAGATGAACGGGGAGCCGGCCCCGGATGTCGGCAGCACCTCGCGCGGCCTTTTCGTCGACGTGCTCGACGGGACGCTGACCGACGCGGTGCTCAGGCTCGTAAGGCTTCTCGAAACGCCCGGAGACATTTCCATGGTCGCGCCGATTGTCCGGCGCGAGATCTGTTATCGTCTCCTCTCGGGGGCGCAGGGAAGGAGAATCGCGCAGATCGCCGTGAAGGGGAGCCACGCGCAGCGGATAGCGAAGGTGATTCAGACGCTCAAGGAAGACGTCTCGAAAAACATGCGGGTCGAGGATATGGCGGAGCTTGCATACATGAGCCCCTCATCGTTCCACTTCCATTTTAAGGAAATGACAGCCATGAGCCCGCTTCAATATCAGAAGCACCTCCGCCTCCTCGAAGCGAGGCGCATAATGCTTTCCGAGGGCCTCAGCGCGGAAAACGCGGCCTACAGGGTCGGCTATAAAAGCCCGTCTCATTTCAGCCGGGAATATTCGAGAATGTTCGGCGCCCCGCCCGCGCGGGACGTTGAGGCGTTAAGGGGTTCCGTACTATCGCAGTTTGCGTAAGACTTATAAAGTAAGAGACCGTGCTCTTTTGCCGTTCACGATTGAGAGCGCTTAGTTCGAGGAGGGATCGCCACCTTCCGATTCCTTGCTTTCCTTTCCCTGCTCTATGTAATACCTGACGGCTGCGCGGACGAACCTGCTCCTCTCCGCCTCGCCGAGTATGCCCTTCAGGCTGTCGTAGACGCTCGGGTCTATCAGGAGCGCGCCGAGCGTCCCCTCTCCGCCCTTCAGCATCTCGGATATCTCCCTGAAGTTCGTCATTATCTCCTTCAGCTCGGTCACGACCCCGTCCTCGCCGTTGAGGCCGGCGGCCGCGGTATTGATGTTGGAGAAGGTGCTGTTGATGTCGTCCGAGAGCTCCTTGTCGTAAACGAGATCGTGGAGCACACCGTCGCCGGTGTTTATCTCGTTCATGAGCTTATCGAGCTTGCTTACCGCCCTGTTGAGCTTGACTATGGCGTTTTCGTCTATCTTCTTCCCGGAAGCGTCTTTCTCTCCGTATATCATGGCATTCAGTATGCCGTTGTTGGTCTCTATCGCCTCGATGTTTTTCTGAATGGCCTCGGAGCTCCGCCTTACGGAAAGTATGGTCTGGTTGATGTTTTCTATGTTCTCCTGCTGCCCGAACGCTTTGACTATTTTGTCGAGGCTTTCCGAAATGTTGATGATATTGGTGAGGAGGTCTCCCGACTGCCCGATCAAGCTCGAAAATTCTACGGGGGTCTGGCTTTCTATCGCGAGAGTATCGGGCAGCTTGGCCATCGGAGGCTGCATGCCGGGGACTATTTCAATGTACTTGTCGCCTAAAAGTCCTTCGGTTCTTATCGTCGCCTTGGCGTCGGGGTTCAGCCTTTGCATGCCGTCCTCGTTCACCTTCATGACGACGTTTATCGCCTTGTCGCCTACAGGATTTTCGGCGAAGTCTATTTCCGTAACCGCCCCGATCCTTACTCCCGAGAGCCTTACCGCGGCGCCTTTTATAAGACCGGCCGTATTCGCGAACGTAGTCGTCAGGGTATAGCTCTTTTCGAATAAGCGCTGCTCGCCCGTGAGAAAGAAAACTATCAGCACGAATATAACGAGGGTTATTAAGACGAACAGACCCACTCTGAAGCTCAAGGTTTTCTGATTCCGCATGGTTACGGTCTCCCGACAATCCTGTTACCAAATTAAACCGGTTGATAATACTGGATAAATTCTAACCCCCATCGGGCAAATAGGAAAGATTATACGTAACAATCGCCGATTCACAAAGTATACGCCCCGGCGACGGATTTTGGGCTTCCCGGGGTCTATTGGAATTTACAGCCGTTCCGCTACAATATTAGCTTTCAGCCGCAACCCCGGGAATGACTCTATTCCACGGTTCGAGACGGACTGCCGGGCGGTACCCCGGATAAAATACTCTAGCGAGGAGCGATACCGATGAACAAGATACGGAGAGTCATAATAAGCGTTTCCGACAAGGAGGGCATAAGCAATTTTGCTAAGGGCCTTCAGGACTACGATGTGGAGATACTCTCCACCGGCGGAACGGCGAAATGGCTCAGGGACGGCGGCGTAGAAGTGAAGGACATATCTGAATTCACCGGGTTTCCGGAGATACTCGGCGGCCGGGTCAAGACGCTCCACCCGGTAATTCACGGCGGCATACTCGCCCTCAGGGACGATGAGGTTCACATCGGGCAGATGAAGGAGAACAAAATCGAGCCCATAGACATGGTGGTCGTCAATCTTTATCCGTTCGAAGAGGTTATAAAAAAAAGCGGCGTAACCCTCTCGGAGGCCATCGAGAATATCGACATCGGCGGGCCTACGATGCTGAGAGCCGCGGCCAAGAACTATCACTTCACGACTATCGTAACGCATCCCGAGGATTATAAAGACATACTGAAAGAGCTCAAGAAGAATAAGGGTGGAATAACCCCCGAGACCAATCTCAGGCTCGCGATAAAGGCCTTCTCGTATATAGCGAGGTACGACGCGGCCATATCGAATTATCTTGGCGCAATAGAGCCCGACGGAAGCCGGACCAAATTCCCTTCGAGCATTACCCTTCACCTCGAAAAGAGGATGAAGCTGAGATACGGTGAGAACCCGCACCAGGAGGGCTCATTCTACGTTATGCCGGATATAGAGGAGCCGTGCGTTTCCAATTCGGTGCAGGTTCAGGGGAAGGAGCTCTCGCTCAACAACATCTACGACACGGACGCCGCATTCGAGGCGGTCAAGGACTTCTCCGAGACAGCCTGCGTCATAGTGAAGCACAATAACCCCTGCGGCGTCGCGACGGACGAAAGCCTCGTCGCGGCTTTCCTCAAGGCCAAGGAGTGCGATCCAGTAAGCGCCTTCGGCGGAATAGTCGCGTTTAACAGGGAAGTGGACGAGGTAACGGCCTCCGAGCTCGCCAATATGTTTTTAGAAGTCGTCATCGCCCCGGGCTATTCGGATAAGGCTCTTCAGGTGCTCGCGAGCAAGGGCAATCTCCGAGTGATGAAGTCCCCTCCGCTCGACGGCAAGGTTAAGCCAGGGCTTGATTTCAAGAAGGTGGTCGGCGGAGCGCTCATACAGGACAGGGATACGGGCGTCGAGAACGACTTCAGGAACATGAGGGTAGAGACGCAGCGCCAGCCGACCGACGAGGAGCTCGAGGCACTCAAGTTCGCCTGGAAGGTCTGCAAGCACGTAAAGTCTAACGCCATAGTCTTCGCCCGGAAGGGACAGACCGTGGGAATAGGGGCCGGCCAGATGAGCAGGGTGGACTCGGTGAAGATCGCGACGATCAAGGCCGTTATTCCGACGGAGGGCGCGGTCCTCGCGTCGGACGCCTTCTTTCCGTTCAGGGACGGCATAGACGAGGCGGCAAAGGCTGGCATCACAGCCATAGCCCAGCCCGGCGGCTCGATAAGGGACAGCGAGATAGTAGCCGCCGCGGACGAGCACGGCATCGCGATGGTATTCACCGGCGTAAGGCACTTCAAGCATTGATCTACGCAAAATAGCGATAAACCGGCGGGGCCACAATACTGTGGTGACCGCCGGTGCCTCACACAGTTTAATACCCTCCCCCTCTCTCACGCTAAATTGAAGTCCAACTTTTAATAACCTATCTGCTCAGCCTACGAACCCATCGTATTTGTCTTACGCCCTTTGACGCCCTCACTGCCGCAATCTATAATTCCGGAAGCATGGACGTCACAGTATTCTTCGACTATAGCTGCCCGTTCTGCTACGTCGCCTCGCGGAGACTTTCAGCCCTATCCCGGGAATTCGAGCTCTCGATAAACTGGAAAGGGATAGAGATCCACCCGGAGTTCCCACCCGAAGGCGTGAAAACGGGAAAGGTCTTTAAAAGCCTTCTCTTGAGGGAGACGATAGGTGGGGCTGCGGGTGAGGACGGCGTCGAAATCAGGCCGCCGGGGTTTGCAGCCAATTCCCGGCTTGCGCTCGAAGCCTCGGAGCTCGCGAAAACTGTCGGCCGCTTCAAAGCCTTCCACTACGCCGTCTACGAGGCGTACTTCGGGAAAGGGCTCGATATCGGGACCATCGACGTGCTAGTTTCAATAGGAGAGAGGGCGGGCATCGACCAGAAGGCGCTTGCGGACTCGCTCGAAAGAAGAACGATGCGCGGCGCAGTAGAGGCTAATCAAAGAGAGGCTGAGGAGCATATGGTTCTCGGCGTTCCGACATTAATATTCGGGGGTTTTCCTGTCCACGGCTGTCAATCGATTGAAACAATGCGGGCTATAATAGAAAGGGCGCTCTCGAGGCTTCAGAAATAATTAGGAATTTCAGCTACTGCTTTAGATCCTGACCCTTTTCCCAACTGCAGCTACAATAAAAAACCCCTTCTCCCACTGCTGCGGGAGAAGGGGCCTGATTTATAACATCGAAGAGAGTGTTACTATCTCGCTGCGATGCGTTCGTTTCTATTTAAAGAACTGATCGATGAAGATCATCAGCCTGCCCTGAA
>CAZPHQ010000034.1:0-28816 GCA_964586675.1 uncultured Spirochaetia bacterium | reverse complement strand
GGGTATAAGATTTAGTGAAAACACGATGATTTTTAGCACAATTTTTCCCCATCCCCTGACTTTTGCTACTTTTGGTCAAGCAAAAGTAGAGAGATTTTGTCTTTTTCTGTTAAAGCTTTTAAAAAGATTCTGTATCGAGTTCAGAATGACAGATTATAAAAACGTGGATTCCCGATGTATAGACAGGTTTAGAGCAGTACCGGATAAGCGCTAGTTGTATAAGGGAACGGCGTCCGATTCCTCGCTCGCTCGAAATCGTTGGGAATGACAAACAATATGAAATTCGAAATAGTCCCATCATTCTAGCCACAAAAAAGGGAGCGTCAGGAATATCGTTCAATATTCCTGACGCTCTAAAGGGGGGGTATGGGGTTTCTATGTTATGTAAAACCTTTACCAAACCATCAGGGCTTTTTTCGCCCTGATGCCGGCAGCCCATGCACAGCGAGGAGCTGCCGACATCAGGAGGCTTGCCTGATTTCAAAAAACGCCGATGTATTCATCGGCTCGGCCACCAGCACGCCGTCCTGCCTTAATCCCTCCAGATGGAGCCTCAAAGAGTCGAGCATAAGCTCCTTAGTCTCTTCGAGCGTGTCACCCACGGCGACGCATCCCGGCAAATCCGGGCAGTATGCCGAAAAACAGTTATGCGACTGCTCAATAGTTATTTCGTAATGGTCCTTCTGGGTTACTTCCTCGGAATCGAAACAGTGCTTCAGGGAGTAGTAGAGAGCCCCTTCCGGGAGGTCCTTGTCCATTTTGCAGTTGATAGTAAGCCGGGATTTCTTGCTGCGCAGCTTAAACTGCCTGTGGCTCCCGCAGATCCTGACGAGATACCACCCGTTGTTCTCAACAAGGAACTTGATTACCTCTCTTACCTTCATCGCACCATCCTCTCACGATATTATTGGTATTTTCTTTTACTCGCCGTCCTTGCGGTACATCAGAACATTATCAAATTCGCTCCCCGTCATGTTTTTCTCCAGATAATCTGAAATCGCCTCTTCGATTATCTTCGACTGACTCTTCCGCGACATGAACGAATACAGTCTCAGTCTCTCATAGAGGTTGGCCGGTATATACAGAGACCCTCTGTGCATTCGCTCCGGATTCGCCCTCTGCTGAATCGTTCCCGCTGTCATCTGTATCTAGTTATAGCATCATTACGTAATGATGTCAACCAGGTATTTTATTAAGATGAAAAAATAGTTTTGGACGTTCGCAATATCATGTATTCACAGGATGTTACGTGAGCTAGTCGGGCCCTTCGGAATTAATTATCGGGGGTGTAAATCAACGATTGGGCGAGCCTTTTCGGAGTGATGCAAAAACAGTGTTCACGGACGCCTCATTCCCCTGCCCTTTTCAACCCGGTTTCGCCCGTGGAAGACCCGGAATTCATGCTGGAAACCGGCAGGCGGTCTTCTCATGAAGATTTCAGCGACATTTTTACCGCGGGATCGTATTCAGTGGCGGAGAGGGAGGGATTTGAACCCTCGATGGAGGTTTAAGCCCCCATACTCGCTTAGCAGGCGAGCGCCTTCGACCACTCGGCCACCTCTCCGGATTAACTCTAAAGGGAGTAAATTCCCTTTCGTTGTAAGGACAAATAAAGTAACTAACCGGCAGGGCAGTGTCAACGCGCGGACAGTGTCCGCCGAGATTCGACGTAGGTTCACGATATGATTTTTATGTCATTCCTGCGCAGGCAGGAATCCATTCAGTCAGCTTTCCTTTGTATCCCCCCTTAGAAAAAGGCCTGTCGCGGCGAAGCTCTAGCGAAGCCGGAGGAACAACTTCAAGCATGTGAGAAATTGGACACCCTCGCTTAAATATTTTGGAGTTAATCCAGCACCGCGAATGACGTGAATCAAAGTAAAACGGGGGATTTATCTTTTAGTCTCTGTATTTCATTCCCCTCTCCCTTGAGGGGAGAGGGCTAGGGTGAGGGTGTACCTTAATAATCAATCAGATTTTTCAGAGCCCATCGCCTCGAAAACCCTCAAAAGCCTTTCCCCGCTCTCACGCGCGAAGTCTATGATCCTGTCGCCGTCCTCTTCCGTAAGCTCGCCCTCTATATTCCTCACAGTCCTCTTTATAGCGAGCGAATGCCCAGGGTCCTCCTTCGCGTGGACGGTGACGAACTTCGACGGGTAAGGCAGCTCCGCATTCTTCGGAAACATAATCCCCGAGGCGTTCTCGAAGAGGTACGAATGCCCGAGCACTGCGAGCGGAAACTCTCCCGCCGCCTTCTGGAGGAACTCGTCATACTCCGCCACCTCCAGCGCGCCCGATACGTCGACTCCCTCTACGCCCATTCCCGCGAGGTCTTCGAGCGCTATCTCGGCGTGCCCTTCCTCGCCCCTCGCGCAGAGTAGAAACCTCTTGCTGAGGTATGGATTGTCGTATTTCGCCGCGTCCGCCGCCTTGAGCACAGCCTTCCGGCTGATGTCCTCGATCACGTAAAAGGTCTTCAGGAACTTCACATAGCTCTCCCTCGGTATCTCGCCCGAAAGGAGCGCCCGAACCTCGTCCATCCCCTCGACCCTCTCCAGGTATTCGCCGACCTCGCGGTCGAGCCTTTCTTCGAGTCTTTCCATAACGGCGAATATATTATCAGAATATCGGCCCGGTTTCGACATCCCCGGCGGGGGTAACTTTCATGTTTATAAATACAGCGCGGCGCGTGAATTAATCTCTTGCCCGGTCCAACCTAAAATCACTTAATGTAAGCGGACGGAGGTCGTTGACATACAACCCTGATGCCGCTATCTTTAAGTTAATGTTAACATCAAGGTTAACTTAACTTAGCCGGGAGATTCAAGCTTTGCCGCAAGTAAAACAAAAAAACGCTACACTGACAATGGTAGGGCTCGATCAGGCCCGAAAAGAGCTTTCCGTCATCGTAAAGAAGGCGAAGAAATCGAACGCCCGTTATCTGGTAAGCGAGAGGGGCAAACCCCAGGCCGTGGTAATTGGCATCGACGATTTTCTTAAAAACGTTCTGAAAAAAGAACGGGCGAGCGTCATAGCCGAAATCCAGCTCGAAGCGGGTGAGAAGAAGCTAAGTACGTTAAGCAAAAAAGAGATCGAGCGCGAAATCAAATCGTACAGAAAATCCAGATCCTGAACTATCCTCCTCAGTGATTAAAGCTGTATACGATACCAACGTCATCGTCTCGGCCCTCCTCACATCCGAGGGCACCGCGTCGCTTCTTCTGGACATCGCTACTCAGGGCAAAATCACTCTATACGTCTCCGAAGATATACTTCGGGAATACGAAGGCGTTTTATCGAGGCCCAAATTCAGTTTTTCGAAGAGGCTCGTAAAGAGGTTTATCAGGCTGCTCAAAAGAAAAAGCAATGTCGTAAAAACGAAGCCGCTCGGTTTCGACCTCAAGGACCCCGACGACAACAAATTTCTGGAATGTGCCGTCGCCGCTAAAGCAGATTATCTAGTGACAGGTAACGCGCGACACTTCCCGGTCACTGCTTACGAAAGCGTACAAATAGTTTCACCCGCAAAATTCTGGGACGTATATAAACAGAACCTGTTGTGATGAGCTCCGGAAATTCGGCAGTTCCCCATGGAAATCGAAGCGTAGGCCCTCCCCTCCATTTTCATTTTGTGGTAGTGTAGGAAAGGAGCAATCCAAATGGTCAAGCCCTCTCCGAGCCCGTCCGTTGCCGCATCAGGCGTTCACCGTTCAGTTCGCGCGCTCCTCCCCGCCTTGCTCCTTCTCTTCTTCATCCTCGCAGGCGCCTGCGCCCCGACTACTCCTGCGCCAGCACCGGCTCCGGGGACCTACCCCGATTCCGACCCCCTTCCCTCGTGGAACGACGGCGCGGCGAAGGAAGCCATACTGAAATTCGTCAGGGAGACGACCGACGAATCGAGCCTGAACTTCGTCCCGCCGGACGACCGCATAGCCGTGTTCGACCAGGACGGCACCCTCTGGGTCGAGCATCCGCTCTATACCCAGGGCGTCTTCGCCCTCGACAGGATACGCGCCCTCGCGCCGTCCCGCCCCGAATGGAGCGAAACCGAGCCGTATAAATCCGTCATAGCGAACGACGTTCAGGCAATATCGAATTTTACGAAGGCCGACTGGGCGGCGATAATCGCGGCCACTCACGCCGGCATGACGACAGAGCAGTTCACTGAAACCGTGCAGCAGTGGCTCGCCACGGCGAAGCACCCGCGCTACAATCGCCCGTATACCGACCTCGTTTATCTGCCCATGCTCGAAGTCATCGCATACCTACGCGAAAACGGTTTCCGCACATTTATGGTCACAGGCGGCGGTCAGCTCTTCGTCCGCGCCTACGCAAGGAAAGTCTACGGCTTCTCGCCCGCCGAGATAGTCGGGTCGAGCCTCGTCCTTTCGTACCAGTACGACGGCGGCAAGCCCGTCCTCATGCGCGGGCCGAAGCTCTTCTTCATGGACGACGGCCCCGGAAAAGCTGTCGGGATCGAGCTCTTCATCGGCCAGCGGCCATTCGCCGCCTTCGGCAACTCGAACGGCGACAGGCAGATGCTCGAATGGACCGGAGCGGGTTATGGCAAGCGCCTCATGATGCTCGTGCTCCACGACGACCCGGAGCGCGAATACGCCTACGGCCCGGCTAACGGTCTGCCGAATTCCGACGTAGGCACCTTCCCCCAATCCCTCGCCGACGAGGCGAACGCAAAGGGATGGTTCATCATCAGCATGAAAAACGACTGGAAGCGGATATTCCTTTTCGAGGAGCAGTAAAACTGCACATCCCCCCTTCATGATACTCCCCTCTACCCTTCGTGGAAGGGGAGAGGGTCAGGGTGAGGGGTTTACCTCTAATTTGTCATTCCCAAATGCCTTTACCTGCCGCGGCGTAGCCTTCTTATCGGTCAAAGCTTCAGCGAAGTCCGAGGCGAAGCCGGGTCGGGAATCCACATCAATCATCGTCGCGGCACCCCGCCGCGACTCAACACTTCCGTCATCCTGAACTACGATTTCGAGCGAGCGAGGAATCGAGAGCCCTCAGTCTACTGTACGAAAGCCTATCCAGTACTGCTCCGTAGCAACTCAAACTAAAACTTTCAGGATCTCGTCTTTTAATATGTCATTTCGAGTACACGCGAGAAATCTCGCTTTGTCTTTTCCCCCTTAGAAAAAGGCCTGTCGCGGCGAAGCCTTGCGTAGCCGGAGGGACAATTCCGAGCGAGCGAGGAATTGGACGCCCCCGCTTAAATCCTCGGAATGCATCCAGTACCGGGATGAACTTCAATCAAAGCAAAACAGGGGGGATTTGCGCACAGCGTGAGCTGGCATCCGAACTAGCGAGGGCGATCCTGTCGGCTCTTGAGGTGCCAACGGCGGCTACAGCAATGCAGTCGCTACGCCGGAAGACACACTATATTTGCCACCTCCCCGCCAATATATCCGCCGCCCTGTCCGCGACAGCCATTATAGTCCCCACGGGATGCGCGGTCGGCACCCTCGGGATTAGCGATGCGTCCGCGACGGCGACGTTCTCCGTCCCGCGCACTATAAGCGTCTCCGGGTCGACACCGCCCGGCCCGTCCGTCAGCCGCGCCGTCCCGCCGAAGTGATTGATGATCAGCCTGCTGTAAAAAACGTTGTCGACGGGCGAAGGACTCGTAACGTATGTCCGGACGTCGGCGAGGCTGTCAGGGTTCAGGTGGGGATGGCTCGGGCTCCCCGGCCCGAACGATATAGAAAGCGCCGGGTCGGTCTTGAAGAGCTGGATGATGTCGTAGACCGCGCGCGCCATAACGTCAGTGTCCGCGTTTCCGTCGGGCGTGTCGGGCATATAAATGTCCGGGAAACGCACATTGCCGCTCGCATCGAGTGTAACCAGCCCGCGCGCCTTCGGATTCAATAGCATCACATACGTCGAGAAGGTTCTCGGCCCGTAGTATGGCCCATTCGTCGGCCCCGGCCCCTGCGGGTCGAGGAATACCTCGACGTCCGGCACTGGCGAGTCGTAGCTGTAATTGAGGATCGACACGGGGCGATACTGCGCATAAGGCCCGCTCCCGTTCGCGAGGTACTCTTCGAGGTCCACCTCGTGCGAGGCGTAGTCCGTGTAGTTGTAGGAATGGTAGGGAATGTTACCGTCGTAGTTGTAAGCGACGAGCGACATCGCGTGGTCGAAGAGCCCGACGCCGATGTGCTGGTTATCTATCGTGAACGGTATGGACGGCCCCTCGGGGAAAATCTCCGACTCGCGCCCGAACGGCCCGACGCCGCTCATGTAAAGAATCCTCGGCGTGATCAGCGCCCCGGCCGCCATCACGACGAACCCGTTCCACTTGAGACGGGCAGTGCCCGGCGTACCGATCAGGCTCTGGTCGAGAGCGCCCCGGTTCGTGTAATGAACGGCGACTGCCCTCCCTGAAGTGTCGAACTCGATCCTGTCCACCTTCGAGAACTCGAGTATCTCGAGCCCGTCCGCGGGCACTCCTCCCGGATCGACCTCCGCGAAGTATCCGCTTATCGGCCCCGCGCGCCTGCCTTCGACAGCCGCGACGTATGGCCTGCTGTAAACCCCTTTCTCTTCGAACGGTAAGCTCGTATTGCCTTCGACCCAGCCCGCGCTTTCGTATAGCGGATGCACTATCTCTGCCGGGCCGGTATTCTGCGGCACGCCGTTCGTCGACGGCGTGTTCGTAACGGGCACCCTCGCCCTCACTCGGTTGTAGAACTGCTCCATGTCGGCCCAGCTCCATCCCGGAGGCCAGGCGGTATCGAAGAGAAATGGAGGATTCGTCTGAAAGAGCATGCCGTTAAACTGCGAGTTGCCGCCGAGCCCGATGCCCTGGTATGTGAACGGCGCGTTCGTCAGCCTGTACGGCTCGCCCTGCGGCATGAATGCAAGGTTCGAATATTCGCCGGGCACGTCGAATATAGTGAGATCGGTCGTTCCCGGCGGAACCCACACAGGATACTGCGTCCCGCCTATCGCGGCCGACGTTGGCCCGCCCGCATCGATGATGAGTATCCTCTTCCGCCCGCCGCTCGCGGCCTGGAGCTTCGCGGCGACGACAGTCCCTGCCGTGCCGCCGCCGATTATCACCGCGTCGTACTCGCCGCTCGCATGATCGACGCAGCCGCCCGTTATGCCGAGCTTCGCCGCCAGCCCGAGCGCAAGCCCGGCCCGTCCTGTGCGCTTCAGAAATTCGCGCCGCGTGGTCTTTGACATGTCCATCCCCCTCTCTTAAACGGATATGAAAATAACTACTTAGCCAGTATACGTCCGGCGGGATTCTTTGAAAAGATATGCGCTGGTATTACACGGAAAATTGGAACGGTGTGAAGCGACACCTCCGATCTGTCATCTCGAACGAATGTGAGAGATCTATTTTTAATCCGTCATTGCGAGGGAGCGGCTTCCGCGACCGCGGCAATCCTTTTAATTAGTCATCCTTATAGTTGTCATTCCCAACGATTTCGAACGAGTGAGGAATCGAGAGCCCTTGGCTGACTGCACCGATGCTTATCCAGTACAGCTCAGGAGCAACATAAACCAAAACATTCAGGATCTAATCCTTTCAGTTTTTATATTGTCATTCCCGAATGCTTGTATCGGGAATCCAGTTTTTGTCATCCTGAACTTGTTTCAGGATCTCATTTTTTGTTTTTGATTTTTTAAAATCCCCCCTTAGAAAAAGGCCTGTCGCGGCGAAGCCTTGCGTAGCCGGAGGGGACAATTCCGAGCGAGCGAGGACTTGGACGTCATTTCAAGGGAGCAGCCTACCTTGATTGCGGCCGTAACATAATATTACAAGCTGCGGGAGCAGCGCAGTAATACATTTCCGGGACGTAAAAATTGGCGTAAAAAAATCGAGTGGATGAGCGTTAAAAATCTTATCAGGGGCTGGGGTGGGTATAAGATTTAGTGAAGTCACGATGATTTTTAGCACAATTTTTCCCCGTCCCGCGACTTTTGCTACTTTTGGTCTAGCAAAAGTAGAAGCCGTTTGCGGTTATCTGTTCAGGCTTTAAAGTCTTTAGACCCTGAAACAAGTCCGGAAGCACGTCGGGGGGTAATATCTAAACGCCGCTACTTCGGTTGCCAGCAGACACCGCTGCTAGTCCACCTGATAAAACCACTTCTCCGGGCTCTCGTTAAGCACCCCGCCGAAATACTTATCGTCGAGCTCCTTGAAGCTCCACGACTTCAGCTCGTCCGGCGTGATGACTATTATAACTGCCCCCGTCGCCTGAAAACCCGGCCCGATCTCCGGATGGTTAAGAGCCTCGGGCGTGAGATAACGCTTCACGATCTTCCCGTGAATCTCCGCCGCGCGCTCGCCCTCTATTATCTCGGCCTTCCCCGATGCGCTCACCCACTCCTCTTCTCCCTGCCGCCGCCTGGTGTCGACTACTATGGACGCCTTATGGTGAGCCTCGACGTTCTTCGCCTTCTTCGCCCCCTGGTTCGTCTCGACGAAAAACTTCCCGTTCTCGAATAAATACCATACGGGCGTAAGATGCACCGACCCGTCCGCCTCGTGCGTCGCGAGGGTCGCGTAATGTGTCCCGCTTAAAAATTTCTTGATGTTTTCAGATGCTTCCGCCATGACTGCCTCCCGAATATTTCTGTCTTATATATATTTAGACTCCGGAAACCGGGAGGCGCTTCAGGATTTTTCAGAAAAGGCAGCGAAAGCGGAACGATCTCAACATATCCCCTCCCCCTTTCAGGGGAACGAATGCGAGCAAGCGAGCATTCGGTTGCCGCCGGCTGGCTCACCGGAGTTTGTACAGTACCACTCGGAGCGATCTCCACATATCCCCTCCCCCTTATTAAGGGTTAAGGGTGGGGGTTAATTTACACTACGCAACGCGCTCCTATTCCGCCTTCGCGCTCTCCCTCGGCAGGTCCCGGAGACTCATCTGCCCGAGCCGCGAGTTGTTTATGCTCTGCCCGAGAATCCGAACAGCCTCCTGGTCGGCGTGAAACCCCATCGAATTCTCGGCCTCGATGAAGTCGAGCATGAACTGCGCCTTCCGCTGATAGTCCCTCGCTGCCGCCAGCTGTTCGTCCGTCGCTCCCGCGGCCTTCGCCGCCTTGATGTCGTTTATGAGATCGACGAGCGCGTCCATCGCCGTGTTACGCATCTCGAACGTCCGCGTCTGTATGGTTTCGACCCTGTCGCGAAGCTCTTCCTCGCTCGCCTTGTGACAGGTCTGGCACGCGAGGTTGACGTTAAGCATGGGGCTCCTCACATGATGATCGCTCACCTTCTGCGCCCCGACGCGCACGTAGGGCATGTGGCAGTCGGCGCACGCGACGCCGTTCCGCGCATGTATGCCCTGGTTCCACAGCTCGAACTCCGGGTGCTGCGCCTTCAGCACTTCCGCGCCCGTCTCCGCGTGTATCCAGTCTTTGTGTCCCACCTCGTCGTAGTAGGCTATAATTTCCTCGACTTTGAGCCCGTTCTGCCAGGGGTAGACTAGCCGCTTCTCCTTCCCTTTGAAGTAATACTCGTCGTGGCATTGACCGCAGACGAACGCCCTCATCTCCTGGTGCGTCGCGTCGCGGTTGACGTCGTAGTCGGCAACGCCCTGCGACGCCTTAAGCGCGCGCATCCCCTCCATGAACGCGGGCCTCGTCACGCGCAGCGCCATCGTCTCCGTATCGTGGCAGTCTATGCACGCGACGGGGTGCTCGACGAGCGCCCTGGCCTCGGCGTACGGCATGGCGTTTATCTTCTCGAATCCCTTTACCGGGTCGCCGTCCCCCTGCTCGACGTAAACGGCCGCCAGCGACGCGTGGCAGTTAAGGCAAGTCCCCGGCTGCGCCACAACGTGCTGACGCTCGGTGAAGGTCTGGTCCTCCAGCATGTAGGCGTGTCCCCTCTCCTCCCTGAAATCGACGGCGAAGGCATACCCAGCCCACATCGTTTTGAGACGCGGGTCCTCTTCGAGGCGCGACTGCGAAACGACGGAGCGCGGGTCCGCCTCCGTCGGCGTCCTCGGCACGGCCTCGGAGCCGCCGTATCTCGTCCTCACCTGGTCGACGGTCCTCGTGTACGCGTCGTACTGGAGCGGGAAGTTTTTTCCCCACACAGCCGGGTCGACGGTGTCCTTTTCTATCTCGACGACCCTGAACAGCGGGTTCCGCGCTTCCTGCTTTCTCTCCACGATGTTTATAAGGAGCGCGGTCACGCCCGCGGCCGTGATAGCGACAACAATTGCCACTAGAACGGCGGTGCGAATCAAAAATCCCCTCGTCGGTTTTCCCTTTTCGTCGACTGTCATATCATGCCTCCTTCTAGTCGATATTCTCGCGCGTCGTACCCAGGCTCACTGTCTCCTTGTGCCCGACGCCGGTGTGACACCTTATACACGAGAGCGCGGAATCCTTCCCGACCGGCGGATGGTCGATCTGCGAAACCATCTCGCCGTGGCAGTAGCGGCACGCACCCTCCGTCACCTTCCTGTTCCGCTCCGTGATCCGTATCGGCTCGTGGAAATCGCCGGTCGTGAATGCGTAGGAATGGAAGTATCCGTTGACTGCCTTCGTGACATATTTCATGGCGAAATTATGGGGAGTGTGGCAGTCGTTACACGTGGCAAACTGCCTGTGGCTGGACTTCACCCAGCCGTCATACTGCTCGTTCATCACGTGGCAGTTCGCGCACGCTTTCGGGTCGTTCGTAAGATACGAATCCCCGCGTGCGTAGACGAATGTAAAGGTTCCAACACCTAAAGCGATACCTGCGAGCGCACCTATCACTAAAGCCGCTATCAGGTATGGGCTCGTCAAAGCTGTCCGCACTATCTAATATTGAAATAAATCGAAGAACGAGTCAAATAATTTAACCCGCTTCACACATCCCGGCGCGTGTTCATCCAGTACCGCAAATCAACTTTTAATCCGTCATCCTGAACTTGATTCAGGATCTCGTCTTTTATTCCGTCATTTCGAGCGCGCGAGAAATCTATCTTTTGTCTTTCGCCCCCCCTTAGAAAAAGGCCTGTCGCAGCGAAGGCAGTTAAGACATAGTCGGACAGGCAGGAATCCATTCAGTTAAATCCTTATTTCTGTCATTCCTGCGCAGGCAGGAATCTATTCAGTTAGCCTTTCTTTTATACCTTCCTAGAAAAAGGCCTGCCGCGGCGCTTGTCGGGGCGTAGCCGTGCGAAGCCCGAAAGCCTTTAGCGAAGCCGGGTCGGGAATCCACTTCCGCAGACAATCGTCAGGAATTCTTTAGTCATTGCGAGGAGCGAAGCGACGAAGCAATCCGCTTTCGCCTTTATCTTTCTTCCCCCCCTTAGAAAAAGGAGGTCAGGGGGATTTCGCGGTCGTGGAATTCAGCGATGGACGTCGTCGAAATCACTCTTCGTAGACGTGCAGCGTCTCGGCGAGCAGCAGGAGAAAAATCGCCGCCGCCGGAATTGAGAGCATCCACACCCCGAGGCGCGGAGTGAGCGCTCCGGCGAGAAGCGCGCCGACGAAGAACCCGAGCCATACCATCGTAAGCAGCTTCGCGCGGGCGAAGTGAGTATCGTCGGGTCCCACGGCGTCCGCCGGGCGGTCGCCCCTGCAGGCGCGGGCGAGGTGCCCGCCAATCTGGCTGAGCGTGCCGGTGACGAAAGTCACGCTTATCGGCTGCGAGCCGACCCGCGAAAGAGCCGTATTCATGATTCCCATCGTGAAGCTGAGAGTGAGGATGAACATCGCCGCCGGAAGATGGTCCGTGTAATGGACGGAGATAGTGGCCGACAGGAGAATAGTTATGAGCGAGTAGAGCACGATGCGTGCGCGCACGGCGCGGCGGCCCGCGATGAGCGTCGCCGTGAACACCCCCGCGACGAACGACACTATGGCTATGAAGGAGGGAAACGCGGCCGAGGCCAGCCCGGTCCCGACGTTCGATCCCGCCTCGGTCGTGTTGCCGCTCATGAAGGAGACGAACGTGCCGAACTGGATAAAGCCGTAGGCGTCGATGTAGCCGGCGATGAGCGCGAGGCTGATCGCCATATACCCCTTTCCCTGCGGCCACTTATGCGCTGAAACCATCCTCGTATTCTACATCCCCTGGATCAACTTAGGAACCAAACGCTGCACGTGTGGCCATCCGAAGTAGCATAGACTACAAGGATGACATCCGTCTTTGTCATTTCGAACAACGATTTCGAGCGAGCGAGGAGCCGATTGCAAGAAAGCATATCTGCTACTGCTCGGAAATACCTCAAATTAAAACAGTGAGAAATCTCTCTTTCATCCCTCCTTAGAAAAGGGTGGCGAGGGGGGATTTAATTATTCTATTCCTCCCCTGTCATTCCCGAATGCTTTTACTCGCCGCGGCGAGCCTGTAGGCGAAGCCGGGTCGGGAATCCATTTCCGCAGGCAATACGTCAGAAATTCTTTGTCATTGCGAGGAGCGCAGCGACGAAGCAATCTCACGCTCTACGCCTTGTAACACGCTACTGTGCGAAATTCCCGGCGACATACTTCCCGCACTGACCGGTGGTGGATTCCCCTTCGGCGTAAAGCTGGAAGATCTCGCCGTGAAGCGTGAGGCTCCTGGCGAGGTATTCGTTGGCCACTGCTGCCTCGTAAACGCTCTTGTCTATCATCCCCTGGAGATCGGCCCCGGTCTCCTCGTATTTGCCGAGCGCTGTCCCGATCACGACTCGTATCAGATCAGCGCTCTCCCTGTATGCGGAGATGGATTTCAGAAACGCGTCGTGCGCCTCCTGCATTTCGCCAGGCACCTGCATCGACTTGAGCTCGCCGCTCATCTCGTCGAACGACGCCACGGCGTTGACGCTCGCCGGGAAGATTCTATCGTAATCTTCCGAAAGAAGAACGTTGCCGAACTCCTCGCTGATATCCCGGAGGTGTGTGTAGTATCCGGCTATTTCGCACCTGTAGGCGAGCGCGGTGTCGGGCTTTTCCCCGAGCCCGGGCCCTGTATTGAAGAGAGCGGCCGGAAATATCATGGCCGCGAACATAATATTCCTGAACTGTTCGAGCATGTCATAACCCCCCGTAATTCAAACCGGCTTCGGAGATCCGATCGACGCGCCCATACACGCGCCTGAATCCCGAACCGTAATCATAAAACCCCTGGCCACGATTGAGGGCCCGCCTTTATGCCGACCCTGCTGTCTAAAGCCGCCTTCACTTCGGCCGGCCCGGCGGGAATCTCGCTCCCGACGCTGCCGCCGACGCAATCGGCGCCTACACTTATACTACTTAAGTTTACACCCTGTTCCACGAGATATTGTCTTACGGCTTCTGCTCTTTTCAGGCCGAGATTGCCCGCTGCGTTTTCGTATGCGCTGCAGTAACCGGTTATCTCGACCTCGACGCCGGGATTCATCACCAGGAACTCGGCGTTCTCCCTGAGAACGGGTTTCGCGTCTTCCCTCAGCGTGAACTCGCCCCGGTCGAAGAACACGTCTCTTAAAGGCGCTTCAGATGTCTCCTGCGCGAAGGCCGTGAAGCCGAAGGCTAAAACCAGTGTAGATACACAACCCCATATGATGCTCATCGTGCCTGCCTCTCCTTCCAGCCTCCGCCCTCTACACATATGAGATTCCACAAACCCCCAAATAGATTCGCCCGATTTTGCAGCGGCGGACCACATCTGCGGGAATCAGACTTAGCAGCAACAATGCTGTTCCAGTCCACCGCGTGATCCTATATAATCCCCTCCCCCTTTCCAAGGGGGGAGGGTCAGGGTGGGGGGTTACATTCAGGGTGGGGGGTTACATTTTAGTATGTCATTGCGAGGGAGCGCCTTCCGCGACCGCGGCAATCTCTCTTCCCGCCTGTCCATGCGAGAAATCTCTCTTTCGCCTTTCCACCACATTTCTCCCACCCCCTCCACTCCCCTCCCATCTTTTTTCACCCCTCAAAAAAACTTCTTGACTCCCCCTAACGCTTATAATATACATAACAGCGTTAACTTAATTACTACAGTTCAAGGCAGGAGATACATGGGAGTCAAGGAAAGAAGGGAAAGGCAGAGGCAGGCGATCAGGCAGGAAATTCTCGACGCCGCCCGCGAACTATTCATCAAAGACGGCTACGAAAACGTAACAATGCGTAAAATAGCTGAAAAGATTGAATATTCCCCCACGACCATCTACCTCCACTTCAACGACAAGGCCGACCTTGTCCATTTTTTATGCGAAGAAGCGTTCGTAAAGTTAGTGGATATGTTCGAGAAACTCGGAGAAGACCTGAGTGACCCCCTGCTCGCCCTCAAAAGATGCGGGCGGGCCTATGTCGATTTCGGCCTCAAGTACCCGAACGACTACAGGGTAACGTTCATGATGAACCTCCGGCCCAAAACCCCCGAGGACTACCTCCGCGGGGATTCGATGGGTATGAAGGCCTATGGCTACCTCAGAAAGATCGTCGAGGAATGCATACGCCAGGGGAAGTTCAAGGACGCCGAGCTCGAAAGCACGACGCAGTCGATGTGGATAGTAGTTCACGGCATCACGTCCCTCGTCATCGCCATGCCCGACTTTCCGTGGGCCGGCCAGGAGCACGTGATCGACCAGACGATAGAAAAGATAATCGCGGGGTTCACAGTATGACGCCCCGCCGGAGAAGCTCCGCACGGAGCGGAGGGGAAATTCACTCAAAGACACCCAGGAGGCTTTAATCATGCGGTACGATACGAAGAATAATGGCGCTTGCGGACGAGGAGCTTTTCCCCGCGCCTGCGCCGAGGGCCACACGCCCGGCGCAATCCCCGACGAGCATCTCGTCGCGCTATTCGTCAGAAACCGCGACGAAGACGCATTCGGCGAGCTGGTCAACCGCTACGCCGACAGGATTTACAGGATCGCATTAAGAATCACGCGCGACCCCGGCGAGGCCGAGGACGTGCTGCAGGACGTGTTCGTAATACTCACGTCCAAGGCCGGAACGTTCAGGATGGAGTCGCGTTTTTCGACGTGGCTCTACCGCGTCGCGCTCAATTCGAGCTACATGCGCATCCGCACGAAGAAGAAGATCAACACGAACGAATCGAGCCTCGACGGCTACGCGCCATACGACGAATCGGGATTTCTCCGCGACGTCGCCGCTAAGGACTTCAGCCGCAGGCCGGATAGCGAGCTCATGACGCGCGAGGCGCTCGAGATGATAAGGGACTCGATCAACGAGCTCCCTGAGCAGTACAGGGACGTGTTTCACCTCCGGCACGAGGAAGGGCTTTCGGACCACGAAGCGGCCGAAGTGCTCGGAATATCCGTAAGCGCGGCGAAGTCGAGGATACACCGTGCCCGGCTGTTCCTGCGCGACAGACTCGCTGATTATTTCTACGAAACGAGCCGGTAGCTGTTATTTCCCCCCTTAGAAAAAGGGGGGACAGGGGGGATTTCGGACCACGCCCGCAGTTGTCGCAAACTTCCAAGAGTTACCCTCTCCCCTGCGTGGGAGAGGGATTAAGGGTGAGGGGGCGTGTAGTTACCACTAGCACGTTCAGGAAGTCGAAGTAGCTGAGGCCGCGTCCCTATGCACCTCCTGAGCTAACGATGACTTCCAAGATTTCCCTCTCCCTTGAGGGGAGAGGGTCGGGGTGAGGGTGTCCTTCAGTCTGTCATTCCCGAACGTCTTTATCGGGAATCCAGTCTTAGCTTTTAATCCGGACAGTCTGTCTCCCCTCCCCTTCTACTCTCCTCTATTGATGAACCCACAGCTTTCGGTAAACTATACGACTCTGAATTACGCGCCCGTAGCTCAATTGGACAGAGTGCTTGACTACGGATCAAGAGGTTGGGGGTTCGACTCCCTCCGGGCGCGCATTCCTTAACTTTCAACCTTGCGGACTAATCGACAGTTGAGTTTGAACCCCCTTCTGATTTTATAGAAGTTGGGGGTTCGAGTTGCGCCTTACTCACCCCCATCAGAAACCACAAACTCCTTAAGCTTCGGGACAGTTGCCTCGATTCCTGCGCTCGCTCGGAATCGTTCCTCCGGGCGCGCATTTTTACTCTGTCATCTCGAACAAATGTGAGAGATCTGCTCTTTTGTTTTTTCTTTGTAGTCATCCTGAACTTGATTCAGGATCTCATCCTTGTACTTGTCTTTTCATTTTAATACTGGATTCCCGACAAAGACATTCGGGAATGACAAACACCGGTGAGCTTGAGGCACCGAAAAACACACTACGTGTGTCACGGCGCCTCCGGGTCCACCACATTCTCCCAGAACATGTCGAATATCATCTTGAGAGTAATGGGGCTCAGCGCGACGGTCGTCTGCTGAAGATTGTTCCCAGTGAGATGCCCGACTACTATCGGCGCTATGACTCCGGACTTTTTAATAATCGCGATAATCTTCTCGTCGAGGTCCTCCTGCTGCGGCGTCTTCGTAAGGTCGAGCAGAATAGAAAATCCGGGCGCGTTCTTCACAAGATACATGAACATGTACCAGCTCTCGTAGCCCTGTGGCGCGACGGCGACCCTTATAAACTCCTTCCATATAGCGATCCTGAGGTCCTTGGCGAAGGTCGTCTTCTTCTCCGGGTCGTCGAAAACGATGACCGACGTCTCGCTGTCGTTCGTGAACGAGCGCTGATTCACATTCGCCGAGCCTATTATCGCAAGCTCGTCGTCGACTATAAGCGTCTTCGCGTGAACCCCGGTGTGCCAGCCGTTCTTCTTCCCGTTCACCATGTCGACTACAAATATGCCGACCTTGTCCTGCTGGGTCTGGTTCGCGCCCTTGATAAGCTCCTTGTAAAATTCCGATCTCCGCCGGAGCGGTATCAGAATATCCGTCGTCTCCGCGCAGTCCTGCGTCACGATAACGACGCACACGAAATTCGGGTCCTTTATGCGCTTGTTGAGCTCCTTCGCAACGTCGAGATTGACGAGGTACTGGTCCTCGATGTAAACATACTTCTGCGCGTTCCGGATTATTTCCAGATACGCGTCCTTGAGGCTCCTGTCCCTGTCTTTACCGGAGGGATCGTTATACGTGCCGACGGTCTTCGCCCAGTGAAAATCCCCGGTCTTTATCTCCTTCGGCTTGGGCTCGCTCCGGCCTTTCAGGGTTTTTGACTTCGCCGCCGGGTGATAGTCCCATCGCTTGATAAACTTCTGGAGAATGTCGTACGCGGCCGGACCTTCGACTCTTATATGCGTGTCGTGATAGGCCGTATGCGTATCCTTGTGAAAGGAGCACCACTGCTTCTGGTACCACTCGAATCGGTTGATGTTTATGTCTATCCCGCCGCAGAACGAAATGAGCCCCTTCTCCCCTTTCACGATTACGACTTTATCGTGATGGCTGCCGACGTTCTTCGTCGCCGCGTATTTGAGTATCGTGAAGAAGAGGTCCAGCTCCTTGAATATCGTCTGGAACTTCATCACCTGTTTCAGAATATGCGGTACAGCCTGCGTTAGAAAAGTCTGCGTGGCTGCCGTCGCGAAGGTGTTGTCGTCGATGAAGGCGAACGTGTTCGGCAGCTTGTTCAGCTTAGGTATGCCGTCACGGTTAAGCTGTATATAGCTCTCGGGCGGATTGGCGTTCGGGATCGGATTGTCCCACACGAGGACGCGAACCTCTGCGCCCTTCTTGGCCGCATCCTCGAGGAGTTTTATAAACGCCGAGCCCGAGTCGCCCTTGATAAGCTCCATCCCCACATCGAGCATCCACCCCATGACGTAGATATAGTGTCCGTCCTTGTTGGCGGTCTTTATCGCGTCGGCGATGCTCTTGAACGAGGCCGTCCCGTCTACGAGAAACTCGGCCTTGTTCCCCGTAGCGCCGGGGATTATCTTGGCCCACCTGCTAGCCATGTCGGCGGCTCAAATCTGCCTGCCGGTCTTGGGGTCGTACTTCACCTCGACCGGCACTATCTGGTCCGTCGGCAGGATCTCGATCCACTGGTCGAAAATCTCGTAGTTCTTCCCGACGTTCAGCCTGAAGCTCCCTTCGAGCGGGAAGAAGCCGTGCTCGTACACCCTGTCGATCGGCGTCGACGTCACGACGCTGTCCGGATCGACGAGCGCCGGGTCCGAAACCTCGTCCTGCTTCGGGTATTTCCCCGTCTCTATACCCTCCTGGTACTTCTTCTTGATCTTCTTCGCGAGGTCCATGAGAACATCTATCATCTTCTGCCCGTCGAGCGGGTTCCCGTTAATGTCCTTCTCGTTGGGATTGCTCGCGTGGTAGACGACATCGTCCGTGATCCCGTTCATCCCTTCGACTCCCTTAAGCCAGTTGATCGCAGCCTCCTCCCTACCCGGCCTGATGGGGATAACGGCCTTCACCCACGGCGCGTTCAGGAACGCGTTACGCATGTTGTCGCCGTCCAGCTGCATCAGCCACCCGAGCGAGCTTCCGAGCTTCGCCGGCTCGGACTCGTCCGTGATGTAATAGTTGTCCCTCACCGTATCGTTAATGCCGCCCCATCCGACCACGTTCGCGCTCATAACGTTCGCGCTGACTGCGGCTGCGTTGTTGGACGCGGAACCGATCTTCTGTGCCAGGCCCTTTTGAGCGGCGGAGAGGCTCACCCCCGCGGACGCCGTCGAAAAGTTCGGCCTCTTCGGCACTGGCGGCTTCTCGCCGAGTTGCTGCTTACTCCTGTGGAGCCTTGGCCGCCACCACTCCGGCGCGACGAAATAGAGCATTTTGTCCACGTCGAACATCGAGTTTATAAGCTCGGCGACGACGTGCCGCGTCCTGTCGTCCGGCAGCGTTATGCCGTGCATCAGCATGTCCTGTATCAGCCTCCTGTATACGACTATCCTCTCCTCTTCCCGTAGCTCCGCGCTGTCGCGCGCCCTTATCTTGCTCGCCTTCGTCACTCTATCCTTCACGTTCTCGACGTAAGCCTTCTCGTACTCGGCCTTCTCCTTCTCCTTGAACGCCGCGATATTGTCCTTGTTCTTCTGTATGATGGCGTCGTTCGCTCCGGCCGCGGGCGACCAGTGAAGCGTCAGCTTTATCTGTATGCTGTTCTGCCCCTGGAAATCCGCCGAGTCCAGGTGTAAAACGAAGGACGCCTTTCCGCCCGAGTTCGTAATCCCGCCCTTCCGCGAAACCTGGACAGGATTGCCCTGGGGGTCGAATTCGACGTTCGCCAGCACGTAGCCCGACTTCGGCGCAACGAATTCCTGGTTGAAGTCGGCCTGGATTTTTTCCAGCTCGCCGAACCACTCCGAATCGTCCGCCTCGACGCCGTCTATATAGACCTCGCCCTCCTTGTCCGCGCCGCCCTCGACTGACACGAACGGTATCGTCGCGATCTTGTCTTCCTGGAACGGCTGGAGAGTCGGAATCTCTTCGGGGTGCGGAATACCGCCGAGCTCAGGCGGCTTGGCAATGTGTATGAGCTTCGCGAGGCCGAGCTCCTTTCCGGGATCGTCTACGTACGTCTGCCAGCAGAGGAACGTCCCGATGTCCTGCACCTGTACCCCGACCTGTCTCATTTTCCGCCTGAGCTCGTAATTTATAAGTTCTTCTGATGTGTTGGCGAGCAGGTGTTTGGAGCTCGACTGGTCCGTGAATTCCGTAACGGTTTTGAAAGTCGATTTAAAATTCTTTCTTATCTCCGAAGAGAGCTTTTCAGTCTGCTCGCGCATACGTTTGTGAGTGGTCTCACGCGCCTGCTCCTGCGAGCGGTTGTAATCGAAGCTCGACGTCGCTTCGATGGACGCGTACGACGCCTTGACGCTCGCCCCGAATTTCACATCCTGCTGATTGTTTTCTTTAACAGCGTCCGAAATCTCGTCCCGCTCGGTGACGGTCGTCTCCGACTGCGTCAGTATGTCGAGCGTGGTTTCGAGCGTCTTCTCGACGACAGTCCGCCTCGTGTGCACCTCTATCAGCTCCACGGACGAGCCCGGGCTCAGCCAAACATGGCTCACAGGCGTTCCGAGGAATGTGTCGAGCTCGAAGAAGTACTGCCTGAAAAGGTGTACGACGCTGATTGGCGAGAGAGCGACGGCTGCTATGTGCTCTTTTTGACCCGGATCGAGATTCTCGATGTTGAGATACGCCTCGGCCCCGTTCTCCGCGGCGAGCATCCTGATGAGCCTCTCGGCCTCTTCTGAGTTGTGCTTGCTCGCGTAAAAAATCTCCTCCAGCGCGCCGTGGCTCTTCTCTTTTACGAGATAAAGAAGCGCACCGGCAATGGAAGACTCGTACTGGATCTGTTGCTCGTAAGCCCCGAGCACGCCAGCCTCGTTCAAGCCCCCGGAGGCAGCGGCGGCACGCGACAGCGTCGCCCCGGAGAGCGAAGCCGCCCCGCTCAACACTTCGGGATAAAGGTCCGTGTATATCTTCGTCACGTCCTTTTTCAGCAGCGCCTCCACGAAGTCGGGCGTAATGATCCTCGCCCACATCGTGGGTTTATATTCCTCGTATGGCGGGAGCTTCGCAGCTATCTGCTCCACCACGACGGAGTCGTACGAGCGGAACTTCCCCGCGTCGAGTGCGCCGGGCCTGAGGTTTATCTCGACGCGCCTGTCCGGCTTGTAGACGACGTCCGCGCGCCCGGCGAAAACATTCTTCAGCCTGTCGATAATTAAGGGCTTCTCCGCCATGTAGCCCTCGTCGAAGCGCTTTTTTATGCGAATGGATTTCCACCCGAGAAGCGGCTGATAGATGCCGAACATCTCGCTCGCGTACGGTAAAACGTTGGTATAATCCGTAAGGTCTGTAATTCTCTTTACAGTCGCCATAACGACCCCCTGAACCTGTATTTTTCGAAGCCCGGGCGCCGCACGGTGAGGGCGCGCGTCCGTTTACATATTCACAGACGGAATACGCCGGGCGAGCCTGGCGAAAATGGAACTCGAGCGGTGAGATGCCCGGAATGGAAGGCAGCTCCTGCTTCGGCAACCCTGCCGCCATATCCCCTCTGGGAGACTTAGGCCGCTGGCTTTGCGTCCCATGCTTTCACATGGTTTGCCCTTGTCGGTGAAGCTGACAAGACCTATTATAGAATTTCGGAATATGCAGGTCAAGCGAAATTCACGGAGGGTTAATAAAACTTTTCCAGACCACTGAAAGAGCGCCAAAGGAATACAAATTATTTTATATAAGCAGCCGATTACTTCTCATCACAGCCTTCTGCGACGCATGCAGATACACGCTCGCCGCAACTCACCTGCAGGTGCAAGTATCCCCATCTTCACCTCTCAGAATTCTTCCCTCCCCCCTTTCAAGAGGAACGGATGCGAACGAGTGAGCATTCGGTTGTCCTCGGCTAGCTGCACAGGAGCCAATCCAGTACCGCTCGAAAGCTCCTCAAACCAAAACAGGGTCAGGGTGAGGGGTTACCTTATCTGTCATTCCCGCATGCCTGTATCGGGAATCCAGTTTTTGTATTTTGTCATCCTGTCTGTCCGACGTAGTTTTAACGAAGACGGAAGCTTGACTCAGGATCTCGTTTTCAATCTGTCATTTCGAGTAAACGCGGAAAATTTATCTTATATTTATGACATAGAACATATATTCTTTATATGCTCTATCTCTTATATCACCATCCACACCGCCAGAACCGCGAGCCCGATCGCGGCGGCATCCTCGACCAGCGCGGCGGGAATCCCGCCGATCGCGCGTATCGCCGCTTTCCGCGCGGCGTATCCCCCGTAGCATCCCGCGACTCCCCCGAGCCCTCCTGCGACGGCCCCGGCCGTGATCGATCCGCCTCCCCCGACAGCAACGCACGCCCCGGAAAGCGCCCCTGTGAATATGCGGGCGAGGAGAGGTCCGACGGCAGTCCTGCTGCCGGCGAAAGGCAGAAGATCGTATACGAATTCGAGCACGGCAAATATCGGGAGAACGATGGCGGCGATCTGGGAGCCCATGAAGCCGAGCTGTGTCCCCGAGAGCGGGAGCCCGTAGTAGCGCGCCGCGAGACTCGCCACCGCCGGGCCTGTCATGGAGCGAAGCCCCGAGGCAACTCCGATCAAAATAGCAGCTACGAAAAATGTCCAATCCATACCCGTCCTCCTCTTTTACTCCTTACATATTAACAGATACGGACAGTATAGGGCAGACCGTTAATACGAGATTATCAGAGCTTTGTCATAAATATTTCCCCTCTCCCCTCCGGGGGAGAGGGATTAAGGGTGAGGGTGATATATTAGGAAGATTTGGCGAGGACGCGATGATTTTTAGCACAATTTGCACGCCACACGTGCAGGAAATCGAAATAGCAGGGTCGTTGAATTATCACCCGACGCACTAACGGTGCATGAAGCCTCAGAACACGCTATGTCAAAAAACCACACGTATGTGTGTGGTCAAGCAAAAGTAGAAATACTTTGCTTTTGTCTTTTTCAACCGATGACGCAGATCTACTGCCTCGCGGCGCCCGACGCTTCCTGCGCCTTCCCGGCCGTCTGCTGCGTGCGGAGGTCTTCCTCGTAAATCTCCCACCCGCCGCCGAGCGCCTTATACACCGCGACGAGCGACGTGCGAAGCACCGTCTCGCTCCGCGCAAGCTCGCTCTGCGTTTCGAGGAGCGTCCTCTCCGCGTCGAGCACGTCGAGGAAGTTCGCGACACCGTAATCGTACCTCATCCTCGCGAGCCTCATCGCGTTCTCGCTCTCCTTGACAGACTCGGCGAGGTACTTGTTCCTTTCTATCTCGTTGCTGTGATCGACGAGAGACGAATCGACGTCCTCTATCGCGCTGAGAACGGTCAGCTGATACGCAGCGAACGCCGCCTGCGTCCTCGCGTCCGCGGCTTCGACTCGCTGGTACACGCGGCCCAGGTCGAACGCCGGCCAGAATATGCTCGGCCCGACTCCGAACGCCCCCGCGCCGCTGTCGAAAAGCCCCGAGAACGACGTCGCCTGGAGCGCCGCGCTCCCGAATATGGTTATCCTCGGGAAAAGGTCCGCCGTAGCGATGCCTATGGCCGCCGTGAAAGCCGCTAGCTGCCTCTCGGCCACCCTTATGTCGGGCCTTCTTTCCATGAGCTCGACCGGCGTTCCGACGGCTACTATCTCCGGCACGACAGGGAACGGCTTCGGCTCGAGGAGCTCTACGAGGTAAGTATCCGGAAGCTGCCCGGTGAGCACGCCTATCCTGTATATCGCCTGCCTGACCCTCGTTTCGAGCGGCGGGATCAGCGCGAGGGTATTGTTGTACTGCGCCCTTGCTCTCGAAACGTCCAGCTCTGTCCCGCGGCCTGCTTCGAGGAGAGTTATCGTAAGGTCTAGAGTGTTTTTCTGGTTCTCTGCGTTTTTACGCGCCACGTCGAGGCCGTTCTGTGCGCCTCTCAGCTCGAAGTAGTTCCTCGCGACTTCGGCGAGGAGCGTCACGACGACGTCCCTCCGCGTCGCGATGCGCGATTCGAGCTCCGCTGTGTCGGCTTCTATGGTGCGCCTTATACGGCCGAAGATGTCTAGCTCCCACACGGCGTCGAACCCGGCGTCGAAAAGCGCGCCGTTCCTGTCTGCCCCCGGGAATGTTTGCGCCTTCGACGAGCGCTGCCAGGTGTAGTCGCCCTGGAAAGGCACTATGGGCGCGAGCTCGAACTCGGTCTCTGCCCGGAGAGCGCGCGCTTCCAATATGCGCGCGGTCGCTATCTGTATGTCGTAGTTCCCGGCGAGCGCATCGCGGACGAGCGTGTCGAGTATGGGATCGTTGAACTCGCTCCACCATCCGATCTCGACGGCGTCGGTCGTGTAGTCCTTCGCCCCCTCGGACTGGAACCCCTCGGGAAGCGGCGACTCCGGCTGCTTGTAGTCGGGGCCGACCATGCACCCCGCGAGAAAAATTGTCAGTAGGGCGGCCGTGATGAATCTCATTGCGCCTGCACTCCCTGCTTCTTTCTGGATTCTGTGAACTTTCTTATGACGACGTAAAATATCGGCGTCAGGAACAGTCCGAAGAACGTGACCCCGAACATTCCGCTGAACACCGACGTTCCGAGCGCCTGCCTCATCTCCGCGCCGGCCCCCGTCGCGATCACCAGCGGAACGACACCGAGTATGAACGCGAACGACGTCATCAATATCGGGCGCAGCCTGACGCGCGACGCCTCGACGACAGCCTCCTCGCGGGGCTTCCCCTGCTCCTGGTAATCCTTCGCGAACTCCACGATCAGAATAGCGTTCTTACACGAGAGGCCGACGAGCACGACGAACCCGATCTGCGTCAGTATGTTGTTGTCCATTCCGCGGAGCCAGAGGCCCGCGAGCGCCGAAAGCAGACACATCGGCACGATCAGGATAATGGCCAGAGGCAGCGACCAGCTCTCGTAAAGCGACGCCAGAACCATGAACACGAACAGGACGCATAGAGGGAATATGAAGATGGCCGCGTTCCCCTGGTTCACCTCCTGGTAAGCGAGGTCCGTCCATTCGTAGCCTATGCCCGTGGGCAGTATCTGCCCGGCCAGCTTTTCCATCGCGGCTATCGCCTGCCCGGAGCTGAACCCCGGGATCGAGTCTCCGCTCACCTCGACTGCCGGGAAAAGGTTATACCTCACGACCCTGTCCGGCCCGGTCTCGTCTTTTATGCTGACGACGGAGCCCAGCGGCACGGTCGACCCGTTCGCGCTCCTCGTCCTTAGCTTCAATATGTCTTCCGCACGCTGACGGTACCCGCCCTCGGCCTGCGCCGTAACGCGGTACACCCTTCCGAAGAGGTTTATGTCGTTCACGTAAACAGAGCCGAGATAAACCTGGAGCGTGTCGAAAATGTTGGTGAGCGGCACGTCCAGCTTCTTCGCTTTCTCGCGGTCTACTTCCGCATACAGCTCGGGCGTGTTCAGGCTGAAGGTCGTATACACCCTCGTAAGCCCGGGCTCCTGGTTCGCGGCCCCGATGAGCGCATACGATGCGTTCGCGAGCTCGCTGAGGCCGACTGCTCCCCTGTCCTGCACCATCATCTTGTATCCGCCGGCGGTACCGAGGCCCCTCACAGGCGGCGGCGATATAACGAGCAGCCTCGCCTCTTGAATATTCGAAAGCCTGATGCTGAGATCCGATATTATTTCGTTAAGCGAGGGGCCGTGCTTCGCCCTCTCTTCGAAGGGCGTGAGCGGCGTGAATATAACGCCCGCGTCAGAGCTGTTGGAGAAGGTCGCCCCGGAGAATCCGGAGAAGCCGACAGCATATCCGATACCCGGCGTGTCGAGAATTATCTTCGTCGCCTCCTGCACGACGGCGTCCGTCCTTTCGAGCGACGCCCCGTCGGGAAGCGCGACGTCGACGATCAGATAGCCCTGGTCCTGTGCCGGGATAAAGCCCGTCGGCACGTGCGTGAAGCCGAAGTAGGTCAGGACCAGCAGTCCGCCGTAGACGAACAGCCCTATCGTGCTGAACCTGAGCAGTCTTTTGACGGTGCGGCTGTAAGAATGCGCCGCCCTTTCGAAGAAATCGTTAAAGCCCCTGAACAGCTTTTTAAGGACTGCGTTTACGAACGGGCTTATCAGCCACCCGACGATTCCGCCCGCGGCGAAGAGCCCTAGCCTGACAGCCCACAGCATCGCCGTCGCCCCCGCGCCGTCTGCGTGCACGCCCAGGAGCGACGCCAGCGGCTCCGCCAGGAACGAGTAGGCGATGAAGCCGACTATCGCCGCCAGGCCCACCCTCGGGAGCGGATCGTGGTGTTCGAGCTCCGAATCGGGCTTGATGAGCTGAACCGCCCTCGCCGGCGCCATGGAAAGCGCGTTAATAGCCGAGAATATAGTCGAAACAGCTATGGTCAGCGCGAACTGCTTGTAGAACTGCCCGCTTATGCCGGGCAGGAAAGCTGTCGGGATGAACACCGAGCTCAGAACCAGCGTGATAGCCAGAACCGGGCCCGTGATCTCCTCCATGGCCCGTAGGGTCGCCTCCCTCGGCTCGTAGCCCATGCCCATCCACCGCTTGATGTTCTCGACGACGACGATGGAGTCGTCGACGACGATACCGATGGCCAGAACCAGGCCGAACATGGACAGGTTATTCAGCGAGAAGCCGAACGCCGCCATTACGGCAAACGTTCCGACGAGCGACACGACAGCGTCTATCATCGGCAGGAGAGCCGCCCTCCAGTCCTGGAGGAACAGGATGACGACTATGAAAACGAGTATGAATGCTACGTACAGTGTATGGAAAACTTCGTCTATAGACTGCTGAACGAACACCGTCGGGTTGTATACGATCCTGTATTCGAGGCCCTTCGGGAAGTTCTTGCTGATGTCGGCCATCGTCTTTTGGATGTTCTCGGCCGTGGCGAGAGCGTTCGATCCCGGGAGCTGGAACACGCCGATGGCCTGCGCGGGCTTGCCGTCGAGGTAGCTGTTCCTGGCGTAGTCGAGAGCGCCGAGCTCTATCCGCGCGACGTCCTTCAGCTTCGTCGTCCGCCCCTCCTCGCCCGTCCTGACGATGATGTTCGAGAACTGCTCCTCGTTGAGAAGCCTTCCGAGCGTGTTAACCGAAAGCTGAAATGCGTTCCCCTGCGGCACGGGGGGCTGGCCGACGACGCCCGCCGCAACCGCTATATTCTGCTCGCGGAGCGACTGCACGACGTCGCTCACTGTCATCCCGAGCGAGTAGAGCTTTTCCGGGTCGAGCCATATTCTCATCGAATATTCTCTCGCGCCGAAAACGGTGACGTTGCCGACTCCCTGGATACGGGTGAGAACGTTATAAACGTTTATGAGTGCGTAGTTACTGACATATAGCTGGTCGTAGGTGTCGTCGGGCGAAACGAGGTGCACGACGAGCAGCATGTCGGGCGAGCTCTTCCTCACAGTGACGCCTATTCGCCGAACCTCCTCGGGAAGCCTGGGCTCCGCGACGGAAACGCGGTTTTCGACGAGGACCTGCGCCTTGTCGACGTCCGTCCCCAGCTTGAAGGTTATAGTAAGCTGCATCGCGCCGTCGCTCGTCGACTGCGACGACATGTAGAGCATGTCCTCGACGCCGTTTATCTCCTGCTCGAGCGGCGTTGCGACCGTTTCGGCGATGGTCTCCGGGTTGGCTCCCGGATAGGAAGCGCGCACGACGACCGTCGGCGGTGTAACCTCGGGATACTGGCTTACCGGGAGAGTGAAATACGCGATCAGTCCGACGACGACTATCAAAACGGATAGAACGGTCGCGAAGATCGGCCTGTCTACAAAAAACTTGGAGAACATTAATTAATTACCCTCCGGTATTTTCGGAACCGCCGGACGGAATACCCGGCGAGAGAAAGTTATCGTTCTTGACCACGAGGTCTTCTTCGACGGGGTCGACTACTGCGCCCGGCATGACCCTCTGCATGCCCTTTACGATGACGAGGTCTCCGGGTTTGACGCCGCTCCTGATAACCCTGAATCCGTTGATTATCGGGCCGAGCTGAACCTGCTTATACTCGACCACCTTGGTTTCAGGATTGACCACGAGGACATATTTTTGCGACTGGTCGCTGCCGACGGCCTCGTCGGGCAGGAGGATCGCTTCGTAAGGTGCGCTTCCGACTATTTTCAGGCGCGCGAAAAGCCCGGGCGTCAGAATATCGCCGGGGTTTTCGAACACACCCCTTCCCCTGATCGTTCCCGTCTGCATGTCGACCCTGTTGTCGAGAAAGTCGACGTAGCCCTTGTGCGGGTAGCCCGTCTCGTCGGCGAGCTCGAGATAGGCAGGGCTCTCCTCGGTGCGCGTGTCGGGACGCAGGCCCTCGAGCCCCATCCGGTTGTATTTAAGGAACGACTGCTCGTCCGCGTCGAAGTAGCAGTAGATCGGGTTCAGCGAAACAATAGTAGTCAGGAGAGTTCCGCCCGTGCCGCCGTTTATGAGGTTCCCCTCGGTGACGTACTTCCGGCTGATGAGCCCGCTGATCGGCGCGCGAACCTGCGTGAACTCAACGTCGAGCTTCGCGGCATTGATGGCTGCCTCGGCCTGCTGAACCGTGGCGGCGGCGACCTTTTCGTCCGAAGCCCTGGTATCGGCTTCCTCTTCCGAAATGGCCCTTGCACTAAGGAGGTTCTTCGCACGCGCGAGAGCGTTCTTCGCGAGCGAGAGCCTCGCCTGGGCGAGCTTGAGCTCGGCGTCGGCCCTGTCGAGCGACGCCTGGTATGGCCTCGGGTCGATAACGAAGAGTAGATCGCCCTCTTTGACTATCTGGCCGTCCGTGAAATGTATCGACTGGAGATAACCGCTCACGCGTGCCCTCACGTCGACCGAATCCACCGCTTCGAGGCGTCCCGTATACTCGTCCCACTCCAGGACTTCCCTTTCGAGAGGCTTACTGACAGTGACCTTGGGAGGCGGGGGCGGGGCGGCTTGTTGGCCCTTGCAGGCCGCGAGCAGCATGCCCGAGGCGGCAAGAGCTAGTATGAATACAGCTGTCCGTTGAAATTTAACCATTTTGTCTGGCTATCCTCGCATCGTGATTTGACGCCGATATTTAACGACCGACTTCCTTCATAATCGGGGCAACCCTGGCGGCATGAAAGTAAGTGCTTACTTACACGTTACCAGCCGGTCTACAAGGTGTCAATGAGGGCGTATTTTTTATCTGCCCGACGCCCCGGAGCCTGGATCGCCGGGGACCGGCCCGCCACGTCGACGACCCCGCACTCTTATTTAGTACCTAATTCGATGTCCATATACAAAAAAAGATTCGCATTTGCTAACAATAAGCAAAATTCCCGGACGAATGGGCAAGCGCAATAGGTAGGAAATACACTTTCCTGTCATTCCCAACGATTCCGAGCGAGCGAGGAATCACCCCACTTCTGTCATTCCTGCGCAGGCAGGAATCCATTCAGTTTCTGTCATTCCCGAATGCTTGTATCGGGAATCCAGCCTTGGCTTTTACTTTTTATCCCCCTTAGAAAAAGGCCTGTCACGGCGTAGCCTTGGCGAAGCCGGAGGGGACA
>CAZPHQ010000033.1:12947-29312 GCA_964586675.1 uncultured Spirochaetia bacterium | reverse complement strand
ATGAAATCCGTCGCCAGGGCGTTCCCGCCTGCCCGACGCCGGGAAAATATCCCCTACACCTACTACCAGGCCATACAGGGGCTCCCGGAGGCGGAGCAGGAGGCATTACTCGACATGGTGGAGACGGAGAATCTGCACGTCCGGCACCTGCGCAATAAAGTACGGGCGCTCAAGGGGAAGCAGGGGGAAACGCGGGCATGTATTCATAATCCGATTACGGTGTGTGCCGTGTGTGGGGAGGAGATGGAGTGATGGCTATCTATTATTACGCAAGACATAACATAACCTTCAAGATCGTCGGCTTTCTCCGCGAGTCCACTAATTACGAGGTCTATCACGGGAAATCCACGAATCCCCCGAGGGATATTATCCTTCACCTGAGAAAGACCGGGGAGGGAAGGATATATCCCAACGCAAAGAAGATCGACGAGGTTAAGATTAAGACTCAGGAACCCGTGGGAAGGAAGGGGTTAACGAGAGAACAGGTGCTTCCGTGGGATACACATGGAGTGGATTTGGTGGAGGAGGTGGGATGAAAGCTCTTTTACTCCCTATTCTTTGCGGAGCGCTTATGTCTCTCGGAGCACATTTTCTTGCTGATTATCTCCAAGCAGATAGAGGGACGGCAGTGTTCATCGGGTGGGTTGGCGGTGGTCTTTGCACTTTGGTGATAGAATTAATTTTTGATTGGCGGGCGGGGAGAGAATGAAGAAACCGGAACTTAAGCCGTGTCCATACTGCGGCAAGGAGCCAGCCCTAAATACTAGCCGATTCCCCGACGGACGCGGTTACTGGGTTGAATGTAATAACACCCGTTGCTATGTAAGTGTTTGTACAATAAGGGAAGCTTCAGAGAAGAGGGTAATCGACATTTGGAATACTCGCGCGGAGAACACTTGACCAAATGTCACCTCCAGAAGTGTAAGGGGAATGACCGCAGGATGGTCGTCGTTCCCCTATGCTGTGAGGAACGGGATCTGTGGTGTATTATTTGCCGGTCGTGTCTGATAGACTTGTTGACTGATTTGGAGATGAGTGAGTTGCAGGGAGAACGCGAATGCCGAGAGAAAACAAGTTAGCTAGAGACATCAGACATATTATAGAGTGCTTTCTGGATTACAACCGGCTGCAATACAAATGGCATGTGGAGGAGGTTAAAATCACTAAGCGTGAAGGCGTATGTGACCATCTCGCTATCCATTTCTTATCTACACAAGAGAACCCTTATGACCCCGACTACGCAAGAGATGATTGGGAACTCTTTGATAATTATCGACATTACTCTATATCGCATTCACAAGAAGAGGCTATTAACATGCTGACTGATGTTAGATTCCCGATCATTTGGACCGTCATGTTAAACCAATTAACTAGTGGAGAGAGATGGTTTCAGTATAAATCTAATCGATCAAGGACAGGATGGAAAAGACACAAAGACGATTAAACTACCAGTTCACAGCATGCTTCTTCCCAAGTAAAGCCTGACGCTTATTCCTGAGGGCGTTTTGCCTGTGTCTGTTTGCCTTCTCCGATTCATCCCGTTTACGTCCCTGAACAAACGCGAGGCGGGAGCAGAGGTATTGGAGGGCGTCGTGATAGTGGCTGTACATATTCTTGACCGGCTCCTTGGAAAATCTTTGTGTCGGCAGGTCCACGATCTTATACAGATACCCTCCCATGAAGCCCTCGACCAACTTCCTGCACCGCGTACCGTCTATATACATACCCGGCACGCCATCAATAAACCTGTTCATGGTCTGATTAACGGCGTCATAGCGAAGCTGAAACGATTCCTCCCCCGCTATCAGGTCTATACCTATATCCCGGAGTTTCGTGGCCGGTGATTGTCCGTCCGTCTGTGAGATATCGAATGCCACCGGATCGCAGAAGTCCCGTATGCCCGGCACGTCCGGGAACCATGCGTTCGTATACGACTTCACGTACTCCCCGAATTTCGTCACCCCAGGGTCGAGCATCATAAATTCAGCCAGCACTATCAAAACGCCTCTGCTGTCTAACTGTGCTACAATACACGCTTTATTGACCGCCGTCGGGCCGATATCCCATCCCCTGAGAAGAACGGTTCGAGGGCTATGCAAGAGCTGCTTGTTTGAGACAAAAAGGGAGTAATTAAAATTCTTGTATATAGGTTCTCCATCCGGAGGAACAAAACCCAGTTGTCCATACAAAAATGTATTCTTCCAGTAATCCTCCGATGATTCCAGCGCGGTTATGATATCCGGGGCAAGGTTCCGCCGGTTCTCATAAGAGCTGGCGACGAATACCGTATGCTCGTCCGGGTCTTTAAGAGGGTTATCCGCGTTGTCCAGTTTCTGATACCAGCGTTTATGTATCCACGACCCTTCAGACGGCGGGTTCCCTCCTACAATCATCTTCCTGTGAACGGGGTTCCCGATCTTCCCCCAGCGTCCCACTCTGCTTCGCACCGCGCGGCATACGAGCTCGTCTATGGTGGCAATCTCGTCGAGCATCGCATAGTCAATTTCCAGCGAGCGCAGGTCCTGTATAATCGCCTGTATATCGTTGCCCTCGTTCTTCGCCGGCATGTAGAGGATTTCACTTGTAATTACCTTCTTCCCTATCCTGATCGGGATAGTGATGGATTTCTTGGAAATGTTGTGGTTGTACTGCACCCCTTCCTGCCAGCCGAAGTGAGCGCATATTTTCCAGAGTGTGGGGAGCGACGCCTTCTCCAGCTGCGGGTACGTGGCACGCATGAATAGCCCCCTTGTTCCCGGATACATAAAGGAATTGCGAAGGGCAATTAACCAGAATATAAGGGTCTTGCCGGAACCTTCCCCGCCTATATATGCCGGGAATTTCTCCTGTGCGTGCCATAATCTCCACTGCTTGGGTGTGAACAGGTATCCCTTGAGCTGCTTGCAGGTGTCGAGGTCCTTCCCGGCGTCGTGAACCCCCCACGCCCACCCTACCTTAATCGCCAGCTTCTGGTCCTCAAGGTCAAGGTCCTCGAACTTGAGGTCGAAAATGTACTCGACCGTCACATCCCGGTCGTACTGTTCGTCCCGGATAACCCTTCCCCCATACTTGTCCATCGCATACCCGGTATGGGTGGATATATCGTAGAAGTCCTGGGAGGTAAGGACTTTACTGGCTTCTAAAGAGCTCATTTCTCGTCCTTGTCCTCGCCTGTTTGATTATCCGCTCTATGCTTTTCTGCTTATTCTCGTCGGTCATTCTCATGTAAAAGGAAGTGCCGATAAACTTGAGTGCCGCTTCGTGCGCCCGCTGACCGGATAACTTGCTGTACTGTATGTACTGCTCCCGCGTCATCTTCACACCCTTCACTTCCCGGGATGGCGTCCCGAGCCCTTCGAACTCCGCATCCGGGAGCGCCTTGAGCAGCCGGTTTACTTCCTTCGTCGCCGGGTCGTCCGTCAAGTCTCTTATCTTTGTTGGGTTGGTCATACCGTCCAGAATCTGCCCTCCGAGGCCGAGGTCCACACCCACCGCGGCTGCCATGCGCTGCACTACTCCCGCCTCGGTTACAACCTCCCTCCCCCAAAGGTCAATTACCGGCTCAATGTCCCCTCTTAATCCCGGAATGTTCATCCTGAACGCATCCTCAAGGGTTTGTACGCGCCTGACAGTCGGGTCTATCCCTTGGGCTATGCTGCGGCTGAAGGATGAGAACGGAATCGCGCTCGCCATCGTTCTAAACGTTCCCGTTTTGGCTCGTTCATAGTCGCCTGTCACGAGATTAAGAAACGTATCGAGCCCCATGCCGAAGGGCTTCTCTGTCAGGTTTCGTCCGAGGTTCCGCCCCATGCTCACAGCGAAGTCGCCGGACAGTACCGGTACTCCGCTGTTTATCAGGTCGGCGGTGTCCGCCATCATGCCGAGTATGGTTGTGATGGGCTCGAAGTTCTGGAAGGAGATGGATGTATCCCCTATGTTGAAGGCATATCTCTGCTGTCCCGACGTCAGGAACGCCCGCTCCTCGCCCGACCGCTCCGGAGGGCCGAACCCGTTTACTATCCCATGCTGATGTGCAAGGTAAACCCCCGCGCCGATCATGGTTCCGAAGGCGGTTTTTGCCAGCTCGTCGGTCCAGTTCACCGGCAATCCCTGCGATTTCCTGTTTAGGATCGAGAGCAGGTTTACTCCCGGAATCCTTTCGACGCCGAACTCCATGATATTCAGCGGTGTCCGCACGAACGGGATAAAATACCGCATGATATATCCGCGGTTCGTCGCATTCGACATTGCCCTCCCCAGCGCTCCTGAAGGCGTCTGGAACGTGCGGAGCAGGGCTTCTTCTTTTGCTCCCTTCATCACGCTGTCCGTCGGCCTGTAGCGGAGGTCGTTATAGAGGTCCAGAACCTGCTCCTGATTGAGCTTGTTTGTCTTCCCGATTAACCGGGCTTCCCTGTATGCACGTGCGTTTATCTCCATTCTGTACGCTACGGCTTTAAAGAAGTCGTCTGTCGCCATGAGAAGCCGCGAGGGTACGCGAATAACCCTGCCCGTCTTTCCCCTGATAGCCCCGCCTATTCTCTGGGAGCGCCTATCAGAAGCGATACTGGCATCAAGTCCGAATTGCGGCACTTCCGATTTGAAGGATTTCCATCCGGCGGCTATACCCTCTCTAGTGCCTTCTAGCAGTCCGTATATCGATTTCATGGATTCGCCGTAGTGTCTCTGGCGGGCGGTCCCCGTGGCCATTGCCCGCATAAGGTCTATAGTGGTCGCAATGGGTCTCTCGGTCTCCCGGACAAGTATCGTTCCGAGGTTCCCGAGTACGTTGCGCCCCTGGGTTACAAGACTTGAAAGAATGCTGTTGTAAAAGAACTCGTCTATCTTCTCCCGCGTAGTCGCATGTATAAGATCACGGAGGAAAATCTCCCGTGCGGTAGGGTCGATAATATCGATCTGGCTTAAACGTGTTGCTACCTGGTCAAGGTCCGCGTCCTTGCCGAGTACCTTGTTTATCTCCCGCATGAACCGCTGCTCCATACCCCACTCACCGGTCGCCTTTATCCTGCGGGAGCCTAATGCCCTGCCGAACTCTGAGCTCACCCCTCCTACCTTCCGGAGCAGTCTGAGGTCTCCTATCAAAAGCTCCCTGAATGCTTCCTTGTCGCCTTGCCCTTCGGATATCAGCTTCGCCATCGGCAGGGTGCGGGTTTCCATATGATTTTTGAGCACGTTCTCCGCGGCGATCACGTCCGCGGCGATTTTCCGTATATCCCCCTCGGGAGTACCCGCCTTGCTCGGGTCGTAGTCCTTCAGATACTCGTCTATCGTTCCCGTGCTAAACCGTTTCGCCCGGGCTGTAAGCACGTCGAACGCGACCGTCTCGTTCGGAATCTGAAACTCGGGCGACTCCCTGACGGCGTTATCTATAAGGTTGGAAATCCCATCGTCATCGAGCCGGGAGATATTGATTCCCTTAAGCGTTCTGTGCGCGGGAGCCCGCGTCAGATCGGAAACGACTGCTTGTTCGTTAAAGTCTGATGGGAGCACCTGTTCGTTGACCGCTGCTCTTCGTATAGCGTTTATCGACTCGTCATATATGCTTTTCAGGTGCGGTCTCACGGCGTCCCCGAAGTCGTCCACCATCCGGGCGCTCCAATCGGCGAACTCCCTTACTCCCCCCTCGATGTAGTAGCCTCCCACTTTCACGAGGTCGGAAAGGTCCGAGGGATCGATACCGGTTCTGAGTTGTTTCGATTTCTTGCGGAGATTTGCCGATGCCTGCGTATACATATCCTGCGTGAACATCGTGTTTCTTGCTCCGAAGTATGAGCCGATTCCCGAACCGGTCGGAGGCTGCTGTGAAGACTGTGCGTATGCTCTTCCTAGAAACTCCGGCTCCGTATGAGCCGCGAAGTCTATTCCCGGAGCTGCCTGGGTCATCGGAGATTGAAAAGTCGTGTCCGCTACAGATACCGGCGGACGCGAGGGAGATAAGAATCCCTGTGTATCCGTTGGCATCATCGGTTTTACCACCGGTGCCGTCGGGTCTAGCGGCAGGGGTATGTCGTCCGCCATCCTTGGGGCCTGCTCCGCTATCCCTCCCGTTTCTTCGAGAAGATTGTCTATGGCGCTTCCGGTTTTGGAAGACTTTGCCATTCCGAAATACGCCCGTTGTATTGCTTCCTGCGGGTTCCCCTGAATAACTCCCTGACGTATCCACGCGCCGATTTTCGCCTCGGCGGGAACTCTTCCCACTACCGCCGACGCCTCGGGCGGTGTCTCGGGGAAGTTAAAATAGTCCTTAAAGTGCGCGGCTGCACCTTCCGAATCGTTCCTTGCAGCATATTCGAGAAGACCATCTGCAACAGACCCCCTGTCCGTCCCGGCTTGTCCCGCTGCCTCTGCAAGAAATTTATTAATCTGACTCGGGGTAGTGTCGTAATACGCGGCTATGTCTTTTATCTTCCGGCCAAAGGTTACTTCCTGCCCGGTCTTTCCCATGAACTTCCCGGCTATACCCCCGGCAACCGCTCCCCCTCCAAGTCCCCATGCACCGCTTGTAATCAGTTCGTTGACAGTCGGAAGACGTTTCTCGGCAACCGCCGCAGCCGTATCTATCGCCATATTCTCCCCTGCTCCGATAATCCCGGTTCCGAGAGCTGTTCTTCCCACGGTTCCAAGTGCGGCGGGTCCGACAGCCAGCGGCGGGAATAGTAGCGAAGCTCCGATAACAGCAGCAGTTTCCAGTTCTTTCGTTGGGATAGCTCCCGGCTCGCTATACGCACCGCTTTTTACAAGGTCCCCGATTTCTGCGAGATAGCGTGTCCTTCTTTCGGGCGGGAGCTGCGACGTCTGCTCTTGTATGAATTGAGTCTGCGCCGCATCCGATTCGGCCTGGCGTTCCAGGGCGCGGCGCTGTTCCTCTTTCGCTGCCACCTGTTCAAAACTGACAGCATCGGGGCCCGGATTCGAAAGCATCGGTGGCTGAGTTTCCATGGGCCCAAAGGGGCCGGGGGTAGGACGGGCCTGCTCTGTCTCCGCAAGCAGATAATCGAGCGCGCTCTTTTTCTGTTCCGATTTATTTAAGAGGTCGTCCAGTGCTCCCATTTTTTATAATCCGTACTCCGCAGGGTTAATCCCGTCTGCCTTAAGCGCTTCGCGTATGGTTTCTGCCGGTATTCCCCGTGATCTGAGAGTCTCGATCTTCTGTTGTGTCGTTGCCTGACTAGCCGGGGTTTTGGCAGGCGGTGCCGGGGGAGTGGATTTGGGCTGCGAATCGGCATACGCGCCGAACTTCGCTGCCGTGTTCCCGGGGTGCTGCGCTTCCGCCTGACCCATCTTGCCCATTGCACTAAACTCCTTTTGCTCTTGGGCCATCGCCTTTCTTTCTATCGCTCCCCAGTTTGGCTTCTTCGTACCCGCGTACATTTCTTCCGCTATTTCCCTGACTCTCTGTCCCCGTGGATTGAGCTCGTAGATTGGATTTCCCATAGCGTTCTGGCCGGTTTCTGTTCTATAGCGGCCATATTTCATGAACCTTTTCTCTATGGAGCTGCTTGTACTCGGGCTAAGGGTATTAACTGGTCCGCCTTCCGGTCCACCTCCCCCTCCCGTGGCCCTTGCTCCCGGTGTCTGTTTTAGCTGTAGTGAGCGCTGGAGTGACCTATCCCTGAACGGTTCCTGCGCCATCTGCCGGGCTGTGGTTTTTCCCGCTTCCAGCTCTCCCTTGCGGGCTATCCGGTCCTGCCGCGATAGATCGAATCCGCGGGGATTATCGAAGGCTCCCAAGCCTTCCTGGAATCCGACGTCGCCCTGTTTGAACATGTCCCCCGTCATGGTCTTGACGAGTCCCATGCGTTCCTCGGCTGCCTTTTGAGCGGCCTCTCTTTGCAGGACAAGTGGATTGTTTTGTATGAACTGGGTTCCACGTTGGACGGCAAGCTGGCTGTGTACCGGGCTTCTATTGATTACAGGGTCTATATACGGCAGGGTAGAAAGCGAGCTCAGAACCCCCTTCCCCTGCATACTGTTAGGGTCCATTGCTGGGGCCCCGCCCAGGTCCATGCCGGGGATATTGAATTGCCCGGACATTAGCTGATCCTGCATTAATCCCCTCTGGGCCAGTTCCTGATCGAGTCTTGCCGCCTCCTGCGCGGCTTTCTCCTGCTGCCCGGTTTCTATAAGTCCTGTGAAATAGGCGTCGAGTTGATCAACGCCAAGCCCTATAACCTCACCTACAAGCTGGTTAATCGCGTTAGTTAAAATTCCCAATTTTCTCGCCCTCCTTGCACAGACGCCAATTCGTTATTAAATTCTTTATATGAGAAAAATCCTAACCATTGGTTCGGTTGTTCTTCTCGTATCACTCTCCGCTTGTTATCCGACTGCGGGTAGTCGTTCAACTGTCGGCACATATACCCCCGTTTACGATACGAACTCGGGCGATACGATATGGCTGAATGAAGCCTGTTGTGGTTCTGAGCGTCGCCGTGCTCCGTTAATGAATTACGACACCGGAGAGATGTATTTCCCGATTGGTGACCGAGGTACATATCAGGACGATGACGGCAACCTGTACCAGGCATACTAGAACCCGCCCATAAAACTGTTCGTTCTCATCATCTTCCTTTTCAGGTCGTCCAGAGCAAAGTCGGTCAGGTAGTCCTTCTGTCCCATCTGCGGACCCGCGACTGAAAGCCTGTCGGCAAACTGGGAAGCGTTAGCCGTTCCCTGCTCTGCGGGCTGAAACGCTTTCCCTAAAGCGCCCATGCCCGCCGACATACCCCCCGCTATAGCTCCATTGGCCAAGCTACTCAAAGGACCCTGTCCGCTTGCCGCGCTCTGTCCCGCCTGCATGAGTCCGGCCACGACCGGCCCGGCCACAGGGCCGATTCCCGGAATCGCGGAAGCTCCTATAACAGCCCCGGTTTTCAGAACCGGCATCAAAAGACTTGTAAATATTCCCATTTCGTTTCTCCTTTTATGGCGATTTCCCGCCTGTTGCGATCGTCCCCGCTCCCCCTTGTCCGGCCAGTAATTGAAGCGGAAGCGTTCCGAGTCCGATCTGTCTGTCTGTCGAAGCGTTGTAATCCGTCATACCCATATTCAGGAGGTTCATCGCGTTATTCTGCTGGTTCATCCCGAGCCGGGCCTGTGTATCCATCATCTGCGAGGCGAGCTGTGTCTGCGAGTTCAGTCCCGCTACACCGAGCTGCGTCTGCGATGCTATCCGCGCCTGCGCGAGGGCCGTCGCCTGCTCGGAGGCTATGGCCGCCATCTGCGCCGCGTAATTCGCGTCGATTCCCTTTTCGACCATCGCCTGCTGGAGTATCGACTGCATGTTGTTCGATTGCGTCATTATGTCTTGCATCGCCAGGTCGCCGAGATACTTCGTCTGCTCCAGGGAGCGGGTCGCCCTGAACACGTTCAGGTCATTAAGAACGTTTTCCGTGAGCCTTTCCCTGTTCAGCATTATCGTCGAGCCGGAAAGGAGTCCCGTTGCCATATCGTTGGCGAACGCAATCTCCGTTGCCTGCTCCAGGTCGGCCATTGCCCTCTGCCTGTACGCCTGGTCCTCCGCTTCCGTCCTCGCGTTTATCTCGTCCACTATCGGCCCGCCTGACATCTGGTCGAACACGGAAGGGGTATTCTGAAGATAATCGAGTGCGTTGTTGGTGGCCGACTGCGGGATTATCCTCTGTCCGAACCCCTGTCCTCCCCCTCCGAATCCCGCACCGAATCCTCCTCCCATGCCTCCCCCGCCGCCGTAATTGATGTTCGGCATCTTTATCTCGGGCATGGTAATTTCCGGCATGGTGAACGCCCTTCCGAGGGCATCCGTCATAATCGGATTCGCGTTATTCCCGGCGAGGTTCCCGTAGAACGATTGTCCAGCCGTATCCTGTAGCTGTCCCCAGTCGGGGAGGATTCCTACTCCCTGGCCGGCGTTGTTGAACATGGCCGCCCCTTCAGTGGCACGACTGTCCCCTAAATCGACCGGCCCGAGCACGTACCCGGTCAATGCCCCGCTTGCGTATCTGCTTTCCGGTGTCGGCTTACTCTGTTGTTTCGAACCGCCCATTATTCGCCCTCCTCGTATTTCCCTGTTTTCATGAAGCTCGGGTTCTGATTTCTGAAATCCTGTGCAGTTCCCTTAAACGTCATTTTGATTTCCACGCTCCTGAACCCGAGTTTCATCCTCGATTCCTCCAGTTTCTTCGACCTCACAACCGTATTCGTATACTGCACCCCGCATCTCTCTCCGGTCTGTATGGCGTATTCGATAAACTGGTGGTGCATACGTGCCTCCCGTAGGGTTCCCCTATGCTCCGGGATGATGTAGTCTTGCTCTATCACGGCGAACGGCTGCTGGAGTACGTTCCGGTCTATACGGAGCCACATGTACCCTTGTGGTTTCTGTTCCGCGTCGAGGCAGGCGTATATGATCGAATAGGGGTTCCTGCTCATCTCGTCGAATATCTCGCGGATGAAGGGCTCCGGATTTTCCGCCGCTTCCTTAAAACCGATCTCCTTGTAGAAATCGACTATCAGGGGAGCGAGCGCCGTCAGCTCGTGAGGAAATATCTGCCCGTAAGAGAGTTGCTTCGGTTTCTCCCGCACGACGTCGTGAACAGGCGCTTCTATCGCCCGGACTTCATTCCCCGCCTGCGCCATTATCTGCCTTCTCTTCTTCCTGTTTCTGCTCGTTGCCATTTGACCTCACCAGATTTTCTTTCAGGCTGGAAAGCGCTTCTATCGCTCCCTGCGCCTTGTTGATTATCTCTACATATCCCGCTATCCGGTTATCCAGATATTGTTCAATTGATATATTCCGTTCCTGCTCTTTCCGCTCCAACTGGCTCTCTCCTCTTTATGTCCGGTTCCTCGAACTGGAAATTCGGATGCAGCACTCCCCCGATGAAAACGTTCCCTCTCTCATCGAATGCCGCAACGGGTTTCCAGTTCTGATTCATGAGTACGACTGAATTAGGCGGGGCTTCCGTCCATACGTGATTTGCTTCGGTAAGCCTGTATCCGTTCTCGAAGCAGAAGTCCGCTCCGTTGATAAGAACCGAGCGCACGTCCGACCATCTGAGGCTCGCGCTTCCAAGCGCCCGGAGGTTATCCGTTTTGGGGAATACAGATGTATCGACACGTCCCGTCATTAATATGTCCTGGCTCGACGACTGTCCTATCTGTATATCGGGGGCGCTCAGAAAAATGTCGCCGTCCGCCAGTAGTTGCACGTCCCCGCCGGAGGAGCCCGAGGCATCTATGGCAATCCCTGCCCCGCCCGAGGAAGTCAGGTTCATGAAGTTGCTCGTGCCGTTGTAATTCAGGAATCCCCGGTCCTGGCTGCTGCCGTTCTGGAAAGTTATGTAGTTAAAGTTCGATCCGGAGGCGCGCATTATCATGTCTCCTCCGCCCGAGAACACAACAGCCCCCGCCCCCGTGACCGCTATAGCCGTCGTCGCGCTGCTTACCGTCAAGGTTCCACTCACCGTTATCTTTGTAGCGCTGAGGTCGTTTATCTTCGCGTTCGTAACAGCGCCGCTCGCTATCTTCCCGGTCGTAACGGCAAGGTCTTCCAGCTTCGTCGTACCGACCGTCGCGTTCACAAGCTTGGCCCCGGTGATAGTGGCATTGTTAATGACCGCGCCGTCTATGAAGGTCGTCGAGGTCGCCTGGAATACGACCGTCCCGCTCGAATCGCGAACCTTGATTCCATAATCGGCCCCGCTCCCGAACTTCCCGATCTCCACCCGAGTAACGGGCGACGGCTGATCGTCCTTGACCCGTATCTGCTGAAGCACGCCGTCGAGCTCAAAGTTCTCATCCCCGAGATATATCTGGTCCGCCCCGATTACGCCGGAGGTTATCCTATCCGCCGTCAGATTTTCCACCCGGAAGCTTCGGACGAGGTATCCGGAATGAAGAACGTTGTATAAATCGTCGTTATACCTCGCCACGTCCCGGTTGTACCGGCTCATCTCTCCGAGAACGCTGTTCAAATCTTCGAACGAAAAGACTTCCGTCTGCGAGGGTGGCTTGGGGGCTATCAATGTTTCCATCGTGTCGTTAGGCATCTATTTCCAGCTCCCTCTTGGCTCCAGGTATACCGTGTACTGCGCCAGCTCGAACGGCGCACCGTCCGTGTTCTGCCTGAACTTCACCGTCATGTATCGCCCCGATTTTCTCTTGTCTATCTTCACTATCCCCGTCTCTCCCTGAACAGGCGTTTCCGCCGTATCGTAATCCACAGAGCCCATAATCGAATTGACCGACCCGACCTGCACGGTCGGAATAGTCCCGGTCGATTCGACCTCTATCCGGTGCATCGTCTTTATAAGTCCTTCGACCCTTGCCCCTGGCTGGTTGAACTCCCTGTAGTTGTGGAGCTTTGCTCTTGCGTGTCCGTCGATAACCGTCCCGTTATCCGTGTTGCCGTTAAAGAGCTTCATCACGTTGCCGTTCATCCCGGCCAGCGGCTGTATCGTGGAAAACGTTTCGTCGAGATTCATCAGCGAATAGAACGTGTCGGCGAACTCGTGTTTGGTCCACGTGTTGTCCTTATAGTTCCAGCAGTAGGCGGTATCCGGAACAGTCGAAGAGCTGGTCGGATAGATGATCCAAACCTCGAAGCGCGAAGGGAAAGCGCAGGCGTATATAAGCTCCCTCTGGTCCCAGTTGAGATTTCCAAAGAAGTCCTGCTTAATCCTGTTTCCCGGAGCGGGTCTCGAAAATCCCTGCCCGTCGAATATCTCTATGTTGTCCTGCGTAACGACCAGGTGAAAATCACCGAACGGAGCGACGCCCTTCGCGCTTATGGCCCCCCGGTCCGCGACCTTCATCCTCGGCACGAAGTAATTCGGGTCTCCCTGATATGTAAGCTGGTATATGCTCCCGGCCTTGTAAACGATAAGCACCGGCCCCATCGGGTGCATGCACATCACTTTCGAATTGCTCTTGTCCTCGATGAGATTGGCAAACCCAGCGGATATCGTGTTCCACGTTGTCGGGTTCCCAACTGTAGACCACCTTATCCTGTAGGGTATGCGTGTCCCGGTCTCCGTAACGTCCCCGAGGAGGAGGTGCCCCTTGTATCCAACAAGGCACCTTGCCCTGAGCGTCGAATTGCCGCCCGACGCAAACCCCGTGGTCGTCAGGTTCGCCCAGTTGCCAGAGCCGGTCCATACCTTTATTGCGTCCTTACCGTTTGTGAAGTAAAGGTTTTCTGTTGCGAGGCCACCGACGGGTGCGATAAATACGGGGTTCTCCGCCGCGGTGCCGGTCAGGCTTAGAGCCCCGCTCCTGTCAGTCCATGTTGAAGGCGCTGTGTATTCGATCAGCTTCTGCGTCGTAACGAATATCGTATGCAGGTTCCCCGAGGCGTCCCCGTACTCGAATCCTTCCATAACGGGATTGGCATTCGGGAAGGAAGCTGCCACCTGCGTATACCCGAGCCGTCTCTTGACTATCCCGTCCTCGATTATGACGTTCATCATGTCCCGGCTGTAAACGTGCTCCAGCGAGCTTTCCGGCAGGGAGAAGTTGATGCCGCCTATCGGTGCGGGGAGTGTCAGTTGTATGGAATGTTCCAAGCCCATTAGGCTATTCTCCGCAACTGCACCGGTTTATTGAAAGCTCTTTCGATTGACCAGCCCCTTCTTAGACGAGCACGTAGTGTAAGAACTCTTATGCCTAAATGTTTTGCCCAATCGTAGACAATCATTCGTTTGCCTTCATATTCAATCCAATTGTTTGTGCGTCTATTCCGAGATTGTTCTTTTGCAGTAGCCCACCTACAGTTTCCCGGCTCATAGTTTCCATCGTTGTCGATACGATCAAGCGCTAAACCTTGGGGGCATTCGCCCATGTCTAAGAGAAAGTTTGTATACTCTGACCATCTCGGGCAGACTCCAATGCCGCGTCCGCCGTAGTCTTTGTATCGTTTATTACGGTCATTGAAACATCGATTCCGCATATCAGCCCAAACCTGATATGTTTTTGTTTTAAAATCATCTCTTGCGTGTCCATGTTTTACGTTATGCATCTATATCTCCCGATACGGAAAGTCCGTATCCGTCCAAATCCCCGAAACCCCCGTATCCGCATTGGTCCATTTCTCCCTCATCAGGTGAGCGAAGAAAGCCGGAGGCACATTAAGGAGCGGAGCCACGATAGTTATGTCCTGTCCGGGGAACGAGTGCGCGTACATCGTCGCGCCCGCATTCAAGAGAGGCGCGGTCAGGGTATAGGTCGGGGCGAAAACCGCATCGTAAAAGACCGGGCTGTTCGTTAGGAGCGGAGCGCTAAGCAAGTAAGTCGCGTCGATCTCCGGGGCATACAGCACGGCAGCGCTGTCCAGAAGTGGAGCAGTCAATGTATAGCTCGCCGCTAATGCCGGATTATAGAACGTCGCTCCATTGGCAAGCAGTGGAGCCGTCAGGCTCACGCTGCCCGGAGCGAACGCCGGGTCGTAGAATGTTGCGCCGTTGTCCAGAAGCGGCGCTTCGAGGGTTTGCTCCCCGGCATCCCCGGCGAACTCGTGAGCGTAAAAGGTCGGGGCCGCGTTCAGCAGCGGTGCCGCAAGGCTGTAGGTCGCTGCGAGTGTGTGAGCGTTCAGCGTCGGAGCGGCGTTCAAAAGAGGGGCTACGAGAGTTTGCTGCGCCGGGGCTGGTCTAACCGCTATCGTACCGGCAACCCAGTCCTCCCCACCAGTGATTAAAAAGGTTCCGGGATTCTCGCTTGAAGCCGCAAGCTCCCTCCGGGCCGATCCCATCTCGCAGCCGAGATTTGCCCCCGCCCCGCTAATAGTATCTACACCATTCGTATAGTTAGTCGGATATGTCGAAACCGTCTCATCGTCATCCGCCGCCCCGAAATAAGCAATCCATAACGTATCCTCGGTGTCCCATCCCGAAGGATTCAACGACGGCGGATTAGGACTGTTGTCCCCCGGATTCCCAAGCGCTGCCGTTGCAACCTTTACGGCGCTCCACCCCGTAATTCTGTACGTCTGCGCTGCCGCCGTTGTCGAGCTGGACGTTACAAAATCTACTGTCCCGCCGTCTTCCGAGCCGCTTGCGGATTTATAATAAGCGGAAAGTCTGCCTAATCCCCCCGTTTGAGTAGAATGAAGCTGGGTCCATCCGGAGGGTGTTGTAACTGTTGCCGCCTGTGCGAACTGAACGAAGAGCACGATAAGCAAATCCCCCGCGTTAACCGTCGCGGGCATGCTTACAGCGTGCGCGGTCGTCGAGCTGCTAAACTGGGTTTCTGTTACCGACTGTACTATTGGGAAAGCCATTTATTCTCTTATAACGGTATATCCGTATCCGTCCATATTCCCGACGTCGTGTTGTCCGTGTTCTCCCATGTGTTGAATATCTCGTGCGCGTAAAACACCACGCTCCCCGGCAGGAACGGGCCAGCCATCTCCTGCGGGAATGCCAGCGCGTGCTCGTAAAATACGGGTGTGTTATCCAGAAACGGGGCGCTGATTCCCTCTCCGAACCTGCTTTCGTAAAACACCGTGTCCGCCGTCAGCAAAGGGGCTTCCATCGTTTGCACGAATGCAAACGCGTGATCATAAAAGGTCTGCTCCAGCGTTAGAAACGGGGCGATGAATCCCTGCAATACCATCGTCGGGGCATAGAGCGTAACGGGGTTCGAAAGGAGCGGCGCGGAGATATTCTGCTGGAGCGTGTAATGGATCGTGAACTCGACGAAATCGACCTGCCCTGTGGACGTCGAGGCCGGAAGATTGTTAGTGGCGGAAATGCCGACTTCAAGCTGATTGACAATCTCACTCCTGGTCCATGTTGAACCCCATAAGTCCAGGGAGCTGCCGTAGCTGACCGTTCCGTCGGTCGTCGGCCATTTGGTAGCGGTAGCCTTGCTCGGCCCCACATAAGACGAGCTGCCGGATTTATAGAGCCGCAGGAATCCGTCGTTGATGGTATTGCTGACGGTGCAGCTTCTCTCGATGCTTACGACTATGCCGGAAATGCTCGCGGAAGCCGGGATGGAAGAAAGCGAAGCGGGTTTACAGCGTACATAGTTGGATATCTGACTGAAATTGAGCGCAACCGTAGCCCTCGAATTGTTGCTCGACGTAACATTCGATACGTTACTCCATGCCACAGTCCCGACCGCCGTATCGTTCACGGCAGTCGCGGTCGCTACTGTAATGCTCGGCATCCATACCCCTTAGAACGAGAAGATTCCGCTTGCGTTATACTGAAGCACGATATCCCCGCCGTTCGGCGTGACCGGCGCTCCCGTGATAGACGTGTCGAAAAAGGCGATCAACGGGTCCGTGGACGACGCGCCCCCCGTGTCCACCCATATAAGAAACGCCTCCACGCTATTCCCCGAGACAGCCGAGAACGTGGAATCCGC
>CAZPHQ010000033.1:0-12847 GCA_964586675.1 uncultured Spirochaetia bacterium | reverse complement strand
GTAAAATCCCGCATCGCGTTCCCCTGCATATGGTTGAAATGGATAGGCAGGAGGGGTTTGTTAAATCCCTGAGGAAGGGTGATGCGTTCGGGAATCCAGGCCGTTATGTCGAGCTGGTTTCCCTGCCTGTGCTCGATAACTATTTCCCACACGGCGTGATACACGTTCATTGCCTTAAGAGCGCTCCTCACGGCGTGCGTGGTATGTTTTTCGAGGTCCGACAGATTATTCGCCGGTTTTAACTGATCGACGTATCCCACTAGAACGATTTCCCTCCACCGGTTGGCAATACTCCCCTTCTCTTTTGCACGAGGTCGGTCGGGTTTATCCCCCCCTGCGGCGCGGTCAATCTCTGTGCGGGCATGGGCTGGGGCGCGGCGGTCATTGGAGCGCCGCCCATTCTCATCGGTCCCTGTGTCGCTCCCATCTGGAGCGAGGCTATTCCGGGCCCCATCATTCCTCTTCGGGCCTCGTTCGGCATGAAATTCCCCCAAGGCTGGCCGGTCATTCCCATGCGCCTCTGTCTCATCTGCTGCTGCCACATGGCGAGCCTCGGGTCGGCGGGGGCCGCAGTTGGTTGTGTCTGTCCGCCGCCTGTCGCCTGGGCCGTGTTCTGCATCGTCGTGTACATCAAATCGTTTGTAGGCAATATCGCCATAATCTTTTTCTCCTTAGTACCCGTATGTCTTTTTTCTTTTCGCTATGTCCAGCGGGAAATCGGACAGGGTCTTCATCCGCGTGAGCCTTCCCCTTCTGTCCATCTTTTTCTGATCGTCCATCGCATCCTGTATAAGTCCCTGCGCTCTTGCTAACGCCCGGTCCGCTTTCCCCGGCTCACCGTAATGCTCGAAGAGCTTCGCGCATACGCCGTCAACGACGATGTCCGGCTGGTTGATCGAAAGCCAGTTCTCGTCCGCGTCATCACTCCATGCTTCCGTGTAGTAATGGCCGCTCGCTATCTTGAGAGTCGCGTCCCGGTCCATTACGGGATAAACGTCGAACCCCGTACCATCCACTCCCCCCGTCAGCTTCCAGTAAACAGCGTCCGAGCCCGTTGTGTTTGGTGCGGGGAAGTGAAGATCGAATATCGTTTCCTCCGTCTTGACGAGGTATTGATATTCCGGGCTCGACGAAGTCCCCGACGCTTCCAGTAGCAGCGAGAAGGGATGGTGGAGTATCAGGTTCGAGGGCAAGGCGAACGACTTTACGTTTGCGGATATTGGGGCCGTCTGTGATTTCTTGGTGTAGGCCCAGGGATATTTCCGCTCCACTTCCCGTATAACCTCGACTATCCACTGCTCGATCAGACCGGCTGTAACGGAATCCGCCCTGTCGCTCCTTGCCTGTACTCTGGTTTTTATTTGACCTCTCGTCATTTCTTGGTCGCGTCCTTGTCCTGTTTGAGCAATTCCAGGCTCAGCTCCAGTTTCTCAAGCCGTTTCTCTATGTAGAGCAGCGATATATCCCGTTCCCTTTTCGTCGATTCGAACTTCTCTCCAAGTTTGGCGAGTTCAACCTGATTCTGCTGTGTCGCCTGTCCCACCCATAGAACGAGAGCGATAAGGACCGCCGCGAGTATTCCGCCGATAATCCTGTCAGTAGAGCCCAGATGCACGTTCGCATACTCCCTGTTGTCTATTCTGTCCCCGAGCTTCTTCGGCGCCTGAAATTCATTTCCCATTGTCCCCCTCCGGCGCGTGTAAAGAATCGAGTTGTGCTTCCAGAACTTCGTACTCGTCCTGCCAATACTGAATCACCCGGTCGTAGCACCAGAACGCCTCCAGCATGGTTTCCCTGCCCGGATCGTCGAGGGCATACATGATCGGAGCGGTGCAGTCGGGCTGTCCCGCTCTTATCTCTTCCGTCGTCTTGTAGGAAATCTCCGGTACTACCAGGGTCGCGGGGGTACAGGCGGCGAGGCTAATCAGAATTGCGAAAGCGATCGAGTATACGTTTGGTCTTTTCATCTTCGCTCAGATCCTTCCATTCCTCTTTCGCCTTCTCCCATTCAACCTTCTGTTTCTCTCGCTTCTTCAAAGCCTCGTTCTCCGAACGGATTTCGAGGTTCTCCTTCTTCGTCTTTGCGTATTCGGTTTCCTCGGCCGCCTTCCTCTTCCTGTCGAATATAAAACCCAAGAGGACGCCGACGGCGCTTATAAACCACGACCACATCGTCAGTCCAGGGGTTGGAATACCGGCCAGGCAAGTCTCGCTTTCTCCAGCTCTGTCTGTTTCACGTAGCCCTTCTCGACAGCCTTGACCTCTCTCGTGTTGTCGAACTCCCTCCGTCTCGCCTTGGCTACCTTCACGTACTGCTCGACTATCGTTCTTATGTCCTGCTCGGTAATCACGGGCCCGGAGCCGTGGAATCTCTGGAGCGAAGTCTGAACGACAGCTTCTCTCGCCTGCTCTCCGGAAGCCTCTCCCTTTTCGATCTTCCCGAACCAGCTGTCCACCTGCTCGATGATGAACTCGACGACAATCGGCATGACCGCGTTAAACTTTGTGAGAATGTCTATCGCGATTGCGATATACCCGGTGATTATTTCAAGTCCCTGTCTTATCTTGTCGAAAAAGCTCATGCTGCCTCCTTACGGCGCTATATCGTATTTCTGCAAAATCTTCAGAATCACGGCGTATGCGAAACCGAGGAACACCGTTACAACGCCCGCTGCCGCTGCCGCAACTTCGGGGTTCATCGGCCACTCGGGGAACGCCCTGTTCCAGAAGAACGGGACAAGGGGCGCAACGGCAATCGTCGAGCCGCCTATCACAAGCCCCCTGTTGGTCACGATCTTCCCGCTCTGGTTTCTGTCTGTCTGTCCGCTCATATCCCCCTCCTAATCGAATGTGTTACCGCTGCACGTAATCCCGCTTACTCCCCCATGATTCTGGAAGAATCCGGAGCACGCATTCCCGCGCCACGTCGTCTTACAGGTATTGTTTTCAAGCGTCAGGTTCTTCGAGTTGTATCCGCCGATACAGGCCGTCTCGGAGTTCGTCGGCGGGGAGTTCCCGAGCGTGAATTTGTTATTCCTGAACGTTCCGCTCACAACCCCGTTCCAGTTGATGATTCCATAGACAAGATTCCAGAACTTGCTATCCTCAACCGTGAGTTCTACCGTGCCGCCGCTGTCCCCGTTCGACTGTATCCCGCGCCCGGTTATATCGTGAATCTTCGCGCCTCTGACGTATGCACCCTTGATTCCCCTCCCGTTCGGCGAGAAGTAAATCCCGTGATACTGCTTCGGGTTGCCGTTAGCTTCGTAACGCTTTCCGCTCGTGTCATATCCCGCCCATGCGTTTTCGGTATCAAGGATGCGGGGATAATCCACAGCCACTACATCCAAGGTCGAATAACGCTGGTGTGTAAATTTCCCGTTTATTACGGTCACGTTATTGCCCATGATCTTGGCGGCGTACCCACCTTCGACAACTATCCCGTCGAGAATCAGATAACTCCCGTTTGCCCTGAACTGAGCGTTCGCATCCGTCCACGAGCCGGGTTTTATCACGACGCCGGGATCGAATTTGTACGTGATGGGCTTGTCCGCAGTGCCGCTCTTGTTGAGGTAGAGCTGCCCCGTGATCGGCCCGCTTATTACCTCGATGCAGTCACCCGGTTTCGCGTTCGCCTCCGCCGTTCTGAATGCGTTTCCGACTACCTTTATCTGGCACCCGGTACTCGGCGGCTGTGTCGGTTGTGGCGTGGGAGCAGGAATTGGCTTCGGTGTAGGCGCTGCCGTGGGTGCGGCAGTCGGTGCCGGTACGGACTGGCAGGTGAAGCTCCCCGTTTTATACGTGCACAGGAAGTCCTCCCCGTAAACCCGTAATGCCCCGAGGGATAAGGCGATTAAAGCCGCCGTGAATATGTATGCCGCGAGTCTCATTTGCCTCTCTGGGACGCAATAGTCGCAGTACCGGTTATAACGCCCGGCGCTTTTGCCAAGCCATCCGTTTTAACTTCCGGCTTTGTTAACTCCTCAAGTTCCGCATCCGACTTGTCCTTTATCGAAGTCTGCATTTCACGTAGCCTGTCCTGCTGGGCCTGGATGCTCTGCTCCAGAATTGCCGCTCTTTCCTCAATCGTTCTCTGCCGCCAGATAAGGCCAAGCCCGCCGGGGCGGGTGAAGTCACGAAGGCTCTCTATAAAGGTTTGCAGGCGCTGATCGGTTTCTTTTATCTTCGCCTCTCTCTCCACATACGGCGTATTCCCGGCAGCAATATTCATATCCACGTAAGTTGTCGCCGCTCTGGTTGTGTCAAACTCCGCCGTCGGGTCAATCACACTCCGCGGTTCAAAAATAGCCATAAGACCCAGCTTCACTATCCTTCCGCCCTGTCCATCAGGGCGGCTAAAACCATTCTCTACGGTGTACTGGTGTCCGTGCTTACGCTCGTAAATCATCAAGACCTCCTTAAAAGACAAGGGGGCCGAAGCCCCCCTGAGTTCTTAAGCTGATACTCTGTTCATTGCTACTTTGACAACCTTCATAGCTACAGTCATGGCACCGCCGCTTGCGCTCGGATATATCTTGAACCAGCGGGGAATCTTCTCCTGTGTAATAACTCCGAACCCGTCTGCCGTAATAGCAGTAGCTACAGCAAACCCGTTATCCGAAGCTGCAGGAGCCGTCAGGTTAGACCCGACCATATTCAAGGTGCCGCTGGACGTTATATCCACGTAAACACAGATGCTTTGCCAGCCTGTAGTCTCTACCCACGGCACTGCCGTATCCGTACCGGTTGCAGCAACCAGAGGGAAAAACATCGACTCTATCCTTGTCTGACCATCTCCAGAGTTGGCAGATACGGACAGAATCGTTTCTGTCGTCATGTCAATTGCTGGTGTTGTTGCCATTGTTCATTCCCTCCTTAGACTCCCGCCTGCATGTTGTACACATACCTGTGAAGCTCGGGGCGCTTTATTCCAAGACCGATTATGCCGTAAAGCTCGTCCTTGACCTCGTGAGCATCGTTAGCCTGAATATTCGTTTTCAGCTTCATGTCCTTGCCTTCGAGGTACACATATTCAAGGTCAGACGGGTTCACGATGAACATCCAGTCCGCATACTGATCACCCTTGAGCGTGTAGTCCTGAACGAGATTCAGCTTGCCCTGTGGGGTCATGTACGTTGTGAGCTGGAGGCCAAACTCTTTGATGGATGGCGACGTCTGTATCGGGGCCATTCCCCAGTTATGGAAAACGTTAAACGCCTTCCTTCCACAAAGAGCCATAAGCTCCATTCCCTGTCCGGTTGCATCCTCCGGCATGTCCTCGAATGACGGAGCGACAAATTCCCAAAGCGTGTTCTGGGAAATTGCTATGTTGGCATTCAAGGCATTGGTGGCAGCATAGGAATCGATCCAATATCGCAGCCCACCCGTAGCCCAGCGGCCATCGCTGATTGCGCTGTCAAGTGGTGAAGATGCTTCTACGTCTGCGATCGGCTTCCCGAATTTAAAAGCCAATTCCGCGTCCACTTTGAACTCGAACATCGTGTTCTTGGACTGCCGCTCTTTTTCCTTCGGGCCGTACTCCGCTATCGCATCCCTTATCTCCGAAAGCCCAATTGTTCTAGACATGAACTGGAGATAATTCGTGACAGTCCCCGGGTCGGTCTGAATAGAAACTGGAGCCGTAGAGCGCTCAGAAAGAGAGTTGCCGACGAACATAAGCTCATCGTTATCAGTCATTGCAACCCCGGTCCCCGCCGCTCCGGTGTCATAACCCCTGACCACCGTCCAGGTATTAGAGGAAATCCCGGTTACGAGGATATGTTCTCTAGTTGCTGTGTTCTCCCATATATCCTGTGGCCTTGCATAATTCCCGTTATCTACAACAATCGACGTAGCGGAAGTGTTATAACCACCGCCGTTGTTAATTCTGGTAAACCTCGGGAGCCTCTTGTCATTCAGAACCTTAAAACTCATCTGACGCACGGAGCGTTTCTTGACCTTGTTCGCTATCCTGATCAGCGGATTGAGGTTCGGTCCGTACTGCCAGATTTTATTTTCTATCTCTTCTATAAAACGATCGACGTTGCCCTGTCCGGGTCCGGCGACCGATACTGCTCTGCTTATTACCGTTGGATTTGTAGACATTTACTCCCTCCTGTGAATTACTCGTTCAACAGGAATCCCCACCGTTCATCTAAATCAGCCGGTCTAGTGCCTACCGGCCCTGCCTGTGTGGATGCCCGTGCTGCGGGAGCACCGCTAATGGCCGCCTGTTTCTGGGCTGCGGCGAAGGCTTTTTGTCTCTCAGGGTCCCCGTTCAGGATTCCGTCGGCCCTCTTGTGAAGGTCGCGGACCGTGCTTCTTATGTCCTGTTCGGAGAGATTGGTAGTACGGAGTTTCGAAATAACAGCGGGATCGGTCTCGGCTAGCGCCTTCATCAGCGCCTGATGCTGCGGCGTGAAGTTAACGTTTTCATCGAGCCTGAGGTTTTGCAGCTCGTCGTCGTCCACGCTGTTTATCCACGCCACCCGGCTCATGGCTTCCTGCTGCTGCGCCATGACCTGCTGCTGCTGATACGACTGTATCCCCTGCCGTACTTCCTGAGCGACTATCTGCTTCACCACGTCCGCCGGATTCTCGAGGAATGTCTCGTTTAAATTCGGCTGCGGCTGTCTCTGTCCTAATGCCTCGTGTCCTGGGAGGGAGGACGGGATTGGAGGTTGCTGGTATTGAGGCTGGTAAACGGGCTGTGTCTTATGACGCAGGTCCGTTACCTCCTGCTTGTATCTCCCGAGCATGGAATTTGTCTTGTTCCATTCGTTAAACCACTGCTCGGGCGTGTATTCCCTGAATTGTTCGGGAATGTTCGACTGAGGGGGCTGCTCTGTTTGAGCAGGCTGCTCGGCCTGTGGCTGGACGGCTTCAGTCTGGGGGGTTTCTACATTCCCCTCAAGGTTGGAACCGTCGATTACCGCTTCCTCTGGCATGTGTGCTCCTTAAGATGCGCATTATCCTGCACATCATATGACAGATTTTATCCTAAAAGCGCAAAATTTGTCAATATGATTTACAAAAATGGTCAACTATGATACGATTTTTGTAAATCTCCGCTGTAGAAGCGGTTAGAGGAGGATTTGAGAATGGCACTACTTCCGGGTACTTACAAAAACGATATTTACTTTCAGAATGACCCTCTTAAATATGTAATTGAACGATTACTGCCGGTTATGAACGGCAATCTGTCAACCGGATTCATCCCGATAGACATATTCGCGTCAAGAATAATCCTCTCGAACGACTTTGCCGACGAGACAGTCGTCAATACAGGCGGTTCCGAGAAGGCTTCGGGCGGTATTCTGGCCCTCGACGGCGCTATTTTCTCCCTCAACAGGGTGAACGCAGCGACAGACAAGGCGGCAAGGGTGGTTTTCAAGGCCAATACGACCGGCGAGATACAGTTCCCGACTATCCCGCTGCCGCACGATCTCGACGACACGGCTGACATGACCGTCAACCTCTGGGCCGGTATGGGCGGTGCAACGAACACCCCGGTCATAGACGTACAGGCGTTCTTCAACGTCGGCGATACCGAGTGCGGGGGCAACATAGCCGCCCTTTCGGCGACCGCCGGGCTCAGGACGGTAACACTCGCAGCAGCGGACGTACCGGCTGCGCCCGGGTTTCTGAATCTCGCCCTGGTTCCCGCCGCTCACGCGGACGACGCGATACACCTCTATGCAGCATGGATAACATATACGCGTAAAGCGTTCTAAACACAGGATTTTATAAATGGCCGAAAAGGGCTACGAGAAGGAAAGATCAAGAACGCTCGACCTTTTGACCTGCTGGCAGGAGGACTTTAACAGGGTCCGCCCCCAGTATGACTTTATGAGGCGGGATTATCTCGCCTATATGCGCTTCCGGGACCCGAACACCCACCCCTACAAATACAACCCGACCGTTCCGCTGGTATTCACCATAACGGAAAACATAGTATCCACAGTATTTAACAGCTTTTTCCTCAAAGACAACATAATGACCATAGAGCCGGTCGAGGATACGAACTATCCCGATCCGCTGGTTAACGATTCCAAAATTGCCCGTCAGCTTCAGAAGGTGGTGAATCTCCTGTTAATGCACCCGGAACGGGAGTTTATGCTCGATTTTTACGACTTCGCGCAGGAAACCACCGTTTTCGGGACGGGATTCACCATGACGGTGCCGCAGTTCGACACGAGTGCAACCTCCGATATGGGCGGCCCTGTATATCTTGGCCCCCGGATCATGCCCGTATCGGTATTCGACCTCGTTCCCGACAGACAATGCTACCGTCTTTCCCGAGCCTCGGGATGCCGGCGGGTATGGATGAAGGAATGGATATCGACAAGCGAGTACAAAAGGCGCATAAAGACCGACAGTTACAAAAAACTCTCCGACGAAGAGCTTGAACGGCTCGCCAAGGACAAGAACTGGCTCCCCGAGGATACGGACGTTCACGAAGACCTTCTATCCCAGCTTGGCAAGGATGCCCGCCCACAGGACGGATGGGACAAAAAGAACGGAACCATGCTCCTTCTCCACTACTACGACATGGATACCGGGCATACCACAACCCTCGCGGCCAACAGAATGATCGTCAGGGAGTCGAGCAAGCCCGTAACCGTGGAAACGTCCGTCGGAGCACAGAGGCTTGAGATACCCCCGTATCCCTACTCCCCCTATGACGACCTCAAATTATGGTCGTTTTCGAGGGAAATGTACGGGCAGGGCGTCGGAAGGATAGCCTCCACCTATCAGGAAGAAATTAACCTCCTGAAGTCCATGAGGCTCGAAAATATAGAGCTCGGGATCTTCAAGACCTTCCTCGTTAACGATATTTACGCCGTTGAGGACGACGAAATGGTGATGATGCCGGGGGGATTGATCCATACCCGCGACGTCAATAACTCCGTCAAGGTGCTGGAAGTGGGGGATATCACACAGAACGCCTATACAGAGCAGGCTATGTGGGAAAAAGAGGCCCAGGACGCCACCAGCTCACAGGAAACCACCCGCGGTAACGCCCCGGCAAGGAGGGAAACGGCAACAACAGTCGTCCAGCTTCAGAGAAACGCCATGAAGCGGACGGAAACCTTCCTGAAAAAGGTGTCTTTCTGGTCGAAGTCGGTATTCCTCAAGACCATAATCCAGGTCCGGACGTACATGAGCCAGGCGGAGTACGAGAGGATAGCCGGAGAGCCAGACGCCGGGTTCTACAGACTCTCGATCTCCGATATCCGCCGGATGTTCGATATAAAGCCCTCGTCCACGTCCATAGAGCAGGTAAACGATATGGCCCAGCAGAACTTCATTAATGCCCTCCAGATGGTTCAGGGGAGCGAAGACCTTATCCAGAGGGCGGAATGGCTGAGATTGGGAATGGAGCTCTTCTTCCCCCACAAAAACCCCGACAAATACATAATATCCGCCGAGCAGGCCCAGCAAATGCAGATGATGGGGATGCCGGGAGGAACCGGAATACCCCCCGGAACGGGTATGAACGGCAGCGCCGCTCCCGGCCAGCCCACCATCGACCCCTCCCAATTAATGGATCTGGCAGCCCAGGGTGCAATCGGCGGCCAGCAGGGAAGTTAATAATGAAATACAGAAGAGTGCAGGATGGAGAGAGTATTACGTTGAAACCTGATCAAATCCATAAAGTTGCCTGCTGTGATTGTGGCCTCGTTCATAACTTCCTTCTGGTCACAAAGACAAGAAAACCCATAGTTATCCAAACCACCCGCAATCAACGCTCAACGGGACAGATGCGCAGGTGGGAGGAATACACAAAGAAGTAAGAGTAGGAGAAACCATGTCTGAACTTCACTTCTCACCCGATACAATCCGGGCCATGGCGGAGGCCGAGGCCCAAAATACGAGGGCAAAAGCGGAGAAAGAAGCCCGGCGAAAGCTCGAAGTCAGGGCCGAGTTCGCCAAAAAGCTCTCCGAAAGCGATATCCTCAATACCATCCGCTACTTCGCCAGGCAGAATTACGAGAACACCAGCGACCGCCTCCTTAATCCCCATAAACGGAGGGAAGGGGAATCCGCCGATACCCTCATAGGTCAGGTTAACGCCCATAAGATATACGTTGAATTATTCGATACGTGGAATAAAGAAGGCGAATCCGCTATGAAGAAACTGATGGAGGGGGAAGGGTAGAGGGCCTCCACTCCATCCCGGGATGATATTCAACCACGGCTGCCCCGGTACGCCGTTTATACCAGTAGTCATACCACTGATCCATGAGATGTCGCATCTCGTCAGTCTCAGCCCTCCTGAGTCTTATGTCATCCCCTGCGTGGATAACGTAATACTTGTTCTCCCAGTCTAGTACCCAAAAATCACGCAGTAGCATTAGCCCTCTCCAGTCTCCGAAGCATTCTTAATATCTCAACCTCGATTGGCTTTGCTCCCGGAAATTCAAGATCGGTCGTATCCCGCCAGTAAGCGATTGCCGTCTTCTGGAGCGGGGTAAGAAATTTTTTTGGTAATTGAATGGGGTAACACCCAATTTGAAAAAGCTCCAGATCAAGAAGCTTCTGCCTCTCCACTGCGGACATAAACATATCGGCCTGTTTCCATGATTCTATATTCTCCGGGATGTTTAGGGTGTCCTGCGCAAGAGGGAATTGATAGTCCGGCACTGAGAGGAACGGCACATCCCGAGGAGTAATGTGAGTACCAATATTCAACAGAGAGTTGAGAATGTTCATTATTCAAATATTGTCGAATCCGACGTGTAACACTGAGCCAATCCGTTTTCCCCGTTGGAAAACATACAAGAGGCCTTTCTCAGGGAAAACCCTCACCGAAAGACCCCGCCAACGAATCTTACCCTGTGTAACTTCTCCCTTGATAGGTGGGATTGCATGGTTACGACATATATCCTCAAGCCATGCTTCGCGGGATTGGACGATAGCCTGATTCATATTTCGATAAACATCATCTTTCCAGGATGCATGATCGCGCATATAATCAGAGTATATCACGAAGTATAAACAAAGGGAACACGGATACCTAAAACTTGACCTATGTAAGGGTAGGAAAGGTTGTTACCCACCCCCTACTGCACTGTAGCAGGGTTCTCACCTGCATATTCCCGGACACCCCGGGCGCACTTGTCTGCCATACATGTGCAGCGCAGGAAGTGGGTTAAGGGAGATTATAACACAAAACAGTCATGTCAGTCCGGTCTCTTTTGTGCTTGGGAACAACCTCAAGAGACAGGAGAGGGGGGAAGTGAATATTGTCCGTCGTCCTGCACCAGGAGCCAAGTTAAACTATTCAAGTAATCCTCGGAATACCCCAATAATGTTTCCGGCCTTCGGTAATCACGGATTATACAGTCCTTCATTGAGACCCCATATAAATCCGCTAGTTGAGGGGCAGAGATGAAGTGTCTATCTCCATCCGCCGATTTAACTTCTTGGGGGACTAGAACATATTTAACCATTACAGGACAATATAACATAAATTAAGACAAACAGAAAATTCGACCTAGGCGCGGGAGGTAGGACCCTACGCTGCGCGTGGGGGCGGGGGCTGCTCGCCTCCCCGGACGGGTGGGGTACGTGGGTACGGCCACCCCCCCCCTCCAAAATTACAGGCACCCCCTTCATTTCCAGAGAGAAATATCCCTCCCCCGCTTACACATTTCCTGCTTACGAGTTTACATAATGAATCTTATCGGACATTAATTTAATTTGGGGATGCAATGATTACGGGGACTTATGCAGGTACGCTATGAGTGTATGTACCACAGACACAATATCTTGTGTCACTTCTTAGCTTGTGGTATCATCGGCTCGACGTCGATAATCCCCTTCTCGCGCGTGTCCTGAGACGGCTGCTGAATGACTACACCGACGGTGAGAGTGCCAATATTTACGGTGTTTTCCTTCAAGTCGCCGGTCAGCTGGAAGTACAATTTCCGGTCGCTGGTAGCCTGAGGCGTATGCGAAACCGCCCCCTCCACCAACGCACTGTAAACTCCGAGCTTATTTCGGTGTAATATCTCACTGGCTCTCTCATCTATAAACTTCTGGAAATCATTGCCTTTTTTCTTAGACTTCCAGATCATAACATGAATACTGTCCTGGTTAAGCTTTAGCACTCTACACGCTTCATTGATCGTACATGGACCTGATTCCAGGAGATGTTTCGCCAACTTCCTCAACTTCGGAGGGAAATGTTTGAGGGATACAACGTGTTCTGCGATATAATGACTGTTTTCGTCTTCTTTGACTGCTACATCTGTACCCATCTCACAACCTCACAACTCATCTTGCGGAAACAGGAGCTTCCGTATCTTCACTAACTCTGCCTCTATGTCTATCAAATGCATCTCACCGGCACGATCTGTTAATCCGGACCACCTGTTATAATCCAATAATTCCCTGAGTTTTCCCATAGACTTCGTCGGTATCGCAGTAAACCTGCCTGACGTCTGCCACCCCTCAATAACAATAGAATGTTTCTTGTCACCCAGGATTAATGCTTCATCAGGATCGTCGCCGACACTGGTCAATTTTAGGTCTTTAGCATCGAAGTCGCCCATATCCAATATTCTCCCACTTTTAAAACTGGTACACTCATAATCTCACTCTATTACTCCTACATCCATCAAGATAACCCATGAACATACGAATATTCTCCCACAACCTCCGGGATGTTTCAATACACCCGTTCTAAACTGTCATGACGAATGTTATGACGACAAGGAAATATCAAGATCGACCTGATTTGAAATATGATATCTTCCAAAAGTAAAAAATGTAATGATTACGCACTCTCATAGGCCTCGATAATTTTTCTAACAAGGGGGTGCCTTACCACGTCATTCTT
>CAZPHQ010000032.1:0-31756 GCA_964586675.1 uncultured Spirochaetia bacterium | reverse complement strand
GCCTCGGGTTGTGAGGGGGCGACTGAAGGCTGTAGTATCCAACTCCGAATTTCATTGTATCTCCTTTTTTTTACAAAAAGTCTTTTGGTCAAAATGAGCACGGCATACTATTTTTAGTCTGCTGCCTTCAGCTCGCTTAAAACCTGATACTGCGGATAAACAAAACTTGCCTGTAACCAGACAGCCCAATCTATTTTCTTGGGTTTTAGTTTGTAGAGAGGATTGTCTTCCGGCATTTCGAATGTTACAGTCGGATTTTCTGTCTTAACCGGATAGCCAACCAATGGTATCGGATATTTAACAACTTCCTGGGATTGTCCGACGTCCAACAAACCGAAGTAATTTAAATGGCCTCCGATTACCCCTTCGAATTTAGATCCAACGTCCGCTGTGGATACAATAAATGGCTTTCCATCTACCGTGAGTGTTGCCGTGAGCTTTCCATCTTTAACTACTGTAGTAGTAAATCCATCCTGGGCAGGAATGCCTATGGCTTTTGTATATTCCCTCATCAAAGGGGAGCTGTTGAAGTAATATGCAAAGTATCTACCCGGAAACCCGCTTGGAGCGTTCATTATATAAGAGTCGTGACCTTCAACCTCTATCGTTACATATGTCAGCGTATACGATCCAAATCCGGATGTGTTAGAACCGTCGGGGACCGTATACATATTCAGGACGACTCTATTATTAGGATGAGGCTTCAATCCCTTGGGTAAAATCTCTTTCAACGCCTCCGCGTCCGCCTCGTACCCTATTAAAAGCATCCATGCATCCGTTACCAATTGGGGAGCCGGTAACTTATCTTGCTCGGCTCGCACACTGCTCACGGGTAAAACAGTGAGTACAGATATCGCAATAAACAAAAATAAAGCTGCTATATTTTTCATGATAACCTCCTTCTTTGATTTATTTGTACTCTGCTCATTTTGACCCCTGATTTTGTTCGCAAACTTCATAAAAATGGCTTTAAAAACCCCGTTTACCTCCGGTATAATATGATATGCATTATTGCAAGTCAATCGGTTTATTTGCAGCCTGCAAGCTGCATATATGCAGAGCAAAAATACAAATAAATATGGGGGTATCGGATGTATAACTTGGACGATCTAAGGGTATTTATAGAGGTATCCAAAATGCTGAACATGTCTAAAGCCGCCCGCATTTTGGAAATAGACCAAACAACGGTTTACAGGCGCATCTTGAGGCTCGAAAAGAAAATCGGGAAAAAGCTTCTTAAGAAAACCGCTCAGGGTTATATCTTGACCGCATGGGGTGAAGGGCTCGCCAGAAAGTCCGCAAGGCTGAACGACGAAATAAAAGAGATCGATCAATTCATCGACGGTCAATTGTCCGATATTTTCGGAACAGTCAAAATCACGACAACAAACGTAATAGCCAACGTGGTGTTGCCACCTTTATTATCCAGGCTTCATAAAAAATATTCACAGTTGAAAATCGAGCTTATAGTGGACGAGGATTTCTTCGATATTTATAAAAGAGACGCCGATATCGCGATACGTTCATCCGATGTTGTACAGCCCCACGAGTATGCGATTAATGTAGGAAAAGGAGCCTGGGCATTTTATGCAGTCAAAGACTATATCAAGAATAAGCCGGGGACGAACTCTCCCAATTTTTATTCGGACAATGTGTTTATTATCGGCACCGAGAGGATATCCAATATCAAATCGACGAAATATCTGAGGACGATAATCGACGAGGACAATATTGCTCTTAAAGCCAACTCCATGGAAAGCATATACGCCGCTGTCAAAGCCGGGCTCGGAATCGGGCTTCTTCCTTCTATTTATAAGACTATGGACAATTCTTTAGTGGAGCTTAGTAAACCCGATCCGAAGTTCGGCGCGCCTATATGGATAATTACACAAAAGGAACTTATCGATACGGAAAAGATACAGATTTGTATCGACTATTTTTACAAGGAGCTGAAGAAAGTATTTTGCTATTAAATCAACCCGTTTCCATGCCTCACCGCTTCGTTCCGAGATGGCGGCGCACTGCCCTTAACTTTCGCATAACGCGTCTTGCGATACCCAGCGCCGAGCCGGACGGATTCAACGCGGCCGGTTTATAGATTCCGGATTCGAGCTCGCTCACCTTATAGCGTTTGAGGCCGTGCGGCGAAGGACCGCTGCTCGCCGATATACCCCGCAGCGTCCCGGCGAACACCCTTTCGTCCGAAGCCATATCGTCTCTCCCGGTCACGATAACATTGCCCTTTCCGGTCTTAAGCACTTTCCGCGCCCCGCCGCCCGGGGCGAGGAGGTGCCATACGATAGCCTCCGTCGTGATCATCATCCCGTAGCCCTTCGCGTGGAGCCTTGCGCAAAGGTCGCTCTCCTCCCTGAACGCGAGGTCGCTGTAGCCCGGGACAGCCCATCCCCCAGCGTCTTCGACGGCGCTCCGCCTGTAGAGTATCGCCCCTCCGCCGAGCGATTCGGCCTCCAGTATCTCGGGAGGGTTGTAGTAGAAATGCCCCTGGAGCCTCCAGTCCGGCCTGTCGAACCTCGGGATCCACTCCGGATCGCCGAGAGCGAAGTCCAGGTCGAGCGGACCTTTCCCGGGCTCGGGGTGGAGTCCGCCGACTGCGGCGAGCGGCTCGCCCGGGAAGAACCTGAAGGGCTTCAGCACATTCTCGAGGAACGAAGGCTCGGGAAACATGTCGTCGTCTACCCGGAGTATAAGCTCTATCCCTTCGGGAACGGCCTCCATGGCGCTCTGGTGCCTTTCGGATCCCTTTTCCGTGCGGATTATAGTGACGTCGTGCCCGCCGCTTCTCGCGAGCTTGAGCAAATCGCTTAGCGCGTGGTCCCTCTCGACGGGCGTCTCGCTCTGGTCGTTTATGAGAAGCATCCAGTTCGTATGCGTCTGGCTCAATACGCAGGCTATGAGAACCGCCAGATACGAAGGCCTGTCTCTCGTCGGAACGGCTATCGCTATTTTCTCGTCGCTGCGAAGCGGCCTAAGCTCTGTCACGCTCTCTCACCTTATAGATTGGAAATGATGCTCACGAATCTCATCTCCATTTACAGCCGACCGCAGCGCCGTACGTGCAGCCTGCCCATATTCTTATCATATTAGCCTGAACGTCGCCAGTAAGGGCAGAATCCCGACTATCTTCACCGCCCCACCACCGATTTTTCATCCCGGCCCCTACACTTCATAAATAATAAAAGGTTATAATTAGCCCATTATTATGATTTCCAAAGTCCTATAAAGCGCCGTTCTCGGAGTAGACGCTTACATCGGAAGCACGGGTAATAGTAAATATTAATCGGAGGACATAAATGAAAAAGCCACTTAGTCTGCTTTATAGCCTGTTGTTTGTATTGCTCTTAACTAATATTGTCCACGCCTATACCGAACGGGAATACAGCATTTACCAAGAGGTGATCAATACCCCCATGTCTGTGCCTGAAAAAGAAGCGTTAAGCCGCGTCGGGAAAAAATATGGTATCACAGCCAAAGAGGTTAAGTTAATCGTGGACGGGGTCATGGAAGAACTATACTCGGGCGGCAGCAATTCAAATAAGAACAAGAAACAAAAAATCGAAGAAGCCTTAGGCGGTGATATTAAAATCAAAGATCTAATCGTATCCAGTGATTTTGCGAATGTCTCCTACATACAAACAGGCGGTGCGTGGGACTCCGAAGACGTAAAAAAGAAGGTGCTCGAGGGTATGCCTGAAATTCTTGAGTCTATTTTCACAGTACAGGGGATTGAGAGGGCAAGATTAACAGCATTTTTCCCCGCGGTTGATGGAGGAGAGAAAAAAGTTGCAGTAGTTGAGTGTTATAAGTCCAATTTTAATATCAACAAAACAGTGGATGAATATGACCTCACGATATATCCATTAAAATAAATCAAGAAAGCAATGCTCATAGTCAATGCTTTTTGTGCCTATCACCATATAGCCGTGGGTATATCTCGCGGACAATCTTTTACGCGCCACCGACTAATCCACCCGGCACAGTCTCCAGCATTCTGGACTGTCCAGTCGGTTTTCATCCCGGGCCCTACACTTCATAAATAATATAATCCCGCATAGCGGGCGAAATGAATTTCGATGGAATAATGGCGAGCGCTCCGAATAATAACAGGAGCGCCCGGCCAATTATCTTAAGCTTGATTTCAACGGGTTTAGTTCGGAAGGAGAACTGTATCTATTACCTGTATAACGCCGTTCGACTGCATCACATCGTAAGTGGAAATATCCGCGACGTTGCCCTTTTCATCCTTTACGACTATATTGTGCGGGCCATTCATCATAACCGTTAACATACCGCCGCTTGCCGTTTTGAGCTGCGCCGTTCCGTTACCTGCCTTAATCTGTTCAGCCAGGGCATCGAAAGTCAGACGGCCCGGAACGACGTGATAAGTCAGGACTTTTACCAGACCTTCTTTATTCTCCGGCTTTAGAAGCATTGCGACTGTTCCGTCGGGGAGATTTTCAAAGGCGTCATTCGTCGGCGCAAACACCGTAAAGGGACCCGGCCCCTTGAGCGTTTCGACGAGCCCGGCAGCCTTTACAGCCTCCACGAGCGTGGTATGATCGGCCGAATTTACGGCGTTATCGACGATATCCTTGGCCGGATACATAGCCTCGCCGCCGACCATAACTGTCGAATCTTCGGCGATTGCCGGCATGCCCGCGAAAGATATCATTGCCACTGCCACAGCTAAAAACAACTTTCTTGTCATAATGTGCATTTCTGCACCTCCTTAAAAAATAGAATTTTGATCTGATCACAAAGATTTGTTTCGTCCGATATGCGGTCGAGCCGGATATTCCCGGCAAAAATACGGGCTTCTGCCTAGGCGAAGGTCCCGTTCAGGCCATCGGGGAAGAATCCACCGGGCAAGCCGCCGCTGTTCAAATACACTATTCTGAGCACTGACTCCACGCTTCGGCTGAATGCGAGTCCGTTCGCGTCCGTCGGTATGATATTCGCGCCTCCCGCAGTTATAGGCTGATCGTTATCGATACCGTCGCTGTCGAACATGTCGCGGGCATCCGAAATCGCGTTGGCAGTGTCTATCAACGTCGGGTTGTCCTGTCCGAGGGCGTATAGCACGACGCGTATCTCACCCGCATGATAGGCTTCGACCGCCAGGATGCTTGCAGCCGCGGCGAGAATATCCTTGCTGGTTATGAGCGGCGCAGCCCCGTTATACGCGGTAACGCCGACATCCTCGAAGACGAATGCCCCGAGCAGGAAGTTGAATTCACTGGCGAAGGGATCAAAGCCTATGGCGTTGAATGCGTCCGTAAAATTGATATCCGGCGCGGATACGGCACCGTTTCCCAAAGCGGAGCGGAGGAATTTAACGTGAGCGAGCTCGTCCCCGGCAATCTCCATTGCGTACTGCTCTATCAATCCTCCGGGCGTGAAAGGTACCGCGCTGCCCCCTGTCACTGTTCCTGCTCCCATACCCCGGTCGTTGTCACCGAGCTGCTGACCGATTGCTCTCAAATAGTATTCGGCCTCGAGATATTCAAGGTTCAGGGCGAAATTCAGTATCGCAGGATCTATATTCTGTCCGTCATCCGCCATGCTTCTGCCTCCATCGTCACAAGCTCCAATGACGGACCCTGCGGCGATACCGGCTCCCGCAAGGCCGATGTTATATAACATCTGGCGGCGGCTGGTCGGGACCGACAAAATACCGCTGCCTGGTTTCTCTGGCGTCTTTACGGCTTCATCTCCATGCGCCGACACATCGTTAGAACCCAGCAAGAGCTGTAAAAAAGTCCTTCGTTTGTTATTTGTCGTCACGATTTCCTGCCTCCTTCTTTGGATTTTTGCTTTTTCTCAAAATGCATCTCAAACGGGAAGTTCCGGAATTTCCGCTCCGGCGGATAATTGACCGTCCGATAGTTTCTTCACCGAAATAAGAGCTTGAAGAGGTATACGGGGCTAAGTTATTTTTGGATCACAGGAATTTGAAGGCTCATTGATTTGAGCCGACGACATATAAATTGGGGGGATGCTATTACAGATGGTAAATCCTGAAAAGCTATTCAATTACTTTCAGGGTTTGTTTCAGCTTGTCCGTTGCCACCCTGACTATGCTTTTAACGGATCCGAGCGGTATATTCATCATTTCGGATATTTCCGACTGCGTGTACTGATAAAAATAAGCGAGCTCAAGCACCCGTCTGTGGTTTGGATCGAGTTCCGACAAGGCTTCGAGAATAATCTTTCTCTGCTCCGATTCCAAAGCAGCCGTCTCAGTGCTTTTTTCCGGGCTGTATATCTCTTTTTCAATAATGCCGGATAACTCTTGAGCATTTCTTCTCGACCTGATCTTATCGATAGAACGAGAGCGCGTCAGCATTATAAGCCAGGTAGAGGGATTGCTGAGCTCGGCATTATAATTTGCTGCGTTGCTCCAGACATATTTATAAACATCCAGAGTGATCTCCTCGGCATCCGGTTGGTTATCCAGAATCTTAAGCGCAAAGGTATAGACAAGGCCTTTGCTTTCGTCATAGAGCTCTGAAAGCGCACTCTCTCTCCCCTGAGCAATCTCCGAGAGATACCCTTGCCATCTCAAATTCCTCTCTGGAGAGCTCACTTTCATTTCCTTATCATCCGGGAACATATCTACCAGCTGGGCGCAGTTGTTATAAAGAAGATAACCACTATAGCGCAATCTAAAAAGCCTGGACCAAAATCTATCGTGAATTATGCTCCAAATAAATTTTAAAACCGTATATATTGTACGGATAAAATCTTCCGGGAATTGTACTTTAATCGCTCAATATGTACTTTATATTTACAGAGGCTGTGTATGTCCGAGAACAACCGAATCGCAGAATTAATCTCCGCCTATGCCCTCGGTATACTGGACGGGGATGACCTTATCGAGGCCGAAAGATATATAAAAGAAAACCCCGAGAAATACAAGGATCTCATTGCGGAATACGAGCTGGCCATATCCCAGATGGCTCATGCCTTGAAAACCGAGGAGCCGAACCCTGAGCTAAAGAATAAATTACTTGCCGAGATCAAATCCGGCCCAAAGACCCTGAAGCATGATATTAAAGCTCCCTTCTGGCAAAGGTTTGAGCCCCTTGCGATGGGTTTTGCAGCAGCAAGCATGGTCATAATTATTGCTCTGATCACGTATATTTATTCCCTTGATTCGAAACTCGGCAGGCAGCAGGGCGTTATTTCAGAACTGCAATCGCATATTCAGGAAAGGGATTCCAAGATAGCCGTATTGAAAGAAGATATTCGGGGTCGGTCAGATATGCTTGCCTTTCTCGAGAATCCGGAGGTCGTGATAATTAATCTTGTAAAAACCGAGCCCGACTTAAAAGCCGTGGGAAGGGTGCTGTGGAACCCTGACAATGATGAGGCAATGTTCTACGCGCTCGAGCTCCCGGAAGCGCCTCAAGGAAAAACTTATCAACTCTGGGCAATTGCGGACGGCGAGCCCAAAAGCGCAGGGGTTTTTAGTGTTGATGAGAAAGGCAACTACGTGCACGTTATAAAATCACTTAAAGATATTGGAAACGTAAGCGCTTTTGCGGTGAGTGTTGAACCGGCGGGAGGCGTTACCCTGCCTACGGGGAAAATTGTCCTGATGGGCGAAACCCGGCTGTAACTTCTCTCATTAAACTGCCCTTAAATTAAATAGAGTCCGTAAAGATAACCGCTCCTTTCGCACAACCGGAGATTGATGTTTATATCTACTTCTTTTATTGGCTAAATATTACAAATGATTTCTTGCGGGTTATAATTAGCCCGTTATTATGATTTCCAAAGTCCTTTCAAGCGCGGTGCTCGGGGTTGACGCATACATAGTCGATGTGGAGGTCGATCTCGCATTCGGCGTTCCGCAGTTCAGCACTGTCGGTTTGCCTGAAGGCGCGGTCAAGGAAAGTAAGGAAAGGGTCAGAGCCGCAATAAAGAACTGCGGATACGATTTCCCGGCCCGCAGGATAACCGTCAACCTCGCCCCGGCCGACGTGAGAAAGGAAGGCTCCGCGTTCGACCTCCCGATATCTCTCGGGATACTCTCCGCGACAGGCCTTATCGAGCAGGGCCTTCTTCGAAGCTACGTCATACTCGGCGAGCTCTCTCTCGACGGCAGGATCAAGCCCGTGAAGGGAGCGCTCCCGAGCTCGATATGCGCTAAAGCCGCGGGCCTCAGGGGAATCATACTCCCTAAGGAAAACGCGGAGGAGGCGGCCGTCGTCGACGGAATAGATGTCCTGGCCGTGGAGTCCCTCCAGGAGACAGTCGAATTCCTCTCCGGGAAAAGGCAAATCGAGCCGACAGTGATAGACGTCGATTCCATTTTCACGGCGGCCGGCAGCTACGACGTCGACTTCCAGGAGGTGAAAGGGCAGGAGCATGTGAAGCGCGCGCTCGAAGTCGCCGCGAGCGGAGGGCACAACGTCCTCATGATAGGCTCCCCCGGCACGGGGAAGACAATGCTGGCGCGAAGGCTCCCGACGATACTGCCGGACATGAGCTTCGACGAGGCCCTCGAAACGACGAAAATTTACTCTGTTTCCGGACTCCTTCCCGACCACTCGTCACTCTTCGCGACAAGACCCTTCAGGCCGCCCCATCATACGATAAGCGACGCCGGCCTCATCGGCGGCGGAGCCGTCCCGAAGCCGGGAGAGGTGAGCCTCGCGCATAACGGGGTGCTGTTTTTAGACGAGCTTCCGGAGTTCAGGAAGAACGTGCTCGAAGTTCTGCGGCAGCCGCTCGAAGACGGCGTCGTCACGATATCGAGGGCCATAACCTCGATAACCTATCCCGCGATATTCATGCTGGTGGCCGCGATGAACCCCTGCCCCTGCGGCTATCACGGCGATCCCCTGAAGGAATGCACCTGCTCGCCCATACAGATACACAAGTACAGGGCGAGGGTATCCGGGCCCCTTCTCGACAGGATAGACATCCACGTCGAAGTGCCTCCGGTGAGATACAGAGAGCTTACGGACGACGCCCCGGGAGAGACCTCCGCCGGCATAAAATCCCGCGTAAACGCCGCGCGCGAGATTCAGAAGGCGCGCTTTAAAAGATCAAAAATTCACTCGAACTCCCAGATGTCGCCCTCCATGGTCAGGAAATATTCGAAGCCCGACGACAAGGGCGCGAGCCTCCTTCAAACCGCGATTGACAGGCTCGGCCTCAGCGCCCGGGCTTACGACAGGATACTCAAGGTCTCCCGCACGGTGGCCGACCTCGACGGCTCGGAGAGCGTTCTCGCCCGTCACATCTCCGAGGCGATACAATACAGGTCGCTCGACCGTGGCACGGTCTGAGCATGTGATCTCTCCCTTCGTCACTGAATTCTGATTTACACCCGCGAATCGACCTTCCGGCGCCCTGGTTACCTCAGACAGAAAAGCGTCATATGTGTCCGGAATCAATCCTCTTTATAGCGCCTGCTCTACAATATAATTGCATATGCGCTAATAATATGATTCGAGATAAGGAATATGCACTATTGTAAATACACTAATTCCAGAAACAACGGCAACTATTACCACTTGGCAGCAAATCGCACTTAATAACCTCTTATCATTAACTTTTTATCTTGACAAGGTGGCCGTCTCATATATGCGGGCTCTTCCGGGGCCTGCGGATATAGAGGAGGAGTTACCATACGTTCCAGGTCATAAACGGCCTCGACCCTACAGGCTTCGGCTCTCTTAACTGGGTACAGGACGGACACAAGGGAAAATTCGAAACTATAAAAGCGACGGGGCTCGCGCTCGTGGGCAGGATCGATTACAAGTTCTTAAACCAGGGGCTTCTCGTCGGAACCTCGGCATACTACGGCTTCGACACTTCAGCCAACAGGCCCAAGGACGACCTTCCGGATGTGGACGCACCGATACTCCTCCTGGACGCGCACGCCATATTCAACTACGGCAGGTGGCGCGGAAGCGGCCTCTTCGTGTGGGGGCATTTGTGGGACGCCGCGGAGGTCTCGGAAAGAAACGCGAGGCTTTCGAACAACCTCGACGTACCGAGGACAGCCGTTTCGGACAACGCGATTTCGACCTGGGCTGAGCTCGGCTACAACGTCGGCCTGAACCACCTCCACCGCTTGGAGCCCTTCGTAAGGATTGATTACTACGACACCATGTTCGATCCGCGCCAGGACCTCTTCGACAATCCGAGGTTCGAGAGGACAGTGCTCACGGGCGGTCTGTCGTACACCTTCGCGAACGCGGTCTTTATCAAGCTCGACTACGGCTACAGGATAATCGCCGCGAGCGACCTCAACAACGAAAGCACCGTAGACCTCGCCTTCGGCTGGGTGTACTGATTTTAGATACCGATCGCCGGCGCTCACAGCTCCTGTTGTCCGTGTGGGAGGAGCCGGCCTTAAGTTACGAGCAGTACTTGATGGACGCTTGTGGAGTAAGGCAATCGGGGAATCCGGCACACAATGCGTGCATGAATCTGACGTCGCGGCACCCGGCCGCGACTCCATCTTTCTGTCATTCCCAACGATTTCGAGCGAGCGAGGAATCGGACGCCGTTACCTTATCGCGCAAACGTTTATCAAGTCTCACTAGCAACTTACCATCTTTAGTATCAACGCTCGTATCGGGAATCCAGCCTTTTGTCTTTCTTATCTTCCACTTGGAAAAAGAGGGCGCGCAGTGTGCGCTGATAACCGGCGCATGGCCTGTGCTTTGAATCTCCTCTTCTCCTACGCTGTATACGCCGGCAGGTTTCACATATAATTACTCCGGATGTTCGGAGATAAATTCGAGAAGGCTTATATCGAGACCTCGGGAGCCCGGATCAACCTCGTCCACGGCGGCGAGGGAAAGCCGCTCCTTCTCCTTCATGGCTACCCGGAGACGCACGTCATGTGGCGGCTTACAGCGCCCGCGCTCGCCGAGAATTTCCACGTCGTCTGCATGGACCTCAGGGGCTATGGACACAGCTCTAAGCCGGAATCGACGCCTGATCACTTTACATACTCCAAGCGCGCCATGGCCGAAGACTGCGTAGAAGTCATGGAGGCGCTCGGCTTTCGGAAATTCTTCGTCGCCGGACACGACAGGGGGGCGCGCGTCACGCACAGGCTCGCGCTCGATCATCCCGGCAGAATAGAAGCCGCGGGCGTGATGGACATAGCCCCTACGCACACGATGTTCAAAACCGCCGACAAGAATTTCGCCACCGGGTACTATCACTGGTTCTTCTTGATCCAGCCCGATGGCCTTCCCGAAAAAATGATAGGATGCGACCCGGAATATTACCTCCGTGAAAAGCTCAGGAGATGGAGCGCGCCCGGAGCCGTGTTCGACGAAGAGGCGGTCAGGGAATACGTCCGGTGCTTCAGCGCGCCCGAAGCCATACACGCGAGCTGCGAGGATTACAGGGCCGCCGCGACTATCGACATCGTCCACGACGAGGCCGACTTCGAAAAGAGGATCGAATGCCCGCTCCTCGTCCTCTGGGGCGGTAAGGGATTCGTCCACCGGACATACGACGTCCTCGCCGCGTGGAGAGAGAAGGCCGTTGACGTGAGAGGCGGGCCGCTCGACTGTGGGCACTTCCTCCCCGAGGAAAAACCCGAAGTCGTGATCAACGAGCTCACGTCTTTCTACAGCTCCCTTTAACCGCCCGGCCGCGCCCCGCCCCGATGCGCCGGCGTCGGGACGGAAGCAAAGACCATGGTCACGCTTCGAGGCTCACCTTCACCGGCACCGGGTTCGAGACTATGTCGAAAACGGGGGAGCGTCTTTGGGCGAGCTTCACAAGCTCCTCTATCTCCTCCCTCCCGGCGTCGGACTTGATCCTGACGTTCACCCTTATCTCGTCGTAACCGTTTCGCTTCGCGCCCGGAAGCCCGAGGAGACCCCTGAGATCGAGGTCGCCCTCGAATCTCGTCTATCTTTATGCCCTTGGACACCGCGTGGTATACGAGCGTCGTCGTGATACATCCCGCAAGGCCGTGGAGAACCTGCTCGACAGGGTTCGCGCCCCTGTCCTCCCCGAGAAGAACGGGCGGCTCGTCGTTGTCGAGAACGAACGTTGCCACTCTCGTATGCTCCTCGAGCGCGCCGTAGTAACTATTTATAAACGACCTGTTGAGCCCGCCCGAGATCCACCTGTTCCTGTTCCTGAACTTAAACCTCGCGGCCTCCGGGTTTGAGCCCAGAAGAGCTATCGCGCGAAAAATAGCATCGACGTTCACACCGTTCAAAATCGTGTCCGTTAAATCCTTAACTGCAGCTTCCTGCGACATATTCTAATTCCTCCCGTATAAGATTTTTGTTTTTCAATTCTGACAGCCCTAATTGCACAGGTCGTGCCATGCCTGAAGAATTGTCAAAATATTCAGTAATTAAAGAGACATACGCGATACTGCATTCTTCCGAATCGTTTAACGAGATTTCGCTAGTTATGAAATTTCGCTGCGCTGTTTTCGCGATTATCGACGGTTGACGAAGCTCGGGAAATGGAGATAAACCGGGGCGGGAATCGTAACCGGCTTAGTCTACACACAAATCCGCCTCTGGCATGCGTATTGCACTTATACCGGGTACGGCGCTCAGGGGCCGACAAAATTAAAAGGAGGTTTAATAACATGGCTACTACATGTCCGATGGGATTCGATGTCGATTATCTCCGGGCGAAGGTTCAGGAAACCTACGACCGCGTTGCGCGCGAGCCCGGGGGGAGCTTTCATTTCCACAGGGGCGGCGATTACGCCTGCGACTATCTTAAATACGATAGAGTAGAATTAGCCGCGCTCCCCGAAGAATGCGTCGCCCGGTTCGCAGGCGTGGCGAACCCCCTCCGCATAGGGAGCATTCTGCCGGGAGAGACGGTGCTCGACCACGCCTGCGGCGCGGGAATGGACCTACTCCTCGCCGCCCGGCGCACGAGGACCGCCGGAAAGGCTATAGGGGTGGACATGACCAAGGCCATGCGCGACTCGGCCGCCTCTTCCGCGTTAAAGGCGGGTCTCTCCGGCATCGTCGAAATAAGGGAAGGCTTCTATGAAGACCTTCCTGTGGAAGACGAAAGCGTCGACGTATTAATATCGAACGGCGTCATAAACCTGGCCCCGGACAAGGACAGGGTGTTCGGCGAGATACGCCGTGTCCTAAAGCCCGGCGGCAGGCTCTACATGGCGGACGTCGTCGTCGTGAGGGAGCTCAAGCCCGAGGCCAGGGAAAACCCGGACCTCTGGGCCGCATGCATAGCCGGTGCGCTCGTGGAGGACGAGCTGCCGGATGTAGCCGCGGCGGCGGGATTCACGGGCTGCGAGATAAGGGAGCGGTTCGACTGCTTCAGGAATACGACCGCCGAGACAAAGGTATCGAAGGACCTCCGCGTCCACGGCGTAAATTTCTTCGCCAGAAAGCCGTAACTCGCGATAGACTCCGGAGACTTGGACGCGCGGCCGCGCGGTGTTGAATTATCGGGTTTTCCCTGAACTATATTCTGATACTGGCGCTGCGCGGGCGAACGCCTGACCCGCGCCGCGGGTGGGTTGCCCATGACAACCGCTCAAAAAGCGGAGCCCGAAGAAACGCATAAGCCGGGCGAGCCCGTGTCGATACGCGCGGCCGACGGCTTCACTATCAAGGGCTTTTTGTGGCGGCACAGGGAGGCCGCTGTTCCGGATACGTCGGTCGTCATAATAAACGCCGCGAACTCCGTCAGGTGCAGATACTATTCCCGCTTCGCCTCTTTTCTCTTCAGGAACGGGTTCGATGTTATCACTTACGACTACCGCGGAATAGGGGAGTCCCGGCCGGCTACTTTAAAAGGATTCGACGCCGGATGGATAGACTGGGGCGGGCTCGATTTCGACGCCGTGATAAGATTCGCCGCGAATACATTTCCCGGCCGCCCGATAGACGTGGCCGCGCACAGCGTCGGCGGATTCCTCGTCGGCTTCGCGGAATCGAACCGGCTCATACGCCGGGTCTTCACAATGGGAGCGCAGTACGCATACTGGCCCGACTATGCGCCCCGCGAGCGCATCAGGATGTTCGCGAAATGGCACGTCGTAATGCCGCTCGCGGCTCTCCTCTTCGGCTACTTCCCCGGAAAGAGATTCGGATGGCTCGAAGACACGCCGAAGGGGGTCGTCAGGGACTGGGCCCGGAGCCGGCGGCGCTTCGAAGATGTTCCGGGCAGCAGCTGGGCGGCGCGCTATCCCGACAAGCAGAGGGTCCTCGATCTATTCGCCGCGCTCACCGCTCCAATGCTCGCTGTCAGCGTAACGGACGACGAGTTCGGCACCATACCGGCCACGGAGCGCCTCCTCGCGTACTACACCGGCAGCCGACGCACCCATCTCAGGATATCGCCCGCGTCTATCGGAGAGCCTTCCATAGGCCACTTCCCGTTTTTTAACAGTAAATTTGAGGAGAAGCTCTGGCACATCCCGCTGAAATGGCTGAGATCGGGGACCGTAGACCCCGGCTGGCCGGGCGAGATTATAAAGCTAGAAAACCGCATCCGAGCCAGGCAGCACACTAATTGAATTTAAAGGATTGGCACGAGGCAGGGGGCTACCCCCACCCCGTGCTGGTGGTTTTCAAATCAGGCCGCGAAGGAGCGGCTATTCATCAGCTCCTCAGAGCGAGCTGGGAGTCGAGAAGGAGTATCGCGGAGCTGTTGTCGCCCGCGAGCTTCAGCCTGTCGAGGATCTCGGTCGCCGATTTTTCTTCCTCTACCTGCTCGTGTATGAACCACTGAAGCGCGACAGCCGTCGCGTGGTCGTTCTCGCTTAGAGCTTTCTCGTAGAGCTTGTTTATCATCCCGGTGACTTCTCTTTCGTGGTCGAGGGCCTGCTGAAAGATGTCGACGAGCGACTTGAACTTCGACTGGGGCTTTTCTATCCCCTGGAGGACGACCTGCCCGTCCCTGTCGACGATATAATCGAAGAGCTTCATGGCGTGCTGCAGTTCTTCCTGGCTCTGCTTTCTCAGCCACTTGGCGAAGCCCGTGAGATTGAGCGACTCGCAGTGCGCCGCCATCGAGAGATAGGTGTAAGACGCGAAATATTCGTTTTTTATCTGGTTGTTCAGGGCGTCCTGAATTTCTTTGCTCAGCATAAGAGCCTCCTTTATGATTGATGTGCGGGAGCGCCTTCCGGCCCCTCCACTTGTCATTAAAATTATGGCACATAACAGGACTAAATACAAGTGATTATCAGGCGGAAATAATTACCATATAGAATATAGTTCCAGAGCTATCAGGCATGAAAGAATCTGGGAATTGCAGTAATTTTAAATAATTACGGCAAGTTCAACGCCACTTTCTGGCTACCAGGTAGTAAAATCCGAGGAGGGCTCCTATGAGCCAGACTATAATTCCCAGGCCGAGCCTCCCCTGAAGGTCGAAAGACTCGGGTAGGAAGTAGATGGCCATAACCGAGACCGGCGTCCAAAGGAGGAGGAATATGATGACGGCCGTCAATACGTCCCCCGCCTTTCATTTTGAGTCATTTCCAATAATAATACTCGCAAACCGGGATGGAGGCACGCCCGCTGTCCGCCCTTAGAATCTTAACAGAAATGACCGAAACCGACAGGAGTAAAAAAAGGGAGACGCTCAGCTGGTGCATGTACGACTGGGCCTACTCCGCCTTCGCCACTGTCGTCGTGTCGGCGGTCCTGCCGGTTTACTACAGCCAGGTCGCGGCTTCTAACCTCGAAAGCCACATCGCGACCGCCTACTGGGGATACACGACGGTCATAACCCTTTTCATCGCCGCAATACTATCCCCGGTCATGGGCGCTATAGCGGACTACTCCGGCATAAAAAAACGCCTCCTCCTTGTATTCGCGGCGCTCGGAATATTCTCGACCGCCCTTCTCTATTTCATCGAGACGGGGGACTGGCTCATGGCGTCCCTCTTTTTCATAGTGGGCAACGTGGGATTTACCGTTTCCGAGGTCTTTTACAACGCGATGCTGCCCTATGTTGCCAGGCCCGGGGAGATGGACCGGGTATCCATTAAGGGCTATATATTCGGCTACACGGGCGGGGGCATCCTGCTGGCTATCGATATCGCGATGATAGAGCTCATGCCGGACAAGCTTCTCGCGACGAGACTCTCTTTCCTGACCGTATCCGTCTGGTGGGCAGCCTTCACGATCCCGCTTATCCTGAACGTTAATGAGCCCCCGCGCGGGGGCAACGGTCCTCGCGGCGTAAATCCCCTGACCGCGGGCTTTAAAAGGCTGGCGGAAACCTTTAGGACGCTCCGGAAACACCGGGAGCTCGCTCTCTTCCTCGCGGCCTTCTGGGTCTACAACGACGGCATAGGGACCATTATCAAGATGGCGACGATTTACGGGGCCGAGATAGGCATAAGCCAGACGGCGCTCATAGGGGCGCTGCTCATGACCCAGTTCGTCGGCATACCTTTCTCCTTCGCCTTCGGGAGGCTCGCCGGCATCATCGGCACGAAGAGCTCGATTCTCCTCGGGCTCGCCGTGTACACGGTGATTTCTATAGGCGGGTACTTCATGGAGAACGCAGTCCATTTCTGGATACTCGCCTTCCTCGTCGGAACGGTGCAGGGGGGCACGCAGGCCTTAAGCCGCTCCATGTTCGGCTCGATGCTCCCCAAGGACAAGACGGCGGAGTTTTTCGGGTTTTACGGCCTCAGCTCCAAGTTTGCGGGCATCGTCGGGCCGCTCGTATTCGCCGTCGTCTCCCAGACCATGGGCTCGAGCCGCCTCAGCATCATATCGCTCATAGTGTTCTTCGTCATCGGTGGTTTTATGCTCTCCCGCGTCGACGTCGAAAAGGGGATCGAGGCCGCCAGGGAGAGCCGGCCGGATACGGGCCAGGATCCCTCGCATTCGTGACGATATCCACAGATTAAATCGCGGGCATGAAAATCTCCTTTTCTTCCGGTCTCTTGCGTTTCCGGGGCTCATTATCCACACTCGAAAATGCTGTCTTGAGGACAGCTTACGCACATAAAATGCATATACACTCATAAGCCGGGTATTTTTGCATAACCTACTGCAATCACTCAACAAAAAAATAAAACTTGACAATGTCTTTCGGCATCTGTTAGGATGTACGCTACGGATTAGGGTGGGGCTTAATTCACACACAAACCAGCACTACGATTTGTCCACAGGATGTTGATGGATTGTGGACAGATTGCCGTTTAAAGATGGAGGAACGATAGACAATTGGCCACTAAACGTACGCCCCTTAAACATAATCTGAGAACGATCTTCAGCAGGCAGAAAGACGACGGAAAGGGACTCGAGCAGTTCATGAGCAAGTCCATCCGCCCGGGCAAGCCCCACCAGAAACCGGCTGCCGAAAGCCCGGATCCGGGCTCGTGGGACAGGGTCCTCGAAAGGATTAAAAAGAAGTCTAATCCCCAGGTCTTTTTCTGGTTCGCGCCCCTTAAGCCTGTCTCCGAAACGGAGAGCTCGATAACACTCGCGGCGAACAGCGAATTCGACAGGGACTGGATAAATAACCACTACGTCGACTTCATAGGCGATACCATAAACGAGGTGTGCGGGAAGCGGCTCGAGGTCTCGATCGTAGCCGCGCACGACAGAGCCCAGACCTCCCAAGAAAAAAAGGAGCGGGAAGACCAGAAAACAGAGAGGGAAGCTAAGCCGTCGAAGCTCTTCACAGGCGTCCTCAACCCGAACTACACCTTCGACAGGTTCATAGTCGGCCCGAGTAACCAGTTCGCCCATGCGGCGTCGACAGCAGTCGCCAGAAAGCCGGGAGAGGCTTATAACCCCCTCTTCATATACGGCGGCGTCGGGCTCGGAAAGACTCACCTCATAAACGCCATAGGAAATCACATTATTAAGTCGACCTCCAACATGGCGCGCGTCTGCTGCATATCGGCCGAGCATTTCACGAACCAGGTCATAAACAGCATCAAGTCGAACAAGATGGAGGAGTTTCGGAACCGCTACAGGTTCGGGTGCGACGTTCTCCTTATAGACGACATTCAGTTCATCGCCGGCAAGGAGAGCACGCAGGAGGAGTTTTTCCATACCTTCAACACGCTCTACGAATCGAAGAAGCAGATAGTCCTTTCGAGCGACAAATCCCCGAAGGATATGTCGTACCTCGAGGAAAGGCTAAGGTCGCGGTTCGAATGGGGCCTCATCACCGACATACAGCCGCCCGAGACGGAGACCCGCATAGCCATCATAAAGAACAAGGCCGAATCGGAAGGTACGGCGCTTCCGAACGAGGTAGCGCTTTATCTCGCCCAGAACACCACGTCCAACATACGCGAGCTCGAAGGGACGCTGACCAACATCATGGCCCACGCGAAGCTCCTCAAGACCGAGATATCTCTCGACCTCGCGAAGGAAGTGCTCAAGAACATCCTGAAGCAGCACGACAGAAAGTTCCTCAGCATCGAGAGCATACAAAAGGAAGTGGCCGGCTACCACGGCCTCAGGCTCCAGGATTTAAAATCGGCGAAGAAGCAGAAGAACATCTCCGTTCCGAGGCAGATAGCGATGTATCTCGCAAGGAGATACACCGGGGCTTCATATCCCGAGATAGGCGAGAAGTTCGGCGGAAAGGACCATTCGACAGTCATACACGCTGTCAAAAAAATAGAGAGCAGCCTCGGGAAAGACCCCGCGCTCGAAAACGCCGTCAAGGCGCTTTGCAGAAGGATAGAGGGCCTCACCTCAGGATAGATAGGTGGTGGAGAAGCCTGTGAATTAAAATGTGGATAAAAACCGGATTTAGGTTTTTGCCTCGTTCCTGTGGATGAATGTTGATAACCCGACCTTTTAGTCAACAGGGTTACAAACACTAAAAATCTTGTATTTAAAGCCGGCTGGGATAGATTTTCACATTCTAACAGGCCCTACTATTACTACTTCTATTAAATTATAGTAAGGTGTTAAAAAACAGCAGGAGTAGATGCCATGAAATTCAAGACCCGCGTAGAAGACTTCGCAGTAAAGCTCGGTCTCGTCCAGGGGATTTCCGAGAGACGGGCCACGATGCCCGTGCTGTCGCATGTCCTCCTGGGCGTAGCTAAAAACAGGATAGAGATTTCCGCGACCGACCTCGAAACGACGATGAGCACCTGGTCGACGGCCGAGGTTTTAAAGGAAGGCTCGCTCGCCGTGCCCGCGAGAAAGCTCTACGAGATCGTAAAGGAGCTCGAAGGCGGAGACATAGAGGTCGAGGAGATAGGTAACCACTGGATAGAGATAAGGGCCTCTTCGGCGGTCTTCAAGATAGCAGGTCTTCCGAGCGACGATTTTCCGATAATACCCGAGCTTCACTCGGATCATCTCTTCTCTGTCGAAAGCTCGCTCTTAGAGGAGATGATTTCGAAGACGATATTCGCCGTCTCTCCGGACGAGCTCAGGCGCAATCTTGCCGGTATATATTTCGAAGAGGCCGGGAGCAAGAGCCTCAGGCTCGTATCGACGGACGGGCACAGGCTTTCGCTCGTCGAGAAGAACATAGACAGCAGGGTGAAATTCGAAAAGGGGTTCGTCGTTCCGAAAAAGGGCGTCGCCGAGCTGAGAAAGGTGCTCAAGCTCACGGATAAGGTGAGGATAGGGGTCGGAGACAGCTTCTTCATGGCCGAGGGCGAGGATATAGTTCTCATAGCCAGGCTGATCGACGCCGACTTCCCCGACTACAGGCAGGTGACGCCCGAGGTGACGAAGGCGACGCTCACGCTCAAAAAGGGGGAATTCCTGAGCGCGCTGAAGCGCGTTTCGATCCTCTCTTCGGAGAAGACGAGAAGCGTCAAGTTCGTCATAGGCAAGGACGGTATGACACTCATCTCCATATCGCCCGAAGTCGGAGAGGCAAAGGAGAAGGTGCAGGTCGAATACTCGGGCGATCCCATGGAGCTCGGATTCAATTCGAGATATCTCATGGACGTTCTCGAAGTGATATCCGAGGAAAAAGTCCAGATGGGCCTCATAGACGAGCTCAGCCCCGCGGTGCTGAGGCCGGAGGGCGACGAGATATATCTCTCCGTCATAATGCCTATGAGGGTCTGATGCATGCCCGGCATGGGCGGCGGGTGGTGTTGAGAGCCTTCGTTTAATGGTGTGTCCCCCGGTGAGCTTTTCAGCAAACGCAAAAATATTTTCCGGACGCTCGGCCGGGCGCCCCTCTGCCGTATCCTTTTTATTGAGGACGCCGGAATGCTAGAGCTCATCTTTCCAGAGACGTGCCTTGCGTGCGGCTCCCCGATCGGGAAGAAAGAGAGACTCTGCGCGGAGTGCGTCTCCGGAATAACCCTCATAAGCGGTCTGGCCTCGTGCGCCTCGTGCGGTATCCCGTTCGGGTTTTACAAGGGCGACGGCGGAGACGGGGGGCATCTCTGCGGCAGGTGCATCACTGAACCTTTCAGTTTTTCGAAATCCCGCTCCATAGCCCTCTATGACGGTAAACTTATAGACATAATCTACGAGTTTAAATACAGGGGAAAGCTCGGTCACGGCGGTTTTTTATCCGGGCTCCTCGCGGATAACATGCCTTACGACCCTGCCGAGCTCGACGTGATCGTACCCGTTCCAATACACATAAAGAAGCTCCGGTCGAGGGAATATAACCAGTCGGCCGTCCTGGCAGTAAATCTCGGAAAGAGGATCGGCGTCAGGCACGACCTCCTCGGCCTCCGGAAGATAAGGGACACGAGGCCGCAGTTCGAGATAGAAAAGGAGGACGAGAGGCGGAGAAACGTAAAAGGGGTGTTCTCGGTCGCGGATCCGGGGGCGTTTTCTGGGAAATCCGTTCTCGTGGTGGACGATGTTTTCACGACGGGCTCTACGTCCGACGAGTGCGCACGCGCGCTTTTAAAGGCCGGCGCTTCCAGGGTTAGCGTTCTGACTGTGGCGAGGGCGAGGTGGTCGTAAAATTTATTTGACTTTAAAAGGGCCTTACTTTAAATTTAAAGCGGTGGATTAAGTAATTTACTTAAACATGTACGGAAGATTTGCAGGACTCGACATAGGGAAGAAGGAAGTCAGGATTGCCTTAATTAACAGGGGATTGAGAGAGGTCCAGCTCCTTCAGACCATACGCGCCGAAATCGGCGCCGCTCCTTCCGGTGACGGGGAAAACTCCATTGGTAACATATTTAAGGAATACTCCCTTCCAAGGGGCGACGTAGCGGTCTCTCTAACGGACGACCCGGTATCCGTGAGGGTCGTGAAATTTCCCTTTTCGGACCCGAAGAAAATTGACCAGGTCTACGAATTCGAGCTCGAAAACATCTCGACGTTCGAGCCCCAGGAAAAGATACACACATATCATCTTATTAAGAACGCCACAGGCGGAGAGGCCCTCGTCTGCGTCTTCGAAAAGGAGGACGTGGAAGGGATTCTCAAATACCTTAACGACGAGGGCATAGACCCCAAGATTCTGACCTATACACCCGCCGCTTTCGGCTCCTTGGCGGACATAGTCGAAGGGCAGAGGCCGCTCGTCCTGGTCGATATCGGCGAGCGTGAGATCAGCTTTACGCTCTTCGACGATTCGGGGTTCAGGCGCGGAAGGTCCTCGACGAGGGCTATAGGGCTCTTCATGCGGAATCTCGGGGAACCTGACGCCGGGGGCGAAGAGGACAAGTTCGGATTTTCGAAGGGCAGCCCCCCCAGCGCCGAAAACCCTGCCATGAAAGAGGCGCTTTCCCCGGTCGTTAGCGAGATTAAAAAGACAGTACAGTTCTTCGAGAGCGAGACTAAGGACAGGGTTAAGACGGTCCTCGTTTCGGGGTCGATGTCGCGTATTCAGGGGCTCACCGAGCTTTTGAAAAAGGAGCTCGGGAGGGACGTGAAAAAACTCTTCATCCCCGACCTCGGCGTCGACAACTCGCCGCTCTACGCCAAGGCCTACGCGCTCGCGCTTTACGGCAGCTCCTACAGGGGCGGCTATCTCAATTTCAGAAAAGACCAGTTCAAATACCAGGGCGCCGACAGGGAGCTCCGGAAGGTGTTCATGACTCCGGCCGTCCTGTTCGTGATTCTAGTCGCTTTACTCATATACAACATGACTTCCAGATACTACGAGCTTAAGGGTCAGGTAAGCACGCTCGAGGCGCGCGTGGCGGAGGAGGTCAGGGAAGCATTCCCCAACGTTCAGACGATCCCGCGTCCGGCCGAGTACATGCAGTCGGAAGTGGCGAAGGTCAGGGAAAGGCTCAGCATGATAGAGGGCGTCGAAGGGGCGAGCACACCGCTCGAGATACTGAGAAGCCTTTCGGACAGCCTCCCGCCCGGCATGGACCTCAGTGTGAACGATGTAAAATTTGAAGGAAATAACGGCGTAAAGGTGCAGGGGATATGCGATTCGTACCAGGAAGTGGCCGAGATAGAGGAGGCGCTCACCAAGTCCGGGAAATTCGAATCCGTAACCAGGAATCAGACGGGGAACGCTGTGGACGGGAAGACGAAGTTCGAAATATCGCTCGTCCTGAAGCGTGAGACATAATAGATGGAATTAAGCTCTTTAACCGGGAACATCAGGAAGACTGTTGCCACCGTTCGCGAAAAACTGACGAGGATATCCTCGACGGAGCGCGACAGGAGGGCCCTCGTAATCGGGGCCTCGGGCCTCGTCCTTCTCATTTTCTATCTCATCTTTCACTCGATTTCCTCGGGCACGGACAGGCTCGAGAAAAGGGTTTTACAGCTCGAATCCGAGCTCGAGAGGGTTCAGGAGCTCAAGACCGAATACGAGGAGTCAGAGAAAAAGATCGACGTCCTTTCGAGCAAGATAAAGGAAGAGGACGAGCCCCTGATATCTATCGTCGAGCAGATACTCCTTTCGGAAAATCTCGACAGGAAGAATTTTTCCATAAGGGACGTAAACTTAAGGACGTCGACATCCGAGGATTTTTACGAGGAGAGGAGCATAGACGTCGAGCTCAAGAACATGTCGCTCAAGGACCTTGTGGACGTGCTCTACAAAATCCAGAACGCGCCGTCGTTTCTTAAAGTGTCGAACCTTAACCTGAGCACGAAATTCGACAAGTCCGATTCCATGACCGTCAAGCTCAGGGTCTCCACGTTCCGGTTTAAAGAGGTAACCTGAAATGAAAGAAAAGCTGAAAAAATATAAACACATAAAACCCGTATCGTATACGCTCTTCTTCCTGCTCGTATTCACGCTCTTTTTATTCATGACCTTTCCGGGCGACATAATAAAAAAGCGCATAATCGCCGAGATAGAAAGCAATACACCCTACAAGGCCGACATCCAGAAAGTGAGCGTGTCCCCCCTTTTGAATGTGAACATGGAGGGGGTGAAGCTCTTCAAATCGAACGCCCTTTTTTTAGAGCTCGACAGCCTCGATTTAAGCCCGTCGCCCCTTTCGGTTTTCTCTGAAAACCCGAAGGTGCCCTTTACCGCGAAGCTCTGGGGCGGCGAGATAAGCGGGAGCATCAGGATAAATAAAACGACGGGCCGCGTGAGCGAGCTCGACGCCACGCTAAAGAGCGTGAGAATCAACTCCGTGCCGTCCCTCTTTTCGAGTGAAGCCGAAAAGTCCCTCAGCCTCGGCGGCGTGATGGACGGCCGTATCAATCTCGTCATGACGCCCCCGGCCAAGGGCGAGATCGAGTTCAAAATAAACGGGCTCGCGCTCGAAAACATGAAGCTGAAGGGGATCACGCTCCCTAACCTGACGGACCTTACGTCGATGTTCAAGGGCACGGTCGACGGCGACATAACCAAAATAGACCAGTTCAAGATCGCCGGCGCCGATATAGACCTCGACATAACCGGCACGACGCCCCTTCTCTGGGATATACCGAACGGGGGTGTCATAGACATCGGCTACAGCCTTCAGATGAAGGGCGGCCAGATGGCGAAGTATAAGGGGCTCCTCGCGCCTTATCTCGCGACCCGTAGAGACGGCAGCCTCGGCGGGAAGATACTCGGCACCGTCGCGAACCCGAGATTCGAAAAGGGCTCAATAACCAGGTTCTGATCCTGCCTGTCAAACCCATCCGCTTTCGAACGGAGTCCCTCTCATGAACGAAAAAGAGCTTGAAAAGAAGCTTCTCTCAGAGGGTTTCTCAGGAATATTCGTCCACACGGACCGCCCTGGAGCCCGCTACCCCGACCACACGCACGGGGGCGTCACCGCCCACATAGTGCTCGAAGGCGAGATAAAGATTACGAGCGAGGGAGAAACGGCGACCTTCGGGCCGGGGGAAAGATTCGACGTGCCCGCGGGCGCCGTCCATTCGGCCGTCGTGGGCCCTTCGGGCTGCCGTTACATGATCGGGGAGAAGTAGCGCCGCTGAAGAATTTCGCCGCCTGTCCCAAACGCCGCTCCACCGATTTTCCTGACCCTCGATCGCAGCCCTTTATAACGTTTCCGTTTTGCAGCTGTGCGATTTACCCCACCGGGATTTCCTCTATGAAGGGGCTTTGTGCTATTCTTTTGCGAGGAGGTGACCACCATGCGAATAAGGGGTTTGATTGCAGGCGCTTCGTTTTTGATCGTTCTGTGCTTCGCCCTCACACTGCCGCTCCGCGCGGAGAAGAAGCCGGAGCCCGAGCAGGAGATGGAGATACGGGGCCTCGGCTTCGACCAGCTGACGCAGTCGCCCGTCGTGCTCCTGGCGAACAGTAAAAAAGAGACGCTGCTTCCGATATGGATCGGCCTCTGCGAAGCGAGGTCCATAGAGATAGGCCTCTCGGGTGAAGTCCCGCCCCGGCCGCTCACATACGACATGGTGGCCGCCATGGTGAGGTCCCTCGACGCCGAAGTGAAAAGGATAGTGATCACCGATGTGAGAGACCAGGTCTATTACGCACAGATAGAAATGTCGGTCGGCGGGAAGCTCTCGCGCATCGACGCGCGCCCGAGCGACGCCCTGGCCCTCGCCGCACGCATGGAATCGCCGATATTCGTCAGAAATTCCGTTATCGAGAAGGCCGCGCTCATGGATTCGGACGTCGTCCAGAGGGAGCTCTAGCGTATCCGGTCTTGCCTCGGGCCGGTCTTCATTTAAATACGGAGAAGGACTTGTTGACATATATTTTTACTCTCGCTATCATTCTCATCAGACCGCGTTAACCGATCGATAATGGGCTCCTCTGAAGATCTCCGTAAATTAAGAAAAAAGATAGACGATCTCGACTCCGAGATACTCTCGCTCCTTAACAGGCGCGCCGAGGTCGTTCTCGGCATAGGGGAGCACAAGAAGGAAAACTTCGTCGGGGTTTACGATCCGAAAAGGGAAAAGGAGATAGAAAAAAAGCTGAGGGAGCTCAATAAAGGCCCCCTTTCGGACGATTCAGTGCTCGGCGTTTACAGGGAGATAATCTCCGCCTGCCGCGCCCTTCAGTACCCGCTCAGGGTTTCGTACCTCGGCCCGGAGGGGAGCTTCTCCTACCAGGCCGCGTATAACGAGTTCGGCGGCTCCGCCGAGCTCGTCCCGGCGGAGAGCTTCGAGGAGATATTCGACGAGGTCGAAACGGGAAGGTCGACCCTCGGCGTAGTGCCTGTGGAGAATTCGAACGAAGGCTCCATAGGGAGAGTGCTCGACCTCCTTTCGGCTTCTAGCCTCACGGTTTCGGCCGAGCTGTTCGAAAGGATAAACCTCTTTCTCCTTTCGAAGTCGGGCTCCCTGAGCGAGGTCCGGGTCGTGGCGTCTCATCCCCAGCCGCTTGCGCAGTCGAAGAAGTGGATAAGTAAAAAACTTCCGCACGCCAAGATAAGAGAAACCGCGAGCACGACGGACGCCGCGAGGCTCGCGTCGAGGAGCAGGGAAATCGGCGCCGTCGCAAGCCGACACTCGGCCTCGATTTACAAGCTCAACGTTCTCGGGAAGAACATCGAGGACAGTAAGACCAACACAACCCGTTTTTTCGTGATAGGCCGTCAGGCGAGCCAGCCTTCCGGCGACGACAGGACGTCTATCGTCTTCTCGCTTAAAGACAAGCCCGGCGAGCTCCAGAAAGTCTTCTTCCAGCCGTTCGCCGAGGCCGGCGTCAATCTTACCAAGATAGAATCGAGGCCGTCGAAGGAGAACCCCTGGGAGTATCTCTTCTTCGTCGATTTCAAGGGCCACAGGGCCGAAAAGACGATCGAAAAACTCCTGGAAAGACTAGCGGGGAGAAGCGTTTCTCTCAAAGTGCTCGGCTCTTATCCGGTGGGCGACCCGGGCAAGTAATACTCTCTGCCGCCCTGCCGCAGCCCGTTTCGCGAACCTGTTTCGGTACCGCGCCGGATTTTTCGGAATTCATACTTTACTATACGGGGCGTGGTCGCTTAGGGGCGGATGATAGCTGTATGGAAGGCTTATGCTGAACCTGCTTCCCTTCCCCTCCTCGCTGTGAACGTCGATTTTCCCGCCATGCATTATCACTACGTGTTTCACGATGCTGAGGCCGAGCCCCGTCCCGCCGAGATTCCGGGACCGCGTCTTGTCGACCCTGTAGAACCTCTCGAATATCCTTGGGAGATGCTCCTTCGGTATGCCTATCCCCGTGTCCTCGATCTCCGTCAGCACGGCCCCGCCGGCGGAGGACGATATCCTGATGGCTATCTTTCCGCTGTCGGGGGTGTATTTGACGGCGTTGTCTATGAGATTGATGAACATCTGCTCTAGTAAAAACCTGCTGGCTTTTATCCTGTGCGCGCCGTTGTCGGTAGCGAACGACACGTCGAGGTCTTTTTCGGCGGCGGCCGACCGGAGCGCTTCGAGCGAGGATTTTATCACCTCGTTCAGGTTTATCTCCTCGACTTCTGCGATGGCCGCGTCCCCGAAGGCGGTATCCCTGCTCTCCACTTCGGACAGAACGAGGAGGTCGGATACGATATTGATGAGCCTGTCGGTGTGGCGCTTTATGATCCCGAGGAAGTGCACCCTGTCCTCGGGGCTTTCGTAGGCCTCTTCTTCGAGGGTCTCGGTGTATCCCTTTATGGCGGTGAGCGGCGTCCTGAGCTCGTGGGAGACGTTGGCTATGAAATCGGCCTTTATCTTTTCGAGCCTCTTGAAGTCCGTGATGTCGAACATGACCACTATTATCTCGCGGTCGGGGGAATCGAGCGGTATGACGTTTACGAAATAGTGCCTCTCGTCGGGGTAGAGATAGAATATCTCCTTACTGTCGGGCGTCCTCCTTTCGAGGACCCCTTCGACGAGCCTCGTGAGCTCGCGGTTACGTATTATCTCCCAGAAGGGCTTTCTGCCCGGCTCTTCCTTGAGGTTGAACATGTTCCTGAGGGCGTTGTTCGTTATGACGACCTTGCCGTCGCTCGATAGAACCATGACGCCCTCGCTCATCGCGCCGAGAACCGCCTTAAGCTGATTCTTCTCGCGCGAGACCTCCTTGAAGAGCCTGCTCAGGTTCCGGGCCATCTTGTCGAGCGCGCCCTTTATGCGGGAGGCTTCGCCGCCCTCGCTTGCGGCGGGTATGGTGACGTCGAGATTCCCCCTGGCCAGCTCCTCGGAGATGCTTATGATCCCCAACAGGGGGCTCGTTATCTTTTTGGTGACTATAAAGAAGAGAAGCGCCGAGAGCACCGCCAGAAGCGCGGCGATGTAGACGACGTGTTTCTCGGGCGCAGCGGGGTCGCCCTGAAGAGAGCCCAGCGGAAGCGCCGTCCTGACGGCGGCTATGATATTCCCCGAGCCATCCTTCACAGGCACGGCCAGGTAGTACATCTCGCTTTCGAGCTCGCTGCTGTACCGCCGGCCCTTGCCGACCTCCCCGGATAATGCCTCTTTTACCTCCGGGCTGTCGGAATACGTCCCGGCTGCGCGGGGTATCTTGTGGGAATCCCCGAGGGCATTCCCGTTCCTGTCTATGACGGTTATTCTCATATCGGATTTGGCGCCGAGCTTCTTTAAGAGCGAGTCCACGTCGCTGGGTCTCCCCCCTTCGAGGGCCGGTCTCAGGGTTTCCCCGACGGCGTTGGCGGAAGCCAGGAGCATTTCGCCGGTGACCGATTCGTCGTAGCTTCTGAGCTCGCGGACGGCGAAGAACACAAAGAGGGAGAGTATGATTAGGGTTATTAAAACGGAGGAAAAAAACTGTTTCCAGAATATGCTCAATAGCCGCCTACTCTTCGAGTTTGTAACCGATGCTTCTAACAGTTTTTATAAGGTTACCCGCCGCGCCGAGCTTTTCCCTGAGGTTTTTTATATGAACGTCTATGGTCCTGTCGTACACCAGCTTGTCGTCGCCCCAGAGCCTCTTTTTCTTTAAAAGCTGGTCCCTTGTGAAGACCCTGCCCTTACCGCTCGCGAGGACTTCGAGTATTTTGAATTCCGTAGTGGTCAGGATGACCTTTTCGTTATCTACGGATACTTCGTACTTCTCGGTGTTTATGGACAGGGGGCCTATCCTTATCTCGTCGTCCTCGGAATCCCTCGCGCTCGTTCTCCTGAGAACAGTCTTGACCCGGGCGACAAGCTCCCTCGGGCTGAAGGGCTTGACTATATAATCGTCCGCCCCGAGCTCGAGCCCCACTACGACGTCGGCTTCCGAGGCCTTGGCCGTGAGCATTATTATCGGCACCGAGGCTGTGCTCGTCTTGTTTTTGAGAATCCTGCATATCTCGAGGCCGTCTATGCCCGGAAGCATTATGTCGAGGACGGCGAGGTCCGGGACGACGGAGTTCACGTAAGACAGGAAATCCCTGCCGTTGTGAAACTCCTTGACCTGAAACCCCTCTCTTTTCAGATGGTGGCCTACGAGCTTGACTATATCCTCTTCGTCGTCTACTACGGTTATCAGTTTTTCAGTCATACACCCTTAACCTATATCAAGTATAAAGGAAATTTACCTTTAGAATAAACAATAACGTCTGCCCTTCAATGCCCATTCGGGTCGTTAACCGTATCTTAACATCGATTTCACATCATATTAACCCTGCCTCTTTATCTTGATAGTCCAAATTCTTGTAAAGGAGGAAGTGCGAGATGAAAACGTTACTGAAACTGCTATTGATCGCGGTTATGATCCTGCCGCTTTCAGGCACAATAGCAAAGGGGCAGTCGACGAATCAACAAATTCAGCAATTAGAGGAGCAGGTGCGGCAGTTACAGATGCAGAACCAGCAGCAGATCCAGCAGCTCCAGCAGCAGATACAGACCCTGCAGAATGCGCAGCAGCAGTCGGATCAGGCGCTTTCTCAAATCAATCAGAAACAGGTAGAGTCGGAAGACGCGTGGTATAACAAGTTTCTGGCGGAGTACGACAAGGGGTTCGTATTACAGTCCGAGGATGAGAAGGGGTTCAAGTTCAAGATGAAATTCAGCATTATGGCACAGATACAGACTATTGTGAACGACACAGACGATGAGCTTGTATCTACCAACTTCAGGCTGAGAAGGCTCGAATTAAAATGGGATGGATACGCATTCATGCCATGGTTTTACTACACTTTCATGATAGATCCGTCGAGCAGCTCGATGATGAAGGATATGTACTTCACGGCGGCGTACGTAAAGGAATTCGCCCCGAGGATCGGTCAGTGGAAAGTGCCCTTCAACAGGGAAGAGCTGAATTCCTCGTCAGCCCTTCAGTTCGTGGAAAGGTCGATTGTAAACGATCAGTTTTCGCTTGAAAGGGACCGCGGTTTTGCTATCACCGGCGGACTTGGGTCGAACAACAACGTCGCATATGGAATCGGCGTGTTTAACGGCGACGGCATAAACGGCACGAGCGTCGACTCGAACCTTCTTTACGTCGGCAGGGTTCAGCTCGGTCTGGGCGGCGACGACTTCAAGTTCAGCCCGAACAGCACATTCGGTACCGGAAAGGCTTACGAGCTCGTTCCGAACTTCGCCAAGTCCCCCATTTTTGTAGTCGGTATCGGCGGATCCACCCTGCCGGGGCTGAACTGCGAAAGAAAGACCCCGAACGGCGGCTCCTGTGCGAGGATAGCCGAGCTCGGCTTCCCGCAGTCCGACTTCACCCAGATAACCGGCGACATAAGCTTCAAAATGCCCTGGTTCAACATAGAGGGTGAATACGACGGCAGGTGGCTCGCTCCTGATACCGGCCCGCAGGATACGGCTTACGACCAGGGTTTCAGGGTTCAGGCCGGCGTTTTCCTGATGCCGAAAACAGTGGAGCTCGCAGCCCGTTATGCCTTTATCGATTACGATACGAACTCGGGAGTCGTGCCTCCGGACGTAAGCGTTACGAGCAAGCAGTGGGAAATAACCCCCGCGCTTAACTATTACATTTCCAACGACCACAGGTGGAAGATCCAGCTCAACTATTCCTTCATAAGGAACGAATTCACGAGGGGCGAATCCGATGTGGACGAGAATATAGTCAGGGCTCAGGTACAGGCCAATTTCTAATCCGGCCGGGCGCTGATAGTTAACGAATAATGACAAAATAGATCTCATCTCCCTTTAGTTCAGTCCGAGACCTCCAAAACCCGCTGCCGAGAGTCAGCCTCCGGCAGCGGGTTTTTTATGCAATCCCATTCTCTTACATATCTGCGAACCCTTTATATATTGATCGATGACGGGCGGGCCGCCCTGAATTACTATGCGTGGTGAATTACAGTGAGCCGAAGGACAGAAAATCCCGGTGCAGTTCGGGAGGGATTAAATCCGGGGTGAAAAAGGAGTGGTGAAAGAGAGTGAAGAAAGAGGGCAAAAAGAAAGGAAGGAAATGTTTTCGGACTACCCGGCCGCGGCGCCGGAGAGCAGGATCGATATCAGCCGGCCCTTGACCTCGTAGGGTATCCTGCTCATCTCGAGGTTCCTGACAGTTTTCTCTATATCGTACTCAACCCGCCTTATGGAAGCCTCGCCGTCTTCGATTACTGCATAGGAGGCGCGGGGGTCGTTGTCCCTCGGCTGCCCGACGGAGCCCGGGTTGAGAAGCACCGTATCACCGTAGCTTCTTATATAAGGTTTGTGGGAGTGGCCGACCAGTATGAACTTCCGGCAGGAGACATGCGCCGTTCTCTCCGCCCCGTGCCCCGGGATCGGAAGTGCGTCGGGGTTGTGACAGTGAGCGAGCTCGAAGTCCATGCCGTCGAGACGAATCCTGTCTTCAAGGGGCAGCCTTCTCAGGAATCCCACCTCCCCGCTCGACAGAATCCCCTCACCCCATTCCCTCGATACGTTCGATATCCTTTCCATCTCCCCTCCGGGGGAAGAGCCGGTTCCGAAGGCCATGGCGTGGTCGTGCTCGCCCCTGACCCCCCAGAAGCGCATCTTCGAGGACTTCATGAGAAACTCGATGCACCTTCGCGGGTCGGGGCCGAAATCCACTACGTCACCCAGAAAAATGAGGGCGTCGTAGCTCTCCCGGGCCAGCACGGCCTCGGTTGCGTACCAGTTTGCGTGTATATCCGACATTATTAGTATCTTCATATGGTTTATATCCTATAACTCTATTGTTAAGCCCGCATCAATTTGCGGTTAAGCCGGCATTTGTCCCCGGCGGCTTTAAAAGACTTGTAGTGTTTACATTAAAGATGTTGTATAATCGTAATGCTGGTATAGAGAATTTTGCGATTTTCACAAATTTGAGCTGGATTTTTAAACAAAGTGTGATAGAATGTCTAAATCGGAGAGAAGATGAAGAAAGCCAGCACAAGGGAGGGACAAAAAACCCCTTGACAAAATTATGCGATTTATATAAAGTAAGCTCAGAACTTTAAAACTAAATCAAAGGAGGTAAGGAGAGATGAGTAAAGCCAAATGGCTTTTTATGTTTTTATTGGCTCTGACTATGGCCGCGCCTACGTTCGCCGTTGAACTCACGCTGGGCGGCTTTC
>CAZPHQ010000031.1:0-32873 GCA_964586675.1 uncultured Spirochaetia bacterium | reverse complement strand
GGGTGCCTTACCACGTCATTCTTCGAGAAATAGACGAAGGATATGCCCTCTATGTTCCTTATGAGGGCCTCGGCTTCGAGAAGGCCCGACTTTTCGCTGGCCGCGAGGTCGACCTGTGTCGTGTCACCGGTTATTACTGCCTTCGAATTGTATCCGAGCCTCGTGAGGAACATCTTCATCTGCATTGAGGTCGTGTTCTGGGCCTCGTCGAGTATGACGAACGCGTCGTTGAGAGTCCTTCCCCTCATGAACGCGAGCGGGGCGATTTCGAAGGCCCCTTTCTCGAGGAGGCGGGAGGCCTTGTCGTAATCCATCATGTCGTAGAGCGCGTCGAGAAGGGGACGGAGATACGGGTCGACCTTCTGCGACAAATCGCCCGGAAGGAATCCGAGCTTTTCCCCTGCTTCGACAGCGGGCCGCGTGAGGACTATCCTGTTCACCTCTTTATTCACGAAGGCCGAAACGGCCATCGCCATGGCGAGGTAGGTCTTTCCCGTCCCGGCGGGGCCTATGCCGAAAACTATGTCGTGCTTTCTTATGGATTCGATGTATAGCTTCTGGGTGATGCTCTTCGGGGCGATTATCTTCTTTCTAGTCGAAACGCAGACGGTATCGAGGAATATATCTTCGAGCCTTATCTTGCCTTCGTCAATCACTCTCGCGGCAAGCTCTATGTCGGCCGGGTCGAGGACATAGCCCTTTTCGAGGAGGCCGTAAAGCTCCTTGAAGAACCTGTAGGCCGAATCGACGCGGGGAGAGTCGCCCTCTAGGCTCAGCTTGCCGCCCCTCGCGTGGACCCTTATCCCGTACCTGTTCTCGACTTCCTTGAGGTTTTCGCTCTGCTCCCCGTAAAGCTCCTTCACGAGGTTGTTGTCCCCGAATTCGAGGTCCCTCACGACACCGTTTCCGCCGTTCCCAGACGATATAGTTTCCTGCATTTTATGAGAATACCCCCCTGTGAGGCGGCGGACAGCACCGGCCGCGGATATTTTCAAATCCCAACGAATATCTCACGCTTTAAATAAAATCTCATATGGGTTTTTAAACTCGGAAAAGCCATAAGACGGGCATTGCCCAGAAAACACTGTGCTTGGAGATTTTTTATACGGCGTACTGCTAATCGTTCTTTCAGCGGATTGGCGTATCTCGTTACCCCTATCGTTAGTAATTATAACAGAAAGGAGGCTGATTCCAAAGGCCGCCGCCGAGCGCGCGGGTATTCACCCGTCAGTCGATGAGGGACGGGTCCGGGTGCTTGAACTCGTACCCGAGGAGCCTTTTAAGCTTGCCGCTTCTCACGATCTTGAACCCCGCTTCGCCCCCTTTCTCGAATACCGGGGGCGGAACGCCGATTCTAAGGGCCTGGGCGGTGTAGTAGTCACTTCTTTTCGGGTGCAAGTCAGCGCAGGCATTGAAGATTTCGCCGTAAATCCCTTTTTCGACGATCCTCTCTATTATTAAAATGCAGTCGTCCCTGTGTATGAGGTTGACGGGCGAGTCCCCTCCCGTAAGCCCCTTTCTCCCCGAGATAAACCGCCCGGGCTTTCTGTCGTACCCAATGAGCCCGCCAAACCTCAGCACTGTTGTCTGAAACGCCGGATTATCGAGGAGAAGCCGCTCGGCTATGACGAGCGCCTTCCCCGAGGCCTTTTCGGGCGGCGCTTCTTCGTCCTCGAAGACGTCCCTCCCTAACTCCGGGTACACGGAGGTCGAGCTTACGAATACGACATTTTTCACGGGGGATTTCTCTATCCGGGCGATGAGGGAGCGTACCTGGGCCGTGTGGAAATCGACTATATCGTCCCTCCTTTCGGGAGGGAAATTTATTACGAGTACCTCGCTTTCGAAAAAACTATCCAGGCCGTCTCCGCCCGAGAGCTCCGGATCGAGGGAGAGATAGTAAGGCTCTATGCCCGCGGCCTCGAGCGCGTCGAGCGTCTCAGGGGTGCGGGTCGAGCCTTTCACCGCGTAGCCCTTCCCCAAAAGATATTCGGCAAGCGGAAGGCCGAGCCATCCGCAGCCGAGTATGCTTACGGTTTTCATCCTGTTCCGGCGGGACGATCGAGGTAAAGCCGTTAACCGGCGAGCCTCGTCAGCGCCTCGTTGTACTTTTCGGCCGACTTCTCTATTATTTCGTCGGGCAGCGACGGCGCGGGCGGATTCTTGTCCCACTTTATCGATTCGAGATAATCTCTCACGAACTGCTTGTCGAAGCTCGGCTGGGAGCCCCCGGGCTTGTATTCGGACATCGGCCAGAACCGGGACGAATCCGGCGTCAGCGCCTCGTCTATGAGCACCAATTCTCCCTTGTCCCCGAGCCCGAACTCGAACTTTGTATCGGCGATGATTATGCCTTTCTTCTCAGCCATCTCTCGCGCGCGTGAATAAAGGGCGATGCTGACGTCCCTCACCTTGTTCGCCATCTCCTCGCCTATAAGCCCGGCCGCCTGCTCGAAGGTGATGTTCTCGTCGTGGGCGCCTTCCTCGGCCTTGGTCGAAGGGGTGAATATAGGATCGTCGAGCCGCGAAGATTCCACAAGACCTTCAGGAAGCGGGATGCCGCAGACAGAGCGCGACTTCTGGTATTCCTTCCAGCCGGAGCCCGTGATATAGCCCCGCACGATGCATTCTACAGGAAGGGGCTTCGTCTTTTTAACGAGCATGCTCCTCCCTTCGAGCTCTTCTGCGTGCTTCTGAAACTCTTTCGGATAATCCTTCACTTCTGTCGAGATCACGTGGTTCGGGATTATGTCTTCCGTTTCCCCGAACCAGTATTTCGAAATCTGGTTCAGCACCCTGCCCTTTCCCGGTATCCCCTCCGGAAGCACAACGTCGAAGGCGGAAACCCTGTCCGTTACGACTATCAAAAGCTTGTCCCCGAGGTCGTAAATGTCGCGCACCTTACCCCTTCGCGGCGGATTTACACCCTCGAAATTAGTCTTCATTACTACTCCTTTCTGTGTCAAAGCGAGCCCCCCTTGCGTGAAAAATATGCCTCAATCGGCAGATGAAATTCTATTAAAGAAAGGGTGCGATGTCAAAATGGCCGGAGTAGGGCCGATTCATTCCTTCTTTTCACCGAGCGCCCGGGCGATCTCGGCTTTTAAAAGCTCCTTTATACGGTTCCTGACTCCCGGGAACCTGTCTTTGAGGCTCCCCTCTATTGCGAGCATGGCGGAAAGCTCTTTAGTCGTAAGCGTTCTGTCGAGAATTTGGGACGCCTCCTCCCTGACCTTCCCATAGTCCGCCCCGCCGAGGGAATCGGCAAGCGTCAGAAGAAAATCGTCGTAGAGGGAGAGGAGGGTTTCTATCTGCCTCTTTTTGACTGAGGGTTCATTCATCGGGAGCTTGCACGGGCTCAGGCCCTCCGCCTCTCCCTCGACGCGTCGAGCATGTCCTTTAGGAGCCACATTACGAGGAGCGGCAGGTAATAGAAGAAGGTGTAGTGAAGGCCGAGGAGCGCGCTCTTGAACATGATCCACATGCCTATGAAATCTATGACGGCCACGGCGCCCGTTACGACGAGGGCCCTGTGCACGGAATCCGGTATCCATCTCCTGAGGACGAAGTGCCCGGCGCGCGTGAGGACGGTGACGTTTATGAACGCGCCGACCAGCCGCCACATCATCGGTATATCCATCCCATCCTCCCGGCATTACGTGCACATGCGCAATTCATACTTGAAATCACGCCGCGAATCATTATTTTCATTATATCACTATTCGAGGGGAGAGTTGCGCGGCCGGGCGCCGGGCGCAAGTCTCATGGAGCAGGACAATCCGGCGTTTTTATTATAGAATTTACGACACAGGGAGAAAAGAACATGAATACGCTTAAAAGCCTGATTTTGCTTGCGGTCCTGTCCGCGATCTTGATGTTTATAGGCGGCGCGGTCGGCGGCAAGAGCGGTCTTTTCATCGCTTTCGGAATCGCGCTCGTGATGAACTTCGTCAGCTACTGGTGGAGCGACAAGATTGTCCTCAAGCTCTACCAGGCGAAGGAAGTCACGGCGCAGGACGCGCCTGAGCTTTACAACGACGTGCAGGACCTTGCCCAGCGGGCGGGGCTCCCGATGCCGAAGGTATACATCACCCCGCAGGAGCAGCCGAACGCCTTCGCGACGGGCAGGGACCCGCAGCACGGCGCAGTAGCCGTCACGGCGGGCATAATGAAGCTCCTAAGCCGCGAGGAGCTGAGAGGTGTGCTCGCGCACGAGCTGGCCCACATAAAGAACCGCGACATACTCATTAGCTCGATCGCGGCGACGATAGCGACGGCCATAACCTACCTCGCCTACATGGCGCAGTTCGCGGCCATATTCGGCGGCGGAGGCGGCGGAAGGGACGAGAGGGGCGGAAACCCGCTCGGCCTTTTGGTGATGGCGATAGTTGCGCCGCTCGCGGCCACGGTAGTAAGGCTGGCCATATCGAGGACGAGGGAATACGGCGCCGACAAGGGCGGGGCCGAAATCTCGGGGAACCCGATATCGCTCGCGAACGCCCTCAGGAAGCTCGGGGCCTATACCGAAAGAATTCCCCTCAGGGTGAGCGACCAGGTGGCCGACAGCACCTCTCACATGTTCATAGCAAGCCCCCTCTCGGGGAAGGCGATGGCTTCGCTCTTCAGCACGCATCCGCCGATGGAAGAGAGGATAAGAAGGCTCGAAGACATGGCGGCGGGTATAAGCAGGTAACAGTCTGGTTAAATCTGATTACGCGGTCACGCGGCAGGCCGGGCGGGATTACTCGCCCGGCGCGCGCCCTTCGAGGTGCGCCGAGACGGCTTCCCACCGCTCGTATAGCTTCCGGAGATCATCGTTCACCAAGCCGTATTCGCGCGTGACCTCTTCCGAGCGTTTGGAGTTCCTGAAGTTCTCGGGGTCGGCGAGATAATCTTCGAGCCCCGATTTCTTTTCTTCGGAGGAATGGATCTTCCCTTCGAGGTCCTTTAGAGCCGTCCTCAACTGTCCCGATGAAAGCTCCTCCCAGTTCTCCATGTTCTCGATGCCTTTTTCGGCAAGCTCCCTGTAGAGGCGGTTTCTCCTTTCGGCTTCCTCACGCTTGCTGAGCGCCGGCTTTACCTCAGCCGGTCCGTTCCCTGTATCCGTCTGGAGCGCTAACGGCCTTCCGTTACCAGCGACTGGCGCGAGCTCTTCGCCTCTCTCTCTTAAGCTTTGATGGTATCTGAACTCGGAATAATTCCCGGGATATGTTACGACGCGGCCCTTCTCCGCGTACCAAACCTTGTTCGATATGCGGTCTAAAAAGAGCCTGTCGTGGCTGACGACGACGAAGGTGCCGTTATAGTGGTTGAGCGCGTCGACTAGGACGTTCCGGGATTGTATATCGAGGTGGTTCGTGGGCTCGTCGAGTATCATGAAATTCTTCGGGGAAAGGAGAGTCTTCGCGAGGGCGACGCGGCTCTTCTCGCCGCCCGAGAGGACCGAAATTTTCTTGAAGACGTCCGTGTCCGTAAAGAGAAACGCGCCGAGGAGTGTTCTTATCTCGACCTCGCTCCGCGCCCCGGCCTCGGAGCTAAGCTCTTCGAGAATCGTATTCCGCGGGTTTAAGGATTCCGCCTGGTGCTGGGCGAAGAAGGTTACTTCAACATTGTGCCCCTCTTTCCTTTCGCCTTCGAAAGGCTCGGTCCCGAGGAGCATCCTGGCGAGCGTGCTCTTGCCGGCGCCGTTCTTCCCGATGAGCGCGATTTTGTCGCCCCTGGATATGGTGAGCGGCCCCGCGTTCTCGAATACCGGGATCATGCCGCCCTCGTCGTTCGGATAAGACTTCGAGAACGACGACAGCTCCAGCACCACCTTTCCCGAGCGCCCCGGATCGGGGAACTTGAAATGTATCGCGTCGGCGTCGCCCGGGGGCGGCTGTATGCGCTCCAGCTTTTCGAGCCCCTTCACCCTGCTCTGGACCTGCTTCGCTTTCGTGTTCTTGTACCTGAACCGCTCTATGAACCGCTCTGTATCCTTTATCTTCCTCTGCTGGTTTTCGTATGCCGACCTGTGTAGCGCTATGCGCGCCTTCCGCTCCTCGATGTAAGACGAATAATTTCCGGCGTACTCCGTAATGTTCCCCATCGAAAGCTCGGCTATGGTGTCGACCATCCTGTCGAGGAAATACTGATCGTGGGAGACGAGTATCACCGTCCCCGGAAAGTCCTTGAGATACCATTCGAGCCAGTCGATGCTTTCGATGTCGAGGTGGTTCGTGGGCTCGTCGAGGAGGAGAAGGTCGGGGTTTACGAGGAGGAGCTTCGCCAGCGCGACCCGCATCCTCCAGCCGCCGGAGAAGGTGTCGAGCGGCCTTTCGAGGTCTTCGGGCTCGAAGCCGAGACCCATCAGGAGCTTCTCCGCACGGTAGCGGACGGTGTGCGAGTCCCTGGTGTTGAGCTCCGTCTGGATCGCGTCGAGCCTGTGGAGCGCCTTTTCGTACTCCGCGGAGCCTTTGTCTGAAAGATGCCCGAGCGACTCCTTCACGGACTCCATCTCCCGCTCGAGCGCGCCTATTTCCCTGAAGGTTGTGAGCGCCTCTTCGAGAACGGTGAGGCGTGAGCCCACGTCCTCGACCTCCTGCGGGAGATAGCCGACCCGTTTTCCGGGCGGCACGAGTATGGAGCCCGAGTCCGGATGCGCCGCGCCGGCCATGACGTTAAGGAGCGTCGTCTTCCCGACGCCGTTCGGGCCGAAGAGACCTATCCTCTTTCCGTCCTTCACGTGCCAGTAGAGGTTTTTGAACAGCTCTCTCGATCCATACGAGAGGGATATATTATCGAGTTGAATCATCTGAAAATGAATCCGGGTAGCCCCGAGGCGCGGCTACTGTTTCGTAAATTTGAGCCTCGTCTGGATGTAGTCGGAATCCGTCATCGGATCGAGTACGAGAGTGCTCCTGTCTTCGCTGAATTCGTAAGAGAGCTTGAGCGGCTCTCCCCCGTCGAAAGACAGGAAGAGATTTTTCTCATCGTGCGTGTACTCGCCGTCGAGGTTGAGCGAAATCGCCCTGCCTATCGCAAGATAGAACTTCCCGTCTGTCGTGAACGTTATCTCGGTTATGCCGGATTTCCATTTGCCGACGAACGGGTCGAAAAGCCCGCACCCTCCGAGCACTGCCGCTGTAAGAAGAAGCACCGCCGCTACGATAACCGGTTTTCTCTTCATGCCCTGTCTCCTCGTATATAGAATTTATCCGCTTACCCGGGCGGGAGCAACCCGTACATGCGCATCGATGTATACGCGAGCGCGAGCGCCAGGAAAGCCACTGTAACGAGCACCGGCTCCGAAAAGAAGGGAGGCCTTTTCCATTCCCTCCAATAGAAAACGAGCCAAGACGTGCAAATCGCGGCAAGGACAAGCCCTGCGTAAAAGAGTATGAGAAGGTGAAACATCGCCATCGGCACGGGGTAGAGGCGGACGAAGGCCCCGGCGGGGAAAATCGCGGAGATGGCCAGGGCCGCAAGCACTATGACCGCTGTCTTCCTGACTCCCGCCCTGTGCGCCGCCATATCCCCGGGCGGGATGCCGCGGAACGAAAGGGCATAGGCCACGGCGCCTATTATAAGCAGGAACGCCATGAAGATCGGAAAGAGGAAGAGGTTTAAAAAGGCGTGCGAAAAACCCGAGGCCGCCGCTAGGACGAGATAATAAACGCCGCCCGACAGGACTGAAACCATAATGAAATATAGAGGTTTATGAATTTTCGGAACGACGCCGCTCATCTGGATAATGATAACCTTTAAATGGTTAAGACATAGGAATTTTCTTCCGCCGGGATAATCGACCTTGCAATTCAGCCGCGTGCAAATATCTTTAACCGAGGACACGGAGGACGGAGACGAAATGAAAGGAAGCCGCCCTGTAATAGGAATAACGACCGACCTCGAAGAAGGCCACAATTCCATAGAGGCGGAATACGCGCGCGCCGTCGCCGAAACGGGCGGCCTGCCCGTTCTCATACCGACGGTCCCCCTTTCCGGCGGAATGCATGAGGAAACCATACGCCTCCTCGACGGCCTCCTTCTGCCCGGCTCCCGCGATATGGACCCGAAATACTACGGCCAGGAGCCTCACGAAAAGCTGAGGCCGATGAGTCCCGACAGAACTGAGACCGAGATCGCGATACTCGGGCAGGCTGCCAGAAGGAAAATCCCCGTCCTCGGCATATGCGGGGGCATGCAGCTTATCAACGTATTTTTCGGCGGAAGTCTATACCAGGACATAGCCTCATTTCTTCCCGACTCGGTCGGGCACGAGAAGGGAGCCCGGCACGAGGTAAAGATTCTGGGCGGAAGCAGGCTCGGCGACATAACCGGAGAGCGCGGTTTTATCGTGAAGAGCTACCACCACCAGTCGGTGAATAGACCGGGCAGGGGGATTAAAGTGACAGCCGCCGCGCCGGACGGCGTTGTCGAGGGCATAGAATCGGAAGAGGGTTCCTCGATACTCGGCATACAGTGGCACCCCGAAAGAGACCTCGGCGACCCTGTCTCGAAGAGGATATTCGAAAGCTTTATAGAGGAATGCCGAAAGCGAAGCGAGAGGGACTAAAAACCACCCTGCATCCTGTCTCCGGAAGTTACTACCTTTTATACGTCATAAGGAATTCGGCCATTGTCTTCCTGGCGTCTGGCGAGGAGCCAGCGATGAAACCGGCCACGGCCGCCGTGATACCGGATTCAAGCGGATACTGCCGTATCAGCGCAAGCGCCTGGTCCACTTCGGGCGAGCCCGACGCGCCCTGCGCCGAGGCCGCCTGAGGAGCCGCTTTCGGCTTTCTCTTTCCGTTCCTTTCCAGAAATCCCATCAGGAGGAGGGCCGCCCCGACGAGGACCACGGCGATGAGTATGGCTATACCCCCGCTTATGAGCGCCGCGACGTGGGGCTCGAACATGGTGCCCAGATAGAGGAACAGGGACCACACGAGGAACGCGAACCCGAGCGATGCGGTGAGTGAAGACAGCACGAGGACCGACACCAATATGACGGCACGGAGTATCATCCCCCTTATAACCCGTGGCTCGGGCTTGAGAGCGCTCGTGAGACTGCCCAGTATTTCCTTCAAATAGACTCCTTACGCCGGACCCGTTTTTTACCTGCGCTCGAAGAGCTTACCCAGAATGAGACCCGCCAGGAACGCTATCAGGAGGCTTATAAACGGCTTTTCCTGTATCGTCTGCTCGACGGTATCCATCTTTTCGAGCCCCTTCTCGCGGGCCGCGAAAAACTCGCTGCGGAGGTCTCCGAGCATCTTATCCCTAGCGCTGTCCGTTTCGTTTTTTCCCTTTTCGAGAAGCGACTTCGCTATTTGCGACAAGTCCGTCCTAAGCCTGGCTACGTCTTCCTTTAAAGTCTCAAGGTCCTGTCCTAGTTTTTCCTGAGCCATAACGATCACCCCGTATTTTAAATTACTAATATAATTTTAACACCCGCATGGGCGAATATATACCGAAATTTTCCCCGGCCGGATCGGGGGGATAAGGGGATTGTACGCGGCGCGGCGGCGGGAAGCGGCGGCTAAGCGCCCGGGCCGTCAGTTGCCCTGCTTGTAACCCGAGATCTGGGCGAGCCTATCGAGGCTCAAAGTCCCCTGATAATAGGCCCCGTTTATCTCCCAGGTCGGGTAGTTCTGTATGCCCCTGGCGAAACAGAGGGACGGGTTGGCGCCCGGCCCCTGGGGATGGCACTCGACATATTTCACGTATTTAAATGCGTCGCCGAACATGTTCTTCTGATCGATGCAGTGTGTGCACCTGAAGGAGCCGTACATCACGGCACCTATCTGCCCCAGGTGCTTCGCGAGCGCCGTTTGATACGGGTCGGACGCGGAAATGCCGGCCGACGGCTTGCCGAGGGGCTCCCCCTGCATAACAGCCGAACCGAAAAGGACGACCCCCGCAACGACGAGCCCGAGGCCGACGGCCCTTAGCCCGTTCATCTTCGGATGCTCTGTCTTCTTCAGTAGAAGGACCAGGACGAAAATAATAGTGATGATAACGGCCGAGACGACGCAGTAAGTGCAAATCGCTTTTATTACGAACAGCTCGAGATAGGTTAGATAAAGCGTGAATACGAATCCGGCTAGTGAGAGAATGAACAGTATTAGCCATCTCTTCTTCCGGGCCATCGAAAGGAGGGAGACCGCGAATATCGCGCCGTAAGCCGCAACACCGAGCGCAGCGACCGGTATGCCGAGGATCTTGGCAAAGGCGCTCTGCCTGACGACGTCGCAGTCGGAGCCTGCCGAGCAGAACGCGGCCTGCCCGCCTCCGGCGTCGACATAAGTGAGATATAGCGACAGCATGATGCCTATGGCCGACAGTATGGTCATGCCGAGGAGGTTATAGCTCTTCTTTTCAATTTTCTTCTGGCTCATCTTGGATATGTCCGGGCTCCCAAAGATAAATTATAAAAATTATAACCCGACCCGGGAAACAACACCCGGAATATAATAACCGGCGCGCCGGCAGAGGCAACAAAAAAACTGTCAGTCCTCGTAAAACCTGCTCCCGCCTACAGCCATGTTCTTGAGAGATAGCGGCGGCGTATAACGTGTCCCGTATCTTACGCTCAGGTTGTGAAGCTTCTTCAAAACGTCGCCGGTCCCGACGGTGTCGACGTACCTGAAAGGCCCTCCCCTGTAGGCCGGGAACCCTAGCCCGAGCACGGCCCCGACGTCGCCGTCCCTCGCGCTTTCGACGACCTCTTCTTCAAGGCAGCTCATAGCTTCATTTACAAGCGCGAGTATGAGCCTGTCCTGTATGTATTCCTGGGATATGCCGTTGGTATCGTCTTCATGAAGCGAAAGCAGCCTGCTGACAGACCTGTCTAGCCGCTTCTCGTCGCGGTGGTACCTGTAAAAACCTGTCCCGCTGCGGACGCCTGTCTTCCCTTCGGAGACCATCTGGTCGAGCATGGCCCTTGGCTTTGCGCACTCCGGGGAATGCCCGTATATAGCCACGGCCCCCTGCTTTATAACGTCGAGGCCGACGTCGTCCATGGCCGAGAGCGGGCCTTCGGGGAATCCGAACTGCACCATCGCGTCCTCTATATCCTGCGCCCCGACGCCCTCGCCCAAAAGCTGGAGGGCCTCGGTGAAGTAGGCGAGCTCGACTCGGGTGAGATAAGAGCCGGCCTTGTCCTTCACGACGAGCGGCGTCCTTCCCAAGAGCTTTACGAGCTCGAACGTCTCGGAGACAGTTTCGGGCAGTGTGCCCTCCCCTATAGAAATCTCTATCAGGTCGGAATCGCTGACGGACCCTGACATGCGCATGCCTATGATCTTCCCCGGGTTCTTCGAGCCCCCGGTTATTGTTGAAACCGGGACGGCGTAGGAATTCGAGACGTAGACGAAGTTCCCGCCGGGAATGGCTTCGACCTCTTTCAATATCCTCCGCTTTACCTCCGGGTCCTCACCGGCGGACTCGATTATGATGTCGGCCCTTCTGAAGCCCGAATAATCCGCGGCGGCGCTTATGAGGTCGAGCTTCCGCTCGGCGTGGACGGCGTGCTCCTCGCGGCCCGACACCTTCTCCATGAAATGAGCGTAACATTCCCTGAGGCTCTTCCCGACGCTGGCGTCGTCCTTCGCCTTCAGCCTGACGCGTATGCCGCTCTCGGCCGCGAGGCACGCTATACCCGGCCCGAACGGCTCACCGCCCGCGACGGCGATCTTTGACGGCTTTTTCGCGGCCTTGTGGGCCGCTTTCGAAAACCTGCCGTCGTTCTTCACTTCATCGATGGCGACCGCCGTCCTTATGAGCTGCCTCGAATAACCTGTTACGGCAAGCTCGCCGAAATAAACGGATTCGACGTGGAGCCCGCGGTTAAAGCTGGCAACCCCTATTTCGAGGGCCTCGACGGCCATTCTCGACGCAGACAGATGGAGACCGCCGCTCTCTCTTATATCCTTTTTCGCCTTGTCGAAAAACATCTTCCTCGACACGGGATTTTCTCTTATCAGCGCGTTCGCAACCCCGCCGAACCTGAACCTCTTCGGCTTAAGCTCCTTGGCCGAAAGCTCAAGCGCGCGTTTTCTCGCTATTTCGCGGAGAAGCTCGGGTGGGACTATCTCGTCGAGAAGCCCCGCCTGCCTCGCGTATTCGGCTTCGAGGGGCTCACCTGTGAGTATCATGTCGAGGGTCTCTTTCGTGCCGACGAGCCTCGCGAGCCTCGGCACCCCTCCCGCGCACGGTATCAGCCCTGTTTCTATCTGGTTGAGCCCGAGCGAGACGCCCTTTTCGCTTGAAGCTATCCTGTATTTGCAGGCGATGATCAGCTCGAGGCCCACGCCGAGGCACGCCCCATTGATGGCGGCCACGAAGGGCGCCCTCGAAGCCTCTATCCTCTCGGATATCTCCTGCGCCTTGAGGCTATACGACCTTCCCTCGTCGGCGAGCGTGAATTCGACGTACTCTCCCGCGTCGGCCCCGTTTATGAAGCTCCCGTCCTTATCGTTCACTATGACGACGGCCCTGATCTCGTCGTCGCTTTCGAGCATGTCGAGGTCTTTTTCTATTTTATCGAGGAGCTCGTCTATAGTCAGATAGTCCTCGTGCCGAAGCCTGTTGACGGCGCTTCCTGGCGTGTTGACGAGGAGGGTCGCGACCCCGTCGCTGTCGACGGTGTAGGAAACGCTTCCCGTTTTATGCTCACGTTCTTTTGTCGTCATTCCTTCTCCAGGACGATCGCCGCCCCGAGGCCTCCCGAAGCCGGGAGCGCGACGAGACCGAACTGCCCTTTCCTCTTTGCCATCCTGTAAACGAGCGTCGTGATCAGCCTCGCGCCCGTGGCACCGAGCGCATGACCTATAGCGATAGAGCCGCCCGAAACGTTAAACCGCTCCATGTCGATTTCTCCCGCTGCCTGCGAGCGCCCGAGCTTTTCTTTGGCGAAGCTCTTCGATGATAAAGCTTTTACGTTGGATATAACCTGCGCCGAAAAGGCCTCGTGCATTTCGACGAGGTCGATGTCGCCGAGCGATATGCCCGCCCTGTCGAGCGCCTTTATTACCGCGTAGACGGAGCTCGCGAGGAGCTCGCCGTCGGGGTTCGCCGCAGAGTAGCCGTAGGACTTGACATACGCGAGCGACTTGTAGCCGAGGGCCTTCGCCTTCTCTTCGCTCATGAGAAGTATCGCGGCTGCGCCGTCGGCGAGCGGAGCCGAGTTACCGGTTGTAACCGTGCCGAACTCCCTGTCGAAAAGGGGCGGGAGGGCCCCGAGCGAATCCATGCTCGCATCCTCGATTATGGAGTTGTCGTTCAGTATCGCCTCTTTGAAATTAGGCGGTATGAATGTGTGTATTATTTCGTCCTCGAAAACGCCCTCGTTCCGCGCGCGGGCCGCGAACGCGTGGCTCCTTAAAGCGAAGCCGTCCTGCTCGGCGCGGCTTATCTTGTACTCGCTCGCCATCTTTTCGGCCGCCTCGCCTGTCGTGAGCCCCGTGTATCTCTCGGGCATGACGGCGAGCACGGGCCCCTGCCCGGAAGCGCCTATCCTCAAAAGCGGGCTCACCTTGTCGATGAGGTTCTTCCCCCGCGCCCCTTCGAGCCCGGCAGGTCTCCTTCCGGCTGAAAACAGGTACGGGTTTTCGGAGGCGCATTCAACCCCGCCGGCGATGACGGCGTCGGCCGCGCCGGAGAGTATGCTGTCGACGGCGTTCGTGAAGGCCTGGGCCGAAGAGGCGCAGGAGCTGGAGACGGTGAAGGCGGGCGCGCGGTCCGGAATCCCGGAGCCGAGGGCGACGTCTCTCGCGACGTTAGGCGTCCTGACGGACGGCATGACGTTCCCGAGAATGAGCGCGCCGATGTCGGCCGGGTTTATCTCGGTGCGGTTGACGAGCTCTGTTACGGCTATCTTGCCGAGGTCGAGCGAAGTGAGGTCTTTGTAGAGAGTGCCCGACCTGGCAAAAGGCGTCCTCAGACCGGATATGATGGCGACGCGCTTTCGGTTTTCAGGATGGCTCACAGGAGGCTCCGCTGAAATAATAGTTATCTATTTTATCTGTGACTCGTCTGATAAGAAAGCAATTTCCGAATAAACCGTCTGCAGCCTTCGTGAGCGGAGCCGGTGGAAGGCCGCGTCACTCAGCACCCGCGGCGCTCTTGGCCTTGAGCTTTAACTCGATGAATTTGGAATGGTCTATATTGAGCATGTTGAGGAGCTTCCGCGCTACGTAGTTTTCGAACTGGTCGAGAGTCCCGTCGGAGTAAATAACCTCCCATACGAGCTCCATGATCTCGTACTTCTCCTCGTTGCTAAGGCTCTGGTTTATGACGTTCGTGAAGTGCCAGAGGTCAGTCGCATCCTTTCTTTCCGCGACGGAGCTTGCAATCAACTCCTCCGCTTCGGCGTCCGTCAGGGAGAACTTCTTTTTGAGGACGCCTGTTATCTTTTCCCGCTCCTCGCCGGAAAAGGTCTCGTCGGCCGTCGCCGCCTCGATGAGTATGACGCACGTGGCCGTCCTTATCCTGTCCCGGGAGCCGGGACTCGCAGCCCTTTCGCCGTCTCCGCCGCCTTCGAACAATTTTCTAAATACGCTGAGCATCTTTTCTCCTTTGCCTGCCGGCCCACGTCAAACCGGGGCGTCACTCAAACCTGTCAATATTATTTGGACGCCCGGCCCGGAGTCAAATAATATCGCGTCCACCGCCGAAATCTTGCGAAGAGACCTAAAACATGTAACATTATCTCAGCAAATTCCGGAGTTAAATGTCATGACTTTCCCAGAGCAGCTGAGAGCGCGGCTCGACGCAATAATATCTTCTTCCGAAACAAAGCAGTCGGCCCTCATACCGGTTCTGAGAGAGATCCAGAACGAATACGGCCACCTTTCCAACGAATCCATGGAAAAGACGGCCGAGATGCTGGACCTTCCCCCTTCGAGCGTCCAGAACGTGGCGACTTTCTACACGATGTTCTTCAGGCAGCCGGTCGGTAAGCACGTCGTCTGGCTGTGCCGCACACTGGCCTGTGCGCTGAGGGGCGCCGAGCAGATGGAGCATCACGTATGCGAGCGCCTCGGTGTGAAGTTCGGCGAAACGACAGCGGACGGCAAGATAACGCTGATGGAGGCCGAGTGTCTCGCTTCGTGCGGGACGGCTCCCGTCATGCTTGTCGACGACACGCTCGAAGAGAACCTCACCAGAGAAAGGGTGGACAAGCTCCTGGAAGAGCTCGGAAAAGACTGACTTGCCCCTCTTTTAGAAAGGATTCTCACATCGGGGGGAGCGGTCGGAAACTCGGCATGGATCTCAAGCAGGCAAGAGAGCACTCTCTCGAACTATTCAGGGAGGCCGTGGAAGCGGCTAATCCGAAAAAATGCGTACTCGATCACGTCAGGCTCGCGGGCTCGACGCTCATGGTCGACTCGGCGAAGTATGACCTCGACGAGCACGAATCCATATACGTCATAGCGTTCGGCAAGGCCGCAAGCTCGATGGCGGAGGCCGTCGAGGAAATCCTAGGAGACAGGCTCACGGGCGGCCTCGTAGTCTCCAACACCCAGCCCGAAAATCCCTATAACAAGCTCGGATTTTACCTTTCGAGCCACCCGATACCGGACGAAAGGAGCGTAAACGCCGCCAAGGAAGTCGTTTCCATACTCGAGAACGCGGGCGAAAAGGACCTCGTCATATTCCTCATATCCGGCGGGGGAAGCGCCCTCCTTGCGCTGCCCGCTCCCGGCATATCCATCGAGGATAAGAGAAAGGCTACGGAAACGCTTCTGAGGTCGGGCGTGGATAAGTACGGCCTTAACGCCGTCCGGAAGCACATCTCCCAGATAAAGGGCGGCGGCCTTCTTAAAAAGGCGCTCCCGGCGAAGGTTATAACCCTTCTCCTCTCAAACGCCGTGAGCGACAGGCTCGACGCCATCGCCTCCGGGCCGACCGTCCCCGATCCGACGACGTTCGAAGACGCCTGGCGTGTTATAGAGGCGCTCGGGATAGAGCACAAGCTCCCGCCGCATGTTGTGGTTCGCCTCGAAGAGGGACGAGAGGGTAACGTTCCGGAAACCCTGAAGGAAGGCGAGATAGAGCCCGATAAAGTCCAGACGCTCATAGTCGGAAGCAATTTCAAATCACTCAAGGCTGTCCAGAAAAAGGCCGAGGAGCTCGGATACAACACGCTCCTTCTATCCTCCCAGATAAGCGGCGAGGCGAGGGAGGTGGCGAAAGTCGTTGCGGCCATAGCGTTCGACGTCGAGAGGTTCGGTATCCCGGTCGCGAAACCCGCGTGCATAATATTCGGCGGAGAGACGACGGTCACCGTCCACAACTCGACCGCCGTCGGCAAAGGCGGAAGGAGCACGGAAACGGCGCTTTCGTTCGCGATGGAGATTATTGGGCACGATATAGCCGGGCTATTTTGCGACACGGACGGCATCGACGGCTCGATAGACGCCGCCGGGGCGATATGCGACGGCCAGAGCAGGCTCGTAGCGAGGGCGATGAACGTCAGTGCCCGCGAGCACCTCGCTCAGAACAACTCCTACGACTTCTTCGACAAGCTCGGCGACCTGGTCTACACAGGCCCCACCGGCACTAATGTGATGGACATAGGAATCGTAATAATCGTGTAGTCTTTCCGGGCGGAGGCGGCCGGTGAAATACGCCGTAATATCCGACATACACGCAAACCTCGAAGCACTCCTTTCCGTTTTATCCGACATGGACAATCTCCGCCCCGACTCCGTAGTATGCCTCGGCGATATCGTGGGCTACGGGGCCGACCCCAACGCCTGCGTCGATATAATAAGGGAAAGAAATATACCGTCTGTCATGGGGAATCACGACGCCGCGGCGTCGGGCGTGACGGAGCCTTACAATTTCAACCCGGCCGCGAGGGAGGCCGCGCTCTGGACGAGGAGCGAGCTCACGGAGGAAAACAGGGACTTTCTCGCCGCCCTCCCTGAGAGTATAGAGACGGAGCATTTTCTCGCCGTCCACGGGGCGATCTCGGACCCCTACAAGTATATTCTCGACTACGTGGACGCAGGGCCGGAGTTCTATCTCATGGGCCGGCACAGGCTCTGCTTTTTCGGGCACACGCATGTCCCCGCGCGTCACAAATCCCCCTCCGGGCCTGAGAGATTCCTCGTAAACCCGGGGAGCGTCGGGCAGCCGCGCGACGGGAATCCCCGCGCCGCTTTTCTTATTTACGATACGGACACAGGGATCGAATTCAGGCGCGCCGAATACGATATACGCTCGGCCCAGGAGAAAATAATCGAAAGCGGGCTCGATAAGCGCCTCGCCGAGAGGCTCTCCAACGGCTGGTGACCGGGCGTCCGGGCCGCCTTGTTGAAAACGGCGGCAGGTGCTTTAATATACTAGCCATGGAGATGCTTACCCGCTCACTCCCGCAGAATATCGAGGCCGAGCAGGCCGTGCTCGGAGCGATACTCCTCGAGAGCACTTCCATCAACCAGGTCATGGAAGTGCTGACCCCGGACGACTTCTACAAGGACGCACACAGGAAGATATACAGCGCCATGATAGAGCTCGACAGGGAGAATAAGCCCATCGATCTCCTGACCCTGTTCGATTATCTCCGGAATAACGGCAACCAGCTCGAAGAGGTCGGCGCGAGCAGCTATCTCACATATCTGACGGAGCTCGTCCCCGCGACGGAGAACGTCAACTACTACGCCCAGCTGGTCCGGGAAAAGGCGATAATCAGGAACCTCGTCATGGCCGCGACAGACATCGCGCACCGCGGGCACGACGGCAACATAGACATAGACGATTTCATAGACAGGGCCGAGCACACGATACTCGACATATCCCAGAACAAGATCAAGCCGAGCTTTTACGACTCGAAATACCTCGCCTCGGCCGCGCTCGACATAATTGAATCACTCCACGCCCGAAAAGAGCTCGTTTCGGGCGTGCCCTCGGGCTTCGAGCGGCTCGACTACATGACGACGGGGCTGCAGCCGTCCGACCTCGTAATCGTCGCCGCGAGGCCCGGGCTCGGAAAGACTTCCTTCTGCCTCGACATCGCCACTAACGCAGCCCTCCACGCGGGCAAGTGCGTCGGAATATTCTCCCTCGAGATGACGAAGGAGCAGCTCATGCTGAGGCTCCTCTCGATGAAGGCCATAGTCAGCTATTCCCACATCCGCAGCGGATACATAAAAGACGAGGAGCTCGAAAGCCTGGTGAAGGCGGCCGACGACTTCAGCCGCGCGAAGATTTTCATCGACGACACCCCTGCCATAACCGTCCTCGAAATAAGGGCCAAGGCGAGGAGGCAGAAGCGGGACAAAGGGCTCGACCTTATTATAGTGGATTACCTGCAGCTCATGAGGGGGAGCAGGCGCGCCGAGAGCAGGGAGCGTGAGATAGCCGAAATATCCGGCTCGCTCAAGGCCCTCGCCAAGGAGCTGAGCGTACCCGTGATAGCCGTCTCGCAGCTAAGCCGTCAGACGGAATCCCGCGCCGACAGGCGCCCCCAGCTCGCGGACTTGAGGGAGAGCGGCGCTATCGAGCAGGACGCCGACCTCGTCATGTTCATCCACAGGGCCGACGCCTATAAAAGGGGCGACGAGGAAAGGGACGGCCTCGCCGAGCTGATAATAGCCAAGCAGCGTAACGGACCCGTAGGGACGGTTAAGCTCACATTCCTCGACAGCAGCCGCGGCGTCCCGACGTTTAAGGACAGGGACGAAACCTACGACGACGAATATATGTAGGGGGTAGAGCAGTAACTTCGAAGGAGCGGCCGCCCGATATTACGTTCGCATCCCGCCCGAGTTAGAATCTTAGACCATCATAGGCACGACGACGGCCGGGGATTTGACTTCCTTCCTGAAGAGCTTCTCGTCCTTTTGCCAGGCTGTGAATTTTTCGACGAGCTCGGCGAGCCTGTCGTTCACGGAATCCCAGTGAGATTCCCAGCCATAGTCCTTTTTCCGGCCCCTGAAGAAAACGTCGGCGAATATCTTTCTTTCGACCGGGAATCCCTTCTCGGCGATCCAGCCCGTTCTGACGCTGGCGTACCCCGCGCCGAAGGCCATGGCGAAGGTGCCTTCGAGCCCCAGCCTTTCCGCGGCCCGAGTCGCGAGCTCTATGTAGACGTATAGCGCTTCGGGGGTGCTGTATCCTCTTTCAGCGAGCTTCCCGTCCATCCTGACGAGGTTCTCGACGAAGTACATCGGGTAGAAAGTGGGCGAGTAGCCGGAGACGGATTTCGTCGGGCTTTCGAGGGGCTTTCTTATTATGACGTCTTCCTCGATTATCCCTATCATGAAATCGGCCTTGTTGAAGCCGCCGATATCCCCCGCCCGGGAGAGAGAGGTTCTGACATTATCCCATTCCCTCTTGGCGATGAAGAGCGCCCTTTCGAGCTTGTTTTCGCCCTCTTCGTACTCCCTGTCTTTGAGAAATTCTTCGAGGTCCATCCGGCGTTTCTCCCGTGGTGACAAGTAATATACCCTGATATCCGGGGTTCTCAATCGGGGCGCGGCTGAAATAGGCGCTTTGCCGAGGAAGGGGCTCGGAAGCCGCGTTGTTTTTCCGGGGCGGCTGTAGTAATATGAGATTTCACCCATTCGAAGGAGGCCGCGTCATGCCCACTCTGGTAACGGGGGCCACGGGGTTTTTAGGCTCGCATATTGTAAGAAAGCTCGCCGGGAGGGGCGAGAAGGTCAGGATACTCCTCCGCCAGTCGAGTAAGACCGTCAATATCGACGGCATCGACGTCGAGAAGGTCTACGGCGACGTCACCGACATGGAATCAGTCAGAAAAGCCATGGAGGGCTGCGACAGGCTCTACCACGCGGCGGGGATCGTCTCTTTCAAGCAGGCCGACTATAAGAAGATGGAAGCCGTCAACGTCGGCGGGACGTACAACGTTTTCACGGCCGCTATGGAGGCGGGAGTGAAAAAGGCTGTTTACACCAGCAGCGTCGCGGCGATAGGGCTAAGGCCTGGAAGGGAGCTCGCGAACGAAGAGACGCCGTTCGACCCGAAAAGCACCAACATTCAATACATACTCTCCAAATACCACGCCGAGCGGGAGGCGCTCAGGTTCGCCGAAAAGGGGCTGCCGCTCGTCCTCGTGAACCCCTCTATAGTCATCGGGGCGGGGGACGTTTACGTTTCGACGACGGGCATAATACTCTGGTACTGCAAGCGGAGGCTCCCGGGATACACCGACGGCGGGATAAATCTCGTCGACGCCGACGACGTCGCCGAGGGGCACCTCCTCGCCGCGGAGAAAGGCAGGATCGGCGAGAAATACATACTGAGCAACCATAACATCACGATAAAGGAGCTCTTCGAAGTGCTGGAGAAGGTCACGGGCATCCCGAGGCCGAAAATGAAGATACCCTACCCCCTCGCCTACGCCGGGGCCTACATAGCCGAGAAGATATTCGGCATATCCGCTCCGAATTACGTCGCCATGGATATCGATTCCATAAAGGGCTCGAAGCACTTCTGGTATTTCGACAACTCGAAGGCCGTAAAAGAGCTCGGGTTCAGCCCTGTCCCGCTCGAACTCACCATAGAAAGGACTGTGAAGTGGTTTAAGGAACACGGGTATCTTTAAATTCCCGGGCGCGCTCCCTTTATTTGCGACTTATTGCCCGTTAATATAATCTTCGTTTATGCCGGGAAATTCCTTCGGACAACTGTTTCGCATAACCACGTGGGGCGAATCGCACGGCGCCGCCGTGGGCGTCGTCGTCGACGGCTGCCCGGCCGGGCTCGAGCTCGCGCCTTCGGACATACAATTCGAACTGGACAGGAGACGCCCGGGACAGAGCAAGATAACGACCCAGCGAAAAGAGCCCGATACCGTCGAGATACTTTCGGGCGTATACGAGGGGAAGACCACCGGCACCCCGATTTCGCTGCTCGTAAGAAACACCGACGCCATTTCGAAATCCTACGAAGATATCAAAGACACCTACCGCCCCGGACATGCGGATTTCACGTACGACGCCAGATTCGGATTCAGAGACTACAGGGGCGGCGGCAGGTCTTCGGCGAGGGAGACTGTCGGCAGGGTGGCGGCAGGAGCCATAGCCAAGAAGATACTCAATCTCCATGGCATAACCACTTACGGCTTTGTCAGAAGCGTCGGAAGGATAGTCGCCAAGAAGACAGACTTCGACGAGATAGAAAGGAATATAGTAAGATGCCCCGACGCGTCCAAGGTCGACGAGATGATAGAGCTCATAGATAAGGTGAGAAGGGAGGGAGACTCTATCGGCGGGACTGTCGAGGTCATAACGAAGGGACTTCCTCCGGGCCTCGGAAGCCCTGTGTTCAATAAAGTTGACGCCGACCTCGCCGCGGCGCTGATGAGCCTCGGAGGCATACGCGGATTCGAAGTGGGAATGGGCTTCGAGGCGTCGAAGCGGAAGGGCTCCCAGGTTAACGACCTTTTATATAAGGGCAAGGACGGGAAGCTCGCCTTTAAAACCAACAACGCCGGCGGCCTCCTCGGCGGCATCACGAACGGCGCCGACCTTATTGTCCGAATCGCGATAAAGCCCACCTCCTCCATTTCGAAGGTTCAGAAGACCGTGGACAAGTGGGGTAATCCGAAGGACCTAGTAGTCAAGGGAAGGCACGACCCGTGCCTCTGCCCGAGGGCCGTCCCGATCGCCGAGGCGATGGTCAACCTCGTTCTCGCCGATCATCTTCTCATGTCTAGAACGGCCAGGATCTGAATATTTTTCCGGCCGGAAATCCCGGCATCGCTCCGCGTCCCGAATCTCCGCGCCTGAGTGCGATACCACGCCCAAGCTCACGATTACAGGAAAACGTACGCGTCCGAACTACAGATTCCTTCCGCACTTTTCTATACCGGGAGTCTTTTATCCCGCTACGATGCATAGATATTTATTATAGTTAAAGTGTTGAAACTAATTACAAACTGCACTAGACTTCCCAATTGGGTATCCACCTCGAAAAAGGCAAACCGCGTGAAAACGCGGGACGCAAAGCCACAAGCCTAAGGGCGTTTGGGATTCTGATGCCTATGGTGGTTGGGTTGCCGAAGTTAAACTTGCAATAATTGCAATAATAGATGATAATTATATCGAAGCTGTAAACAATATTCTTAACTATATTAAAGAATATTGGTAAAATTAGCTACCCAAAGAGGCGTCAGCATGGGTATTGTAATCAGGGACAACAGGGATCGCCGCAGGAATGACCGCGTCCCGGCGAGCTTCAAGGTCTATTCCAGAAACACCGGAAAGCTTATAGGCACTGCAAGGAACCTGTCCCCCAACGGCCTCTTCGTGGAAACCGAGGAGCGCTACGCCCCGGGCACGAAGATCCTCGTCGAGTGCGACCTTTCGGAATGGTCGCTCCCGGTGAAGGTTTACTGCGAGGTTAAAAGAATCGAGGGCGAAGGGGAACTGCCGGCGGGCGTCGCGCTCGAATTCGTGAGCCTCTACGATTCCGACCGGGCCAAGATCGAAAGCTTCATAGAAAACAACATCAACAAGCTCAACTCCGACGACTACTACCTTTCTGACTTCAACGACATACCCGACAGGGACCTCTTCAAGAAAACGGAAATATTCTGGCAGTACAAGCTCGACATGGAATCCAAGGGCTATATAAGGTATAGAAGGCCCCTCGCCTCCCCGTCGGCGAACAGGGTCGTAATCGACGACGACTTCACCGGCAAAAAGAAAGAGATGATAATGATGGGGAGCAACAACTACCTCGGCATCACCTCTCACCCGAAGGTCGTCAAGATAGCGCTCGAGAATCTCCAGAAATACGGCGCGGGCGCGGGCTCGGTGCCTCTCCTCGCGGGCTCCTACGACGTACACAGGCAGCTCGAAATGAAGCTCGCCGAAGTTAAGGGCTGCGAGGACGCGATAATATTCCCGAGCGGGTACGTCACCAACCTCGGCTGCATACAGGCCCTCGTCAAGAACGACGACCTGGCTGTCATCGACAGGCTCGCGCACGCGAGCATAATCGACGGCTGCATGCTCTCGACCGGCAAATTCAGGACATTCAAACATTCGGACGTCGAAAGCCTGGAAGGAGTCCTCAAGCGGAACCAGAACAATTTCAACGGGAAACTCGTAGTAATCGACGGCGTATACAGCATGGACGGCGACATAGCCCCCCTTCGCCAGATAACGGAAGTGGCGCACCGCTACGGGGCGAAGATAATGGTCGACGAAGCCCACGCGACGGGCGTAATAGGCGACAGGGGACGCGGCACGCCGAACTACTTCAAGATGAAGCCGGGCGACGTCGATATCGTAATGGGCACACTCAGCAAATCACTCGGCGGAATAGGCGGCTTCATCGCCTCGACGAAAGAGGTAGTCAATTACCTCCGCTATTACACGAGGTCCTTCTTCTTCTCGTCGAACTTCCCGCCGTCGGTCGCGGCGTCGGTGCTGGCGGCGATAGAGGTCATGGAAACGGACGGTGCGCTCCACAGAAGCCTCTGGAGAAACATCAAATACATGAGGGAGAACTTAAAAGCCCTCGGGTTCACGACGGGCCCCAGCGAAACGGCCGTCATTCCCGTCCTCATAGGCGAGGAGCTCAAGCAAAAGAAAATGAGCCGGAGGCTACACGAGGCGGGCCTCTACGTAAACGCCATCCCGCACCCGGCTGTCCCCAAGGGTCAGGAACGGTTCAGGTTCAGCATTATGGCCACCCACACTATGGAAGACATGAACGAGGCCCTCGGCATCATGGAGAGCCTCGGGAAGGAGTTCGGCATAATCGGAAGCGCGCCTCCAAGGAACATCCCCGAAGGCGCGAGATACACTGTGAGGGAGATATCCTCTCCGGCCGACATGGAAAAATCCGTCAGGCTCTCGTGGGATGTATATAAGGATTATCCGGCGTGGGTTCCCTATTTCCTCATAAAAGACCAGGTGAAGCTCGTATCTTACGATTACTTCTATTTCAGGAAGGCCTACGGAAAGCGGTTCGTCGCCGAGGAGAACGGCCGCATAGTCGCGACGATGAGCGCTTTCATCGACAACTACTACAACGATTTTCACAATACTAAGGTCGGCTTCGTAGGGTTCTTCGAGGCCCTGCCCTTCAAGGAAGAAGCCGTCCGGCTTCTTTTCGCCGAGGCGGAGGACTTCTTCGGGAAGGAGGGCATGAAGGAGATTATCGGCCCGGTAAACGGCATATTCGGCCTCTTCGGAGGAGGACTTCTGTCGAGCAATTACGGCAAGGTGCCGTCGTTCCTCCAGGTTTATACCCAGCCCTACTACCACGACTATTTCGCCGCGGCAGGCATGGCTCCTATAAAGAAGCTCCTTCACTACACGATAGACCTTGAATCGCCCGAGAACGTGAGGTCGATAACCGAACACTCGCGTGGCACCCGGCTCGGGGAAGTGAAGATACGGAGAATGAACAAGTCGAAGTGGACGGAGGAGGTAAGGGGAGTGGTCCGGATATTCAACGAGTCCCTAGCCCGGCTCTGGGGCAACGTACCGTTCGACTACGAGGAATTCATAGAGTTCGCCGACGAGTTCAAGAGCCTTATAGACCCCGAATTCTGGCTCGTTGCAGAGGCTAAGGGCGAAGCGGTAGGCTTCGTCGGTGGCTTCCCCCAGTATGCGCCGGTTTTCAGAGACCTCAAAGGAGAAATCAAGCCCCAGAGCCTGATAAAACTCCCCCTTCAGCTCCGGAAGATCAGAGAGGGGGCGATATTGATCGTGGGCTTACTGGACAGGTACAAGGGGAGAAAGCTCGGCGCGGTGCTGCTCAGCCGGGCGTGTGAAGCCATGCTTGAGAAGGGGTACAAGAAGGTTGCACTGTCATACGCCCTTGAGGACAATATGAAATCACGGCGTATTCTGGAGAATCTCGGAGGAAAGGTCGACGCGCACTGGGACATATTTGTGAAGAATCTGGAATCGTAGACGCGCCAGATAGCAAAGACCGATAGCCGATCATGTCATTCTTAAAAACATCATCCGCTCAAAAGTACGCATTCAGCACGACCCTTTTTCTGCTGCTGATATTCTGCGTATGGAACATCATAGTGGGTCTTAACTGGATAAACAGGTCCTACCCCGGTTTCTTCTTCTACAAAAATCTGGTCATCACCGACATATCCCCGAACACGCCTAACGGTGAAGCACTAAAAAGGTTCAAGGACAAGATTACCGAAGTTAACGGGATTAAAGTCAACACTCCCGAGGACGTTTTCCAAATAACGGACTCCTTGCCTGTCGGCACCGAAGTCGAATACAAAATAACGAGAGACGGCAATGTGCTCAGCGTCGAAATGCCGACGCAGAAATTCTCGGCAAAAGATTTATTATCGATGTTCGGCATCATATACGCAATCGGCATTGTATTCCTGATTATAGGGGCGCTGGTACTCCATTTCAAACCCCATTTCAATGCGAGCAAGGCGTTTTTCCTCTTCTGCGCGTCTATATGCGTCTGGTTCGTGGGCTCGTTTAACGGACAGGCTGTATACGTTATCGACCAGCTGACTTTTTTCGGGTTGACGTTCAGTCCGTTCTTCGGAATCTATCTGATGTTCATTTTCCCTTCGGAGACTAAGATAAGCGAAACGACCTGCTACTTGATTTCTTTCCCGTTCTTGTTCGTATCGACGTTGCTCTTCACGCTGCAATTCATTTTCTTCAACCACTACGACGTTTGGAAATACGTAAACGCCTCGATCTGGATTTACATAGTGTTGAGCACTATCGTATTCCCCCTCCCTTCCCTGTGGACCTATCTGAAGCCCCTCTCGTCGTTAGAAAAGCAGAGGGCGCAGATAATACTCCTCGGCTGCGTATTCGGGCTCCTGATACCGGCCTCCGCCGTAGCCGGCATAACCGTTTTCAACATAGACCTGCCCTATAACCTGATGGCGCTCCCCGTCGTGATATTCCCGCTCTCGATAGCCTACGCCATAGTCAAGCACAAACTCTTCGACATAGACGTCATACTCGAAAAGGCTCTCACGTACGGCCTTCTCACGGGAGCCGTCGTCGCGATGTCGGCGCTCACGATATTCGCGTTCAATGTCGTCTTCGCGAGGTACGGCGGCTGGCGTAACCCCGCCTTCTTCGTCGTTCTCAGCGCATTTCTGGTAATAGCGCTGAACCCGCTCAAGAACCGGATACAGGATTTCGTCGACCTCACCTTCTTCAGAAAGAAATACGACTACAAGCGCACGGTCGAAGAGGTCAGCTACGCCATGACCTCTCTACTCAGCCTCGACAAGATCGTCGACAAAATAATCACGATAATTGAAAACACGATGTTCGCCTCGCCCGTGCTTGTTTATATCTATAACCAGGAATCGGGTGTCTACGAGGCCTTCGTAAAGGACGGGAGCGACCTCCCCCCCGGCGCTGACGAGCCCATACGGGAAGACAGCCCGCTGGTTATCGAGCTCAATCAGCAGAAAAAAGAGCTTTTCAGGGAAGATTTAATCTCGGACGACAAGTACAAGCTCGACTCCGAGGAGCTACTGGCCGAATTCGACAGGTTCACGGCGTCGCTCTTCATGCCCGTTTTCTTCAAGAGGCAGCTCATAGGGTTCATAGTTTTAGGCGACAAGAAATCGAGGCTGTCCTATACCTCCCGCGACGTGAACCTCCTCAAGATACTCGCTAACCAGAGCGCCATAGCCATCGAAAACGCGCTCGCGTTCAAGCTCGTCGAGGACTACGCCAAGAAGCTGGAAAAGACGAACAGCGAGCTCAAGGACATGCAGACCCAGCTCGTACACGCCGAGAAGATGTCGGCCATCGGGCAGCTCGCCGCCGGCGTCGCCCACGAAATAAGAAACCCGCTCAACATAATAGAGGGCGCGCGCTACTACCTTTCGACGTATATGGTTAACCAGGAGAACGCCGAGACGGTCGGCGAATACCTCGATTATATAAAGCAGGAGATAGACAGGACCAACAGGCTTATAGACAGCCTGCTCAAATTTTCGAGGGCCGAGCCGCCGTATTTCGAGAAGGTGGACATAAACGCGGTTCTCGAGAACGTGGTCATTCTGGTGAGAAAGCAGATATCCGACAACGACGTAAGGCTCTCCACGAAACTCGACCAGGAGATCCCGCTCATCATGGCCGACCCGAACCAGCTCTGGCAGGTCTTCATAAACATCATTCTGAACGCGGTCCAGGCCATGCCGAAGGGCGGCAGCCTGGCTATAGAAACCTCGATCGGCTATTCGGATTCCGGCCCCGTGCCGTCCCGGAACGTATGCATCAGCTTCGAGGACACCGGCGTCGGCATAGCGAAAGAGGACATTACACGCATTTTCGACCCGTTTTTCACTAAAAAGGATATGGGGACCGGCCTCGGGCTTTCCATAGCCTACAAGATAATCGAGAAGCACTCGGGCCGGATAATTGTGAGCTCCGAAAAAGACAAAGGGACTATATTTACGATTGAACTCCCGGTAAATAACCTTAATATTAGGGAAGGAGAGGCAAATGGGTGAGGGTATGAAAAGGGTTCTTGTCGTAGATGACGAGCAGCTTATTCTGAAAATCATCTCCGACATTCTGGCCAAGGAAGGGTATGAAGTCCTCGTCGCGAATAACTGCGAGAAAGCGGCGGATCTCCTTAAAACCACCTCCTTCGACGTAGTTCTGTCAGACATCAAGATGCCGCTCAAGAGCGGTATAGACCTTCTCGAAGAAATAAAGAACAAGGACCCGAACATACCTGTAATTCTCATGACCGGGTTCGCCTCCCTCGAAACGGCTGTCGAGGCCGTTCAGAACGGGGCCTTCGACTACCTCATAAAGCCCCTCGACTACGGGAAGCTTAAGAGCGTTATAGAGCACGCGGCCGACAGGTACAAGCTCTACAGGGAAAACACCCGCCTCATGAGAGACCTCAAGGAGCTCAACACGAACCTCGAAATAAAGGTGAGGGAGAGGAACAGGGAGCTTGAAAACACACTCAACAGCACCATAGAGAGCATCATAACGACCGACAGGGACCTTGTAATCGTAAGCTCGAACCCGAAGACGGCCGAGATATTCGGCAAGGAGTGCAGGGGCGAGAAGCTGAGCTGGCTTTTCCAGGGTATAAACTTCGACACCATAATCCCGAAGATACTGAGCGATACTTCATATTCCACGAAGCACGAAATAAGATACGAAGGCAAGTTCCTCGAAGTCTCCCTCTCCCCGCTCCGCGACTTCGAATCGGGGGAGATATTCGGCGTCATAGCCACGACCGAAGACATAACGGAAAAAAAGAAGCTCGAGGCCCAGCTCATACATTCCGCCAAGATGTCGGGCGTCGGGCAGCTGGCCGCCGGAGTCGCGCACGAGTTCAACAACATCCTCTCGGGCATAATCGGCTACACTAGCCTCGCCCTCACGCGCGGCGACATCGAGAGCATCAAGAAAGACCTCCGCATAATAGAAAAGGCCTCCGACAGGGCCGTAGAAATTGTTAACAAGCTCCTTTCGTTCTCGCGGCAGAAGGGCGAGAAGTTCCAGGTGTCGCAGATCGAGAACGTCATCGACGACGCTCTCGGCCTCGTCGAGCACACGTTCGAAACGGAAGGCATACGCGTTTTAAGGAGCTACGAGAACGTCCCGCCGATAAGGCTCAACCTGGGCGAGCTGCAGCAGGTATTTTTAAACCTCGCGATCAACTCCAAGCACGCCATGCCCGGCGGCGGGGCGATAGCCATAAGCACGAAGCTCGCCGACGATTTTATCCGGATCGATTTTTCGGACACCGGCGTCGGCATACCTCCGGAAAACCTTTCGAGGATATTCGAGCCCTTCTTCACGACCAAGATGGGCGACGGCCCCAAGGCGGGGACAGGCCTCGGCCTCTCCGTGATCTATGCCATCATCGAAAGGCACGGCGGCCGTATAGAGGTATCGAGCGAGCCGAATAAAGGAACGACATTCACCATATTCCTCCCGAATGTTCAATCGGTGGCCAGGTCGCCCGAGCCCGATACCCCCAAGCGAAACAATCCCAGCGGGAAGGTGATAGAGCTCAGGCGGAAGGGCAACGTGCTCATAGTCGACGACGAAGAATTCATAAGGGACATCGTTAAGGAATGCCTCACCAGCACCGGGCACAACGTCATTACAGCCGAAAGCGGCGAGGAAGCCCTCGGCCTCATGAAGAAGAACCACTTCGACATTATGTTCCTGGATTTCTCCATGCCGAGCAAGGACGGGCTCGAGCTTCTGAGGGAGATAAGGGCGATAGACCGGAACGCGAACGTCGTCATAATAAGCGCGCGCCCGGAGGAGCAGCTCCCGGGCGAGCTTTCGGACGAAGGCTCCTACAACATAATCAAGAAGCCATTCTCGGTCGACCAGATACAGAACGCCGTAAGCAGGGTTCTCGGGGCCGAGAGCGCGAGCAGGTAACCCGGGGCCGGGTATAATAGTCCTGTGGCCGAGAACCTCCGATTCAGCATATTCGTGAACGACGACGAAATTTACTCCGGCGACTTCGGAGAGATTCCGGAGAAAAAAAGGGCCTCGATAACGAGCGACCTTGCGGAATGGTCGGGCTCTCTCGGGAAGAGGGGACTCAACGAGCTCATTTATTCCCACCTCGCATGGTATGAAGAGAAGGACGTTTTCTGCGCCGAATGCGGGGGAAGAAACGAGAACGGAACCGCCGACAAATGCGCCCGCTGCGGCGGCAGGATGGTCACGAGGTATGTTTACGAGCGGAGCGCCGGGCTCGACAGGATACTGACCTGCGTCGGCATGATAACCCAGGTAAAAATAACCGAGGTGTAGCGGGCATCTTTTCAAAGCCCGAGGCCGGGGTATAATCTCTTTACCTCAATCACTCGAGGGATTCTGAATGAAACTTATCGTCAAGGGACAGCTCTTTCCAAGCATCTGGAATATAGCGGATAGCGTCCGGAAACTGAGGAACGAAAGGCGGCTCGTCAACCTCGGCGCGGGAGCCACGACAGTGCCTGTATACGAAGTCGACCTCCCCGCGGGCACGCACAAGGACGGGCTCTACTTCGTCACACCGAAAGGAACGCGGCTTTACTTTAACCCGGGCGACCAGTACCAGATAGGCTACCTCGCCTCAGAGCTCGACTCGGACCCGATGGCCGCAAGGCACTTTCCCGGGGAAGCGGCGTCCGCGGCGGGCTGACTCCGGCTTTGACGCGATATCGCGTTTGTGTACCATTTACCTAAATGGACGATCACGGTCACTCATACGGCGTAGACGGCGGCTCCCAGAAAAAGGCGCTTTTATTCGTGCTCCTCTTCACCGGGGCGTTGATGTTCATAGAAGCGGCGGCCGGGTTCTATACGAGAAGCCTCGCGCTCCTGTCGGACGCGGGGCACATGCTGACGGACGTCGTGTCGTCGCCCTCACGATAGCCTTCATGGCCGTACGGCTTTCCTCGATGCCCCCGACGGCGCGTAAAACCTTCGGCTTCTACAGGGCCGAGATACTCGGCGCCTTCGTGAACGGACTTTTACTCCTCGGCATATCGGTATGGATTATCATCGAGGCTTTTCACAGGATTTAGAGTCCCCGAACCCGTCAAAAGCGCTGCGATGACGTCGTCGCCGTCGCCGGCCTCCTTCTCAACCTGGGCTCGGCCTACGTCCTCTACAGGCTAAGGAGCGAGAACCTCAACATGAAGGCCGCGATGTATCATGTCGTAAGCGACGCGCTGGGATCTGTAGGCGCGATAGCCGCCGGCCTCGTGATGATTTTTACGGGCTGGTACTACGCTGACAGCATAATAAGCATCCTCATTTCCGTGCTCATATTAAGGGGCGCTTGGACGCTCATACGCGACTCGTCGCACATACTCCTCGAAGGCACACCGAGCCGGCTCGACATCGACGCAGTCGAGAAATCCATAGCCTCTCACGCCGGCGTCAAAAGCGTCCACGATCTTCACGCATGGACGCTGACGGAGGGGCACGAGGCCCTGAGCGCACATCTCGTGATTTCAGACATGCAGTCGGGCGAGGCGCTCATGGGCGAGATAAAGTCGCTCCTTCTTCAAAAATTCCACATTAGTCACGTCACGCTCCAGCTGGAGACGGAAGAGTGCGACGAAGCGGGCAGCCCCTGCTACGGCAACACCGACCCCGGAAAGATATGAAAGTGATAGCCGGCCTGACATAATCCGCCCCGCTTTTCATTCTATCAGACTTGTACTGGAGTTGAAAAAAGAAAGGGCCCGGCGGAATACCGGGCCCCTTTGATTATCGGATTTATATTTGAGACTTACTTCACGCTCAGAATCTCGGACGCCTTCTTCGTGGCAGCTCCGAAATCGAACTTGTAACCGAGGCCGTTGAGGACGCTCTCTATGGCTGCGACGCCGGTTATGGTGTCGGTGACGTCGATGTCGCCGATGTGGGAAATGCGGAAGATAACGCCCTTCGCCTGGTCCTGGCCGTCGGCGACTGTTATGCCGAACTCGCTCGCGAGGGCCTTTATAACCTTGGACGACCCTATCTCGGGCGGCGCGATGACTGTCGTGAGCGCGGGGCTCGGAACGCTCTTCACATATGGCTCGAGTCCTATAGCCTTCATGGCCTCCCTCATTGCAAGCGCAAGCTTCTGGTGGCGCTTGTGCATCGCCTCCCTTCCTTCTGCCTTGAATCTTCTGAGCACGGCGGCGAGGCCGATTATCAGCGTAACGGCAGGGGTGTAGGGTGTCGTGTTCTTCTCGGCGTTCTTGAGCGCGGGCTTGAGATCGAAATAGAACTTCGGCAGTTTCGAAGACTCGTAGAACTTCCACGCCTTCGGGCTGAGCGCGATGAAGGAAAGCCCCGGCGGCAGCATGAACGCCTTCTGGGAGCCGCCGACCAGAACGTCTATGCCCCATTCGTCGAACTCGAGCGGGAAGACGCCGACGCCGGTTATGCCGTCGACGATGGATATGACGCCGTCGCGCTTTCTGGTTATCGCGGCTATTTCTTTCGTGGGATGTAAAACGCCTGTCGAGGTTTCGCTCGCCTGAAACAGAACGGCCTTTATGGAAGGATCGGCATCGAGGGCCTTCTCGACCTCCGCCGGATCGGCCGAATATCCCCACTCGACTTTCATATCGACCACGCTAAGACCATACGCGCGGGCTATCTTGCCCCACCTTTCGCCGAACTTTCCGCCGTCGATAACGAGGACCTTGTCCCCGGGGGAAAGCGTATTCACCACGGCCGCTTCCATCGCGCCCGTGCCGGAGGCGGCGAGGACGAATACCTCTTCCTTCGTATCGAAAATATATTTCAGCCCCTCTCTCACCTCGGCGAAAATAGCCTCGAATTCCTTCGTCCTGTGGTGGATTATAGGCTTTGCCATTTCTAAAAGAACTTCGCTCGGGACGGCTACCGGGCCTGGTGTGAAGACATAATTTTTCACTGTTGGAATCTCCTCCGTATGTACGGTGTTGGAATAGTTCCGCAAATGGATTGCGGCTTGTTGTCATGTTCTGAAAACACTTTTTCGAAACGGCCTCTTGCCCGTATAGATATATGCGACAACTTATCCAGTAATGGCGATTGATTACGTTGCCGACAGGACAGAAACCATAAAAATTTACCCAAAATTCACGATAACTCAAATCCGCCCGCCTCCCTCTGCGCCTTGTGCGTCCTTAGCGCCTCTCCCAAGCCCCTCTCATTCTTGCAATTGGGCACGGGACGCTTATATTATCCCCATACGCGAATTCGGAATTACATTTAATCAAGGGAGAATACGATGACCGGAGAAAACAGGGAACGAATCCAGGACCTTAAGAAGAGGCTGACCACGCTCGGAGACTTTCTTTGACCTGCCCGGCAAAACAGCGCGTCTTAAAGAAATAGAGGAAATAACCGGAAAATCGGGCTTCTGGGACGACGCCACGAACGCCCAGGGTGTTCTGAGGGAACAGTCCACCA
>CAZPHQ010000030.1:0-33637 GCA_964586675.1 uncultured Spirochaetia bacterium | reverse complement strand
CGTCGTGCTCTCGCGTCTCTTTTTCCCTTTTACAGACGAGACGACCGCTCTACTTTCGACGTTCATGATATTCGCGCTGTCGTTCCTTTTCCGCCCGCTCGGGTCTATCGTGATATCGAGCCTCGGGGACAGGTTCGGCAGGAAGAACGCGTTCATAGTCACAGTGATACTGATGACTTTCCCGACTGTCCTCATCGGCCTTTTGCCGACGTACGAAAGCATCGGCGTCGCGGCGACCGTTCTCCTCATATTACTCAGAATACTCCAGGCGCTGTCCGTGGGCGGCGAAAGGTCGGCAACGCTCTCGCTCCTGGCGGAGCTCGCGCCCCCACACCTTCGCGGGCTTTACGGCAGCATGTCGCTCTTCAGCACCACGGCCGGCATACTGCTCGCGTCGTTCGTCTGCGGGCTTGTGTCGAGCATGCTGACGCCGGAAGAGCTTGCGGAGTGGGGCTGGCGCGTGCCGTTCCTCCTCGGAGCGGTGTCGGGCATTGCTGCCTATTTTCTCCGGCGCGTCGTCAAGGAATCGGGCATGTTCCTCGAGCTTAAGAAAACGGGCGGCATATCGAAATCACCGCTCGTTGAATCCGTCAAAGAGCACTGGAAGCCCGTTCTCACGATACTCGCCGCGACTATAATGTTTTCCGTCGGCTTTTATCTCATATTCGTTTACATCATAACTTTCGCCTCGAAATACGGCGGGATGACGCTATCGCAGATACTCGCAATCAACACGGCGAACCTCGCTGTATGCACCGTTCTCGTGCCTTTCAGCGGATATTTCTCCGACCGCATCGGCAGAAAACCGGCGATGATCGCGGGCTGCGCGGGGGAGCTTGTCGCGGGGCTTTTGCTGTTTAAAGTCTTTGCCGGGGACGACCTGAATCTCAAGATAGCCGTCCAGCTTTTCGGCGGGCTGATGAACGTTCTCTTCGCCGGGGCGTTCGCGGCGTACATGGTCGAGAGCTTCCCGACGCGGGTGAGGATGAGCGGTATCTCCATGGGGAACGTGATAGGGTTTTCGGTTTTCGGCGGCTCCGCTCCGCTCGTCGCATCGTACCTTATAAGCAGGACGGGGGACGTGACGTCGCCGGGGATATACATGGCTGTCGGGTGCGCCGTGTCGCTCGCCGCGCTGCTCACTGTGAGGGAGACTTACAGGAATCGGCTGGAGTGATACACGTAGTGTGTATAAATCCCCCCATCCCCCCTTTTCCTAAGGGGGATAAAAAAATAAAGGCAAAGATGCGTACATCTGCTCATAATACTCTGGCGTTACTGCGTCGATTGCCAGCGGCCGGACATAGTCCGCTTTCAGGCGAAGCGCCGGCTCTGCCATAGACACTGATCGCACAGCAGCTGGATTAACTTTCGGGACTTGCTATGTCGATATCCTGCGCACGTGGTGCGCCTAGAGCCAGCGGCGGACGCGGGATTTGTAGGCTGTGTATTCGGCACCGAACTTTCCTTCGAGGTAGGATTCTTCGCGGAGTATGACGCCTTTTTGAATGACCGCGGCGAAGACGGGGACGGCTATCAAAAGCCAGAGGTTATTGAGGAGGAACGCGCCGGCGGCGAGCATTAGCACCATCGAGAGATACATCGGGTTACGCGTGAGGGAGTAGATGCTACCAGTGATGAGCGCCGTCGCGGGTTTCCGGACGTCGATGTTCGTGCCGACCCTGCCCATCTCTTTCATGGCGAGGGCTGTGATAAAAAACGGCAGAACGGCGAGGACTGCGCCTGTTATGTAGCGCGCGTTACCGCTTACGAAGGGGAGGGCATAGAACTGGTTGGCGAGGAGCCCCACGGCGATGAACCCGAGGAGTATAAGGGGCGGGAGCGCGATGACGTCGGGGTGGTCTTCTTCGGGCGCGCCGGGCCCGGGGGCGTCGTTATTCATTTTCCTCGTTCACGGGCGGCTTTTCCTTTTCGGACTTGTCGTCCCACGATTCTTTATACATATGCTTTCCGCCACGTCTCTTCATGATGACCTCCGCGAGGGCCTTGCGCTCGTCCTGGTCGAGGTTGAGTGCGAGGTCGCGCGCCGTCGCCGCGAACTCGTTACCGAACGTGTCCATTAGAGAGTGGAGCTCGGCGACTTTCGTGTCGTAAAGAGCAGGGTCGAATTCAGGCGCGGAGAGAACCTCGACGACTTCCTTACGCTTCGCGCGTATCTCCTTTTTCGTCGCCTTCGTCTTTTCGCGGAGGGATTTCATCGATTCCGTCACGAGGGCCTGCTTGTCCGGCGGGAAATTTTTTATGACTTCTTTCATATCCCGCCGCATCGAGACCTTCGTTTTGAACCCGTGGGAGTACATGCCTATTGCAACGCCGACGAAGAGGACGTTGAGTATGATCGAGAGCGTGAGAAGTATCTTTACCGTCTTACTCATAAATCCCCTCCTCGTAGTAGAGAACGCCGGCGAGCTGAACGGGCTCGTCGCTTCCGGATTCGGAGTAGTTGGCGAGGACGTACCCGGCCGCTATGCCGACGACTAAAAGTAGAGGCAGCGCGAATCGGGGCACGAACAGAGGAAAGCCCGAGAATATGCCCGCGAGGAATCCCGTGCCGCGCTCCGGCGCCTTACGCTTCGGGCCGGCCGCCGCAATGATGCGGGCCTCGAGGCCGGGCGAGGGCTTTTCGATCGCGCTTCCGGAGAGGAGAGCTTCGAAGCGGAATTCGTCTTCGAGAATGAACGCGAGCTCGGGCGACGACTCCACGGCCGCCGCGGCGCTTTCCCTCACGCCTTCGGGCCACGCGGTAATGTCCGCGCCGTAAATGTCGATGTATTCGAGGAATCGGTTCTTATCCATTGCTAGCCTCTTTGTGCCGGTAAATTCCAAGCTTCGTCCTTAGCGAGCCTTTCGCGCGCATGAGCAGCGATTCGAGCGCCTTTACGCTTATGCCCATAATGTCGGCCGCTTCCCTGTTCGTCACGCCTTCGTAAAAACAGAGGGCGAGCGCGAGACGCTGGGAGCCCGGAAGGGACGAGACGTGAGCGTCGATGTGTTCTTTAGTCCGCTTCATCTCGATTATCTCTTCCGCGGTGCCTCCCGGGGCCGGCGGGTCGAACCCGTCTTCGAGCGGCAGCGGCGCGTGTTTTCTCTTTTTGTCGATGCACGCGTTGGCCACTATCCTGTAAAACCACGTGGTGAATTTCGACTTTTTGCCTTCGTCCCAGCTCGCGGGTTTTGTCCAGACGGCGAGGAAAGATTCCTGCACGATATCCTCCGCCTCCTCCCTGTTAGACGTCATCCTGTAGGCCAGCCTGTAGAACCTCGGTGTGTGACGCGTGACGAGCTCGGAGAAACAGTCTTTGTTACCTTCCCGTACCCCCGTCATGAGCTCTTCGTCGGTGCGCGATGCGATCTCACGCGTCATGGTGAATCCGGCTTTCGGGTCTTCAGTTTCACCTGTTACAGGATACCACCGGAACGGACGGCTGAGAACGGTGTGTCGAGTGTTCATGGCCGCCCGTTCACGAGTGGGATGTATAAAGGGGTATGCTCTTTACCGCCGCCGGTTTACTGGGCCTCGGTCGGCACAGCATCCTGGTCCTGCTTCATCTGATCGACGGTGTCTTTTATCTTTTCCTTCGAGCCGGTCTTGTCATATTTCCGGCCGTGGTGATTCTTGAACTTGGCCTTCATCGCGTCGGCGAGAATCTGCCTCTCCTGCTGAGTGAGCTGGGGGGCGACTTCTGCTATGGCGTTGGAGAAGGCCGTGAAACGCTGGGCCATGAGGGCCTGGAGCTCGTCGGTCGCGGCTTTATAAGCGGCTGCGTCGAATTCGGGCGCGGTAAGGACCGTTTTAACGTTTTCCATCGCGGCCTTGATCTCGTCTTTCTGGCCCTTGCTCTCTTCCTTGGCCTGCTTGAGCGCGTTCAGCACGAGCTCTTTCTTGTCCGGCGGGAGCTGGTTCAGGGTTTCCTCATCAAGCCAGGTTTTGTTCTTGTATCCTTCGCCCGCATAGGCTGCTATTGCGGTCGAGAGTCCGATTCCTAAAATCAAAAGATATGTGACAAATCTCTTCATTACTGCCTCCTGTGTAGAATATTTGTAAGCATGCTTTGAAGGTTTATACGAACGGGGGCGTTAAAACCCTTCGGTGGGATTTCTGGGGGTGCGGGCGAGGTGAGAAATCCCCCCTGACCCCCCTTAGGAAAAGGGGGAATGAAAAGAAAGAGCAAAGGCTGGATTCCCGATACAGGCATTCGGGAATGACAAAATAGGGGTAGATTCCTCGCTCGCTCGAAATCGTTGCTCGCGATGACAAACACATATGCTATCCCGTGTAAAATATTCCGTGTCAGATGGCTAATGTCCGATAAAGGAGAATGCGAAAATGGCTAAACCTTTGCTAGTTATCGGGAACAAGAATTATTCGTCGTGGTCGCTAAGGCCGTGGATCATGCTGAAGCACCTGGGCGTCGATTTCGACGAGGTGCGTATACCGCTCTATATCGAGGGATCGAGGGAGCGGATCCTCGAGTACTCGCCCTCGGGGAAGGTGCCGGTCTACATCGACGGCGGCGTGACCGTCTGGGAGTCGCTGGCGATAATCGAGTACCTGGCTGAAAGCTATCCGCAGGCGTGGCCGAATGACAAAGAGGCGAGGGCGGCCGCGCGGTCCCTCAGCGCCGAGATGCACGCCGGTTTCGCCGCGATGAGGGACAAGATGCCGAACAATATACGTGCGCGCGGGAGGCAGGCATTCGTTACGCCGGGCGTCGCGCGCGACGTCGAGCGGGCTATCGAAATTTGGGAGACATGCAGGCGCGGGTACGGGAGCGGCGGGCCATGGCTCTTCGGGGAGTATTCGGCGGCGGACGCGATGTATCTGCCCGTCGCGTGCAGGTTCCGCACATACGGCGTTACGCCATCCGGCCTCGCGGGAGAATATACGGAGACTATGCTCTCCGACCCGTATTTCAAGGAGTGGGAAGCGGCCTCCGAGGACGAGGAGGAGACGCTGGAGCAGTTCGAGGTAGGGCGGTGATTCTAGAATTTAAGCTGCTCTGGATAATATAATCTCCATTTGCTGTCGTACTTCGTTTTCTTCATGCATGGAGGAGGTAGAAGTCATAATCGGTTCCCAGGTCCAGGAGCTTGTTATATTCACTTTCGTCGAATCCGGTTTTTTCCATTAAAAAGCCTATGGATTGGTGATAGGGATATGAATAATCGAGACTATGGAGAAATTCGATTATTCGCTCTGCGGTAAGCCTCGATTAAGCTTTTCTCTCTCCCGGAATATACGGGCCTTATAGCTATATCAATTAATGTTCTCTCCAGATTCGTTACTTTTACTACTTCTCCGCGATCCAATGCGAAGTCCATGACACCGAGCTCTCCAGTATTCTTTCCATTGATGAGAACGAATCGATAATTCTTCCAAGCCCATATGTAATTCGATTGACGAACCTGATTCTTAAATGCTCTGTCTATTCCTTCCTGGCTTATCTCGTTTTGGTTGTATTTCTCTGACTGTTCCGTATTTACATAAATGCTCCGCGGTAATTTGTCTGTGAGACCGTGCAGGAAAAGAGCGCTATTATGTGAAAGGAAACTTCTTGACCGTAAAGAGAGGCCAACGGAAAATGGAGAGGGGGAGTTTATAAGGTAGCGCGTAAGTTTTTTTCTTTCTGGGTTGGCTTTTCCTACGTGTTTTATAACAGTTTTACTGAATTTCTTTCTGCTGATGGTGCTCGAATCGTCTAAACTGAAGCCGGTTCGGATTTTGTTTTGTGTTTCTAGAAAGCCATACAATAGTTCATTCAGGGTTGTCTGATTTAATGAGGCAGGTGAGATGCCGGTTTAAGTAATCTTGAAATTTCGTTACATAAGTGTCTGCTATCGTGTGTCTTTTTATAGTATAGCCGAGCAAGATGACGGTATGTATATATACATACCGTCATCTTGCTACAATTTTCACCCCAACACATACTTTCTTTTGTGGAAAGAGATTCTAAAACTGGATTTGCCATCTGTTAGTAAAATGTTACAATTTACTAACAGAAAATATAACCATAACGTTATGTATACTATTGAAAATAAAATACAAAATAGGATTTATGGGAATGGCAGGGGTTGGGCATTTTCCAAGAAAGATTTCGCCGATTTCGGGATCCATTCAGCTATAGATGTGGCATTGAGCCGTTCGCTTGAGAAGGGACGAATCCGCAGGATTATTCGAGGAATCTACGACTACCCGAAATTCAGCGAATTGCTTAAACGTGAGCTGAGCCCCGATATCGACCAGGTTGCGCGGGCGCTGGCGCGGAAATTCGGCTGGACGATACAGGTTTCGGGTAATACCGCTCTCAATATTCTCGGACTTTCGACACAGGTACCAGCAAAATATCTTTATTACTGTAACGACAGAAGCAGAACATATAAAGTCGAAAACATCGAGCTTGAATTCGAGAAAACCGTCCTTAGCGATATCGGGTTCAAATATCCCGAGAGCGATCTTGTGGTTCAGGCGATTAAAGTACTCAACAAGAAAACGCTGACTGAAAACGAAAAGCAGAAAATCAGGGATTATTTCAGCCCTGAAAAACACGCCCGAATATTGAAAGACACTCAATATACTACGAGCTGGGTTTACGAAGTTATCAAATCGATTTTTAAAAGTCAGAAATGAAAAAGGTTGCTGCGCTCAGCCTAAGGGAACTCGCGGAAATTTTCAGTGAGACGGCTGCGCAGAAGGGGATAACTCCAGCCGCGGCGGAAAAGGATTTCTGGCTGTGCAGGGTGCTCATGATTATATTCGAGCATCCGGAACTACATCCTATTCTCAGGCTCAAAGGCGGGACGAGCCTTTCGAAATGCTACGGGATTACGGAAAGGTTTTCCGAAGATATAGACCTCGTTCTAGACTGGACCGTGCTGACTGATGAAGACCAGGTCAAGAAAACCAAAACCCAGCAGGCTAAATTCAACGAAAGACTTAATGCTCTCGCCGTTGAATATATCAACCACCGTATACTGCCGGAGCTGGAAAGAGATATCGATCCTGTGTGCAGCGCGGAAGTCGACGCAAGCGATAGTCTTATTATCAATATCGGATATCCGAAGGCGTTCGATAACGTATATCTGAGGCCGGTGATAAGGCTTGAGATCGGACCGCTCGCGTCGATGGTTCCTTCGGGCAGGTTTCCGGTAAGGCCGTACGCGGCGGATGTTTTGCCGAACTTGTTTGAAGCACCGGAGATTTCTGTCGAGACGATCAAAGCCGAGCGGACGTTCTGGGAGAAATCAACCATTCTTCACGCCGAAGCACACAGGCCGGCGGGCACGGCGCAGCAGGATCGTTACTCGCGTCATTACTACGACGTTTACAGGATGCTGGATAGTGAAGCCGGTAAAAACGCTGCCGGTGACGAAGAGCTTCTAGCAGAAGTCGTGACATTCAAGATCCGTTTCTATCCCTGTAGATGGGCAAATTACGATTCTGCAGTTCGGGGAACGTTGAAGCTGGTTCCTAATGACAAAATATTGAAAAAGTTGAAGGCGGATTATGGGCAGATGAGGGAGATGATCTTCGGAGACTATCCGGACTTAGATTCCGTTATCGAAAGACTGTGGAGATTTGAGGACGATTTCAACCGAGAGTAAGCGAGACTTTTCAGCTTGGCAGCTCTTCCTGACTTCATAGAGAGGTTCAAACCCCCTCAGGCTTTTGCCGAAGCCGAGCGGCGGCGGAGCGTTATCGCGGCTGCCGCACCGATAACCATGACGAGCGCGATCATGCCCCATTCCGAAAGCGTCGGGATGTTGCGCGCTTCGCCGGGGAAGGAGACGCTCGCGATGCCGTTAAAGCTCGGCGGATCGAGGTCGGCGTCTATCAGGGTTATGCGCTCTATCGGAACGTCGGATGTTATGCCCACGAACGTCTGAAAGAGGCTGTCGGTTACGACGTCTGTCGAGCCGATGAGCTCGTCGCCGGGGCCGAAAACTTCTATTCTCAGCGCCTGACCCGTGCAGGGCAGCCCGATGCCGAAATCGAAGAAGCAGCCGACGCGGAGGCCGGCGGTGAAGACAGTGTTGCCGGGAAAGAGGACGACGTTTTTCTGTGTGGAGCCGTCGGGCGTGAGAACATTGACCGGGTTAAGATTAAAAAAGAGGAACGGGCCAACGAGGACGGTCCCCGAGCCGGGCTCGACAGAGAACGCGATGCCCGGGAGTATGTCGCCCGGGGAGAAGCATGAATCGTCGGAGCTGCTGTCGACCGGCGTATCGCAGTCGTCTCTACCCCCCGGCTCTACGTTGCCCGCAGCGAATGTTTGTGTGACTAAATGCGGGTTTTCAGCGTGGAAAAATGCTTCGTTCGAGCTGAATGTAATCTGCGCGAGTGACGGCGCCGCGGCGGAAAAAAGGATAAGAATGGACAAGGCGGTAATGAATGACAGAGTGATTTGCATACCATCCTCCCGAAACGTCTCTGTTCGCGAATTATACAATAAGTGAGTTTTGAAAACAATTGCTTTGTGCCCGTCTTCAGCTGGGCAGCGCGATGAAGTTGGTCGCCGTGGAAGCGAGGAATGCGGCATGGCCAAAGGCTCTCAAGCGCGAAGAGGGACGGTATGGGAGCGGGTGTATTCTGTAGCTGAATTCCTCAAACAAGCCGAAGAGCTCGGGCCTCAGCTTCGCATCGTTACTTTCGAAAATTATCGTCGGTTTATAGTCGCGGAGCATTTGCGCCGCGCCTTTAAGCACTTCGATCTCGTAGCCCTCGACGTCGATCTTGATCAGGACCTTGCCGAGCGGAATGTCCTTCATGTATGAATCGAGGCTCCTGACCGGGACGCTGAGCCTCGTCACGTCTCCCCATCCGTCGAGGCCGGACGTGACGTCGGCGGATACGGAGCCGAGCCACGTCTCCTTCTCCGGGAAGACGAGCTCGATCTCGTCGGGAGCGCTCCCGACGGCTACCTGCTCCCAGCGGCCCGAGAACCCGTTCAGCCCGCAGGCGGCTTCGAAGTAGGAATGGCAGTTCGGATTGGGCTCGAACGCAATTACCGGTATGCCGGCGGAGAGAAAAAGGATCGAGTGCGTGCCGTAGTTCGCCCCCACGTCGAAGAAGAAATCGGGACGCTCGAAAGAATTGAGGAACGCCTCGTAGGTTTGTACGACCTCGATGTCGTGTCCGACGATAGAGACGGCAAGATCCCAGTCGAGCCACGCCCATTCGGGCCTCAGGGGAACGCGCAGGCCTCGGCCCGCGAAATTGACTTGCCATGCCCCGGGGGACATCGGGATGTCTTCACGCCGGAAGACCCTGGAGTATCGCGACTGGAATGTCGCCCTGTCTTTGGGGCCGAGGTGGTCGTAGTAGCGGTTGAGTATTGCGCGTGAGCCGGGCCTGGCCGCGAAGGACCTGACGATGGAACGCATCGGCCAGAGCGTCATGGCCGTGGTTTTTCTGGTGATACGGTTGTTCCGGACACGTCTCAAGAATGTGGATAAGGTCATGCTACTTCCCCCCCTCAAGACCGCCTCGCTGTCAATTCAGGCGGCCGATTGATATCCACCATCGTTCCCATAGCCCGACCGAGTATTGCACCTGTAATATCAATAGTATCCTCGATGGAACGGAGTTTGTCATTATTTATATCAAATATAAATATTTGTAATTGCTCTTAATTTTGCGGCCCCGAAGTGTGCGGGGCAGCGTTAGGAAGAATCTCTAATCTCTGGAAGGACTTTCGGCGCGGGCTCCTGAATTCCGCCGCCGCGGATTGAGACAAGTGACGCGGCGCGAATAAGCGTGCATAATGTCGATATCGAACTAAATAAGGAATTATGCGCATGACCGACAGGGATGTGAAAAATGAAGCGGCAGACGAGGCTCAGCGTGGCGGCGAAGCGGATACGTCGCTGAGCAGCGGGCACTCCGGGAATTTCACGCTGATCATAGGCGAGCCGGTCGCCACGGCGGCGCAGATGGCGGCCTATGTTCTCGGGGTCAACCCCGGGCCGAAGCTCCCGTTTTGCACCGTAAAACAGCTCGCCGAAATATTCCTCGAAGAGGGGCGGGCGGAGGGCGTCCGCGGCGACGTCGCGTGGGCGCAGTCGCTCCTGGAAACCGGATATTTCAAATACGGCCGCATCGTCACGCCCGACATGAACAACTACTCCGGCATCGGCGCGCTATACGAAGACCAGCCGGGGTTCGCAGCCCGGTTCGATTCTCCGAGGCTGGGGGTTCGCGCGCAGATACAGCACCTGAAGGCTTACGCGACGGACGTGGCGCTTAACGGGGAATGCGTCGATCCGCGCTTTCAGCTTGTCCCCAGGGGCAGCGCGCCCTATGTCGAATGGCTCGGGGCGGCGGACAATCCCGGCGGGAGAGGATGGGCCTCTCCGGGCGACGGGTACGGTGGGAGGATTGTAATGTTGCTCGGGAGGATGCTGGAGGGATAGTTTATATTTAATCCCCCCTCTTTTCGCTTTGATTCGGATTATTCGCGGTAATGGATGAACGTCGAGATGCTAAGCAAGGGCGTCCGGTTCCTGCGCTCGCTTAGAACCGTCCTCCGGCTTCGCGCTGCTTTCAGGCTTCGCATGGCTACGCCCCGACAAGCCTTTTCCTGAGGGGGAAGCAAGACAAAAGCAAAGGCTGAATTCTCGATACAGGCTTGATACTAAAGAAGACATGTTTGGAGCGGTACTGGATAAGCGCTTGTGCGTAAACCAATGGCGTCCGATTCCTCGCTTGCTCGAAGTTGTTGCGGGAATGACAGCGCATGAGGTAACCCCCATCCTGACCTTCCCCCTACGAGTAGGGGGAAGGAAGATATTAAGAGGCAGTGTGCAGCGTAGAAGCAGCGCCGGGTTCCTGCATGCCCGGCGTGCCGGATGTGGTCCGCATGACATATGGAGAATCGGGGCGCATAATATTCGCATAAGACGTAATAAGGAGAAACGGACATGGCTGAAAGGGATATAAGGATCGTGTTGATAAAGGGGAGCGTCCGGCCGGGGAACTACACGTCGATGGCGGCGGCGCTTGTGCTGGACGAGCTGGGGAAGCACAAGGGCGTGAGCGTGGAAGTCATCGACCCGGGAGTGCTCGACCTCTCGCCTCCCGGAACGGAAGAGGGCAAGCCCGACCCGAAGCGCATCAGGGAGATCGTGAAGGCGGCGACGGGGATAGTGCTCGCGACGCCGGAGTATCACGGGAGCTTTTCGAGCACGATGAAGCTCGTCATAGAAAACCTCGGGTTCCCGTCCGTCATGTCGGGGAAACCCGTCGCATTGCTCGGCGTGGCGGCAGGCACCATCGGCGCGATAAAGTCGCTCGAAAGCCTGGGGAGCGTGTGCCAGCACATAGGGGCGATTGTCCTCCCGGGGCCTGTGTCGGTCGCTAATGTCCGGGACGTTTTCGACGAGGACGGGAACTGTCTCGACGCCGCAGTCGAAAAACGCGTGCGCTCCCTCGCGGCGAATCTCATACGTTACATCGAGGACCACATCTGCCCGAGGATATCGCTCGAAGCCTACGTCCGGGAGAAGGAGATGGCGGAAGAAGGGATGAGGATGTGAGACGTGTGCGACGGGTTAAAAGCCCGTCGGTCAACAGGTGAAGTTCCGGGGCGAATTATATAAATATTACAGTGGGTTGCGGCGTGGATTCAGACTGTTGCGGCCAGTGTTCCCGGGGTTCTTTAATCTTGCGTTGCCATTTGTATGAATAATATGATATAAGAATTATTAGTGCCTGCTTTCGGCGGGGCGGCCGCTCCCGCGGACGGCAGCGCTTTCATGGTGATGGGGTCGGGCGTGAACACAGGTTCCGTAAAAAAATCGGGAAATATCGACGTCAAAAATATTCGGGGAATGTGAATTATAAACTTCACGTTACAGGGGGGAATTATGTCCAGGTACTTCAACAGGCAGGTTATTTGGGCTGCATTGATCATAGGCGTGACCGGGGCGATGCTGGGATGCGCGACGAGCCAGCCGCCGCCACCGCCGCCGGGGCCGCCGCCCGGGTACATGGGGCGAGTTACAAAGTTCGACATCAACACCGCCACCGAAGAGGACATCGCGAACGCGCTTCAGAGCGACGGCCGCGTTATCATCAGCGGGGGAATCCTGTTCGCGTTCGACAGCGCGGAAATAAATCCGAACGCCATGCAGTTCGTCGGCAGGCTCGCGAACGTGATGGAACAGTATCCGAACCTTAACGTCGCTGTCGTCGGATACACGGACAACACCGGCGATTTCAACTACAACATCAAGCTCTCGGAGCGCCGCGCCAACGCCATAGTGAAACAGCTGGTGAAGGACGGAGTCGCTTCGAACAGGCTCGCCGGTGTGGGAGTCGGGCCGCTGAACCCTATCGCGTCCAACGATACGGAGCAGGGCCGCTCCGAGAACAGGCGAGTCGAGTTCGTGATTATTCGCTGAGAGACGGCGACGTAGCAAGTAGCATAAATTCAGACGACCGGCTCGCACACGAATATTGGAATGTCCCGCGTTGTGCGCTTACGGTAGTCGGCGTATGAGGGATAGTGCTCGTCGCAGATCGGCCAGAGCCCGGGCTTCTCGCCGGGCTCTGCGAGGCGGGCGCGGAGATTCATGCTGCTGCGGCGGTGACGCACTGTTATATCGGGGTACTTTACGAGGTTGTTGTACCAGACGGGGTTCTCCGGAGCGCCTGCGAGCGATGCGACCAGAAGCACGCCGCGATTGTAAGGGACGTACATCAGCGGGAGCGTCAGGATGCGGCCGCTCTTTGCACCCTTCATTGTGACGAAGCAGATTTCGCTGCCTCCGAAGCTGTTGAAAAAGCGCCCGTCTGTCAGGCGGTTCAGGAACACGTGAGTGCGCGCGAACGCCTTCACTATCCAGTGCGGGTGGGGTGCGCGTTCGCCCGGCGCGGGCGTAGGGGGTTCAGCCGTCATGTATGGCCTCCTGTGACGAAAAGCCGAATTAAGCCAACCGATATGAGAAGAATATCTTCGTTGCGATATAACTCAATAGAATTGCTGGGGAAATTAGATCCTGAATGTTTGGGGTTGAGTTGCTATTGAGCAGTCCTGGATATACTTTCTTGCGGTCAGCAAAGGGCGTTCGATTCCTCGCTCGCTCGAAATCGTAGTTCAGGATGACGGATTAAAAAAATGGATTCCCGATACAGGCATTCGGGAATGACAGAATTGAGGTGCCTCCCACCTAAATACCCCACTGCCAAGGATTAGAAGTCCGTTGCTCTGCCTAACCCTCCATTGAATTGAAGCGGGGGTCATAATATAATCAGGCTGACTTCTAGCGTGAAGAGAGAGGCGGCGATGGATATAGATTCCGGGTTGGTAGGCGTGATAATAGGCGGGATTCTGGGTGTGTCGTCGAGCATCCTGACGTCGTATATTACGAACAATCAGTCGAACGAAAGGGATGTGAGGCTCTACAGGCGCGAGAAGCTCGAAAACCTGGCGCTGATGCTGACGATCGAGCAGGAAAAGATCGACAAGCTTCACAAGGAGATCTGCTCCTGGCTCGTCTCGGCCGACAGGGGAGAGGAGATCGATCTCCTGAAACTCATGCTCGAAGCGGCGGGGAATATACTCAGCGACTACCGAAAGCTCGGCGTCCAGCTCGACCTTCACGGGAAGAATCTCGACGACGGGATAGCCGCGCTCAACGAGTCGACAATCGCTTACTACAAGACGGTGGACAACCTCCTCATGGAGCACGTCGATTACGAGAGCATGGAAGCGAAGCTCAAGCTCTCGAAGAAAGCAGTCGACAAAGCGTTTCAGGACCTGATCACAGGGATAGGCCAGGAGATTTACAGCTAGAGCAGATCGAGCTGGCCGGTTTTAAGCTCGTTCGGCAGGCGTTCCGCCGCCGTGTATTGAACCTTCCACGCAATGATTTCCTTCCTTTCAATCGGGGGGAGGCCGACGACCGGGAGGGCCTTCGTGTGCCCCTTGTGGTTGAAGAAGTGCGCGACGCCGTCCTTCACGCCGGAAAGTATCCAGAAGCGGCGGTTTATCGTTACGCCGTAGACCTTCCGCGTTTCAGGCATCGGGGCTCGCCTCGTTCATGTTGATATGATACTCGAAGGAGGGGAGATAAAAACGGGTATGCGTTATAAAGCCGAAGCCTCTTTCGAAAAAAGGCTTCGGCTGGTTTATACGCTAAAGCTTTTCCTGCTGGATAAAAATTCCCTTATCCACCTTGGCGAAAAAGTCCTGGTAGTATTGCTGGTCTTCGACCTGCTGGACCACCATAACCTCGCCCTTGTTGTTCATGGACTTCACCTGAAAAACTAAACGGACTCTCACCTGTTCGCCGAAGCTGTTCACGTTTACCGAGGCTTCGATAATGCTGTTCTTCGCCCATCTGGCGTTGGCTCCGAAGAAGAGCAGCGAAAAGAATTTCTCACCGCCGCTTTCGATGTCAACTTCCTTGACGGCGTTGATGATGCCGAGGTCGGTTTCTGCGTCCTTAATTATGAATCCTTCGTCGAGCAGGACTGCGGCCAGAGCTTTCATGACGGCAAGCTCGTCGTTTACGTCGTATGTCCTCGTCTGAAATTCCCGTACCTGAAGCTGAGTCATTTCAGTCTGCGGATTAGGATTGTATGTCCCACACGATAAAGCGAGACAAGCAACCGCAAAAGCAAAAACATATATAACTCTCATAAGTATCCCCTCCTTCTAAATAAGTTCTGTCTTCTTGTTCTCAGAATTTGCTTGCGTGATAGGAGAATGTGTCGACGAGTCCGTTGGCGTCGTATTTTATGACGACTGTGAGTGTTTTTTGAGTAGTGCTAACCGCGCCCGCCTCTCTGCCATATCCTCCAAAAAGGTTGATTATCAAACCTGTCCCGCCGGAGTCTTTCGAGTATGAAACCTGGGATGCTATTTTGTCGTAAATCCAGGTCTCCATCCCTGCGCTGTCTTTTGTTACTATATTCGGCGAACCCAGCGCCGTGGCGACGTCGGCCTGAGACATCCCTTTACGGATTTCCTTTTGAACTACACCGACCGTCATTTCCTGCTCCTGAGTGGAGGGCAGGCTCTGCTGGTGCTGGGCGGCGCTCATGCAGCCCATTATTGTAAATACAAGCGCAAACATTGATAAACGAATTGATACTTTTCTCATATCTTTCTCCCATCGTTATTGTTGTCCGTAACTATAGGTCTAATATATATTCAGTAAATATAAATATCAAATTATATACGACATCATCCGCCAACACTGAATATATCATCTGCCAACGAATAAACCTATGGATTCAAGGTGGCAAGATATGAAGATCAAAAGACAATGATAGATTATGAATGTTGTGATTTGCGTCGCTCTGAAGCGGAGTTGTGGCAGGGCGTCGCGACGTAGGATTCATGTACGCTTAGCGTACTGGATTCCCGATACAAGCATTGATGCTAAAGATGGTAAGTTGCGAGCTGTACTGGATGAACGTTTTTGCAGTAGGTAGCGGCGTCCGATTCCTCGCTCGCTCGAAATCGTTGGGAATGACGGGCAAAAGAAAGATTTCTCCCTACGGTCGAAATGACTAGTAAAAACTGGATTCCCGATACAAGCATTCGGGAATGACAGGATTAAAACGAGATCCTGAATCAAGTTCCCATCTTCGCTAAAGCTACGCCGGGCAGGCAAGATGACGGAAATGTGGGGTCGCGATATAGGACCGCGACTCTGAATTAAAGTGGATTCCCGATAAAAGCATTCGGGAATGACAAGAATGCTGTGTCAACGTAGCTGGTGAGGCGATTCAAAGCGCCGGACGCTCGGCTGTCGATAATCGCCCCGCTTACGCTATGTCGTATCGGAGCTCGTCTGGCACACATAGTGTGATTTAAGACGTACAAGATAGGAGGTTCAAGGCGACGACCGCGCGTCCGCTGATTAGCCGCACTGCTCCTGTTACGGCGATTGCCAACGGGCGTGGCCCGTTAGCGGGTGAGGGGGAGGCCGGCTTTATGCCAGCCGAGGACTCCGTCTTCGAGGTGGTAGATGTCGGTGAAGCCCATTTCCCGCATTATCTCCGCGGCCTCGGTGCTTCTCCTGCCTGAGCGGCAGTAGACGACGTATGTCGCCGAAGCGTCGAGAGCAGAGAGCTTCTCCCTGAAATCCTCCGCCTTGTAATCGACGTTCGTTGCCCCGTTTATGTGCCCGTCGCCGAATTCCATGGCCGTCCTGACGTCGAGTATGACGAGGCCGTCGGATTTTCTCTGCTCTATGAGCGAGCGGGCCTCGCGGGCGTGGATTTCCTTTACGCCTTCCGAATTGTCGGATTTCTGCTCTGCGGTTTCGCCGCTCGTCGCTACCATCGATACCACGAAGAATGCCGCCGCGGCGAGCGCGATTATCGAATAAAGAGTCACGTTAACACCTCTCGGATGATATGAATCGATCCACCGGCCTTCAGGCAGGGCGAAAAGCCACGGCCCCGCCGCGCCCTGCTCCCGCGGACGCCGCCCGCCAGTGGGTACCCCAATATAATAGCGAATCGGCCGGTTTTATCAAAAACGGCTTTTGATAAAAGGGCTTAAAGCACTTGCGAAATATCGCGGTTAAACATTATAATACGGTGTTAGGATGGAGATACGAGAGTCCCTCAAGCTCCCGAGAGGCATTGCGGACAGCCTCCGGGTGCTCATAAAGATAGTAGAAGCGGTTCACAGGTCTTCAGACCTCAAGGAGATCTACGACACCGCTCTGGACCTCGTCGTGCAGCTGGACAAGGTCAACATGGCGGCTATCTATCTCCTCGACGATTCGGGCGAGAACGCCGTCTTGCAGTCGCACCGGAATTTCCCGGAGGACTACGTCAACAACGCTTCGGTTATACCCAGGGGTTCCGGCATCACGGGCAAAGTGCTCGATACGGGGCAGATACTCAATATAGAGGACATACACAAATCGGCGGAGATAGGGCCCGCCGGCAAGAGGGCGGGCTTTCACGGCATCCTCGGCGTGCCGATCTTTCTCGGCGGCAAGCCCATTGGGGTGATATGGTTCGCGAGGTATAAAGAGGAAAAATTCACGAGGAGCGAAGTCGAGCTCCTTACGACTATTGGAAACCAGATAGCCATAGCCATTTCACGGGCAAAGCAGCGCCAGGAGCTGGAAGAGAAGAACAGGAACCTCTCTATACTCAGCGCGCTCGCGGAGAAGGTGCACCGCTCGGCGGACCTCGGCTTCATGTACGAGACGTTTCTGGAAGTGACGAAAGACCTCGGCGTATACGACGCCATGGCGCTTTATCTCGTCGAGCAGGGGGAGGACGGCAGCCGGGCGGCTGTCCTCAAGCTCCAGAAGGGGCTCAGCGAGGATTACATCGCCAACGCGTCCGTCGTCCCGGAATCCGAAGGGGTGACGTGGCGCGTGATAAGGTCGGGCGAGCCCGTTTATTACAGCACCGCTTCCGGCGACAACAACCCGCTCGGCCCCGCGGGGAGGCGGCTCGGCCCGAAGGCCGTGTTCTCGATGCCGATCAAGTACGGGCTCCAGACGATGGGAGTGATCCATTTCGGAAGCTCGGAAAAGGCGTCGTTCGACAAGAGCGACCTCGAGATAATGCTTTCGCTCGGCAACCAGATGGGGACGGCTATAGCGAAGGTCAAGATGCTGGACGAGGCGAGGGAAAGGGCCATCGAGCTCGAAAGCCTCTACACGGACCTCAAATCGACCCAGGACCAGCTGATACAGTCTGAAAAGCTCGCGTCGCTCGGGCAGCTCGTCTCCAGCATAGCGCACGAAATAAATAACCCGCTTACGCCCATACTGGGATACTCGCAGATGCTCCTCGCGCAGCCGGACGTCGAGCACGAAAAGCGCGACAGGTTCCTGCAGGTGATACACCAGTCGGCCGACAAGGTGAGGAAGATCGTCGAGAATCTTCTCTCGTTCGCGAGGAAGGACAAGCCGCGGAGGGAGTATTCGGACGTGAACGCGATACTCGAGGATTCGATAGAGTTCAGGCTCTATCAGCTCAACCTCGAAAACATCGAGGTCATGAAGAACTTCAACCCGGACCTCCCGAAAACGATGCTCGATTCGAACCAGATACAGCAGGTGTTTACGAACATCATATTAAACGCCTACCACGCCATGGCGTCGTCGCGGAAGGACGAGGGGAGGCTCGCGATCACGAGCCGCATAAACGACGAAGGGATGATAGAGATAACTTTCAGAGACTCGGGCCCGGGCATACCCCCCGACATACAGCACAAGATATTCGACCCGTTCTTCACGACGAAGCCGACAGGCGTCGGCACGGGGCTCGGGCTGTCAGTATCCTACGGAATAATAAAGGAGCATGACGGCAATATAAGGGTCGAAAGCGGCCCCGGGAGCGGGACGGCTTTCACGGTAGCGCTGCCCGTGCTCGACATAAAGGACTACCTCGGCGTCGACAAGGAAGAGGAGGGCATGCCGCATTCCGGGCCTGTCGGCCCGAAGAACGGCAGGAGCGTTCTCATCGTCGAGGACGAAGAGCTTGTCACGGCGCTCGTCACGGGCATCCTCGAAAGCGACGGCTATGGTGTAGAAGTGGCGACGAACGGCGAGGAAGCGCTTACAAGGCTCGGCAGCATCGAATACGACTTTGTCGTATGCGACATAAAAATGCCGCAGATGAACGGGAAGGAATTTTTCCGGCGTCTGAAGGCCATGGGCACGGGCCTCGAAGGCAGGATACTTTTCATCACGGGCGACCCGAGCACCGAGACGCTCGATTTCATAGAAGAGACGGGGAACAGGTTCCTCTCGAAGCCGTTCAAGATAGAGGAGTTCAGGGATGTGATCAGGGAATTCGAATGACGCCGCATGCGGGCGGGTCCGGATGTGAGAACGGGCGCCCGGTGCGTTTGAATTCCGCCGCCGGCCTATGGCCGGTTTTTTTTCGCTCCCGGCGGAAGCGAGGTAATATTATTATTGAAAAGCCGCACGGGAGAAGAGCCATGCCGATACGTATTCCAGCGTTTCTTTTAATCCTCATGATAGCCCTTCCGGCGTATATCGCCGGGGCGCAGGGGAAGGGGTACGAAACCATCGCCGAGGGGCGCACCTCTGAAAAGCCGGGGCAGGCGAGCGCGCTCGTCAAGGATGGCGAAACGCTCGCCGCGGCCGCGGGATCGCTCGGCGTCGAGGGCCTTCCGGAAGTTGATTTTTCGAGCGACGCGGTGCTGGTCGTCGTGCCCGAGGGCCCGACGGACGGAGCCATCGAGATAAAGGACGTGACGCGCGTTTCGGGCGGAGGGGTCGAAGTCTACTTCACGGACGATCTCACGGGGCCCGCGCCGGAATCCGGGGAGACGTCGTATCCCTACGTCATCCTCAAGGCTTCGGGGCTGGCGGGCGCTCCGTCGGTGAGGTTCGTCGACGTCGGCAGCCAGGGGGCGACCGTTTCGGGGACGTCGCTCGGACAGGGGTCGAAATATACGAACGTCCTCATCGCATCGGACAATCCTGTCGCGGCCTATCTGCCGCTCGACCGCGGGAACGAATGGACATATTCGGTGGAGTCGCCCAAGGGGAGCGCGGAGCTGACGAACAGTATAGTCTCGGAGTCGGACGGGTGGTCTGCGTATGAAAAATTCTTCGGCTTCTCGGGCGTCAGCATGCAGGTGCTTCCGGATGGAGAGATCATGACCACGAGCCAGGGGGAGACGAAGCCCTTTTACACGGAAGATGTGGTGATCGAGTACCCGAAGGAGACGATCAAGACCCCAGCGGGCGAGTTCAGCGACGTTCTCGTCGTGACGATAGCGGAGGGGGGGCCGTTCTGGTTCAAGGACGTTTACGCGAGAGGCGTCGGGCTCGTATACCACGAGCATGAATCAGCGAGAGGCCAGGTCCAGTACACGCTCGTCAAGGCGAAAGTCAGGGGCAGGACGTACCCGCAATAGGTGTAATTTCTCTTAACGTGCGGACGAAACGGCTCGAAAAGGCCCCGAAAACCCAACTATTTTCACTCTCATGAAAATTTTTTCCTGAAATAATTATCTTGTGATTACAGCTTGTTAAGCTCAATAAATACATAACTACCCTGATACGGATACAGGGTTTCCCCGATTGAAATAAATTCGCGCTTTTCGGATAATCATAGTGTGCTTTGATCGGCACGCGTTTTATGAGAAGGGGAGGCGCTCGCGGGGAGCGGCCGGCTCGAAGCCGCCCGCGCTGAAGCGCTCACTCATGGCGGAGAAGGGGGCCTGACGGCGGCCCTCTCTCTCTCGCCGTTCCCCCCCTCTGCATGGCGCGGAAAGCGCGGTCACAGATAGACTCGAGGAGAAAAGCGCGTGATGGAATTTGCCAAATTCTTAGACGAGGCCGACGGGAACGGGCGGCTCGACGAAGACTACATATTCATCCACAACAGCGGCGCGGCCATGGAAAAGCTCATAATGGACGGGGCCTGCGTCGTGATAGACGTCCGGTCGAGGGAGATAGTCTCAGGCAGCCTTTACGCGATCTCCATGCCAGGAGAGGGGGTCATCATACGCGAATGCCACTCGGGCCCCGGCGGGCTTCTGCTGACGCCCTACAACAAGAACTACCCCGAGCACCTTCTGCCGTGGGACGAGTTCGATCCGGAGTCGATCATCGGGAAGGTGTTCTGCAGCGTGCTCAACATTTTCGGATGAGCCATGGGCGGGATGAATCCGGGGGGGATGAGTGAAGCGGAGGGGAGGCGGTGTGGCAGGGGACAATGTCTCCGGAAAGAGCGGAGCCGGCGGCCCGGAATCGGCGGAGCGAATGAGAGGCGCAGTTAGAGATGACGATTATTGATTTGGATTTATAATGTATATGCATGGATTATGCGGGAGGGGGCGGGCCGGTGCACGGAGGATGAGCCGGGCCGCCGGGGGCGGCAAGCGGGAAGATAGGCATTTAAGAAGAGGATATTCGAAAGGAGGTAGGTCATGAAGTCTAAGAATGCGCAGGCCGAGGCAACGCTGCCGGAATACGATTTCAGGAGCTCTTGCTGGGGGATGTCGAAGTGGGACGTCAGGTATTCCGAGGACGTCTCTCCGCAGAGCGAGGGCGAGGGATACATTACCTACAGAAAGGAGGTTATGGGGCTGGATACGATAGTGGGGTTTCATTTCCTCGAAGGCTCGCTCGTCGAGGCAGGATACGCCTTCAGGGAGCAGCTTCAGACGGAGCACAATTACAGAAGCGCGTACGAGAGGGTGAGGGATATTCTGAGGGATACGTACGGGGAGCCGAGCATAGACGGCGAGCTCGCGGAAATATGCTGCGATTATTCGGACTACGATTCGCTCGCCTATCTTTCCGAATGGCTGACGTCGCGGTCGATAATAAGGCTCGTTCTGATCGGGGGGGACGAGGGGTACGAGTTCGGCGTGGTGCACAGGTCACGGGAGCACGCGCTAACCATATTGCAGAACCAGAGCGAGCTGAATTGAGCGCGCACACGGTGGGTATTCCGGCGTATCGGGGATGGAGATCCTGGCATAGATCGTGCGATGGGTGATTAATTCGGATTTCTTGCTATGTTGGTTGACAGTACATACTTAAGTAAATCCCCCCATACCCCCCTTTTCCTAAGGGGGGCAAAAGAGGGGAGGCGACTGGTCGATTGTCGGCACATACAGTGTGTTTTTGATCCGGCTCGCAACGTGGGGTTAAACCACGTGTCGCGCGGGCGTTGGCAGGAATCCCGGTCCGAGCTACGTCATACGCCTGCGGACACACGTAGTGTGTTGTTCGATGAAGCGGCGATTAAGCCATGAATTGCCGTTTGCGCCTGGCCTGATAATAGCGTCGGAATTGCTACATCGGTTTCCAGCGCACGTGGTGGGTATTTCCGATGAAATGGCGATCAAGCTATGAATCACCATTTGCGCGAGGGGTGAGAGTGTTCTGATAATTGCTACACCGGTCGTCAGCGGACACGGTCCGTTTTGAATTCACGCGCCTGTATTTTATAGTTGTAGTAGAAACCCAGATATAGGCCCCGGAAGGGGCTGGGGAGGCAGCGTGAGGAAAATAATCGCATGTCTGTTTGCAGCCGCGTTCCTGTTCGCGGCGCAGTATTCGCCGGCGTCGCGGCCGGGGAAGCCGAGCGACGTTTCGGGATGGGAGAGTCTCAAGTGGGGCATGACGGGGGAGGAGGTCAAGTCGTCGGCTTTTGGAAAGGACGTCAAAGTACACAAGCCCCGCGAGGATTCGGAGGAGAACGCCTACAGCGACATAGAGCTGGCCGATCTCGAAATCGGCGGGGTCCCGCTCCGGGCGAGCCTGTGGATGGACTCGGGCACGAAGACCCTCCAGAAGATAGTGTTCGTTCCGAAGAAGGCGCCCGAAGGGTACGGCTGGGCGGAGACGTTCGTCAGGCTCGAAGAGAGCCTGGCCTCGAAGTACGGCCCGCCGGACGTCGAGAAAACGTCGAACGACCCGGGCACGTCGGCCGATAGAAAGTGGCACTTTCCGTCTACAGACATCGAGCTTTCGTACCTCAGGCTCGACGGCACGGAGATGCTTCTGCTGATATTTTCGGGAAAGGGCGAAGGGGCGGGGTAAAAATCAGCCGCGCGGCGGCGACGTAAAAAGTCTACCTGCTGATGTGGGCGAGCGCCTCGACTATCGGCCCGCTCGGCATGCGTAATAAACCCTTGAACGGCGTGTTCAGCTCCATGATTATGAACAGCGCCAGCGCGACGGCGAGCGCGGCTATGACGAGCGTCGAGACGACCGTGGCGTTTGTCGGCGCATAGAGCCCGAAGCTGAAGAATATAGAGACGAACCAGAATACGATCACTCCTATCACGAACAGAAACGCACCGGGCGCGACCCTGGTCTGCGCCATGATGAGGGCGGCGCGGCCCTCGGCGAGATCGTAGGAGAGGGAAGCCGCCTCGTCCTGAATCGAGCGCTGCGCATCCGTGGCGGGTTTGAGCGACAGTATGCTGTAGTAGAGAGTTTCGGACCTGGCCTCGTCGGATTCCATCTCGGCGCCTGTGGAGCCGTCCTCAGGCCAGAGCTGCTCCTTCGTGCGTTCGACGCCGTCTCTCAGCACCGCCCGCGCGGCGTCGGCTTCCGGTCCGTAATCTTTTAGCAGCTTGTCGATAAGTACTATCTTCGCCCCCATTTCTATTATGCCGCTCCGCTGGTCGCGGAAATTTTCCTGCGCGCCCTGGACGAATAAACCCGTCGCGATAGCGGCCATTGTCGCGACTATACCCATGCCTATCGTGACCATGTTCCGGGATTCTTCGCTCAAGTGACGCTCGGGCAGAAGGGAGCGGAGGACGACTCCTAAAAGCATCCCCGCACATATGAACGCGAATATGATAAAGGTCAGTAGTATGGCGCTCAAGAAATACCTCCCGGCTTACGCGAGAATGAGGCGTTCGGCCGGATGTGACTATTTATAAGTTAATTTCGAGCAAAATTCAATAAGCCCCCGGGGCGGCCGGAAAAATCGTTTCGGCGCGGGTCACGGGGACGCCTTCTCCGCCGCCGTGCTAACAGCCTGAAACCGGTTTGACATTCCACGGCTGCGGATTACATTTAAAACTCGACCGTCCGAAAGGGCGGCATGCAACTCTCGCACTATGACCCCGGATAACAGGCACAAATGGATGACGCTCATCGCGATGACGGGGTCGCTGTCGATGATCTTCGTCGATCAGACCGTCGTCAGCGTCGCGCTCCCGCGCATACAGTCGGACCTCGCGGTTTCCCAGACGGGGCTTCAGTGGATCGTGAACGCCTACGTGCTCTCGCTCGCGGCGACAGTCGCCCTCGGCGGGAAGATAGGCGACATAATCGGCCGCGTGCATGCGTTCGTCGCGGGCGTCGTGCTCTTCGCTCTTGCCTCGGCCGCCTGCGGGCTGGCGCCGAACGAGGGGATGATCGTCTGGGCTCGCGCGTTCCAGGGTCTGGGAGCGGCGCTCATGCTGCCGTCATCCGCGGCGATAGTGATAGACTCCTTCGACATAAGGGAGCGCGGGAAGGCCATGGCGATTTACGTCGGCGTCGCGCAGGCGTTCCTCGCGCTGGCCCCGCTTTTGGGCGGGTTCCTCACGGAATATCTCGACTGGCGGTGGGTGTTCTGGATAAACCTCCCGGTTGCGGTGCTCGCGCTCGTCATGACATATATATCGAAGCCGCCGGACGTCAGGCAGCCCGGGCGGAAGCTGAATCCCGTTTACGCCGGGCTCCTCATCGCGGGGATGTTCGCATTCGTTTACGGCCTCCAGCAGGGGCACGACTGGGGGTTCAGCTCGCCGATAACGTATAGTCTCGTCGGCGGGGGGCTCTTTCTGCTTGCGCTCTTCTCATACTTTCAGCTCCGGACGGACGACCCGCTCATCGAGCTCAGGCTGTTCCGTGTGAGGGCGTTCACGGCCGACGCCGTGCTCATGTTCTGCATACAGTTCGCGATGATCATAATAATCGTGTTCGGCGCGATATACCTCCAGAATATAATCGGTTTCACGCCCGTTCAAACCGGGTTCGCGTTCATGCCGATAATACTCGCCGTCGTCGTGATGTCGCAGCTGGCGGGGAGGATATTCGACAGGGTCGGCGTCAAGATCCCGGCGCTGGTGGGCTCCTTCCTCATCGCCGTGGGGTTCTTCTCGCAGGCGCCTCTCCTGACGGGGGCCGACTTCTGGGTGCTCCTGCCGGGGATGGTCGTGCTCGGGTGCGGGATAGGGCTCGTGATGGTGCCGACGAATACCGACGCGCTCAACCGCGCCCCAAGGGAGCTCAGGGGGCAGGCGTCCGGCGTGATGCAGACGATGAGGCAGGTGGGGGCGACTGTCGGGCTCGCGTCGATAGGGGGCGTCGTGGCAGGGCTCGAGTCGAGCGGCGCGGCGCGGATTATGAAGGAGTACGATGCGGGCGCGGCGGGGTTCGGCGATCTCGTGAACGGCGCGCTCCAGGGGCAGTCCGAAGCCGTTGCAAAGCTCGCCGCGAGTTCTCCTGAAGCGCTCGAAGCGCTCAAAAACACCATCTCGGGGAGCATCGCCGTCGGGTATTACCTCGCCGGCGGAATTACCGTGGCGGCCTTTCTCGTCGCGCTTTTACTCATGAAGCGAGGCCCTCAGAAAGAGGATGCAGATGCGGACCACGTCCGCGGGAAACCGAAGTAGCACGTCGCTGCCATATTCTCCTTTCGCGCTTCAGGTACCTATAACCCTCGAATATGCTACGTCGAGAAACGCACTGCGGACAGCGTCCGCCGGCATTCGAAGTAGCGGCTTTGTTCCCACCATCACCAGCCGCTTACGATACACGCTTCAGTATCTTCATGGGCTGATAATCGATCTCGTTGAGTTTTTCATCTGCTTTCGTTTGCTCAGTCAGAGCTTCTTCGAATATGTTCACCACTTCATTGTATCCCATCATATTGGCGAAGTCGCAAATGGTATCGTAAGCGGCCGATTCATACTCCACCACTCGCAGCGCAGCGGCGATCAATGCGGCATCGACAACGTTCGGCTCGAAATCTTTTTTCTTTTCCAGCAGATCCACGCCTTCTTTAAGTATTTCGTTCATGTCTACGCATTCCTGCCAGCGCATGGGTAAATCCAATACTCGAAAAATGCGTTCGAGACGCTCGATCTGCTTTTCGGTTTCTGCCAGGTGTTCGCTAAAAGCGCTTTCAAGCTCGGGATTTGAAGCCGCCTTCGCCATTATGGGAAGCGCTTTTACGATCTGTTTCTCGGCGTAGTAAATATCTCGTAATTCATATGCGAAAAGACTTTCCAGTGTTTCCATAGAACACCCCAATCCTGCATGATGATATTATCAAGGCAAGAGTCATGCCTGGTCAGAATCTCTTCTGATTCATATCGTTTATGGAAATCATTCCCGTTAAAATCGTTAAATTGATTAATTTTATGCAGGACAAAAATCGCCAGTTGCGCCCGGCCGGTTTCAATCAAAGCCGTTAGACGGCGATCGATGCGCTGCGTCTGCGGGTCGGACTGCTTTAACACGGCGCCCGGCAGCCTTCATCCATGAAACAGGGACTTAGTAATTGCTGCAAAATTGCAGCAATTCCTGACTGAATTTCTGATATTTAATGCGTTGAATTATCGTGTATAGTTTTTCCTACAGGAGACAGACATATGGGTAAAAAACTCAATTTCGGATTTAAGACACTCTTTTCAATGGCGGTCATAATTGCGCTCGCGGGCGCTTTCATGCTCTCTTCCTGCTCGAAGGACAAGGAGGAAGAGGTCGAGGAGACCGTCGAGACGGAAGAGGTTATAGAGGCCGCGACCCCGGCGCCGCCGGCTGAGCAGACGCCCGCCGACGGAGCGTATTCCGGAAGCCAGGGCACGACAGAAGCACAGCCGACTAAAGGGCCGAGGATAAGGCTTGAAAACCAGGTTCCGCCCGAGCTTGCAGGGCCATGCATGGCGAAGAATGCCGGGGATGCTTGCACTGTGACAATCACCGGAGACAGGCAGATCGATGGCGAATGCAAGATGACGAAGACGGAACAGCTCGCATGCATGCCGAAGCCGAGGCCGGGGAAGGGCGCCCGTACTCAGTAGGCGGTTTTTTGGAGTTTGAAAAACAATTGAAGCAGCCGGCGACGCCGGTTGATTATTGCACTGTGTATGGCGGGTCCTGCGCACTAGATCGTGCGCAGGATACCGTTTTGCTGAATTAAATTCCCGAAAAATCGATGTTTTGTTGCTCTCGGCGCTCTTGATGTTTGTCATTCCCAACGATTTCGAGCGAGTGCTGCCGTGCGGAGGATGAAATATTAAATCCCCCTCTTTTCACTTTGGTTCAGGAGATGCACTGTACTGGATAAGCGTCGAGAATGTAAGCTAGGGCGTCCGGTTCTTGCGCATGCTCAGAACCGTCCCCTTTTCTAAGAGGGGAAAAAAAGAAATACGAGATCCTGAGACAAGTTCAGGATGACGTAAGTGTCGAGTCAGAGCGGGGGCGTGTCAGTCGGATGCCGGGAACTTCAGGTTGCCGGCGGAGACGGCGGAGCGGGAGGCCTTTTCCTAAGGGGGAATGAAAGAGAGATTTCTCCGTCCGGTCGAAGTTATAAATAGAAGACTGGATTCCCGATACAAGCATTCGGGAATGACAACTGGAGGGTTGACGCTCTATGGAGCAGTACCGGATAAACGTCTGCGTGGGAAAGTTAAGGCTTCCGATTCCTCGCTCGCTCGAAATCGTTGTTCGAGAGGACAGAGGTGTCTGGAATGTGGCTAGTAAATGCAGCGGTGGGGGTGCGTCAGTCGGATGCCGGCAAATCTAGATAACCGGGGGAGCCGGCGGCGCGGGAGGCGATGGGGGTTCGTTCATTCCCTTGCCGCAGTGAGGGCAGACGATCTCCTTCTTTCTCATCTCATCTATGAATCCGGACGCTATGATGCCTGCCGGTATTGCGAAGAGCGCGATCCCGAGAACGGAGACGCACGACGCTATCACCTTGCCGACTGGCGTGTGCGGGAGTATGTCTCCGTAGCCAACTGTGCTCAGCGTTACGACGGCCCACCACATCGCGTCCGGAATGTTGCTGAACGCCTCCGGCTGGGTTTTGTGCTCGGCGAAGAACATGAGGGTCGACGAAAGGATAAGCAGAATCACGACAACCACGGCCGATATGATTATTTCGGATTTCTTCGAGCTGAACACCCTGCCGAAGAGGCTGAACTCGCCGGAGTAGCGCGTCAGCTTGAGGAGGGTCAGGAGCCGGAGGATCCTGAACACCCTGAGGTCGGCCGTCGTCACGAACGGCGCGTAGAACGGGATGATCGCTATGAGGTCAAGAAGGGCGAGTGGCGAGAAGATGTATTTTATCCTTCCCGTGACGGGCGACGCGTATTGCGGGTTGACCGTACACGTCCATAAACGGAGGAGGTATTCCGCCGTGAACACGACTATCGATATAGAGTTGAAGAGGTTCAGGTAGTAGCCGTACTCAGTCGCCACGGATGTTACCGTCCCGAGTATCACGGCCGCGACGTTGAGCGCGATGAGCAGGGTTATGAAGAGGGTGAAGAGCTGCTCGGCGTACGGGCGCGTCTCGTTCGGGGTCATGACGTCGTAAAGCCAGGTTTTGAATTCTTCGTACATCGGGTGTGTATAATTCTAAAACCTGGGGAGATTAATTCAACAGTGGAGGGGGAACTTGGGGGGCCAGGGTCTCGGTTGTTCTGTCATTCCCGATACAAGCATTCGGTAATGACACAAAACAAGACGGAAAAACGAGATCCTGAAACTAGTTCCCCTCTTCGCTTCGGACTCCGCTTCAGACTTCGCCGAGGCTTCGTCGGACAAGACGCCGGGCAGGCAAGATGACGGCAACTACTAAATCCCCCCGTACCCCCCTTTTTCTAAGGGGGGACTAAAACGAGATCTCTCACATTCGTTCGAGATGACAAAAGCTCTTGATGAGTTGCGTGCGGAAATGGATTCCCAATTGAGACATTTGGGAATGACAGATTGGGAGGTCGCGCGTGAGTCGGCGAGTACTCCGCTGCCGCGACGTCGAATTCGTGCACGCGTGGCGTGCACATGTAGTGTGATTTTAGACGTAGCTGCGTTGGTGATTCAATTCAATGGACGCACGGCTGTTGCTTGCGGCATGATTCTCGCTATGTCGGGTGTCGATACACACTGTGTGTGGGCGGGCGCCAGGGCACTATCGGAGAGAGAGAGGGACCACTGACGCCCGTTTAGGCAGAATACTTCACTGGCTCTTATTCAATATACGAAGGGAGCTGACCGGACGGATTAAAGCTGCGGAAAATAATTTCGTGAGGATTTAATGGAGTAGGGGAGGGAGCGCGAGCTTCCTCCCCGCTATTTTTTTCTAGCTACGGTCCGCCGCGTTTCTTCGCGTGCGGAATCTGCTCCTGACGAAGATCAGAGCGGGAATCGACAGGTACAGCAGCATATGCGCCGCCGACGCTCCTGCCGCTCCGGCCGGGGCTAACGCACATCCAGGGCCTGTCTCGAAGACCCCTCCATCGGCGTCGAGATGATCGGGCGTGCCATCGCCGTCGGAGTCCCTTATCTCAAGCGGCGTGCCAATTTCAGGATCGAATATGTCGAGGAGGCCGTCGCGGTTAGAATCAACATTCGAATCGGGCGCGTTGTCGCCGTTCGAATCGACGCCGCCCTGCTCGATGAAGTCCGGTATGCCGTCGTTGTCGGAATCGAGGTCCATGAAATCCGGTATTCCGTCGCCGTCCGTGTCGGCGCATGTGAGAGTCGGAGAATCGTTAAGCCCGTCGCCGTTCGAGTCGGCGAAGCTGTCGACTACGCCGTCTTTATCGGCGTCGTCCGTGCCGCCGCACTCGTAGTGGTCCGGGAGGCCGTCGTTGTCGGAGTCGAGGTCGAGACGGTTCTCGACAGTGTCGCCGTCCTGATTATCTGGGGGAAACGTCAGGCGCGGCGCCGCGTTTACCGCTGTCGGGAAGGCCTCGACGGAGTTCGCAACGCCGTCGTTGTCCGAATCGGCGTCGCCGGAGTTCTGAACGCCGTCGCCGTCCGAATCGTTCGGACAGAAGTTGATGGTGTAGTTGACGGGCTGACCCGAGGTTGAAGTCTGGCAGCTGAAGAGCTTTATCGCGTCGTCGTAGGGGAAGGAGTAGACAGTGGGGCTCGCGCTGTTGAATACGCCCTGCGAGGGCTCGGCGTTCTGCTGCCACGTCGAATTGTTGCCGCCTATGCACGCGCCGTTGGACGTTCCGGAAAATCCGGGGGCCCACGGCGGGCATCCGCAGCAGTCGTTCCCGGCTCCTGCCGTGAAACAAGATGCGGCGTTCACGCCCGTGCATCCCCAGAGCTGGCCGTAGGTTGTGTTGCTTACCGAGGCGTCGCAGTCGGCCCCGATCACCGTGCCGTCCTGGTACTCGCAGTAGCCGGAGCCTCCGCAGTTAAAGGTGTAGGGCGGGCCGCAGTCGCCGTCCTGCGAGCACGACTGGCGGCAGTATTTTTGCGGGGCCATGCAGCCGACATATGCCGTGCCCTGGTTCTGGTTGTTGAAAAGCTGCATGTCGGCCGAGCAAGAGGCGCTCGACACCGCGAAGTTGCCGCCGCCCCACGACGAGCCCGGGAGGAGCGATTGATTGAGGCCGTTCGGGGCGCATCCGGCGGTGGCGGTGCAGCCGGGGCTTCCGCAGAAAAACGGGTTTACGCAGAGGCCGTTCTGCTGCCCCGAGGGAATATTGCATTTCCATTTGTATCCGTTTCCGAAAAGAGGATAGCAGTCGGAATCCTGCGTGCAGTTCGGGGAGCTCGTTCCGGGGAGGTTGCCTGTGAACGTGCAGTTGCCGTTCGTGGCGCAGTCGTAGTCGGACGAGGCGGGGACTACTTCTACAGGAATGTTGCCGCCGTCGACCATGCTGATGTCGTAGTTGTCGAGCCCGCCGGACGCCAGAGTGAACTCGGCCAGCGTTGCCGGGGGGAGGCCTGTCTGCGCGCAGTTGAGCGAGAAATTGCCGTTGGAATCGAGGCAGCCGCCCGTGTCGCAGCAGTTGGCGATAACATAATTATTCTGGTTTACGGTCACCGTCTGCGGGTCGCATGTGTTCGAAGAATTGAAATTGCAGCCTGTCCTGCCCCAGAACCTGCCCGAGAAATTGTCGGGGACGGTTACCGTGGCTGTCGAGCTCTGGGCCATCTCCCAGCCGCCGAGGGTCGTGACGCCTGTGCCGCCGACGGAGACGGAAGTTATGCTCGACGCGGGCCACGCGCCGACGTATATAGTTTCGGAGCAGTTGTTGTTGATCGTGATCGTGGCGTTTTGAGCGGCAGCCTTGTCGCCGCCTGCCGTGGCCATTATAACCATGAAAAAAGCGAGTAGTAACGATAAGATAAAGCGCGAGATTTCCTCAAAGCTCATGCCATGCCTCCATTCCTTAAATGTCCCGCGGGACGGATTCACCGTACGCAATTAATTACGAGCACCGGGTGGCGGACGGATTGAAGCCGCGCGTCCGCATGAACAACTCCCTGGCGGGTGAATAATTATAATGCCGGTTGTGGAGAGGGAGATAGTTAAATATTTAAGGTTTGTGGAGGGAAGGCGGGCAAAAATTAACTAATAACCTGTTGTAAGGGACTGGCTGTATTCCTAAGTTAGATTAAAATGGTTTGAAGATAGTTTGGGGATTTTCTGATTTAAGTCGTCCATAAAACTCAAGTAGATATCTATCTGTCATACCAGCAATAAAATCACAAATTACTCGCATTTTATCTTCAATAGAGTTAAAAGCTAAATAAATCTCTTGAAAGTCTTCGGGCATTAATTTATAACCTCTGACATTTTCATCTGATAATACCTTGAAAATTTCTTTGATAATATCTTGACCTCTATATTCAGCAATTTTAAGCTTCGGAGAGTTAATAAGATAAATATAGGAGAAATGTTTCAAAGTTTCGACTTTCGCTCGAATTTCTTTATCGAGATAAACTCTGCTTATAACAGGAAGCTGTTTATTCACTTTTACTTTCACTGCTTGGATAAAATATTCTACTAACTCGGATGTAAATTGAGTTCTTAAATAGCCATTACTGCTTAAATTGGTAGTTGCTTTATATATGAGTGTGACGAAGCTAGGTATATCTATATCTACATCGGTTGATCCACTCTCTTTAAAATGTTTATTTACTATTTCTGATGTGGTGTCTTCATAGGCCTTTGCAAAATAAAAATATATTATGTCCTTAACATCCTTTTCATTAAAGCTCACATTTTCATTAAAATCTGCACTTAAAGTCTTTGAGACTTTTTTTGCGATTTCAACTGCAACTGAATTATCCACGGCAAGCATATCTAAAGGTTTAATAAAGCCGGCTTTAAATGCATCTTCTAGGTCATATGTTGAATATGCAATATCATCTGCGATATCCATTATCTGACATTCTATTGTTTTTATCGCTACATTTTCTGTCGTTCCTACAATATTCATTTTTATCTTATCAACCAGAGATTTCTCTGTATAGTAATATCCTTTTATCAATTCAGCACAGGCATCTCGTTCTTTAGGAATCTCTGTATCGTATTTCAATATTGATGCTAAACTTCTGAAACATAAATTCAGTCCCAATCTTTGATCTGTACTATTTTCAATACCACTTAATGCGCTACAATTTCGTTGTTTCTTTTCCAATTTTGCCAGAATTCTTAAGGTTTGTGCATTACCTTCAAAACCTCCATACCTTTTCATACATTCATCTAATGCTTTTTCACCATTATGACCAAAAGGAGGGTGTCCTAGGTCGTGCGCTAAGCCTGCAATTTCAGTTAAATCTGTATTAATCTGATTCTCTGGTTGTCGAAAATACTTAATATTGTTATTGATGTTGATTGCTATGGATTTTGCAATCTGAGCTACTTCTAAGGAATGTGTAAGTCTGTTGCGGAAAAAATCTGATTCAAGATATGGAAAGAGCTGAGTTTTACCTTGTAATCTTCTGAAGGAGGCGGAATGAATTAATCTCGCATAATCTATCCTCCATGGACTCCTATGAATTTTTTTACTAAATGAAGCTTTTGTGGGAACGGTTACTACTCTTAATTCATCCTGAGGGCCGTATAATGGCATTTGGGGTTTTGAAAGGCACAAAACTCTTTACTAGGATTTGGATTTTCTTTGAGAAATATTCGGTGTTTTACATGTTTTTGTAACAGAATCTCTGGAAATCCGTAATGTTCTTCCTCGAAGTCTGACTGTACATTTGGAATTGGAAGGTACATGCAAGTTTCCTGCCGCATGGTAGACAGCTTCTGCTATTGTACCTTCAGCAAACGAGAACTTTTTTGACACGACTATAGTTTATGTATTTGCAGTTGATGTGTCAAGTATATATTATTCTGATATATTATTAGTGATTAATAGTCTAATTAGATAATTGCATCATCCCCTTATTAGAGTTGAGAATTGGGCGAAAGAATAGCCATGAATTTTCCTCGAACAGCGGATAGTTATTCTTTTCCACGAAGAGCCTTTCTCAGAAAACTGATTTCTTTTTTTAACCGGGATATGGAATTGCGGTAGCTCGCCCTTTTTTTCTTTGCGTCACGCCATTTCACGATTTCTTCTTTGGGTATTTCGGACAGCCTGCCTTTATATTCGGCCACGAATTTGCCGCTGTCCCTGTAAACACGATAGGCGTATTTATTACCTTTAATATTCCTCACGACGAGGCTTCCGACGGGGAGCCTCGAAAGCTCGTTTTCGTACCGGTCCTTCATTCGAAGGGAATTCCGGAGCTCTTCGTTCAATATATCCTTGATGACCATTTTCGTGTTCCGCGAGTTACTATACGATTGTTAATATAATAAAGAGTGTATAGTAACAAATCAAGTTACTATACAAAATGATATATTTGGCAATCAATAATGTATAGTAACTCGTGGGGTAATTGTACAGGTCCGGGGCAGGGGACGCAATATGCGTATGAGGATGCCCCTGAGCGGAATTGCCCGCTGCGGGGGAGTGAACTACAAAGAAAAGACAAAAGATAGATCTCTCACTGTTTTAATTTGAGGTATTTCCGAGCAGTACCGTATATGCTTTCTTGCAATCGGCCTATGGCGTCCGATTCCTTACGCGCTCGAAATCGTTGTTCGAGATGACGGAATGAAAGACGAGATACTGAATGTTTTGGTTTATGTTGATAA
>CAZPHQ010000029.1:0-39910 GCA_964586675.1 uncultured Spirochaetia bacterium | reverse complement strand
TCAAGATCGCGTCCTGCGCCGCCCTGTCGAATTTTATGTCCTTTGCTGCCATTTCGAAAATACCTCCTCAGAATTTTTTATTCGATTATCGCGAGTATTTCATTTCTCGATTACCGCGAGTATTTCATTTTCGGAAAGAATGACGTAATCGTCACCCTTGAAGCTTACTTCCGTGCCGCTGTACTTCCCGAAAAGAACCTTGTCCCCCTTCTTGACATCGAGCGGCTTCGTCTGCCCTGCCCCGATAACCCAGCCGCTTCCGACCGCAACCACCTCGCCCTCCTGCGGCTTCTCGGCCGCCGAATCGGGGATAATGATCCCGCCCTTGGTCTTTTCCTGCGCTGCCAGCCTCTTAATCAACACCTTCTCACGAATCGGTTTCACACCCATCTTCTAAAACCTCCTGAATTGATTTATGTGTCGGTAAATTTTATCTTCCGGATAAAAAAGCTAGGTATAAAATATGCACGAATCCCTGCCTGTCAAGAGGACGAAATCAAATAAAAAGGGTATTCAGGCGAAGAATATTGCCAGTTATCGAAGGAGCTTAGAGAAGGTTACCCCGAAATATTTTTCACGATTTCTCCTCGAATGCGTTACGTATAATCCTGACCTCGCCCGTCCCGAGATCGACAGCCGCCACGTCGAAGCGGAGGTCGCCCTCTGGGCGCTTTACCGATTCGATGTAGCTGTAGGCGCTTGAAATGAGGCGTTTCTGCTTCCATTGGGTTACGGATTCCTCGGGAAGGCCGAAGCCCGCTCCGCTCCTGGCCTTGACCTCTATAAAGCATAAGACTTTACCCCTGTCCTCGGCCACGATATCTATCTCCCCCTGCCTGCATCTCCAGTTCTTTGCGAGGATTTTATACCTTTCCTTCTTGAGCGCCCTGCAGGCCAGGTCTTCCCCCCTGCGCCCGAGTGATTTTTTGTCGGTAACCGTCATATGATCTCTGGACGCGTCAGTCTCCGCCTTCGAGCCTACCCTTCAGCTCCGCGAGCTTGGCCAGGGCGTCGAGAGGCGTCATGGAATTCGTATCTAGGCCCTTTATCTCTTCGAGCACCGGATGTTCCTCTTCCGCTTCGACACGCTCAGGCTCCGTGAAAAGAGTCATCTGCCCGCCCAATATAGAAGTTCGTATGCCGGACTGGGATTTTTCGAGGTTGCTCAGCACCTTCTGCGCGCTTTTAATGACCGCGTCGGGGACGCCTGCAAGCCTGGCGACCTGTATCCCGTAACTATGACTCGCCGCGCCGGGGATGAGCTTCCGGAGGAATACTATCCTGTCCCCGTTTTCCTTGACGTATATGTTGTAGTTCTTCGTCCTCCGGCGGGATACGGCAAGTCCCGTGAGCTCATGGTAGTGGGTCGCGAAAAGGGTCCTCGGCCCCCTGTCGTGGAGATACTCCGCGACAGCCCACGCTATGCTCATGCCGTCGAATGTGCTCGTCCCCCGGCCTATCTCGTCCAGGATGACGAGGCTCCGGTCAGTCGCGTGGCGGAGTATGTAGGCCGTCTCCACCATCTCCACCATGAACGTCGAGTGCCCCTTGGCGATGTTGTCCGAAGCCCCGACCCGTGTGAAAACGCGGTCCGAAACGCCGACCCGTGCGTGCGTCGCCGGGACGAAGCTCCCGAGCTGCGCCATTATGGCCGTGAGCGCAACCTGCCTTATGAGCGTCGATTTGCCCGCCATGTTGGGCCCCGTTATGAGGAGGAACTGGTTCTCGTGGGGGTCGAGCTTTATGTCGTTCGGCACGAATCTCTCGCCGAGCTCCATCCTTTCGACGACCGGGTGGCGGCTGTTCCTGAGGTCCATTACAGGCTCGTCCGCCATCTGCGGGCGAACATAGTTGTATCTCTCGGCAACGTCTGCCAGCGCGGAATAGCAGTCGAGCTCAGCGAGCAGCGCCGAAGTGCTTCTCACCCTGTCCGCCTCGGCGGCGACTTTTTTCCTGAGCCCCTCGAATATCTCGCTCTCTATGGCTATTATCCTGTCCTCGGCGCCGAGTATTTTGTCCTCGTATTCCTTAAGCTCCTCCGTTATGTACCTCTCGGCGTTGGCGAGCGTCTGACGGCGGGTATATGCATCGGGGACAGAGGCGGCGTTCGCCTTAGACACTTCTATGTAATAGCCGAAGACGCGGTTGTAGCTGACCTTTAAAGAGTTTATTCCGGTCGCCTTCCTTTCCTTTGCTTCGAGGTCGGCTATCCACTGTCTGCCGTCCCGCTTTATGGAACGGAGGCTGTCGAGCTCCGCGTTAACGCCCTCCCTTATCATCCCGCCCTCGCGGGATGTCAGCGGCAGGTCGATGGCGAGCGAAGAGGCGAGAAGCCGGTGAAGGTCGTCGAGGTCGTCGATCCCCTCGCCGATTTCCCGAACCGCCTTCATACCCGATTCCGTAAGCAGCTTTTTTATTTTCGATATGTGGATGGACGAATCGCGGAGCGCTCCAAGGTCCCTTGGCCGCGCGGTGGACGTCGCTATCCTGCCGATGAGCCGCTCTATGTCGCTTATCTCGCGAAGCTCCGCCATTACCGAAGCCCTCAGGGAGGTGTGCGACTTCAGATCCTCCACTGCGTCGAGCCTCTTTTCTATCGCCTTTATGTCGACGAGTGGATAATTGATCCAGCGCCGGAGCAGCCGTCCGCCCATGCCCGTCGTCGTCTCATCGAGCACCCATAGAAGCGAGCCGCCGGAGTCGTCGTTATTAGATCTCAACAGCTCCAGATTTCTTTTAGTCGATTCGTCTATCAGGAGATAACCCGTCTTCCTGTAAAATTCAGGGTCGTTAAGGGGCGGCATCTCTTCGAGCCGCGTGTCCTTAAGGTATTGAAGGAGTGCGCCCGACGCGGTTATCGCCTCGGGAACGCCTTCGAGGCCGTATGGCTCCAGCGTCTTCGCCGACAGGTGCTCCAGCAAAAGCTCACGGCACCGGTCTGTATCCCACGCCCAGCTGTCGAGCTCCGTGATGACCGGGTTGCCCGACCTTTTAAGAGCCGCACCCGAAACGGGCGACTCGCCCTCTTCGACGTTTTCGAGAATTATCTCTTTCGGCTCGAGCCTGAATATCTCGTCCATTAAATCTTCGACTGAATCGAACGTGGACACCCTGAAAAGTCCCGTAGATATGTCGGTATAAGCGAGGCCGTATACGCCGTTTCCGGCGTAAACGCTCGCGAGGAAGTTGTTGCACTTGGAGTCGAGGTTTTCCGAATCGAGTATGACGCCCGGCGTGAGGACCCGTACGACCTTTCTCTTCACGACGCCCTTCGCCGACTTCGGGTCTTCCACCTGCTCGCATACCGCCACTTTGTGGCCGCTCTTAAGGAGCTTTGCGAGGTAGGGCTCCGAGCTGTGGTGAGGTACGCCGCATAGCGGGACAGGATTTTTGTCGTTCTTGTTCCGCGAGGTGAGCGCTATTCCTAGGACTTTCGAGGCGACCTTCGCGTCGTCGTAGAACATTTCGTAAAAATCCCCGAGCCGGAAGAAAAGTATCGCGTCCGGGTACTCCTTCTTGAGCGCCATGTACTGTTTTAACATCGGGGTTTCGGAGGGCATCTTAGTGATTATATCAATTCGCCGGGGAACTCTCAATTTGGGCGGGACACGCACTCCTTGCCCGCGGTCACGTCAGGTGATAGATTATCCCTTTCATATGGAAAACCCCGGGCGGTAAGGTCTGTCCGGAGCATACATTCAGAAATCACGACCGAGAGGCCGAAATTGATTAAGCCGAATCCGTTTGTAAAAGATTTGATACCGTACGTGCCGGGAAAGCCTGTCGAAGAGCTCGAAAGGGAGCTCGGCATAACGGGCGCGATAAAAATAGCGTCCAACGAAAACCCGATAGGTCCCTCGCCCCTTGCGCTCGAGGCCATAAGGGAAGCGCTCCCGGGCCTGAACCGCTACCCGGACGGGGACGCATTTTACCTTAAACACAAGCTCGCGGAATCGCTCGGCGTCGGGCCGGAAACCATAATTTTCGGGAACGGCTCGAACGATGTCATCGACGTCGCCGCGCGGACGTTCCTCTCCCCCGGCGACGAGGCCGTTATGGGCGAGTATGCCTTCATCGTCTACCCGATCGTGACGAAGCTCGCTGGGGCGTCGGCAGTGATCTCTCCCATGCCTGGCTACACGCACGACCTCAAGGATATCTACTCGCGTATCACGCCGAAAACGAAGGCGGTGTTCATAGCCAATCCGAATAATCCGACTGGAACGATGGTCTTCCGGGAGGAAATGGAATGGTTCCTTAATCAAATAGACGAAGACATACTCGTCGTCATTGACGAGGCCTATTTCGAATACGCCGACACACCGGATTATCCGAACTCGCTCGATTTCAGGAGCCTCGGAAAATCCGTTCTCACTGTCAGGACCTTCTCCAAGATCTACGGGCTTGCGGGGCTAAGGCTCGGATACGGCATCGGTCCGGCCGAGATGGTATCGAGCATGCACAAGTCCAGGCACCCTTTCAATACGAGCTCCCTTGCGCAGACGGCTGCGATTGCCGCGCTCGACGACGTAGAGCACGTCGAGAAATCGAGAGAGGTAAACGATACGGGGCTTGCGTATCTGGCGGCCGAGCTCGAAAAGTTCGGCATCGAATTCGCGCCGAGCTGGGCGAACTTCGTGCTCGTAAATCTCGGGCAGGACCCGATGCCCGTATACAACGCCCTTCTCAGGGAAGGTGTTATAGTAAGGCCTGTCGGCATATACGGCCTCAAGACTCATTTAAGGGTATCGGTCGGGATTCCGGAAGAAAACGAGAGATTCATAAAGGCGTTTAAAAAGGTACTGGGTAAATAAAATATGCTCTTCGGCAAGGTAACTATTATAGGACTCGGGCTCATAGGAGGCTCCCTCGCGCAGGCGCTCAGGGAATCAGGAGAGGTCCGCACAGTAAGCGGCGTCGATTCGGATTCTGACTCGGTGAAGTATGCTCTGGAAAACGGCATCATCGACGAGGGCTCGACCGATGTCGAAGAGGCCGTGTCGGGCGCCGAGGTCATAGTAGCGGCGACTTACGTCGGGACGATTGTGGATACCATAAGATTGGCGGTACCCCACGCCGAAGACGGCGCCCTGATTACCGACGTCGGAAGCGTAAAGGCCGGAATAGTCAGGGAGATAGAAAGCTTCATCCCCGGGCGCCTCGGATTCGTGGGCGGGCACCCTATAGCCGGCACGGAGAATTCCGGGGTCAGGAACTCAGACCCTGCCCTCTTCCGTGGAAAGAGGTGCATACTCACGCCTGCGGATAAAACATCCCCGGAGCTGAAGGAAAAGGCCGGGGCCTTGTGGAGGCTCACCGGGAGCGAGGTTTACGAAATGGACCCGGACGCCCACGACAGGGTCTTCGGGCTTGTAAGCCATCTGCCGCACGCGGCGGCGTACGCGCTCGTCGATGCGATACTTTCGTCGGATAACCCTGACACGCTGCTCGATTTCGCGGGAGGCGGTCTCAGGGACTATACGCGCGTGGCGTCGAGCTCGCCCGAAATGTGGGTAGATATAATGACGGCCAACAGAGGCAACGTGCTCGCCGCGCTCCGGCAGCTTGGGACGTCTCTTTCAAAAATAGAGTCCGCGCTCGAAAAGGGCGACAGGGAGGCTCTCCTTAAGATATTCAAAGGAGCCGCCGCGGCCAAAAGAGACAGAATAAAATAAGGATTCGTTTTACGCGCCGGATGGTTTCAAACCCAGCACGCCGATAATGTCATCGGCGATCGATTGAGGACCCCGCGAAGCGTCTATAACGATGGCGTCTTCCGGCTCTTCAAGATCCCTCAGCTGGCTCTCCAGAATTCCGGGACCGGCGAAATGGCCCCTTCTTCCTTCGAGCCTCTTCTCTATGAGTTCCTTTTCTCCTTTGAGGTATATAAATGCGACGTCTTCCCTCCCGTCCCTGAGAAAATCCCTGTACGACTGTTTCAATGCCGAGCAGGCGAGTACGATCCCCGGGTCGCCACCTGCCCTAATGAGCTCGCGCAGCGTCTCAAGCCACGGCAGTCTGTCGTCGTCCGTGAGCGGAATTCCGTTTTTAATCTTTTGTATGTTGGATTCCGGATGGTAGTCGTCGGCGTCCCGGAAAGACCAGCCGAGCCTTTCGGCCAGTAGGGCGCCTGCAGTGCTCTTTCCAACGCCTGAAACGCCCATGATTATTATGATCATAAGCCCGGTGTTACGGCATCGATCCTGGTCGGATTTGGATTTGCCGGTGGTTAAAATACATTGCACTTGCAGGCCGCAACGAAAAAGGAGACCAGCATGAGTGAAATGATTGTCAGATATAAACGCATTTTATCCGTCCTTCGATGAGACATTAACGGTCTGCGAAATTATAGGCAAGGGAATAACCCGTTCAGTGCAGGTTCGACGCCTATAAGGCGGCGGGAGAATATATGCAAGCGATTTCCCGGCATATAGACGCAGGTCACAAGGAGCCGGGACTTATCCGATCCCGCAGCTGCAGGCCGTCACAAAAAACGCCGTCGCGAGAACCGCGAGTACAGTCATATACGTGCGCATGAGAAACCTTCCGGTGTAGATGTTGTTTTAAACAAAATTATACTTGCTCGGGTGGATTATCAAAGCAAAAATTTAAGCGCCTGCGGGCGGGAACGGCTCTCAGCACCAGCCTGAGCCGGCGTCCAGCGCGGCCGTCAGCCCTTCGCGGAGGGGCTCGATACGCGGCATGTAACTCCTAACGTCTCTCACGTATCCGAGGGGATTTTTCTGCCAGAAATTAAACCTGTCGTATATCGTCCTGAGATTATCTATGACTTCGTCCGAATCGAATACCCACCCGAAGTCGGCCGTCTCGGGATAGAACAGTTTAAAAAAAATGAGCTTCATCGTCACATGATCTTCGAGATGCCTCACGCTCCCGAAATCCCGGCTCAGGAGATCGAACCAGCCTGTGCGCGCCCAGCTGTAGCCGCTCCCGAATGCGTCGGCCATTTTGGGATTCAGCCCCAGCCTCGAAGCGGCCTCCTTTCCCAGCTCTGAGAAAACGTAGGCGGCCTCGCGCGTGAAGTAATCCTGAGACTGAAGCCTCCTTTCCATGCCGAGAAGGTTCCTGATAAGCCGGGGCTCGGATTTTATGTAGCCGGCGAGGTCGAACCGCCCCGTATCGCCGCACGACACGAGCGAAACGGACACGTTTTCCCACTCTCTTCTGGCTATCTGGTATGCCGAACGGATTTCCATGCGCATTATCGTCCACGATAGTGATTAAGGACTGGTTAAGGGCCTGTTAAACAGCGGTTAACACGCCCAGAAAAGCGCATAATGTGCTATTATTATTTATTAATTTATACGGGGACGGACGCGCCGCGGCAGCGGAGCGGAAAGGCCCGAGAAGCCGCTTTCCCGCCTCTTTAAGGTGTAGCTGAATTCGGGACCGGGCGGGCTTTCCGGTTAACTACGGTTTCACTATCTCTTAACACAATCTTAACAATTCCCGTGTTTACTCCTACGCAGATCAACAATCCAAAGGAGGTATTCTTTCAATGAATAAACGAGGATTATTAAAGCTCAGTATCGTTACGGGTATTATGGTTTTTGCAGCGTTATTTACCGCCAACACCGGATTTTCCGCCGAGGCAGCTTCCGTCGACCCGGCCATCGCTTCCTATGCGAAGACAAGCGGCGTATCGGGCAACATCAACAGCATAGGCTCGGACTCGATGAACAACCTCATGACGCTCTGGTGCGAAGGGTTCACCAAGAACTATCCCAACGTCAGGTGTCAGATCGAAGGCAAGGGATCGAGCACCGCGCCGCCGGCTCTTATAGAAGGTACGGCCCAGTTCGGACCGATGTCCCGCCCGATGAAGGATACGGAAATAGACGGGTTCGAGAAAGCCTTCGGATACAAGCCGACGGAGATAGCGACCTCCATAGACACCCTCGCAGTCTTCGTAAACAAGGACAACCCGATCGAATGCATAACGATTGACCAGATCGACCAGATATTCTCCAAGAACAGGGCCTGCGGCGGCGGCGAAGACGTCACCACCTGGGGTCAGCTCGGAGTAACGGGTCCTCTCGCCAGCACGCCTATCAGCATGTACGGCAGAAACTCCGCTTCCGGTACCTACGGCTTCTTCAAGGAGCACGCTCTTTGCAAGGGCGACTTCAAGGACTCCGTAAAGGAGCAGCCGGGTTCGGCTTCGGTCGTTCAGGGCGTTACTGAAGACAAGGCCGGGATCGGATACAGCGGAATCGGCTACATAACCTCGGGAGTAAAGCCCGTGAAGCTCGGCGCGACAGCCGCTGAATGCGCTGCGCCCAGCCTCGAGAACGTACTGAGCGGAACTTACCCCCTCGGCAGGTATCTCTACCTCTACGTCAACAAGAAGCCGAACGAAGCGCTCGACCCGCTCCGCCTCGAATTCCTGAAATTCGTTCTCAGCAAGGAAGGCCAGGAAGTAGTCATAAAGGACGGTTATCTTCCGATACCGGCCGCGGTCGAGGCCCAGCAGCTGCAGCTCATCGGCGGCAATTGATTTTATAATGGCTACAAAATTTAATAACGAAGCAGGGATTACGATCAAGCTCGTCCGGACGATAAACACATGACAGCTCAAACCAGATTGAAAAAGAAAGAAGTGTTGCAAGCTTCCCCCGGTGTAAAACGGAGGAAGCTTGCCGACCGGATCGCGACAATCGTCGTAACCACGGGCGGCGTCGCCGTGATCCTCTGCATCATCGCCATACTCCTTTTCATAGGGGTGGAAACGGTCCCCCTGTGGAAGGGCGTGAAGTCGGAGCTCACGAGCTCTTTCTTCCTTAAGGAATCCCCCGAGCTCGCGTCGTACTCGCTCGACAGCCCGAATACGGGCTCGTTTCCGTTCCTTGTAACGGGGATGGACGAGTACAGAGAGCTCGGCTTTGTGGCGACAAGGGACGGCAAGCTTAATTTCGTGTCCCTGGCGAACGGCAAGGTCATAAAGCAGGAAACGGTGCCTAATCTCGGCGAAACGCAGATAAGGTCGAGCTACGTCTCCCAGAATAACCGCCTCTATTCCTTCGGCACTGACGACGGCAGGATCATACCCGTAAGAACCACCTACAACGTCGCCTTTTCGGGCGACAAGAGAACCATCACTCCGCAGGTGTCCGAAGACGACATCCTGACGATAGGCGATTCTCCCCTCGTCAGGATAGCGTTCGAGGAAAACGACGGCGAAACTGCCTCCGCCGGGGCTGGGTACACCGCCGGCGGCGAGCTTATATTGAAAACAGCCGCCAAGTCGAAGGGGCTCATGGGAGGCGGCGGAAGTGACGAAGTAACCCACAACCTGACGCAGACCCTGGGCGGCGCGAAGGTAACGGCGCTCGAAATGGACAAGTCCCTTCAGAATCTTTACGTCGGCACCGATACCGGAAGGGTATACAGATACAACATCAGGAACCGTCAGAACCCCGAGCTCCTCGAAACCCTGGACGCCACCGGTAACAACCGCATACCCGTAACGGCGCTCGGGTTTCTCTTTGGCGACCGCTCGCTCGTAGTCGGCGACGAGGCCGGAAACGTCTCCGTGTGGTTCGAGGTCGCAGACCCGGATTCGCCCGGCGGAAAGGTGCTTAAGAGAGTGCACGATCTTCCGCCCTTTACGCTCCCGGTATCTGAAATAGTGCCCTCGTCGCGCGACCGCGGCTTCATCGCGGCCGACAGCGGCGGGAACATCAATCTTTATCACGCGACTTCGCAGCAGAAGCTCGCCGAGCTGAAAACGGACGGCCCCCCGGTAAAGAACCTTGCGTTCGCGCCGAAAGGGAACGGAATTCTCGCGGTTGACGGCTCCGGGAAGCTTTACGACTGGAACGTCGACAACCCTCACCCCGAAACGAGCTTCAAGACGCTCTTCGGGAAGGTCTGGTACGAAGGCTACAGCAAGCCCGAATACGTCTGGCAGTCTACAGGCGGCACGGACGACTTCGAGCCCAAGATAAGTTTGACGCCGCTTGCGTTCGGCACGGTAAAGGGCGCTCTCTACGCGCTCTTGTTCGCGATACCGCTCTCCATATTCGGCGCCATATGCGTATCGCAGTTCATGCATCCCGCTCTTCGAAATACTATCAAGCCGGTGGTCGAGATAATGGCCGCGCTCCCGAGCGTGGTGCTCGGATTCTTCGCCGGCCTCTGGCTCGCGCCGATCATCGAGAACCTTATACCGGCCGTCATCATACTCCCCGTAGTGCTGACAATATTCACGCTCTTCAGCGTTTTCGGATGGCAGTATCTTCCGAGGGGATTCAAGGGAAGCTTCAAGGAGGGCTCCGAGCTCTTCTTCCTGATACCCGTCATTCTCCTCGGCGTGCTCGTGAGCCTCGGGCTCAACGCGGCGGCCGAAAGCACGCTTTTCGGCGGGGACTATAAAACGTGGTTCTACGACGTTTTAGGAATGCAGTACGACCAGAGGAATTCGCTCATAGTAGGATTCGCGATGGGATTCGCCGTTATTCCGATCATATTCACCATATCGGAGGACGCGCTTTCGAGCGTGCCCAAGCACCTTTCCGCCGGCTCGCTCGCCCTGGGGGCGAACAGATGGCAAACGGCTATAAGGGTCGTTCTGCCGACCGCGAGCCCGGGCATATTCTCGGCCGTGATGATAGGTCTCGGAAGGGCGATAGGCGAAACGATGATAGTTCTCATGGCCACCGGGAACACGCCCATCATGGACTGGAGCATATTCAACGGCTTCAGGGCGCTGTCGGCGAATATAGCGGTCGAAATACCGGAGGCCCCTCATGGGGGAACCCTCTACAGGGTCCTCTTCCTGGCGGCGCTGCTCCTCTTCTTCTTCACGTTTATAATCAACACTGCCGCGGAAGTCGTCAGGCAGAGATTAAGGAAAAAATACGGTCAACTCTAATACGCTCGTAATTTTATACGGGCGGTAACGTCCGACGGGGTTTAACAATGAATAAGTTCTGGAAAAGCGGCGACCCTTTCATATGGCTCACTGGAGTCGCGCTCATGTTCAGCCTTCTGATGATAGCGGGGCTCATGTATCTCATCACCGCAAAAGGCCTCGGGTTTTTCTGGCCCGCCAATCTCGCTGAAATAAAGCTCAAGGACGGATCGGTCGTCCTCGGCGAGATAACGGGGCGCGAGACTGCGAAGGTTCACGGCGCCGACGGGCAGGATGTGAATGTCGAGCGCACGCAGCTCAAGATAGGCAACAGAGACCTCTACGGCCTCGATTTCAAATGGGTCGACGACAACAACATAGAAAACACCACCTACCCTGAATATGCCGTCGCGCTCGAGAGAAGGGAATGGGGAAATATGTACGGCTTCATAAAGCAGATTACAGAGGGCGGTAACGTCCTTTGCACGGGGAACGAGAGCTGCTGGGCCGTGCTCGAATCTCAGATACCCGTATACAGCGGTATATACGAAGAAATAAAGGGCATTGAAAAGGGCGTGATCGGGGGCATAAACCAGAAAATAGAGAATATTCGCCTGGAAATAAGGGGCGAGCAGATGGGGGGCGGAAATCAGGACAAAATAAAGGAGCTTGAAGGGCAGATCAGCGAGCAACAGGCGCTCTACCAGGAGCAGGAAAAGAAGCTCGAAGAGCTCTACGCTAAATTCGACAAGGAAATCATAACGATGACCTCAGTCGACGGCAGGGATAAGGAAATGCCCGTCGGAAATATAGTCCGCGCATACAGGCCCAATTCGATGAGCTGGTTTCAGAAGGCCGGCCTCTATATGTCGAAGCTCTGGGAATTCGTATCCGCCGAGCCCCGGGAAGCCAACACCGAGGGAGGCGTATTCCCCGCTATCTTCGGCACGATTTTAATGGTGCTCATCATGAGCGTCGTCGTTCTTCCGTTCGGCGTGCTCGCGGCGCTTTATTTAAGAGAGTATGCAAAGCAGGGAACCCTCGTCAGGATAGTGAGGATCTGCGTCAACAACCTTGCCGGCGTTCCGTCTATCGTGTTCGGCGTGTTCGCGGTCGGGTTTTTCATATACGGAATGGGGAGCACTCTCGACAGCATATTCTTTAAAGAGGCCCTTCCGAACCCGACATTCGGCACGGGCGGCATACTCTGGGCCTCGCTCACGCTTGCGCTTCTGACAGTGCCCGTGGTTATCGTGGCGACGGAAGAAGGCCTCGCAGCGGTGCCCAAGGAGATACGCGACGGCTCGCTCGCCCTGGGCGCGACGAAATTCGAAACTACCTGGAAGATAGTCATACCGAGCGCCATGCCCGCGATACTCACGGGGCTCATTCTGGCCATCGCGAGGGCGACGGGAGAGGTCGCGCCGCTCATGATAACGGGCGTCGTGAAGCTCGCGCCACAGCTGCCGGTGGACGGCTACTTCCCGTTCCTTCACCTCGAAAGGAAGTTCATGCATCTCGGCTTTCACATCTACGACGTCGGATTTCAGTCCCCCAACGTCGAAGCCGCAAAGCCGATGGTATTCACGACCGCGCTTCTTCTTATACTTATAGTAGTCGTGCTTAACCTCTCTGCCATAATCATAAGGAACCGTCTGAGAAAGAAATACACTACCTCGGCAGTTTGATAGATGTTATATTATCTGAGTGCTCCTAGGGGTAGACATTACGGAGGTTAGAGTCTTATCATGGAAAATTTACAGGAAACGATGGAGACCGGAGCAGAAGAGAAGGTTATGGTCCAGGGAGACCCAAAATCGAAAAAGTTTCAGGTCCCCGAGCCAATAGTCGAAGTAAACGACGCCAACCTCTACTACGGCACGAAGCGCGCGCTCAAAAACATCTACATGGACATACCGAAGAACAAGGCCACGGCTTTCATCGGGCCCTCGGGATGCGGAAAGTCCACGCTGCTCCGCTGCTTCAACAGGCTTAACGACCTCGTCGACTCGGCGAGGGTGGAAGGCGAGATACTCATCGACGGGGAAGATATATACCACCCGAGCGTGGACATCACTCAGCTCAGGAAAAGGGTGGGAATGGTGTTTCAGAAATCTAACCCGTTCCCCAAATCGATATACGAAAACGTCGCCTACGGCGCGAGGATTTCCGGGGAGAACAGAAAATCCGTTCTCGACGGGATAGTGGAAAAGAGTCTCAAGGGGGCGGCCCTCTGGGACGAGGTTCACGACAGGCTTCACGAGAGCGCGCTCGGCATGTCGGGTGGGCAGATGCAAAGGCTCTGCATCGCGAGGGCGATAGCCGTCGAGCCCGAGGTTCTGCTTATGGACGAGCCCTGCTCCGCGCTCGACCCGATAGCCACGGGCAAGATAGAAGACCTCATAACGGAGCTCAAGGAGAATTACACGATAGTAATCGTGACCCACAACATGCAGCAGGCGTCCCGCGTATCGGACTACACGGCTTTCATGTACCTAGGGGAGCTTATAGAGTACGACACCACCGAAACGATATTCCTCAACCCTAAATATAAACAGACTGAAGACTACGTATCGGGAAAATTCGGTTAATCGCACCCGGCTCTCTCCGCATATTTTCCCTTCCGTGGAAGGGGACGCTGCAATACATCACGGAGTGGAAACTATGTCAGGCAGAAACAGGCAAAAGGTGATTTTCATCTGCACTCACAACTCGGCCCGCTCACAGATGGCTGAGGGAATACTCAAAAGCCTCTACGGCGACCGGTTCGAGGTCTATAGCGCCGGCACACAGCCGTCCAGGGTAAATCCCTACGCCATAAGGGCGATGGGAGAAATCGGTATAGACATATCCGGCCAGAGCTCGAAGGCCCTCGTGAAATTCGAAGGAACGGATTTCGACTACATAATCACCCTCTGCGGCGACGCGAACGAGGCATGCGCCTTTCTCGAGGCCGGGGGAAGGAACCGCCTGCACAGGGGATTTCCGGACCCGTCGGGCTTCAGGGGCAAGGACGAGGAAATACTCGCCCGGTTCAGAAATGTCAGGGACGAGATTAAAACCTGGATAGAATCTGAATTCGATATAAACTAATTTCTGAAAGACGATCCTCCGGGAGGGCTGGGAAGAAAGGGATGATAAGACTCGAAGAAGAGATAAGCAAGCTCAAGAAGATGCTTTTCGAGATGGCGTCCTCGGTCGAGGAGATGATAGCGAAAAGCATAAAGGCCCTCAGGGACCGCAACATGATCATGGCGGAAGAGGTCATAAAGACCGACCGCAAGATAAACGACATGGAGATCGAGATCGATAACCAGTGTATAAGGATACTGGCCCTCCATCATCCCGAGGCGGCGGACCTTAGAACCGTATCCATGATAATGAAGATAAACAACGACCTCGAAAGGATAGGCGACCACGCCGTCAACATCGCGGAGAAAACGATCTACCTCGCCGACAAGCCGCCCGTTAAGCCCCTTATCGACATACCCAAAATGGCCGACAAGGCGATAAAGATGCTCCAGGAGAGCCTCGACGCCTTCGTAAACAAGGACGCCGAGCTCGCGGTAGAGGTGTGCAAGAAGGACGACGAGGTCGACGCTCTCGAGCCCCAGATAGTCCGGGAGCTGGTAACGTATATGATCTCCGATCCCCAGACGATAGACCGCTCCCTCACTCTCATACTGATAGCGCGCGAGATAGAGAGGGTGGCCGACCTCGCGACGAATATAGCCGAGGACACCTATTACATCGCCAGCGGGAAGATACTGAAGCACCATACTTTCGAAAAGAACTGAGCCGTGCGGCAGCGCTTTATACCCCCGGGGGTGTCCCCACCCGGCTTCGACTTCCCCTCCTTGAAAAGCTCCGGCATGAGTATAAACTCTTAGCGTCTTAATCCCCGGGAACGGCTGCATGCAGTTAAAAAACCTCTATCAATACGGAAAAGAGCACATGGCGCGGCACTGCATCGAAAACCCGTCGCGCGAAACCTTTCTCCTTTTAAGGGATTCGGAGGTCCTCCGGGATTTCACGGAGGTCTTCACATCTTCCGAAAGCGAGCCCGAGCCCCGGAAAATCGAGAAATTCTACGAGCTCCTCGAAAGGCGGATAAAGCACGAGCCGATGGCCTACATCTCGGGCGAAAAGGAATTTTATTCGAGGCCGTTTAGCGTGAACAGGAGTGTCCTCATCCCGAGGCCGGAAACGGAGCTCCTCGTTACGGAGACGCTCGATATAGCGCGCGGTATGGAGAATCCGAATATTTTGGACGTTGGAACCGGCAGCGGCTGCATCGCCGTAACGCTCGCCTGCGAGCTTCCCGGCGCGAGGGTATACGCTTCGGACATTTCGCCAGATGCTCTCCGCACGGCGCGGCTGAACTCGGAAATGAACGGGCCAGCCGGAAGAGTGAATTTCTTTTTAGGGGACCTTGCCCGGGGCTTAAGGGAAAACTCGTTCGATATAGTGGTATCGAACCCGCCGTATGTGAGCCAGGCCGAATACGAGAGCCTCGACCCGTCAGTGAGAGACTACGAGCCCCGGCTCGCGCTCGTGTCGGATGACGGCGGCCTTTCCCACATAAAAAATATAATCCGCGATTCGGGCCGCATCTTAAGGGACGACGGATGGTGCATGGTCGAGGCGGGATACATGCAGGCCGCGCGAGTGAAAGCACTTTACGAAGAGGCGGGTTTCGGGGATATTTCATCCGTGAGGGACATCTCCGGCGTCGAGAGGGTAATAAAAGCAAGATGGAAAAGATAATAATCGAAGGCGGGAAAAGGCTCGAAGGAGAGATCGATGTAAGCGGCGCGAAGAACGCCGTCCTGCCGCTCATGGCGGCCTGCATACTGGCCCACGGCGAAAGCACGCTTAACAACGTGCCGGACCTCGCCGACGTGAGAACCATGGCCAAACTTCTCCAGATCATGGGGGCGAAGGTCGAGTTCGAGAACGGCAGGATGTCCATAGACTCGTCGAGCATGAACAGCTGGGAGGCGCCTTACGACCTGGTTAAAACGATGCGGGCGTCGGTGCTCGTCCTCGGGCCGCTGACGGCCAGGTTCGGAAAGGCCCGGGTTTCGCTGCCCGGCGGATGTGCGATAGGTGAAAGGCCTATAGACCAGCACTTAAAGGGGCTCGGCATCCTGGGCGCGAGCATCGAAATAGAAGAGGGATACGTCGAAACCGTCGCCCCGGTTCTGAAAGGCGGCATAATACCGTTCGACATTTCGACAGTCACGGGAACCGAGAACCTGATACTCTCGGCAGCGCTCGCAGAAGGAGAGACGGTTCTTCTTAACGCCGCCTGCGAGCCCGAAGTGTCCGACCTCGCAAACGCCATGAATCAAATGGGCGCCGACATAGCCGGCATCGGCACAGACATAATAACGATCAGGGGAGTAAAGGAGCTTTCGCCGCTAAGGGATTACGACGTCATGCCCGACAGGATCGAGGCGGGCACATATATGATAGCCGCCGCCGTCACACGGGGCGACCTCCTCGTCAGGAACTGCAAGTTCGAGAACATGGGCGCCCTGATAGGGAAGCTGATAGAGATAGGGGTGCGCGTGACGAGAGAGCAGGGCGGGATCCGCATAAGCTCCGGCGGACAGGTAAAGAGCATAGATATAACGACCCTCCCCTACCCCGGGTTTCCGACGGACATGCAGGCGCAGATGATGACGCTCATGAGCACGGCCGACGGGCTCAGCGTGCTGACTGAAACCATATTCCCCCAGCGCTTTCTCCACGCGGGGGAGTTAAGGAGAATGGGCGCCGACATAAAACTCGTCGGCAACAGCGCCGTCGTCAGGGGGGTCCACGCGCTCAGTGGCGCGCCGACCATGGCGAGCGATCTGAGAGCGAGTGCGTCGCTCGTGCTGGCAGGACTCGCCGCCGGGGGGAAGACAGAGATATCGAGGGTCTATCACCTCGACAGGGGTTACGACAAGCTCGACAGGAAGCTCGAAACGCTGGGAGCCAGCATCTGGAGGGAAAAGGAATGATCACACTTGCGCTAGCCAGGGGGAGGCTCCTCGACGAAGAGGTTTCGCTCCTGACAAAGGCGGGTTACCCCGTCGGCAACATACTGAAGGATTCCCGGAAGCTCATCTTCGAGTATCCGGATTTGAAGATGAGGATATTCATCATCCGACCGACAGATATTCCGTCCTACGTCGAGTACGGCGCGGCCGACTGCGGCATAGTGGGCATGGATACCCTGATGGAGGAGATGCATTCGCTCTACGAGCCGCTCGACCTCGGCATCGGAAAATGCAAGCTCGTGGTCGCGGCCCCGAACGGGTTTCAATATTCCACGACGAAATCGCTCCGCGCGGCGACGAAATACCCGAGGCTGACGAGAGAATACTTCTCGGGCAAGGGAATCAGCGCGGAGATAGTAAAGCTCTACGGCTCTGTCGAGCTCGCGCCGATAGTGGGCCTTTCAGATGTGATTGTGGACCTCACCGCGACGGGTGAGACTCTTCGAAAAAATAATCTGACCGAGCTTGAGACCATAGCCGAAATCACGGCCCGGTTCGTCGTGAACAGGGTCAGCATGAAAGTGAAATCGGAAGAGATAAAAGCCCTTATCGGGAAACTGAAAAAAGTCAGGTAAAAAGCGCCGCAACATAAAGGTTTAAAGCTCGAATACGTCGTCCCCCGGCCCGGAATATGCACATACAAGCTTATCCGGATTTAATATTAAGAAGGGATTAAACCCGCCCCGGAAGTTAAAAATGACTTCCCTAAAACGGCTCTTTTCGTTAGACTTAGATTTTGTGCCTTTCGGCGAAACCTGCCGCCCGTCCTCGCGCGGCGCGGCAAGCAACGGGGGTAAGCAAAAATGGGAGCTAAAACAAAAGTCCGCGGCCAGGAGGGCCTCGGGGTTGAGAGAAGGTACGACAAAGCCGGCATTCCTAAGAGAGACTATCTCACGAAAAGTTACAAGGCCGTGAGGGATTTCTCGCTGGTCCTGTCAGCGCCACTCGAAATAGAAGACTACGTCATCCAGTCCATGCCCGACACGAGCCCGACGAAATGGCACCTCGCGCATACGAGCTGGTTCTTCGAAACGTTCGTGCTGTCGAAGGTCATAAAGGAATACAAATCCCCGAGCCCGCAGTATGCATACCTTTTCAACTCATACTACATCCAGGCCGGAGAAAGGCACCTGCGTCCGAAGCGCGGGCTCATATCGCGGCCGACCGTTAGAGAAACGCTCGACTACAGGCGTCACGTCGACGAGCACATGGTCCGCTTCATGGACAGTGCGAGCGAGAAGGAATGGAAGGAGCTCTCGCCGTCTATAGAGATAGGAATACACCACGAGCAACAGCACCAGGAGCTCATAGTCACCGACATAAAACACGTCTTCTCGGAAAATCCTCTCCGTCCCGTGTATTCGAAAGCCGCGGCAAGTAAGGGCGCACAAGCGGCAGGCTCCGGGGAATGGGTTTCCTTCGACGGCGGGATATACGCCGTAGGACACAACGGGACCGGATTCGGCTACGACAACGAATACCCGCTTCACAAAGCATATCTCGAGCCCTTCCGCATAAATTCAAGGCTCGTGACGAACCGCGAGTATATAGAATTCATGGAGGACGGCGGCTACGAGAACGCCGCCCTCTGGCTCTCCGAGGGCTGGGCTAAAATACAGTCGACAGGATGGAACGCGCCCTTTTACTGGGAGAGGGACGGAGACAGGTGGCGGTATTTCACGCTCTCGGGCATGCGCGACGTAGACCCCGACGAGCCCGTCTGCCACGTCTCCTATTTCGAGGCGGACGCCTTCGCGAGGTGGGCCGGCGGAAGGCTACCCACGGAAGCCGAATGGGAAGTCGCCGCGGCCGATGTTCCAATGGAAGGAAATTTCGTCGAGGAAAGGGCTTTTCATCCCGTCCCCGCGCGGGCTTCCGGAGATGAGCCGCTCATACAGATGTATGGAGACGTCTGGGAGTGGACTCAAAGCGCATACACCTCTTACCCGGGTTTCAAAACGCTTCCCGGCGCGCTCGGAGAATATAACGGAAAGTTTATGTGTAACCAGTTCGTCCTTCGGGGCGGGTCGTGCGCGACGTCCGAAACGCACATCAGGAAAACGTACAGGAACTTTTTTCCGTCCGACGCGAGATGGCAGTTCATGGGAATAAGGCTGGCCTCGGACGACGGATAATTATCCTGGTGGAGAATCCCTAACGGGTCTTTCTCCATCACAACTATACAGGGCTATGAACAAGAACCTTCTTAGAGTCGAGAAATACGAGCCTGAAGTCGAGGCCCTCCTGAGCGAGGTACTGGAGGGATTCTCTTCCAGGCAGAAGCAGCTCCCGTGCAAGCTTTTTTACGACAAGGAAGGCTCTTCGCTTTTCGATCAGATCTGCACGCTCGACGAATATTATCTCACGCGCACGGAGCGGGCGATAATGAAGGATAACATCGGGGCCATTTCCAGCTCCATAGGCGATAACGCTCTACTCATAGAGCTCGGTAGCGGGAGCAGCAGAAAAATAAGACTGCTTCTCGACGCCATCAAAAACCCCGCCGGCTACGTGCCTATAGATATATCCGAAGAGCACCTCGTCGATTCCGTGAAGTCGCTCGCGAAGGATTACCCCGGCCTCAGGATCATGCCCGTTTACGCGGACTATACCCAGCTCGTCAAATTCCCCGATTTCGGATTCCCCTACTCGCGGAAGGTCGTATATTATCCGGGCTCGACGATCGGAAATTTTTCTCCGGCGGCCGCAAGGCGCTTCATGAAGAGCATAGCGAAGTGGTCGGGAAAGGGGAGCGGTCTTCTGATAGGAGTAGACCTCGTCAAAGACAAGGCCGTTCTCGAAAGGGCGTACAACGACGGCAAGGGAATAACGGCGAAGTTCAATCTGAATATCCTTAAGCGGCTCAACCGCGAGATCGGAACGGGTTTCGACCTTTCGAAGTGGGAGCATTACGCGCGCTACGATACGGAAAAGAACCGGATAGAAATGCACCTCAGGAGTCTTGCCAACCAGAGGGTGCACGTGAACGGCTCACTCTTCGGCATAAAAAAGGGCGAGACCATACTCACTGAATATTCGTATAAATACACGCTCAAGGGATTCAAGGAGCTCGTCTCGAATTCGTTCGCGGTCGAAGAGGTCTGGACGGACGTCGACATGAACTTCAGCGTGCAGTATCTGACAGTTTTATAAATCCGCAGAACGTGGGAGTACACGAAAGCCTCATGGACAGGAAAACCGATCACGTCTCCGGACGCGAATCCGTTCTGGATTATCCCGAAACGCCGCGCGTCGAAGAGTCGCCCGTACACGTCGAGGTCTTTTTCAATAATATCCTCATTGCGGACTCCTCGCAGGTGAAAAGGGTTATAGAAAAGGGGACGCCGCCCGTTTACTACATCCCCGCCGAAGACGTCGAAATGAAATATCTCTCCAAGAGCGGCAAGAGCTCGCAGTGCATGTGGAAGGGCGAGGCTGCATATTACAGCGTCCGCGTTCACGATAGAGAAGCCGAGCACGCCGCCTGGTCTTACGAAGATCCCAAGCCCGGCTACGGCGACATAGAGGGCTACCTGGCCTTTTATTCGCAGCCGATGCAGGCGTGCTACGTCGACGGCGAGCTCGTCGAAAGTCATCCCGCAAACTCGGGCGACGGATGGATAACGTCCGAAATCGACGACGTGTTCGGTAACGGCTGAGATCGGGCCGGCAAGACGTATTCCGCGAGCCCTTACTTTCGTTTAACGAGATTCTAGTTTTGGACCGGAGGCTGCCCGGGCAGCGGCTCGTATGAGCTGAAATCGAGCGCCATGCTGAGCCCTCTTATCGTGACCTTCGCCTTCCTGAGATATTCGTCGGCGCTTCCGAAAACAAATTCCGTTTTAAATTCGAATCCGCTCGCGCCCGCTTCCGGCCCCGCGTTGTCGAGATAATAAAGATATGTGTATTTAAGAGTCTCCCCCGATTCTTCCATCGTATATGGCTTCCCGAGCGTTTCGGTTATGTACTCGACTTTAGGGATATCGTCGGGGCTGTTTCCCCTGAATACTGTGCTCGCGCTTTTGCTGAGCTTGTTGATCTCGGCGTCGCCCATTGAAGCGAACATCTTTTTCAGCTGCGGGACAGATAGATACTTTAAAAACCGTTCGGGGAATACAACTTCAGTAAGCATGCCCTCCTTCATCGTCATCAAAAGCGGGATGTCGAACTCGCCGTTCTCGTCGCCGGCGGAGATGTACTGCTTTTTAAGTATGTAGGTCCAGAGCTCCGAGTCCTTCCCTCCCCTTTTCGTCGAGGGGCCGTTCTTCATCAGCCAGATGATGTCGTCCGATTCGAGAACGGGATTCAGGAATGTGAGCGTGAGTCCGCCCTCGTCACCGAGCTCGAAATTCTTGTCGAAATCCTGGAACTGGTTCTGGACTTTGTAGAGTCTCATGAAGACGCATCCGGTAACGAGCAGTATCAGCGCGAGCGCGCTCAGCCTGAAGAGAATTCGTTTCGGGTTCATATCGTGCATACTCCGCGGGAGGATTGGGGTGAAAAAGCCATCACTAAAATATACCGGAAGACGCGCGCCGGATTTTATACAGGCCGGCGGCCACAAACAGCGTAAATAGAAAAACGGGAGTACTTCTCAGTTAAGAAGTACTCCCGTTCTCTTAAAGGAGGATGGAGGATGATTTTTAAGTATGCCGTTTAACTTTGTATATAAAAGTAAAGTATGCCACTTTAAATGTCAAGGAAATATTTCGGGTTTTTTTCACAGTTTATCCACAGGCGCGAAGGTCTCCCGATAACATGCTACAATCATTGCAACATTTCTTGTGACACGTGTCGTCTTTTTTATAATAAATGTGTCGTTTTCGAACGATAATTCATTAGAATTTTTATAAAGAGAAATTTCCAGGCCCTCGTGGCGCAGCGGCGAGAGCGCCGCACGGATCCGGCGATTGATAATTCCTCAACATAGATTACATTGTTTTCGGGGGCAAAACGCTAATGAGCTCACTCACCCTTCTCTCTCCCGCAAAGATAAACCTCACCCTGGAAGTCCTCCGGAAACGCGAGGACGGCTATCACGAAATAAGGTCCATCGTCCAGCCCGTCGACCTCTTCGACGAGGTAAGGCTCGAGGCCGCGCCTGAAGACATAGAGCTCGCCACGAACGGCATAGAGATACCTTCGGGCAAGGATAATCTCGCCTGGAAGGCGGCCGCTCTCTACTTCAAGGAAAGCGGGGTCGACGCCGGCGTGAAGATCGACCTCAGAAAAAAGATACCGCCCGGCTCGGGGCTCGGGGGCGGGAGCAGTAACGCCGCCGCCGTGCTCACAGGCCTTAACAAAATGTACGGCGCGTTCACGGACGACGAGCTGATTAACATATCGCCCGTCCTCGGGGCGGACGTCCCCCTTTTCATACGCCCCGCGACAGCGCTCGTCGAAGGCATAGGCGAGAAGCTGACAGCGCTTAGAGGTTTTCCGCTGTTTTATTACGTCGTCCTCTGCCCCAACGTCAACGTTTCGACAGCCCTAGTCTACAGGAAATGGGACGAGCTCAGTGAAGGAAAGCAGGCTGAGGCGCACGGGAGCGGCGACATAAAAAAAACCGTCGAAACGTTTAAGAACGCCGGCGAAGGGTTCCTCCTCCGTAACGACCTCGAAGCCCCGGCCGACAATCTCTACCCCGAGATAAAGGCGTTCCGGGAGATACTGACCTCACTCGAAGCGAAAGACGTTAAAATGACCGGCAGCGGCGGCGGGGTATTCGCCGTCTTCAAGGACGAAGCCAGGGCGCAGGTGCTCTACGAATACCTGAAAACGAGCCCGACGTTCAGGGTCTTCATGGTGAAGGGGATAAAAGGAAGGCACAGCCTTATCTGAGCCTAACTCGGAATTCCCCGGAATCCCTGGGATCGTATAAAATAGAATCAAGTCATCGAGCATGAAGGAGGACGCCCGCCATGATCTACTCTCTCGGAGACAAGAAGGTCGATATAAGAGGAGGTGATTTCTACATCGCAGACAGCGCCGTCGTCATAGGCTCGGTTGTGATTCACAATAACGTCAGCATATGGTTTAACGCCGTCCTGAGGGGCGACTACGAGCCGATAACGATTCGCGAAGATACGAACATCCAGGACGGAGTCGTAATACACACCGACGCCGGGATACCGGCGACTATCGGCAAGGGCGTTACAGTCGGACACAAGGTCATGCTCCACGGATGCACCATCGGCGACAACAGCCTCATCGGTATAAACGCCGTCGTGCTCAACAGCGCGCGTATAGGGAAGAACTGCATCATCGGCGCGAACTGCCTCATAACGCAGGGAAAGGAGATACCCGATAACTCCATGGTCATGGGCTCGCCCGGAAAGGTCGTGAGAGAAGTCACGAAGGAAGAGATAAAAGGCCTCAGGCTCTCCGCGGAGCACTACGTCGCCAACTTCAAGAGGTTTAAAAAAGAGCTCAGGCGGGAAGAGTGATCGCCTTCATGTTCCAACGGCGCAGAGAGAAAGCCTCCGGATTTTTACGCGTAAACGCGGGACCGCTTCGGAGAATCCTCTTACTCACTCTCCGTGGCCATGACCATCGTCCAGTAAAGCGTCGAGCGGCCCTGGTAATTCCCCCTCGCCATGCCCACTCCCAGCTCTTCGAGGTTAGGATGCATTATAACGTCGCAGTGGCCTGGAGACTCGAGCCAGTTCTCAAGCACGACTGATATATCCTCGAGACCGACCAGGATATTCTCGCCCCATGCGGCGGGCTGGTAGCCGACGTCCATTAGCCTGACGCCGGCGTTCGAGCCGTCGGGCGCTATGTGATCGAAATACTGGTTCTCCGCCATGTCGATGGAGTGAACGAGCGCCGATTCCTCTATCCTGTCGTCCCAGGTTACAGGCGGGGCCGCCGGGAAGAAATCTTCGCCGCAGAACCTGTCCTCCGAGCGCGCCTCGTTAACCAGAAAAAGCACTTGGACCTCGACCTCGTCGGGCGTAGGGTCGGAATCCGGATCGGAGCTGCCGCCCCCTCCGGTTGTGGTGCTGTCGCACGAAGCGAGCAAAAGAAACAAAAGAACCAGAACTCCGCTTAAAGTGAATGACTTTCTGATGGAAATCCTCCTCTCCCGAAATCTACGCCCCGCCGGGTCGGCAGCCGGCCCGGAGTTATCCCTAATTATACCTCTCACCCCGGATTTTCCTTCCAGATATATAGCCGGATTTTTGATTTCGTGTAATCTTATGATAAATTAAATCTTCCCTTGAATATGGCCCCTTCGTCTAGCCTGGCCTAGGACGTAGCCCTCTCAAGGCTAAAACACGGGTTCGAATCCCGTAGGGGCTACCAGATAATCCCAGGCAGTTAGCTGCTCCGTTCCAACCCGGTGGACCTCTCAATAATCTGCTTGGAATTCAGCAGCGTTGCTCCATTCTTCTCCGGATAAAGAAAAAGCCCGGGGAGTCTACACCCGGGCCTCGATTTTTCATTTAAATAATAAGTTTTCCGGCAACCGTCATAACCCCAGATCGGCACAGGTCGTTTGCGGATGGAACACCGCCGTCCAGCTCGCTCCTGTCTGATGACAATAACCGTTGCCGGTTTAACCGTTCACAATCTTACAGTTGTAAGATGCCGATGAGCGATTGGCTGGGGACGCCGTCTCAATCCCTTATACCCTGTTTCTTCACGTAATGAATAACGTCCAGGCTGTATCCGCCGTCTTCGACCGTTATAACTTCCTTCGTATCGTAGATGTAAGAGAGCTGTTCCCGCTGCTCCCGGTTTGCCTTCTCGAAATTGGGATACGCAATGTAATAAATCTCTTCTGGGAAACGTCGTTTCTTTATAAGCGAGTCGGAAAACGCCCATCTCGCATTTACTAGTCCTTCGCCGTACATCATGCGCTTTCCGGTCTCTTTGTTTATGCTGGTAAATGCATTGGTCCATGTCGAGTACGGAGCGGCGACGAAGAATTTATCAGTTCCGACTGTCTGGTAAATCTTTTCGGTAAGGTAGTGGATCTTAGTAAATTCGAAGTTATATACGAGCTGGTCCCTTCCGTAAGTACCAGAGTCGTCCTTTAAGCTCGTCATCCTGAGGATTTCATGAGAGCCGAACTTGAAAGTGCCCATGATTCTTTTCGATACAGGGTCGATAGTCCGGAAGGAAGAAATACACAGCAGGACAAGAACGGCGACGACGATGCATGTTACGACGGACTGCCTTTTAAACAATACCGACACGGCATCCGCGAACAGTATCACGAGCACAGGATATACAGGGAGCATGTAGCGCGGGTTATTCCACATCGGGATGCGCGTCAGGAAATAAATGAAGAGGATGAAGAGAAGGTAAAAGTAGATGCGGTCGTAAAAACCGAGCCCGGCTTCGATACGCCGCCCTCCCCTCAAGTAATTCATCCCGAGGAGTAGGAGACCCGCGGCGATGGTCCCCGTGAGTATCCAGTTGAAATTGAGAACCAGGAGGGAAACCAGCTGGGCGGCTATAACGGGATCGACGATATAAAACTTGAGCATCTTGAGTATCCCTTCGAGCCACGAATCTCCTATCTGTGTTTTCGGTGTCATGTACATGTAAATGACGAAGAGTACGATCGGTATGGACAATACGGTTACCACGTAGATGAATTTCTTTTTGTCTTTCCACGCGAGCGAGCCCTTTATCAGCATGAGCGACACATAAAGAAAAACGCTCACACCATATAACATGAAGCCCGATTCCTTCGTGAAAACCATAAGGACACCCGCTAGGGCCGTGAAGAAAAATCGTCCCGAGTAGAGAAAGAGAAGCGCCGTTATGAGATAAATAGGGAGCGTGTAATCGAGCGAGGGCTGAACGATTTGGACTAGGAACACCGGCGCAAATCCGAAAACGAACGAGAGAAGCGTTGTGTTTACCGAAGACAGTGAGTCTTTGCAGAGCCTCCTCAAGAGCGCCCTGAGACATATCAGCCCCATGACGCCGAGGATGATGTTCGCTCCATAGATGAAGTAAAAATTTCCGGGGTCCGGTTTCTGCGTAAGTCCTAAGAGAAAGGTATGGACGAACGCACTGTGGTCGAAGCACCAGAGGGAGCCGGTGAGCGCCGCCGTCAGATAGCACCGCGAGAACTGCCAGCCGTCCCATATCGGAACGTAAGAGAAATAAAGCGCAGGTATACCGGCAAAGACCGCCAGGAGAAGTACGAAGAGCCAGAAGGCCCCGGAGCGTGGTCGCCTCTTTGCCTGAGATTCGTCATCGGCGAATCTACTACCCAATATTCCCGCCGCCTCCAGGCCTGAAATACTGCACGTAGCCCGCCTTTTCCCTGAGCCGGAGCAGCCGAATAAGGTATACATAGGGCTTCGCCACGCGCCTGCCCTTATCCGTCAAAACCACCGAGCCGCCTTCATCGACGAGAATACCCTCCATTCTGCATTCTTCTATCCGCTTCTCCACGAAATCGCCGGGATCGAAGCTCCCCAGAAGCTCCTCTCTCCCGATGCAGCCGCCGGGCTTTTCGTATAAATAAACAAGCATCTGGCACGCAAGCGACCTGTCGGCGGTGGCGGGGCCCAAAAAAGTATAAAGCCCGCCGGCGAATAAAACGGCAAGTCCGCTTCCCGCTGCAGCGACAGCGTATGTCTCAATGCTTGAGAACATGCCCGATAGGGTGTAGTAGCTCAATACCGTAACGGCCCCCACGGCGAGAAAAGCCGCGGCTATGGAGCAATATAAAAGGCTTCTCTTTAGAAACCCGCGCAGAATAAAATAATGGAGAATCAGGAACGCCGTTATTTCCAATAAAAACAGCAGCATCAATAAAACTATATCGAGCACACTGTATCCTCCGCCGGCCGGCTATTCGTCGATCCTTATGTAAAGATCGGGATACTTATCCGACTGCCTGTAAAAACCGCTGATAGCGATGTCCTGAAGGCTCGGAATCCTGAAGGTCGAAATGACCTTCGGCTTTTGAGTGTAGATCAAATCGTATATATCGTATTTATATCCGGTCATTTTTTGATATGTATCCAGACAAAGCCCGTCTACCAGACAAAACCAGAAATAATCCACGTCGTCTCTATACAAATTAAACAACGCGTTGCCGTCATATACCTTGTCGCCCTCCCGGGTCAGGGAGAGAACGTACTCTATCTTGGCGAAACTCTCTGCCTGAGCGGTTCTGTCCATGTTGAAGATGCCGAAATTATGCATTGTGGAAAGTGGAACGTATAACACGCCGAGAATAAATACCAGTCTGAACAATTTACTTGTAATCAGCGTGTAGAGGGCATATGCCGCAATTATCGCGGCCAGGGGCACGACAGGCAATTGATACTGGTGCCAGAGATTCTTGAACACCAGCAGGGTAAGTGCCGTAAGAACAAGGGTCAGAACAGCAAATCTTTGCCGCGTTCGCGACCTGAAAAGCAATATCAGCCCGATGGCATAGAACACGCAGGTAATGGTGTTAGCCACGATTATTTCCTTCAGATAATGTAATTTACCTACGACCTGCGGTATGCGGGCATTCAGCACCCAGTTCATCGTATAGTATTCACTGAACGAGCCGCTGACAGCCAGATATATGTAATAAGGCATTACCGAGGCCGCGAATACCGCGATATAGATAATTACGTGCCGGTATTCGATGCGTTTCTTGAAGATATCGAAAACAAGAATCCCTCCTATCGCCGCCATAAGAACCATGGCCTTTTGAAGGAAGAGAAATGAAACCGCAAGCGATACGGAGCTGAGTACCAGGCTCGCGATGGATTTTTTATCGTAATATCTAACAAGGAAATAGACCGACAGGACCCCGAACAGCGCCTGGGGAACGTCCGGCCTGACCTCCGTCGTCCTTGCATAGAAAGGCATTAACGTCGCTGTCAGAATGAGGCTCAGGATGCCTATTTCCCTTCTCTTAAAGAGCGCCAGGGCCAGGAAGTACGTAACGGCCAGCTCCGCCGCAGAGAAGACGAGCGACAGGTAACGGCTGACCATGATCGTATCGGTAGTGCTTCCGAATGTATCGATTATAGGCAGGAGCATATAATAGTAGAAAGGATGGTGATGCTGGAAAAAATCGACATAAATTTCCTTGCCTTGCGAAATCTTCCAGGCGCTATGTATATGCTCGTACTCGTCGATACCAAAGCTATGGTAATAGGCGAAGAAAAAAAGCGTGACCGAAATAAAAATGAAAAGCGCCCACAAACCGGCTTCCCACGATCGGTCGCTCATTATTAAACTCTCTGCCTGTTTCCGGAATCTCGAATAGAAACTCAACCTTTCTCCCCGGAGTAACGAACTTTCGGCATGTTACTTCGAATCGACCCCCTCGAGCCCTGTCTCTGTAATAACCGCCGATTCCTGATATTCATAGTCCGTATTGATGGCCCAGAGGTCGTTCCGCGCCCCATTGGCTATGTTGTCGGCGGCCAGTATGCCCATGAGAATGCTGTGGTCCTGGTTGTTGTATTTAAACGCCCCGTAGCGGCCTATGACTGTCAGTCCTTCCATTTTTCTGAGATAATTCTCGACAGGCCCGAGGAGCCGCTTGTATCCCGCGCTGTACACGGGATAGCATTTGCTTATGCGGTGGACGTATCCCTCGGAAGCCATGCCGGCCTTCACAAGCCCCGCTCGGGAGACTTCGTCTTTCGCGAGCCCTATAAGTCTTTCGTCTTCCCAGCGCCAGATATCGTCGTCCTCGTTGCACCAGTATTCGAGGGTGAGGATCGAGCTCTTCTCGCTTCCGTAAAGCGAAGGCGACCAGTTCCTGAAGTTCGTGATCCTTCCGAACAGAAGCTCGGGAGAGTGAACGTATACCCAGTTGTCAGGGAAAAGCTCGCCGGCGTCGACGTTTAGATATACCAGTATCGTATTTCGGAACCGAAGGGATTTCGCGGCCGCCAGAACCTCCTCGCTCACACCGTCGAGCCTCGATACGAGCTGCGTCAGCGGCATGGTGGAGACCACGTGATCGTATTCCTTAACGGTGCCGTCCATAAGCTCTAGCCCGCGCACGCGGAGCCCGTCGTTAAGAACCCTTCTCACAGGGGTGTTTAAATAAACCGCGCCGCCGCCCTCGGAGACGTAAGCCGCCATACGGCTGTAAACTTCTCCCGTCCCCCCGTGGGGATAGGCAAATCTGTCCACTAGCGTTTTATGTTTCTTTTTGCTGCCGGGTAGCACGGCCGATTTTAAGGCTTCGATGAGGGAAAATTTCTTTATCCGCTGCACGGCGAAATCGGCGTCGAGCTCGTGGCACGGAACTCCCCACAGCTTCTCGCTGTAGGTCTTGAAGAATATCTCGTATAGCCGGCGTCCGAATCTTTTGACGACCCAGCCCTCGAAGGTTTCGTCTCCGCCGCTCACAGCCGATGGGGCCACGTATTCCTTGAAATAGCTCACGAGACAGCGGAAAGTTTCCGCGGGCCCGAGCTTCCCCACGACGTCCCCGGGCCTGAGCGGATACTGGAAGAGCTTTCCCTTGTAAAGTATCCTCGTCAGCCTGTCGACCATCGAGTAGTCCTTGCCGACGACCTCCAGCCACAATTCATTCACGCGCCTGTCGCTGCTGAAAAACCTGTGGGGGCCGAGGTCGACCGTCTGGTTCCACAGCCTGATCGATTTGGCGAGCCCGCCCACGGAAGGGCCGGCCTCATACACTTCTGGCTTCATACCCCGCACGGAGAGCCTGTAGGCACACGCGAGGCCGGCGGGGCCGGCGCCTATGATACCTGTTTTCATTTATCCCTTTTTGCGGCAGTCGATAACGTAGCGCAGAATCCGCGCCCCTATAGAATTATCATTATAATCTTAATCCCGCTTATTGGAATTACTATTGTCGAATAGTTAAGATATTGGGCCGGAAGCCTGATAACGGCGGGCCGCGGAGCCGCCGTCACGAGGCTTACGCAAAAGATCGCTTCATAATTCAAATGGGCCCGGAGACCAAATTATCATTTAATGACAGCCTTGTAGCAGCGGAAAAATGGGCCCTCCATAACCGAAAAAGGCTATTCCGCGGAGCGCTGATATTCATGGCCTTCCTGGCAGTATCGAGGCTGGCCTATCAGCTGTGGAGGCTCCTCCTCGACGCAGGCAGTAACGGGGCGCTCGACCTCAAAATGCTGAGCGATTGGACGGCGCTCTGGTTCGCCGGCGAGCCGCTGGTCGCTTACAACCTCCTCCCTGGCACCTATCCTCTCCTCTGGCCGCTGACAGGATGGCTCTCGTTCGGTGAATCGAGATGGTTCTGGCTCGTCCTTTATGCAATTTCGTTCTTCTGGTTATTCGGCATAATAAAATCCGGGGCAGGTCTCGGGGAAAGGAAAGAAACCCTGTTCGCGGCGCTCTTTCTCCTGGCCACGTATCCGACCGGCATCATCGTCGGAAACGGCCAGCTGACGCTCTTTATCATTCCCGCCGTCCTCGCGGCGATACTGCTCGGGCAGGAGAGGCCGGGCCCCGGGAGAGAGGCCGCGATAACCATCCTCCTTCTTTTTTCGGCTATAAAGCTCCCCATTTCCGCCCCCTTCTTCCTCACCGCTCTCATATCCAACAGGTCGTACAGACCCGTAATCCTCGCCGTTGCCGGATATGTTCTGCTCACGCTGCTCGCGGTTCATTTCAGAAGCGAGGGGCTTATAACCAATATAGAGCTTTGGATAAGAGACTCGTCGAAGCTGGCCGCTATCGGGGGCTACGGCAACATTCACAAGTGGCTAAGCAGCGCGGGGCTTTCGGATTTGATACTTCCCGCCTCTTTTGCTCTCCTCATTGCGCTCGCCGCGTGGCTATACCTTAACAGGAAGGCCGACATATGGATCGCCCTCGGCGTGACCGCCATAGTTGCGCGGCTCTGGACGTATCACAGGCTCTACGACGACCTTCTGATAATCATTCCCATGGTCGCGCTTTTCAGAATCTTTAAATCGAACGTGCTCTCCTACCGCGAACGAACCGCGGCGGGGGCTCTCCTCGTTATTTCGTGGCTCGCGCTTCTTTCGCCGGGATTCTTTCTACAGTTCCCGGGCCCGTGGGGAGCCGTGTTCCAGGCCGGCCAGATGATAGTATGGCTCTCGCTTCTCGGTTTCCTTCTGTATTATGCGTACGGGCCGAAGAGGTAAGAACCGGACCGGACCGAAATTCAATCCCAGTATATCAAGTGATGACGCAGGGCGCGTTTCTTGCATCGTGGGCAGGGGAAACCATCGATCACGGACGCGTCCTCCAGCGCGAGCGGCTCGAAAGGGTATTCACATTCGGGGCATTCGTATACCGTTTTATATACCCTGCCGGAGTCGTATCCGAGCTCTACATAAAGCAGCCGGTGAAAAGTGCTGCAGCGGGGGCAAATGTATAGATCATAATGGTAGCTCCGCGTCTCACCGTTACGGTTATTGAGAATATCCAGAACTTCGTTCTTTTTTCTTAGGGGTAGATTACCGACGACATCCGACAAAGCGGGATACAAAGTCCCCCATCCCAGGTGAAACGACTTCTCGTAACGGCAGCTCCTGCATTTAACGATCATCCCGTTAGCCATATTTACTCAACCCGAGGAAATCGCCGCCGGCCGTTTTCGGCCGGCAGCTTATTATCAGTGTTTTACAACGTAGGACACACCGGCGAAGCGCAGAACTGCGGGGCCGGCGGGTTCGAGTCCAGGCAGGAGCCCGCTATCTCCTTCGAAACCGGGCTGAAGCTCACGTTCCAGTCCGTGTTCTGCGGGAAGCAGCACGGCGCCGGCGGTGCAACGGGCTGCGCCGGCGGATCTTCCGTCAGGGTGAACGTGAATCCGTAGCAGCCGCCCTCTGGGCAGTCTATCGCTCTCACAGCCCAGCTGCAGACATTATTCTTGTTGTCGCCGAGGGACTTCGCACATTCGGCGTAAAGCTCGGGATTACTCGTCTTCAGCTGGTCCGAACATCCGCACGAGCCCGAGGAGGGTGAGCCTGTCCACGTGCAGAAACTCTCGGGCCTGCACCTGTTCATTTTCGCGGTATCGAACTCCGGCTTGAAATCGCTGAAGTCGACCGTAACGTCGAGGAACCCGGTCGCCGGGTCGTACTTCCTGACCCACTTCGCGGGCCACGTCGCCGGAAGAATGTCGAGGGGCCTGCTCTGCTTGAGGGGAGACCTTATGGCCTTTACTATCCCCTCGATCTGCGTCGCGTCGCGATTCTTCCCGACATATAACTGATACGTCTGCTTCGTCGTGTCCTTCGCGAAGATAAGGAGAACCGAATACTCCTCGCCGCCCTTAAACACGTTTACGGACGCCTGCTGAAGAGGCGCGAGCTTGAGGCCGGCCCTCTGGTTCGCATCCGAAACGGTCGTATCTATGTAATAGAGGCCGTGGTTGGCGGTGAGGTTACTCCGCTGGAAGAAATTCATCCCCATCATCCGGATCTCCGCGCCTTTGGTGTTGCTCGATTCGTACTTCGTAAGGAGCTGCCTGTAAAGCGGCACGCCGTAGCAGAATGAGCTCCCGCAGTCGCTGTTCCAGAATGCGTTCCTGTCGTCGCAGGAATTGTCCTTGTTCGGAATGACCGCGCAGTTGCTGGTGTCCGCGCACTGCTTCCCGTCTATCCTGCACACGCCGCCGCAGTTCTTTTTCGCAACGCAGCCCGGATAGACGACTGTCGTAACATAATCGTACGGGCTCGTTTTCGCCGTGCCTTCCGACTGGCACTCTATAGTCTCCGTCGGGGCGTTGAAGAAGGCGTCCTCGTTCACCGATATGGTGTTCTTTAGCCCCGTGAGAGAGCCGTCGTCATCGTTGAGTATGGTCTGACGGTCTATCGCCGAGAAGCTGCCGAACGAGCCGCCGAAACCCTCCGCGTTGTTAAGGGTGAAGGTGCAGTAATTCTGCTTCGTGAGCTCGTCGTCGGCCTCGAATGCGAACTGGCCCGGCTTAAAGAGCGGCTCTATGACGAAGTGCCGTATGTCGACGCTGTCGCGGAAATAAAGATTCGCCGAGTGAAACGCCGGCGGATAATAGAAGCCGTTCGGCTGTTTCCACGCTATCGCCGCGTTCGGCAGGTAGCACTTCTTGGCCGTCTTGTCGTAGGGCATGAGCGGGACCCTTCCATACATCGACGCGCTCGTCGAGCAGTTCCCCTGCCCGACAGTGCAGTCGTCAATGTACGTTTTCTTTATATCGAGAAAGGCGTTCGAGTCCTCAAAGCTCGGCCCGTCGTAGATGTTGAACATCCTCTGATTGTTCGCGAAATTCGAGAGCGGTAAGCTTATCCCCTCGTCCCTGAGAAAACAGAAATTATTGACCACTACGCCGTTTGACTGGTTCTCGCATTTGAGGGTCGTGTTCTTGTTGATCGGCCCGGCGGCGGACGCGTAGGGATTATTCGGCTGCGTCTGCCCGACGAATACATTCTGTCTCGCTAGCTGCCACTGTCCCGGGAAGAAGTTCGACTCCGTATAATCGCCGCCCGTGACAAACGTGAGCCCCGCGTTCTGCACATCTGTAATCACGCTGTTTATCACGAGGTACCAGCGCGGGCGGAGCCATATGGCCGAGAAGTTCGTCTCCGCCCAGTGAAACGCCGTTGTATAGCGGTCGAGTGTCGCGACCATGCAGTTCTTCTGATCTCCCGGGGTGCAAACGGGGGCAGACTTGCAGTCGTTCTGGTCGCACCTCGTCGGGTTATGCCCGCCCGACACCTTGGGATAATACTTCTCGCCCTCCCCACGGTTAGGCGCGGGTGAGAGGTTCCCGGCGGTTATAGGCTCGAAAACCGGGAACGTCCCGCCGGGGCCGCCGACGCCGAGGCAGGAGCTGATATCCTGTATCGAGTTAAAGGAATTCATCGCCGAGGAGCAGTAATTCCCCTTGAAGTTCTTGAGCGGCGTGAGCCCCGCCCGGGCGAGGTTACTCTGCTGGGAGGCGTAGGAGTACCACTGCTGGTCCTGCGACATTCCGCTTATAGCACCCGGGAGCCACCAGAAGCACACCCCGCACGCGTTCGCGCCGGCCGCCATGTTGTACTCGAAATCGTTCCAGCCGTTCATTATCCAGAACACTGTCGGCTGCGCGTAGTCCGAGTGGTAGGGAACGTCAGTGGTAACGGCCTTGTTCGCCGTATAGGCGAGAATGCCCGGCACCTTCCGCGGGTTCTGAATGTTGTCTATCGCGGCGCGGGCGAAGATGCCTATGTTCGAATAGAGCTTGTTGTCCGTCTCGGTGCCGTCTTCGAGGTAGTACCCGTGCCCGATGGATTTATAGCCCACGTTCCGTGATAGCGTCACGCCCTGCGTGCCGTGGAACGTGTACCAGCGCGTCATTGAATCGTTCGCCGAGCTATCCTTCACGAACGTATTCGCCGGTGTCTTTCTAAGGAGGTGGAGGTGTACCGGGTAACGGCCCTTCCGCCCGCCCTGGCCGAGCTGATAGAATTCGACCCCCTGGACTTTCACCTCCTTTATTCCCTGCCTGAACATCGTCTGCGCGCCGTAGTAATACTGGTTCGCGGTGGGCTTCCCGCCGCCGTCCGTGTTTATCGGGGGGAAGCAGTCGTACTTACATCTCCTGCCCGCTTCGGCGGGAATCGCGTCCCCGCCCGACACTATACGGATGCTGCGCGTAAGGAGCGCCACCGCCGCGCGTGTTTCGGCCAGGAACTTCCCGTTATCCTCGCCCCCGTTGGCCAGCTTCACGTTCAGCTGGAGCCTCTTGAAGGCGTCGCTGTTAAAATTGAAATCCGCGTCCGGGTAAAGGTCCCCGTTGTGAAGATACTTTAGTCCGCAGTTGGCCTCGTTCAGGGGAAGCTTGTCGCACCCGGCCGGGGGCTTGTTCGTTATCGGGTCTACGATCGTGACCCGGAGCTTCTTCTGGCCCTCGATCTTCATGATCTCGAGCTCCTCGGCGTGGCCGGGAAGATAGTCAGTCGATGAAATGGCTATCCTGTCGCCTACTTCCCAGTCGACAGGGCGGTCGAGGACTATAAGCGTTTTCTCGGGCTTCACGTCCTTATCGTTCTTGAGCCTGACCCAGCTCGTGCCGGAATCGTAGTTCGGAATATTGCTCCCGTACTTGGCGCCCTTCTTGCCGAAGAACCTGATCGTTCCGCCGAACGATATGGCAAGCACCTTCCTGCCGAAGAAGCCCGTTTCGCCACCTGCGTTATCGTGGGCCATGTAGCGGTAGAAGTTGTCGGTCACTCCCCCCGGAAGCGAAACCGGCGACGCCCCGTTCGACTGCCAGGCCGTTCTGTCCGCGCCGCAGAGAACCCCGGAAGTCACCTGCGGGGATTTGCACTCGATACCCTCCTTGTCGGCGTCGCTCCCGTAAAGATGGATCGTGAGAACGCCCTTATTCGCGCCAAAAGGAGTCTGCTCCGTGCCCGCGAGTATCTCGCCGTCGTTCTCGACGAGTATCGACTTCGCCCAGAGATGTATCTCGGTGCCGTCGTCCTTGAATGTAAGTTTTCCGTTCTTGATTATGTTTATATTCCTGTAGAGATAAACGCCGCCCGACACTTCGCACGGAACTGACAGGAGGAGATCGTCCTGCCCGTTTCCGTTAGGAAGCTTTCCGTCGTTGCCGCACGAAACCGTGGCTCGCGGCTCCCCTTCCAGGTCTTCCGCATCCGCATCCTGCGCGTCCGCATCATGGTGCCCCGGGACATGCACGCCGGTAAGCTGCGTGTCGGCATTCTTCGCGTCCCTGAGGTCGGCGTCCGCGAGTATCGCGCCTTCGAGGTTGGCATCGGTGAGATCCGCGCCTATAAGCACCGCGCCAGAGAGGTCAGCGCCTTTGAGATTAGCCCCTTCGAGCTTTGCCCTCGTGAGGTCGGCTCCCTTAAGCTCGGCGCCGGAAAGGTTCGCGCCCGAGAGGTTCGCATCGGTCAGTATCGCGTCGTTAAGATTCGAGCCGCTGAAATTCACTCCCCTGAGGTCGGCCTTGAAAAAATTGACCCCGCCGAGGTCGCATCCCGCGCACCTGTTCGTATCGAGAAACGTGGCCATGCTTTCGAGCGTTTCACCGGGAGCTGTGCTTATGACCGATTTATCCCCCTGCGGAACGATAAATACGGCGACGCTCCCGTCCGTCGTGCCGTCGTGGCTCACGCGCATCACATACTGCCCCGGCTCGATCGTCTTCGTGACGCAGTCGCCGTTCGCCGAGACGGTAAGCACTTCCGTCCCCGCGCTGTCCGTAAGCGTCATGCTGTGCCCTGCGCCTTTGTTCGAGTCCTGCCAGCAGAAGGTTTGCTCGAAGCTCTTCTTATAGCGGAACGGGATCAGGTCGACCCCGTGGCTCCCCGTATCGTTTTCCTGGCCCTCCGCCGCCGGCGATTCAAGGAAGACCGCGACTATATCTTCATCCGGCATCGCGTAGAGCCCCGGGTCGTCAGCGAAATCGTTCTCAGTCAAAACATTAAGGGAATTCTCCGGCGGGCCGCCGGCCGCGTCGTTGAAATTTACGGATGCCATTAAAAAGAAAATAATTAAAACTGGAATAATTACTGCCAGATACGGGAAATAACTCTTCGACCTGGACATAACCCCCTCCTCAAGAAGTTAAGAAGCCACAGCTAAACACTCTGATTCCACGCCCCGCGGCAGGGCCGTTAAAGAGCCCCGCTTCGGATACAAACCCCCCGTCAACGACCCCGAGGGACGTTAACGGAGGGGAGAATGTCTTTTTTCACGTCTAAGGCCCTGCGACCGCCTGAAAACGGTTTTATAAAGCCCTGTCTCCGGCCCTGAATCTTCTCCGGGCCAGCATTGCCGCGGGCACGAGGGCGTATATAATGAGCATGCCAAAGAGGCCGCCCGTCGTCCCGGTTCCCTCCGGCGCTATGGCGCAGCCTCCGTCCGATCCCCCTTCGGAACCCGGCTCGTCGTGCGTCGCGTCGAGGAAATCGGGTATGCCGTCCCCGTCGCTATCGGGAAGCGGCAGTTGCTCTCCGCCCGTTTCAGGGTCGTACTCGTCGTGGTGGCCGTCACCGTTCGAATCGATGAAATTGTCTATCTTTCCGTCGTTGTTCGGGTCGTTGTCTCCTCCGGCTTCCTCGTGGTCGGATATTCCGTCGCCGTCAGAGTCGAGGTCCATGTCGTTGGGTATTCCGTCACCGTCGATGTCGTTCAGGTCGACGCCCTCGAGACCCCGCGCGGCGAAGAAGCCCTGGTAATTGGACCCGTGCTCCCTGTCGTCCGGGATACCGTCGTTATCGGAATCGGAATCGATCTCGTCGTGCACACCGTCCCCGTCCGAATCGACTGTCGGCGTAGGTGTCGCCGTCGGTGTCGGAGGTGGCGGCGGCGGAGGTGGCGGTGGTGTGGCCGTCGGCACCGGCGTCGGGCCTCCCGAAGGCGGCGCGAACGTCGGCCGCGGCGTCGGGGACGTGCAGAACTTCGGGCTGTCTATAGGGGTCGTGGAGCATGAGCCCGCTACCCCGGCCGAAGCGCGCGTAAGCTCGATGTTCCATGGGGCCTCGTTCGGGAAGCATCCCGGATCGGGCCTGTGCCCGCCCTTACTCTGAACGACGCTCCCCTGGTTGTCCGGGGTAAATTGGCCCGGGAGCTTGAACGAGAAGCCGAGGCAGCCGTTCAGCGGACAATCGATGTCCTTCCCTGCGTACTTGCCGCAAATGTTGCCTGCCTGGCAGGCCGCGAGCTGGTCGGGCGGGAGAGAGCTCGAACATCCGCATGTGTTTCCGCTCAGTGTACAGAAGTTCGCCGGCTGGCAGTAGTCGTTCTTGGTGTTGGCGAATTCCTGCGCGAAGCTGCCGAGGTCGACCGTAACGGTAAGGATGCCGGTCGTGGTGTTGTAATCCTTGATCCAGTTCACGCTTGCCCAGTCGGTAGGACCCGGGCTGAACGTTATAGGGAAGCCCCCGATGTTCGCCCTCTGTATAAGCACGTCGTCTGTGATATTGAGCCCCGGCCCGACGTAAAACTCGTACGTCTGTTTCGTTGTGGACTTCGCGTAGAGGAAGAACACGTAATAGGTTTCCCCGCCTTGAAACACGTTAACGCTCTGTGCAGTCTTTCTCTGCTCCGGCTCGGAAACCGTCGTGTCCACATAGTAAGCGCCGTGGTTCAGCGTCATCATGCTCCTCTGGTAGAGGTCCATACCCGCCATGCGTATTCCGGTGCTCTTGAGGTCCTGGGTATCCTGAGTTGTGAGAAGCTGCCGCTCGAGCGGTATGCCGAAGCACTCCGCGTTCGTGCAGGGCCTGCCCCATTTCGCGGGACAAACACCCTGATTGGACGGGCCGAATGAACAATCGCCGTCCCACGAGCACGGAGGATTGGGAGCGTTTGGCGGATGGTTTGGACACGTGCTCTGGCACGTGTTATTCGTGGCGCAGTGGGGGTAGATGATGGTAGAGAGGTATTCGTACGGGCTCGTCTTTGCGGTGTCGAACGACTCGCACTCCCCGGCTTCGATAGGAGAATTGAAGAATGGATCCAGATTTACGGATATTGTCTCGCCCTGGGCCGGGCTAGTAGCCGGACTTAACAGTCCCGTGAGCGAGCCGTCGTCGTCGTTCAGCACCGTCTGTCTGTCGACGCTGCTGAAATTGCCGAACATGTTCTCCGTCGGGAACGTACAGTAATTCTGCCTGACCTGTGTCTCGTTCGTCGTGTATGTGCCCGGGTCCCAGAGAGGCTCGAGAACATAGTGCCTGACGTCCACATTATGGAAGAAAAGCTTTTCCGAATGGAATGCCGGCGGATAGTAAAACCCGTTCGGCTGCTTCCAGCCTATCGCCGCATTCGGCAGAACGCACGTGTTATTGGCCTTATTTACCGGAACGCCGGGAACGCGCGTATATATCCACGACGGCTGACCGACTCCCGGTCCGAACTGCGGGCAGTTGCCTGGCTGGCATATCGTCCCGAGCGGCCTTTCTTTTATGTCGAGGTAGGCGTTCGAATCCTGATAATTGGGTCCGTCGTATATGTTGAAGAAGCGCTGATTGACCCCGAAGTTGTCGATCGGCATGCTTATACCCTGGGCCGCCGACCTGCAGTGGTTGGCGTCGCCCGAATCGCAGGCGAGGCCTGAAATTTTCTGGTTCGAGCTCTTGAGGGGGTTGAACGGTCCCGCATCCGATGCAAGGGGATTATCGTTCTGCGTCTGCCCGACGAATACGGACTTCGTGGCGAGCTGCCAGAGCCCCGGTATAACGCTCGAAAGCGTGTAGTCGCCTCCCGTAACGAATCCGAGCCCCCCGTTCTGCGTGTCCGAGAGGAAGCTGTTTATAACGAGGTACCACTGGGGCCGGAGCCATATGGCCGCGAAGTTCTGCTGCGGCCAGTGGAAGGACGATATGTAGCTGTCGAGAACCGTAACCATACACCTGCTCCGGTCCGTAGTGCTGCACCTGTTCGGAATCGCAGTCGGGCCGCAGTCGGTGCCGTCGCACCTGGTGGCGAACCTGCCGCCGCCCGCGTCCACTTTCGGGTAGAACGTCTCCTGGTTGACGTCGTTCTTGCCGCCCTGCGCAACGGGCATGACCGCCGGCACGGGCGCGAGCGTGTTCGGAAGGGTGCCGAAGAAGTTTACTCCTATACAGGCGTCGGTCGCCCCCACGGTATTGAAAGACATCATGGCCGAGCTGCATGAATTGCCTTTGAACGTTCTAAGCGGCGTCATGCCCGTCCTGCCGAAGTTGACTTCGTACGGGTCGCCGCTCCCCGTAACGATCGGGCCGCTCTGGAGCGACGCGTAGGATTCCCATTTCATGCCCTGGGAGAACCCGCTGTTGGCGCTCGAGAGGAGCCAGTAGCAAACGCCGCACCCCGTCGCGCCGACGGCCATGTTGTATTCGAAATCGTTCCAGCCGTTCATTATCCAGAATATGGTCGGATTGAAGATGTCCGAGTTGTAGGGGACGAGCGGAGCCGTAGGGTTGCCGCTCCAGGCCAGGATTCCCGGCACCTGGCGCGGGTTCTGTGGCGTGCTCACCGCCGCGCGGGAAAGGATGCCTATGTTCGAGAAAAGCTTGTTGTTTATCTCGGTGCCGTCTTCTAGGTA
>CAZPHQ010000028.1:0-45889 GCA_964586675.1 uncultured Spirochaetia bacterium | reverse complement strand
GATTTTTAACGCTCATCCGCTCGATGTCTTCGGCGGGGGAAGTCAGGTGATTAAGCGGTATAGACGACCGAGCGATGCTATGAATTTCAAATCCTGCTACGTCGGATTCCTGCGGACGTGGCCTGCCCAATTTCGACGTCCCGGAGAAGTATTGCTTCGCTGCGTCCGGCTACGCATGGCTTCGCCGCGACGAGAGGCAGCGAGCAATATCAGGTATTCGTAGCGAAGCACAGTGCTTTGTAACAACTGCCGCACGTATGGTGCTATGAATCTCGAACCCAGCTACGTCGATTGCCCGCGGCGGCGGGCCGCCACACGTAGTGTGGTTTTCGACGCATCACCTTCGGAGGCTCACGCACTGGCAGCACGTCAGGTGAAACAGCGACGACTCTGCTACTTCGATTTCCTGCGGGCGTGGCCCGCTTGAAATGGGGAGGGAAATTCCGGATAATATGCCTGAAAGAATTGCGGGCGGCTCCGGCGTATCGGGCAGCCCGCGAAAATGGAGCGGGCGATGAACGAATTTCCGAAGGTGGCCGAAGACCTCGAAATTAACGAAGTCGAAGACGGGTACGTCATATATCAGAACAAAAAAGACAAGGTGCACTATCTCAACAAAACCGCGGTGCTGGTGCTCGAATCGTGCACGGGTACGAATTCGACCGCCGAGATCGGCAATATCGTGAAGACCGCTTACGACCTTACCGAGGTCCCGGAAAAGGAAGTCGCCGACTGCCTCAAGACACTCTTCGACGAGGAATTGATTAAATAAAGTACGAAGCGCATCACCGCCTTTTACATTCCGGTTTCAGGATACTCACCGACGACGCGCGGGCTTATGAGGCCCTCGGATTCGTCACGCACGACGCGTCGCAGGAGGCGTTCCCGCTTCTCGGGGAAAGCGTGTACGAAGTTATAGCCGAGGGGGCGGGCTATCGCATAGTCGAGGACGGCGTCCTCCCGGGGCTGAGCGTCCCTAACCGCATGGAGATGCTGAACAAGCTCCTCATGCTCGTTCACTCGAAGTCGCTCTCTCTCTTCCCGGGCACGATACGGATACACGCCGGCTACGGCGAGCGCGGCGGGAGGAGGTTCCTCGTCGTCGGCGACAAGGGAACGGGGAAGAGCACGCTCATGGTGAAGCTTCTTCTCGGCGGGTTCAGGGTGACAGGCGACGAGCTCGTGCTCGTGAAAGACGGCGAGGCCTTCCCGTTCCCGAGGCGTTTTCACATTAAGCAGGGCAGCGTGCCGCTCCTCCCCGAAATGGCAGGGCTCTTCGAAACCCTCCCCTGGAACGATACGCCCTACGGGCACAAGATGTTCTCGTTCTCGCCGAAGGACGCGGGCTTCGGATGGACTGTCGATGCGGGGAGAATAGACGCCGTCTTTTACCTCGAGCCGAACCACGGCGGCGAGACGAGAATAGAGGAGTCCCCCAAGCTCGGGATGCTGGAAAAGATCATGCCCATGACCTTCCTCTCCGAAACCGGCGACCACCGAAAGATACCCGCCCTCTGCAGCATGGTGGACGGGGCCGACTGCTACATCCTCAGGAACGGCGCCCTCGGCGAAGCGGTGGAGGCGCTAAAGAAACTGCTGCCCGGGTGATATGTAGCGCGCCTTCCGGTCCCCCGCGTCTCGCGGCATCCTTCCTGCCCGCCCCCTTAAAATCAGTTAAAATTTCGGGTGGTAAACGGTATTGAGCGGCATACTCATAAGCGCGTCGATGATCGTGAAAAACGAGGAGAAATTCCTCGAAGGGTGCCTCGAATCGCTCCGGGGCGTCGTCGACGAGGTCGTCGTAGTCGACACGGGCTCGACTGACAGAACGAAGGAAATAGCACATGCTTACGGCGCGCGCGTGTTCGATTTCCCCTGGAACGGGAGCTTCGCCGACGCGCGGAACGAAGCCCTCCGCCGCTCGCGCGGAAGGTGGATTCTCTACATCGACGCCGACGAACGGTTCGTCTCCGGCGGAAGGGCAGCCGTCGAGGCCGAGCTTTCCCGGCCCGGATACGCCGCACACACCGTAAAATTCCACCCCATAACCGGCTACACCTCTTACAGGGAATACAGGATATTTCTCAGGGACGCGCGCATAAGGTTCGAGGGCGTGATACACGAATCGATGGTCGCGGCGGTGAAGCGCGCAGCCTCGGAAGACGGCCTCGAAATCGGCGACAGCCCGTTCTCTATAATCCACACGGGCTACGACGGCGAGCTTGCGCACAAGCACGTGAGGAACCTTCCGCTTCTTCTCAGGCAGATAGAGAACGACCCGGCGCGGATGTATCTGCGGTGGCAGCTCGGGGTGGCCATGAAGGGGCTCGGCGACGTGGAGGGGGCCGAGAAGGCGTGGACAGAAGCGCTCCGGATGACGCGCGAGAAGGGGCCGGACGGCGCGACGCACGAAGACAGCCACGCCTACTACGAAATGATATGCCTCTTCGAAGAAAGGGGGGACGACATCGGCCCGCTTTTGGGTGAGGCTCTCGCGCTCTTCCCTTACGACTATCTCTTCGTCTGGACGAATGCGAAGGCGCTCGCGAGAGACGGACGGTTCAAAGAGGCGGCGGCGATATTCGAATCGCTCCTGGCTGTCGACCCCGACACGCTCACCGGCCCTCTCGCCTATAATGCGAAGATATTCGGCGAGCTCTCGCACGAGCCGCTGGCCGCGTGCCTATTCAAGCTCGGAAGGCTCCGCGAGAGCGAGGCACACTACACACTCGCTTCAGGTCTCGACCCCGAAAACCAGGAATACAAAACGAAGCTCATGCTTGTAAGGGCGATGCTCGGGAGGACGAAGTCCACGGCATGAGCGCCCCGCCACTCGTATCGTGCCTTTGCGTTACGCTCGGGAGGCCGCGGCTCCTCGAAAGGGCGATCAAGTGCTTTCGCGGGCAGCGCTATCCCGAAAAGGAGCTCGTGATAGTTTACGAGGGCTTCGATGGACCGACTAAGGACTTCCTCGCCGGCGTCGGCGATCCGAATATAGTCAAGATCGAAGCCCCTGCGGACACGCCGCTCACCCTCGGGGCCCTCAGGAACGCGGCCGTCTCGGCGTGCTCCGGCGAGTATTTCAGCCAGTGGGACGACGACGATTACTCGCACCCGGAGCGGATAGCTTTTCAGATGGACGTCATCGCGCAGTCGGGCCTCCCTGCCTCGATCCTCATGCAATGGCTCATATTCGACGAGAAGGAGGGGAGGGCGTACCTCTCCCACAGAAGGCCGTGGGAGGGGAGCCTCGTCTGCAGGAAGTCGCTCCTCCGGGACGGGGACGGGGTCGGGTACGGCGATCTCAAAACCGGCGAGGACACCCCGGTCGTCCGGAATCTCTTTTCGAGGGGGCTTGTCTTTCCGGTGATAATGCCGATGCTCTACATCTACACCTGGCACGGCGGAAACGTCTGGTCGAGAGACCACTGGGAGAGTATATTCGCGTCGTCGAGGCCGCTCTCGGACGAATCGTCGCGCCTCATTCGCGGCATACTCGGCGGCGATTACGATACGGGCGAGGCTGCTGGTATACTTGACGAGCTTACGGATTGACGTCCGCCGCAAACTGAAATGGCGATACCGAAAATAATCCACCAGACGTGGAAAAATCCGGCCGATCTGCCCGCGGACCTCGCTCTGCTCGTCGAGCGTGTCGCCGCCCTCCATCCCGGATGGGAGCACAGGATCTACGGCGACGACGAATGCAGGGCGGCCGTCGAAAGGATATTCCCCGCCATGCTCCCTCTTTACGACGCTTCCGCGCCGATACAGAGGGCCGACATATTCCGTATCGTCGTCGTCTGGGGCGACGGCGGCTTCTACCTCGACGCGGACGTTTACTTAAGGCTCCCGCTCGACGACCTCTGCGAGTTCAGGGCCGTTTTCGGCGAGGAGCTCAGCCTCTCGGCGGAGGACACCGTGAGACGAGGGCTCCGGAGCCCGCTCAGGATCGGGAACTTCGTTTTCGGGAGCGAGCCGGGCCATCCGCTTCTCCTTCGTATCATCGAAGGCATGGCTCTCCGGACAGGGCGGGAGATAACCGTCGAGGACGATATAATACAATCCACCGGACCAGACCTCGTGACTGCCGTCTACTGGGAAAACAGCGGCGAGATGACGGACGTCGTCGTGATCCCTAATAAGGACAGGATCTGCCGGATATGCCGGACGCTCTCGTGCGGCTTCGGGAATTACGCCGCGCACGTGCACGTCGGCTCCTGGAGGTGGCAGGACCCGCTCAGGAATACGGGGGTGAAGCCCCCGGCCGTGCCGCCTCCGGCGGAAGCGGATATAGACGCCCTCCTCCGCGAAGTCGCCCTGAGAAAGTCGGCAGAAAGAAATCCCTACGGCGATATGCTCCTCCTCGATATCTACAAGGGCAACCCCCCCTTCGACGGGCTCTCGACAGTATACGAGCGCATGGCCGCCGTTCTGCCAAGGGCGGTCGATACCTCCGGCATGAGCGGGAAGAAGGTGCTCACCGCCTTCATGCCCGGGCACTGCGAAAGAGGGCTCTCAGCCGAAAACAAAAACGCCATTTACACGACGTTCGAGACGTCGAAGATACCCTCGTGGTGGGTTCGGGCGATAAACGATCATTACAAAATATGCATAGTCCCCCATCCATATGTGAAGGAGGCGTTTCTGGCCTCGGGGGTCGAGGCGCCGGTGGAGATCGTTCAGCAGGGGTACACCCGCCACAAAAGGCTCCGCGAAACCGCGCGGGGCACGGAAAAGGGTATTTTCAGGATCGGGTTTTTAGGCGTCCCCTACGCGAGGAAGAATCTCTTCAGGCTCTACCAGGCCTGCGTCGACCTCGCGAACGAGATACCCGGCCTCCGCCTCGCCGTGCATTCGTCCGTCATGTTCGACAACCTCTATTCGCGCGAAATACACCTCATGGCCAACTCGCCGTTCGTCGAATGGACCCAGGGAACGCTCGACGCGGAAGGGACTTCGGATTGGTACTCGAGGCTTTCGTGCTACGTTTTCCCGTCGAGCGGGGAAGGGTGGTCGTTCACCCCCAGGGAGAGCCTCTATCTCGGAGTGCCGACCGTCATAACGGATATTCCCGTCCACGACGAGCTAGTAAACTCCGGATATTACAAGGTTATTCCTGTTTCTGGAACGGAGGAAGTCGAGCTCGGCGGCGAGATATGCGGCGAGTGGAGTAAAATCGCCGTGAGCGACATAAAGGCCGCGCTCCTGGACGTTCACTCCCGCTACGGTCACTATTTCGTGACGGCCATGAAGGGGGCGGCTTGGATCGAGAACAGGTGGACGAACGAGAGCTCCCAGCAGCGTGTTCTCGAGCTCATGCGCTCTCTCTGAACGGCGCTCCGCGCCGGCCCGAAAAGCGATTATGCAGGGGGCTGGAAACCTCCTTATATATTTACGCCCGGCCGGAATTTCCCTTGTCTTGTATTTGCACATGTGTTAAATTTGTAGGAAATCGAGGCATTTCCCGCGGAGGATTCATGGACGATAAGAAGATTCAGGGCAACGTTAATCCGGAGAGGCGCGAATTTCTCGAAAGGCTGACGAAAGGCGCGTTAGTAGTTCCAGCGGTGCTGTCGGTTTTGATGCTCAACCAGAAGCTCAACCTCACGACTGCAAACGCGGTAAGCAACCAGCCCAGTTAGGCGCTGCAAAAGCTTTCAGGGATACCCGGCCGACAGGCAACCCGAGCTGAACCGGTGGCAATACATAATGATTAAAGATCGAATTATGGAGGACGTATGAGCGAGAAGAAGATTCAGGGCAACGTCAATCCGGAGAGGCGCGAGTTTCTCGAGAGGCTGACGAAAGGTGCGTTCATCGCTCCGGCTGTGTTGTCGGTTTTGATGCTGAACCAGAAGCTCAACCTGACAACGGCAAACGCGGCCAGCAACATATTCTAACGGCCGAGTAATTTATTATCTGTGACAGTAAATCCGTACAGGAGGATTTATGAGCGAAAAGAAGACGCTTGGGAGCATTAATCCCGAGAGGCGCGAGTTCCTCGAGAAGATCACGAAGGGCGCTTTCGTAATCCCGGCTGTCGTATCCGTGATGATGCTTAACCAGAAGCTCAACCTCACGACCGCCAACGCCCAGAGCAACCTGCCGCCGCCACCGCCGTAGAAAAGGCGTCGCGGTTTAACGTATTAGTCAAGACTGAACAGGGCTCCGTTTCCGTAAAAACACGAGAAGGCGGAGCTTTTTGTTTTTTACGCCCGTTTCGGGGGCCGGCAATCTGGATTTAATAATTCCGTAGACCCCGACAGTAAGAAGATGTCCCGTGATCTCTTCGATTCCCGTTTGCCGCATCTCCTGGCATATATTCCCAGCAATCGAGCCTTGTAGCTACTCTTCGGCCTCCGGGAATTTTTCCGTTTTCCAACGCTGACGGTTTCAGCCCGGTTAAGAGCGGGAGTGGAAGAGGGCGTTAAATTCCTGATACTATCATTACGATGCCTGGAAAAAATTCCGAGAAAAGAGCGAATGAAACCGGCCCCCGGGGCGGGTGCTTGCCCACTCCGGAGCAGGAGCTTCTGCTCCGCGCGGCGCTCCTTTCGGGCGGCGCGTGCAGGGACGCCTTCGCCGAGTGGAGGTCCATCGCGAATCTGGACCGCGTCGACCCGGGCTCCTACAGGCTGTTCCCGCTCCTCTATAAAAACCTCAACGCGAACGGCGTCGACGATCCGGTGCTTAACATATTCAAGTGGGTTTACGACACCACGCTCGTGAACAACGGGAAGCGGTTCGCCGCCCTGGCGCGCCTCCTCGTAAAGCTCCGCGAGCGCGGGATGGACGCGCTGCTACTCAAAGGCGCGGCGCTCGTACCCGGCTACTACCGCGACTACGGCCTCCGCCCGATGCTCGACGCCGACATACTCGTCCCCACGCGGCGCGCGCGCGAGGCGGCCGAAATGCTGATGGAGCTCGGCTGGAGCTCGTCGCTCACGCCGCTCAAGGGCTTCTCGGATATGGACGCGCTCTCGCGCCTCGGGTGGAAGCCCGAGACGAGGAAGCTCTCCGAATACTCGGACGAATACTTCACCGTCCGCCACGGGCACGACCTCGTCAACCCCGACGAATTCACGATAGACCTTCACTGGCACGCGCTCCACGGCTACAACGCGCCCGACGCGGACGAGCCGTTCTGGGAGGGCGCGCGGAGCGTGACGCTCGAAGGCGAGCCCGTTCTCGTGCTCGGCCCGGAAGACCTCCTGCTCCAGGTTTGCGAGCACGGCATGAGGTGGGACCCGACGCCGCCCGTGAGATGGGTGGCCGACGCGGCAGTTATACTGCGTGAAGAAGGGGTGGGACTCGACTGGGAGAGGTTTATCCGGGCAGCGCGGAGGCACGGCGTCGTGCTCCAGGTCAGAGAAGCGCTCAGGTATCTCAGGACCATCCTGCCTGGTGAGGTGCCGGAAGAAGTCGCCGCGAGGCTCGACTCCGAGCCCGTTTCGCGCCTGGAGAGGACGGTGTTCAAAGTGAGGACGTCGCCGCCGGGGATAGCCGACGGCCTCGTCGAGCTCGGCTTCCTCTGGAGCTCCTACGGCAAGGGCAACGTCGACTCCGGCTTCATACGGCGTCTCTTCGGATTCCCCGGGTTCCTGACTCGGGTCTTCGGAATGGGCAGCGTCCGTCACCTTGCCGTTTACTCCGGCTACGAGCTCGTCCGGCGGACAGGGAAGCTTCTAAAGAAACCTCAATAATCGACGCGCGGCGGACTGTGTCCGCAGACATGCTAAACGTGTCCCCTCTCCCCTCCGGGGAACGGATGCGAACAAGTGAGCATTCGGACGCCCTTAGCCGATTGCAAGAAAGCATATATGGTACTGCTCAGAAATCTCTCAAATTAAAACTGTGAGAAATCTTCCCCCCTTAGAAAAAGGGGGGAGAGGGGGGACTTATACACAACGCGCACAGGATTCCAGCGTGGCCGGAAGTCAGTTATCACCTACCGCGCGGCGGACTGTGTCCGCGGACATACGACGGCCGCGCCTCAGAGGATAACATCACCTGCCCCGCGAACAGTGCTTTGAATCTCCTCTCCTGCTACGTCGAAAAAACACACAACGTGTGCAGGAAACCGGCGTAGGACGTGTAGTGCGATTATCACCTGCCGCGCGAACTTTACATCGAATCACCTGCTCTGCTACGTCGAAAAAACACACTACGTGTGCGCCGGTGTATAATATCCTCTCATGACGGCCAGGGGGGTATTGGCGCGAGTCGATACGAGGTCGGTGCTCGTTGCGGTCGTTTCCCTTGCGGTTCTGGGGAGCGGCTTCCTGAACCTTTTTTCCCTGATAGGCCCGGCCATTCCCGAACGCCTCCGCACCGTCACGGAAATCTTTCCGCTCGGCTTCGTTCACCTCTCGCGGTTCGTCGTTCTCGTCGTCGGCTTCACTCTCGTCGTCTCATCCGTCAGCATATTCAGGCGGAAGCGAAGGGCTTACCATGTCGTCCTCTTCCTCCTCTGTCTCTCGGCCGTTTTTCATTTGACGAAGGGGCTCGACTACGAAGAGGCCGCCCTTTGCCTCGCGCTTATCGCCGTCCTGCTCTTCCTCCGCCGGAGCTTCACAGTCAAAAGCGCCGTCCCCGAGCCGAGCATCGCGGCGGCGCACCTCTTCCTCGCCCTGCTCGCCGCGTTCGCATACGGCGTTGCCGGCTTCTGGTTTCTCGACAAAAGAGAGTTCGGAGTCGAATTCACCCTCGGCGATTCGATATACCGGACGTTCCGTTTCTTCACGCTGGCGGGCGACCCGTCGCTCGTCCCGAGGACTCGCTACGCTGAATGGTTCCTCGACTCGCTCTACGTTATCTCGATCATGGCGATAGGCTACTCCGTCATATCCATATTCAGGCCGGTCGTCTACATGCTGAGGACGCTCCCACGCGAGCGTCTCCTCGCGCAGTCGATAGTGGAGAGGCACGGCTTCGACTCCCAGGATTATTTCAAGGTGTGGCCCGACAAGTCTTTTTATTTCTCGCCGTCCGGAAAATCTTTCGTGGCCTACAGCGTGGCCTCCGATTTCGCCGTCGCCCTCGCCGACCCCGTCGGCCCCCCGGAAGAGGCCGGGGAAACTATAAGAGGCTTCGCGGAATTCTGCCGCGAGAACGACTGGCGGGTTGCGTTCCACCAGGTGCTCCCCCGCTATCTCCCCGTCTACAAGGAACTAGGTTTCAGAAAGATAAAAATAGGCAGCGACGCGGTAGTGGACGTCAAAAATTTCTCCCTCTCCGGCACCAGGATGAAAGACCTCCGCAACAACTCGAACAAGATGGAGAAGGCGGGGATACGCATAACGACTTTCGAGCCGCCGCTCGGCCAGGAGACGCTCCGGAGGCTGAAGGAGGTGTCGGACGAATGGCTGAGCATACCGGGGCGGAGGGAGCGCGGTTTCACGCTCGGACGCTTCGATCCCGCGTACGTCGGCTCTACCCCCGTTTTCGCCGCCGAGGATTCGGGCGGAAACATGCTCGCATTCGTCAATCTCATTCCATCCTACTGCCCGGGCGAGGCCACAGTCGATCTCATGAGGCGGCGTAGCGACGTTCCGAACGGGCTCATGGATTATCTAATGGTGAAGCTCCTGGAGAATCTCCGCGGGAAAGGGTACGAGCGGTTTAACCTCGGCATGGCCCCCATGTCGGACAGCCCCGGCGAGGGCGAAGGGGCCTCGATAGAGGAAAAAACCATCTACTTTTTTTCAAGACACATGAACTCGATCTTCAGCTTCTCCGGGCTCAAGCACTATAAATCGAAATTCGCCAGCTACTGGGAGCCGCGCTACACGGTTTACAAAAACCCGCTCGACCTCCCGAAGCTGGCCATCGCAATCGGGGAGCTGACGGAGCTCGGCGGACGGGTGACATGGACGAAATAGAAAACAGGACCGAAGACGCGCCGCCCGCCCGCCGCGCCGCGGGCGGGAAATGGCCGCGGTTCCTGAAACCGGCGTTTGCTTATCTCCTCGCGCTCGCCTGCCTAGTCTGGGTTTTTCACGACGTCGGCTTCGGCGAGTTCATGAGAACTTTCGAGGGGGTGCATCCGGGTCTCGCCGTCCTCGCGGTATTGCTCGACGTTCTCAGCTACAGCGTGCAGGGCGTAAGATGGCGTCTCCTTCTCACAGGTAAGGGCAAGCTCAGCTCCCTCAGGGCGACGCAGGCCGTTTACGCCGGCCTCTTCACGAACGAGCTCCTCCCACTCCGCGCCGGAGAGCTGGTGAGGGCGTATCTCGTGTCGCGCTGGCTGTCGAAAGATTTCGCGTCCATATTCCCTTCGATAACGGTCGAGCGGCTCTTCGACAGCGTCTGGCTCGCGCTCCTGATCGGCCTCTCGGCGCTCCTCGTCCCGCTCCCGAAGGGGCTCATCCGCTCCGAGGAAATACTCGGCGGCGCGGTGCTCCTCGGCACGGGGATATTTCTTTACTTCGTCCTGAGGGAAGAAAAAAAGCTCGAAGGGGAGGGCGACATTTACCTGAGGAAATACCCCTACCTCCCCGGGCCGCTACGGACGGCGGCCAGAGTGATAGACAGGTTCGCGCTCGAAATGAAGGAGATCGGGCTCACGCGCTCCTTCTACGCCTCGTTCGGCATTTCGTTCTTCGTCATATTCTTTCAGATAGTCTCTTTCTGGACGGCGATGCGCGCCTTCAATTTGGGCCTCTCCTTCACAGCCGGTGCGGTCGTATTTCTCATCGTGCACCTCGGAACGGCCATTCCGAACGCCCCGGGTAACGTCGGCACTTACCAGTTCTTCACAGTCGTCGGCCTGTCGCTCTTCGGAGTCGACAAGGCGACGGCCGCCGGATTTTCAGTCGCGGTATTCATACTCCTCACAGCGCCTCTCCTCGTGCTCGGCCTCATCGCGTTCACGTGCGCGGGCATCCCGCTCGGCCGGGTGAGGGGAGAGATAGAGAGGCTTCTCGCGAGGTGAACGAGCCGCGCCGTTTCAGCCGGCGCAAGGAGCGAACGATATCATGAAAAGATTGCTGATTCTTCTCGCGTTACTGGCCCTGGCGATAGTCCCCCGCATCGGCATCGCGGAGGAGGGAGCGTCCGCCGCCGGGAAGCCGGAGGGCCTCCCGCTGGTGGAGGTCCCGTCGGGGCCGTCGGGCAGGGATTCGATGGTCGTCCTCATATCGGGCGACGGCGGCTGGAGCGTCACGGAAAAAGGCCTGAGCGGCGTTTTCTCGCAGAACGGTGTTCCGGTCATCGGTATCAACAGCCTTCATTATTTCTGGCACCGCCGGACGCCCGAGGGCATATCGGAAGACCTTGCGAGGGTGCTTTCATATTATCTCGAAAAGTGGGATAAGAAATACGCGGTCGTGATCGGGTACTCGATGGGGGCCGACGTCGCGGCGTTCATGATAAGCGGCCTTCCGCCGGAGCTTTATTCGAGGGTGTCGACTGTCGTGCTCCTCGGGCCGGGGCGCGAGGTCGATCTGAAGTTTCACCTTACCAACTGGGTCGGCGGCTCACAGGGAAAGAACGCGCTCCCTGTCGGGCCCGAGATCGAGAAGCTCAGGGGAAAGGACATAGAATGCGTCTACGGCGGCGACGACAAGAACGAGATATGCACCAGCCTGCCGCCCGGCCTCGCGCACAATATCGAGCGGAAGGGCGGGCACCGGGTCGGCTTCGATTACGGCGAGATAGCGAGCCTCGTCCTCGGGAAGATTCGGGAAGAGAGCTCGCCCTGAGGCGTCACGCGTCGATCTTCAGCACGTGCTCGGGCTTTATTTTTATAATCACCCTCTTCTCGCCCGGCTGCCTCCAGGGATACCTGTCCTGGCCGATATATTTCATCGCCATCCTGTCGACGTGCTCTTCGGCCCCTTCCGCCGTGACTTCCGTAACAACTCCCCTCACCATCGCCTGCTTGTAGGGATGAGAAGGGTCGAACACCGAAACGGCGACTCTCGGGTCTCTCCTCACATTATCGGGCTTGAGGCGTCCCTCGGCCGTGTTTATCAGGACGTGCTCGCCGTCGGAGTCAACCCAGTTCAGGCTGACCTGCGGCGACTCGTCCGACATGAGCGTCGCGAGCGACCCGAAATTCTTGCCTTCAGTGCAAAGATCGTATACGAATTTGTCGAGCTTCATCGTAAGTAGCTCCATTTTCTAATAGCATATTAAATTCTACCACGCTGGTTATCCGGTTGTGAGATAGCTTTAATCATGAATTCAAAGTCTCTCAGTTGGTATTTAAGTTTTTTTGCTTTAAATTAAGTATGAGACACGTATTGTTGACTTTTTAGCTTGATATAATAATATTATTATATCAAGCCGGTAATGCCGTGTTGACAAGATAATAATATTATTATATCCTAATCATGAGTTGGAAGCTCCACGACTATAAAGACGCAAGGGGAAACAACGTCATTGCGACGTGGATGCAATATCTCCAGAAAGATCAGCGAGCAAAGTTGAAATTAAGGTTAGACATGCTAGAGAAGCATGGGCCCGGACTGTCAACAGGGGTACTTTCTGATACTAAATTACCACATATTAAAAAGATTAGGATAGGAGGAAAGGTAGCTGTACGTTTAATGCTATGTAAGGGTCCCATTGATAACTTGAATGAGTTTACGCTTTTAGCAGGAGCTATAGAAAAAGATAGAAAGTTGATACCTAAGAATGCAGAACAAATAGCAGAGTTACGTAGGCAAGAAATACTAGTTGATCCAATAAACAAGAGGTGTTTTCATGAGCGAGTTGAGTGAGATACTTAGAAAGGAATTCAAAGATAAAGAAAGCGCACATGCTTATATAGAAGAGTTTTTAAATACCTGTATAGCAACACAAATCAAAGTCCTTAGAGAACAAAGGGGTTGGACACAAAAAAAACTTGCACATGAAGCTGGAATGGAACAGTCTAGAATCTCACTGTTAGAAAACATTAACTACGATAAATGGAGTATATCAACCCTTAAAAAATTAGCTAGAGCGTTTGACATTACTCTTAATGTATCATTCGAAACCTTTTCTAATCGAATAGATGATGTTGATGATTTTAGTCGAGAATCTCTTGAAAGAGTTTCTAGAGCGGAGGATTTAGCTTCAGAACAACAAATAAAGCTAAATGGTAAATCTTTATCCAGTCACTTAACACTGATTGTTAATAATGATATAAGTGGAAGTTCTGAATTCGAAGTGAGAACACAAGTACCTTATGCGCAATCAAATAAAGATATAGAAGTAGCGCCACCACAATCTTTAGACACGTCAGTAGGAGACCTCAATGGCAAAGAAAATAATGCCTACAAAACCCAAGTTATATAAAATTGATTTTCATACTCCAGAATTTATGCCTTCAAATATTGCTACGAATATTATTGTCCAACATTTTCAAGAAAATTTTAAAGTTTCATTCTATGAAATAAAGCCCGATATTATTCTTAGCGAAGAAGACAAATCTAAGATGGAAAAAAGAGGAACACTAAGAGCAGATTGTGTCGGGAGCTTCATTATTTCACATGGCGATTTCAGAAAATTCATAGATGTAATGCAAGAGCAATTAAATAAATATGAAAAGCGCACTGAAGAGACTAAAGAGTCAGTATTACCTTCAAGCTAATATCTTATAGCTTGTTGTGGTTTCACCGCGCACACCAGCCGCCGTCGACAGGCAGCGCGGCGCCCGTGATAAATCCCGACCTCTCGTCGCATAAAAAGAGCACAGCCCTCGCGACCTCCTCCGGAAGCGCAAGCCTCCCCATCGGGTGAAGCGCTTTCATGAACCGCATTCCTTCTTCGGGGTCGGGCACTCTCTTCATGAAGCCTTCAGTCACGAGCGGCGTAACGGTTGTCCCCGGACAGACGGCGTTCACATTTATCCCCTTGTCGGCGTACTCGAGCGCCATGCTCCGCGTGAGCTGTATCACGGCACCTTTCGACGCCGTATATGCCGAGAGCCCGGCGAATCCCCTGAGGCCGACTATAGACGCGTTGTTCACTATCCACCCCCGCCCACGTGAGAGCATGTGAGGAATCGCGTATTTACTCATGAGCCAGGCGCCGCGAACGTTTACGCCGAACGTCGTCTCCCACGCCGCGCTCGCCGTCTCGTGGAGCGCACCCGGGATGAGGACGCCTGCGTTGTTGAACAGTATGTCGAGGCCGCCGAATTCCCGGACGGCGAGCCCGACTGCGCTCCGGCAATCCTCTTCTTTTGATATGTCGGAAACGGTGAAAAAGATTCCGTACCCTTCCGATTCGGCTTCACGCGCGGCCTCGGCGAGCTTGCCTTCCCTCCGCCCCGTGATGAGGACGCGCGCTCCTTCGCGGGCGAATTCGAGCGCGGCGGCCTTGCCGATGCCCGTCCCTCCGCCCGTGATCAGCACAGTTTTACCTTCGAAGTTTTTTCTCATGGTGTTCGACATTTAATTCTATATGGCTGCATTCCTCCGTGGAAGGTGGATGTAAAAAGTCTAGCCCGCATGGCACAGTAAAATCGGCAGAAGCGGGATGAGTGGAATATCATAAATCCCCCCATACCCCCCTTTTCCTAAGGGGGGATAAAAATCCTGCCGCTGTGTCAAGGATGCTTAAATCAGCGAACGCTATTCGAGTATGAATTACACAGACTCTGCTACGTCGATTTCCCGCGGACGTGGTCCGCGCACAATGTCCGGATGATCCGGTGCGCCGCGCGCTGTACGATATCGCGCGGCACGGGTGTTCCAAAGGTTCGAAAAAAGAAGGCGAGCATTCGTGCCCGCCTTCTTTGAAGTCTCGATTTTACAATTCTCTATGCGTCGTTTAAGGGACTATCGTTATCCTTCCCTCGCCGCCTTCCGGATATTCGGCCGAGGTTACGACTCCCCCGAGGGCGCCGTCCACTAACGGGCCTACGAGGTAGTTGGCCAGCGCCTGCTGGTATACGACGCCGACTGTCGTGAACGGAGCGTCGCGGAACGGATACTGGTCGCCGCCCCTCGCAGAGAAGTCGTTCGTCACGATGCCTACAGGGGCGCCGGGCACCACCGCCCCGTCCGCCACGATAACCGTTCCGTTGTCGAGGATTATGCTCCTGACCCTGGTGCCGGGCGTTACGACGCCCAGGTCATCGTCGAGCACCTGGGCGGTTTCGGCCGGGTCGTAGACCATCGAGAATCCCGCTATCTGCGCGAAGCGGCCGTCTGCCGTCGGGGCCACCGAAACGCAGTTTTCCATTATCTCCTTGAACTGCTCCCTCGGTATGCCGGGCACTATCGATACGAAGTTGGCGAACGGCAGTATGTCGAACGTCGTAAGCTCGGTTATGGCGCCCGCCGGTATGAGCGTGTCGTTCCTTATGCCGCCTCCGTTCTGGAGCGCGACGTCGGGCGATGCTACGCCGAACTCGCCGGCCAGGAGCCTCGCCTGCCAGAGGAGCGAATCGGCGACGAGATTGCCGAGGTTCGTCTCTTCTGTCCTCACGCCGGGGCTCCTCCTTCCTTCGAGCGCGACCTCGCTCGCCGCGATAACGTTATCCGCGAGCCCGGAGGTGAATTCCACGACCGGGTCGACGACGTTAACCTGTATGAATTCGTTGGGCGCGACGGCGTCGGGATTGTCCCCGCCGGCCACCCTGTATATGCCGCTCGCGTCGTCCACGGCCATGATCACGCCGTCGGCGTCGAACTCGACCTTGAGCAGCCCAACATACTTGTATCCGCCGTTCGTCGTCACGACGAGGACGTCCGAGCCGTCGGCCAGCTGGGTTACAACAGGGTAGGGGCCGAAGGCGTTGGCGAGCTCGTCGCCCGGCACGAGGAGGTCGTCCGGGTTAGCCAGGAGCTCCTGGCCGCCGCCCGCGACTATAATGTCGAGACCGGTGACTTCGGCGGCGAGGTCTATTTCGTTGGTTATCGCCTGGAGGTGGCTGATGAGGATTACCTTATTGATGCCCGCGTCGGCGAAGGCGTCTACTTCCGTCTGCACGATGCCGGCGAGGTCGGTCAGCACTTCGACGTTCCTCGGGCTCGATATGAACGGCAGCTCGGTCGTCGTCAGGCCGACTATGCCTATCTCCTGGCCGTCCTTTTCGATGATGGTCGTCCGTACGATGATGCCGTCGTCTACGAGCGCCTGAAGCACGGGCTCGGCGGTGAATACGAGATTGGCCGTCACGAACGGCGGCGGGTTGTCGAAGCTGATTATGAACTGCTCGAGCAAGTCGGGGCCGAAGTCGAACTCGTGGTTCCCGATGGCCATGGCATCGTAATCCATGCTGTTAAGGCCTATCGAGTCATAAAACGGGACGCCTTTAGCGATGCTCGCGGAAAATTCCGGCCCGGGGATGAAGTTGTCGCCCGAGTTGATTGTTATGTTGACGCTCCCTTCCCCGGCGTCGGCCTCCGCGCGGAGGTTGTCGAGAAGGGTCGCGAATTTCGCCAGACCACCGAAATCTTCGAGCCCCTCGCCCGCGTTCACGAGCTGCGATTCGCCGTCGTTGTTGTGGAAGACCGTGAGTACCACGCTGGACGGCGTTGGCGGATTGTTATTGTTCTTGTCGTCGCATGCGGAAGCCGTAAAAGCGGCTATCAGCAAAACGAGTAACGCGGTGTAGCGGAATTTCATCGTTCTTGTAGCGTTTTTCATTACTTCAACCCCCTTTTGGATTTTAAAGAATTTTTTGAGAATTTACCCGGGGGGGTTTAAGCCGCGGTTAAGGAAGTTTTAACTTCCCGTTAAGGCGTGCCGGAAAAGTGCGAAGCCGCGAAATTTTCTCCTCCCGGCGCCGCGCATTCGGTTAATGATTCTTTAACGTCGAATTCACGACACTTTTACCTACACCTTTTATTCTGGCTTGCTGTAATACATCCCTGATCAGGGCTTGGGGTATGCGGTTTTCCGGCTCTAAAACTACAAAAAAAAGAAGCAAGAGGGGTGTACCATGCAAAGGCAGATGAAATTAATTAATGATTACAGTGGTTTGGATATTTGGAGCTTCATAAAGCTCTCGCTCGTCGTTTTATTTTTCCTGTGGCTGTCGAGGCCCGCTTCGGGGGCGACAGGCGACGACGCGCTCATTAACGAAGTCCTGGCCAGCCATACCGGAACGGACAACACCGAGTTCGTCGAGATCTTCGGCACGCCCGGATTTTCCCTTGGCGGCCTCAGCCTCATAATCGTCGAAAGCGACGCGATCGGCCTCGGCGCGATCGACCGCCGACTGGACTTCGCTCCCGGCGACGTGATCGGTGCGAACGGTTTCTTCCTCGTCGGGAACCCGGCGGGGCTGGCGTCGATTTACAGCGTCACGCCCGACATCGACATAGCCAATGACTTCATGGAGAACAGCAGTCTGACTGTCGCGCTCGTCGAGACAGCCAGCATCACCGGCGGCACTGTCAGCGGCACGGAAGTCGTCCTCGACGCGGTCGCGCTAACGGACGGCGGCGCGGGCGACAGCTTCTTTTTCGGCGCGCCAGTGATAGGCCCCGACGGCACGTTCTTCCCCCCGGGCGCGAGGCGGGTTGCGGACGGCGTGGATGCGGACGCCGCTTCCGACTGGGTGATGAACGACTTTAACCTCGGCTCGGGCAATACGCCCACGGCCGGCGACGGCACGCCGCCTCCGCCAGCCACCGTGGCAACGATAATGGAGATACAGGGCGCGGGTCACATCTCCCCGCTCCTCGGCGAGAACGTCGAAACGACCGGCATAGTCACGGCTGTCGCCTTTAACGGCTTCTACATGCAGGACAAGCTCGGCGACGGGGACATCAAAACCTCGGACGGCATATTCGTTTTCTCTGGCGCATCTGTCGATTCGGGAGACGAAGTGACTGTCACGGGTATAGTCGCGGAAGACATACCCGGCGGCGCTTCGACGGGGAACCTCTCCACCACGAGCCTTATCGCTTAGGGCGTGGTCGTGGAATCGAGCGGCAACGTTCTCCCCCTCCCGGTCCTTCTCGGAAAGAGGGGACGCATCCCCCCAACGGTCGACGTCATAAGCAAGGACGAGATCGGAACGCCTATAAACCTTCAGGACCCGGACGATGCGGCGGCGAACCTCTTCGACCCGCACAGGGACGGCATAGACTTCTTCGAGAGCCTCGAGGGGATGAGGGTCCGGGTCGAAAGGCCGGTAGCGGTATCGCCGACGGCGACGTTCAGCTCCTTCAGCAGCGAGCTGTTCACGCTCGTGAGCGAAGGGAAGTTCGTATCGCCGCATAAGGCCGTGGCGAAGAGGGGCGGCATCCTGCTGCAGCCCCATCCGGACAACATGGGCGACCAGAACCCGGAGAGGGTCCAGATACAGTTCGACGGGACGATATTCCCGTTCCCGGTTCCGCAGATAACGGTCGGCGACGTGCTCGACGACGTGATCGGCGTCGTCGGGTATAACTTCGGGAATTTCGAGGTGAACGCGACGGAAGAATTCGACTTCCGCCCGAGCCGTCTCAAGGCCGAAAAAACGTCCGTCAGGTCCGGCAGGGACAACATCACGGTCGCCGGCTACAACGTCCTTAACCTTAGCGCCGACAGCTCCGACGACGCGCAGAGGCAGGAGCTCGCCTCGCAGATAGTCGACAACCTCAAGTCGCCTGACATCATCGCGCTCCAGGAGGTGCAGGACAACAGCGGCGAGACGGACGACGGCACGGTCGACGCTTCGCTCACCCTCGAAGCGCTCGCGCAGGCTATCCTGGCCGAGTGAGGGCCTGACTACGATTTCGTGCAGGTCGATCCGGTCGACGGCTCCTCGGGCGGCGTTCCGGGCGGCAACATACGTAACGCCTTTCTCTACAACCCGGCGCGCGTATCGGTCGTCGAGTTCAAGGCACTCACGCCGGCCGAGCTGGCTGCTGCGGGCGTCGGCAATACGAACGCCTTCGACGGCTCGCGAAGCCCGCTCTTCGCCAGGTTCAGCTTCAACGGCAGGGAGATAGTCTTGATCAACAACCATCTGTCGTCGCGCTCCGGCTCGACCCCGATATTCGGCGGGCCACAGCCTTTCATTCAGGTCGCCGAGGACGAGCGCGAGGCGCAGACGCTTGCGCTCCACGAGTACGTCGAGCACCTGATAGACGAGGCGGACGAGGACAACGTCGTCGTTATCGGGGATTTCAACACGTTCGAGTTCACGAACGACCTCTCGGAGATACTGCCGGGCAGGAATCGCGGGCGCATCCTCTACAACCTCATCGACGAGCTCAGGGACGACAACGCCTACACCTTCATATTCGACGGGAACTCCTAGGTTCTCGACCACATGTTCGTAACGGAATCACTCCTTCGGAAGGCTGATTTCGACATCGCTCACGTCAACGTGGAATTCCCGGATTCCATCGCGAGCGACCACGATCCTATAATCGCCAGCTTCGAGCTGAAAAGATCGCGGAGGTAAGAAGCATCTGTAACAATGATTAAAAAGAGGGGCCGGTCCGGACAGGGTCGGTCCCTCTCTATTTTTGTTCCAGTCATCGGATATTTACTTCTCATCCGTTTTCTTTTCCCAGTCGCCGGTGAGCGCGTTCTTCCTGAGCCCGCAGTCTTCGCGGAGCGGGAGGAAAGAGAGCTTGTCCCGCTTGAGTAAAAACCTGTAGGTGCCGGGATCGGCGCAGGAATTGTCGAGGAATGTGATGTCGCGCCCCGAAAGGCTCCACTTGCCGTGAGAGTCCGAGTGGCCGGGGGCGTCTCCCTCGAACGTGAAGGAGAACGTGCCGTCGGGCCTGAGCTCGAGCGAACCCCTGAAGGAGTATCCTTTCTCGGATGCCGACCTTTCCCACGAGCCCACGAGAAGAAGCTCGTAGTCGGGAGAGTTCCGGCAGGATGCGGCGGCGGCCAGAAGCAAAAAGAGCGACAAAGCGGCCGCCCGCCCGAAAAGGGCGGAAGCTTGGGACGTCCCCTCGTTTCCCTTAGGCGACGGCTTCTGCATGTAGAAATAATATACGCTCGTCGGCTCGCATCAAAGGCTTTTTTGCTGACAGCGTCCGCCGGCAATCGACGTAGGGTAAATTGTGCAATTATCATAAGGTGCGCGACCACAGCTTTGAATTTGAACGCTGCTGAAAACCACACAACGTGTGTGCAACGCGCATAGGAAACCGATATAGTCAGGAGCAACGAATGATTAGCATCGCGTTCTATTTTTCGCCCCCCTTAGGAAAAGGGGGGACGGGGGGATTTATGTATTTATTTTGTCATTCCCGCGCTTGTCGCGGCGAAGGCTTGAGCCGTAGCCGGACAGACGGGAATCCACTTCCTCAAGTAAACTGTCAAGAGCTTTTGTCTTTCCGAAAGACCCTGAGAAATCTGATTTTTATGAATTGGCACCGCACTGCCCGCCTCGCAGAAGCAACAACGTCTGTGATATAATCTCTATCATGGCTGGCGGCCTGAAAAATCAATCGGCGTTGGCGTTAATCCTGCTTATCCTCGCGTGCGCCGCCCTCGCGTCGTGCGATTCCGAGATCAACGACTGCTTCGGGACGAACCTCGAAGCGGGCACCTGCCCGGCGGAAACGATACGCTCGGTCGGCGTTCTCGACGGGCTCGCGTGCTACGACTGCGTCGGCGAGGAATCGGGTGACGTCTTCAATCTTTTCTGGAGATTCGCGCCCTTGAGCGGGACGTCGAACCCCGGCATGGAGTTCGGCGTGCTCAACACGACAAACGGCTGGCTCGCCGAATTTACGGACTGCCTCACGATCTCGCTATACGTCGCCGAGAGGGACCAGTTCGGAAGGTTCTTCAAGGGCGAATTCGCCGGTACGCTTTCAGACCTCGACCCGTTCCAGATAGACAGGCTCTTCATGGTGATGGATATACCGGGATACAGGACAGAGCCGGTAACCTGCCGCTTCTGCGACAATACCTCGTCGCCCTCGTGCTACCAGCCGATAATTTTTTAATCCACCCGGATTGCTGACCAAGACGTCAAGCCAAGTAGCCGCCATCTTTGAACCTGTCCGCTTTGGCGATAAATGTTCTTACTCCTGAGCGGCTTCTGTGGAGGGTGTCGGCCCAGGTGTAGGTTCCGCTGGTTCTTTAACTTCGAGCACAGGATGCCCAAGAGCGGTTTTGTCTCCGGCTTCGTACTTCGCTATTCTCTCTTCACAGATCGGATCGTCGTCCGCCCATTTCTTGTCGAAGTGATACTTTTCCGTACAGAGATCCAGTGGAGCCAGTCCCGCTTTTTCCCGTTCAAGATTCGTTTGATTGTATGAAGCCAGAAACTGTTCTTTCGCTTGGCGGGTTTTCCCCGACCTGTAAGCGTAGCTGGCTATCATAGTTTCAACGCACGAGACGCTCATGAATCCGACAGCGGAGCAGGATATTATGATAAGTAGTTTATTTGTTAGCATTCAATCAATATAGCAGAAATATCAATATCTTCAAATATGTAATGTAATTATAAATAATGGAGTTCGAAATATGGCAGATATGAAGATTGAAGTGGACGGCTCTTTCCCTTTTCGAGAAAAGGAGCCGTCCTAACTTTACGTGGTGCCTTATGGCATCTGGTCCTGAATATCTATCTCTATGCGTCTGTTCTGTGCGCGTCCTTCGGGGGTGTCGTTAGGCGCGACCGGGTGATACTGTCCGAACGAAACCGCCGCGAGCTGGTTCGGGTCTATCCCGTTCTCGGCGAGGTAGCGCACGACGGAAACAGCGCGTCCCGCTGCGAGGTCCCAGTTGGTCGGGAAGCGACCGGCCAGCGGCTCGAGAATCCCGAGGTCGTCGGTGAATCCCTGTATGACTATGTACTTGCCCTGCGCCTGCTGGAGCGCCGGGATTATCTGGTTCAGGGTTTGTCTGCCCTGTTCGTGAAGCTCCCATCCGCCCTCGGCGAACAGTATCTCGTTCACGAGAGTAACCTGGAGCTGATCCTGGAGCTGCTGTATCTGTACCTGGTCGGCCGCGACCTGCGCCGCGAGCGCCGTGTTAAGCTGCTGATAAACGGAGTTCAGATACGCGAGCTGCTGGGTCTCGGCCACCTGCTGGTCGTACGTCGACTGCGATACGCATCCGGCCGCCAGAAACAGGCCCGCGATCAGAAACATTCTTGCTGAGTTCATGACAATCCTCCTTTGGTCTTTTATTTCCGAGAAAATGAATTCACGAATCAATTCTAATATCGTTGAATATTGGTTTCAATCGGAATTTTAAGTTCAGGGAAGTATGATTTGATGACGGGAGGTTACAGTCGCATGGACCGGCCCTTGTCTGAGCTGCCGTTGTGTGTGCGCAGCCCGGCGGAAATTAACGGTTGCCGCTTCATGCTTTCTTTAAGCTGGAGGAAACGATACCGCTTCCGCGGCACGAACGATCGCCCGCCTTCCCGCATCTTGATAAAATATCTTGACATGAGACTGCAGTCTTATTACAATACACTCATCCTGTTTAACATCGAGGGGGGTAACAAGATGCTTTCAAATGAAGATATGGACCGCATAATGGACGAGCATTTCGGCTACGAGGCGGCGGATAACGTGGAAGGGGTTCTTTCCACGCTGACGCCGGACGTTATACACGACATCGTCGGCATGCCGTCAGGGCCGACGTACGGCCCCGAGAACGCGCGGCCGTTCTACGTGAACCTTTTCTCGGACCTTTCCGACGGCAAGGTCACGTGTCTGAGAAGGCTTTACGGCGACAATTTCCTCGTCGACGAATCGATGTGGCAAGGCAAGGCGCCCGGCAGCCCATTTGGCGTGGAGGGTAACGGGCGCTCGCTCAAGTTCCGCCTCCTGCATGTCATCGAGTTTTCGGACGACTGCATGATAAAGCGCGAGAACGTCTGGATAGACCTCGCAACAATACTGCAGCAGCTGAAGTAAGAGTGGAGATGAAAATGGAAAGCAAGGGCCGCGTCAATCAGCGCGCGAGGACGAGGAACGACCTCCTCCTCGCGGCGGGCCGCCTCCTCGGCGAAGGGAGGTCTCCGACGATGGAGGAAGTCGCCGCCGAGGCGATGGTCTCCCGCGCGACGGCATACCGCTACTTCCCCTCGATGGAGGCGCTTCTCGTCGAGGCTCCGATACACGGCAAGGTGCCCGACCCGTCGGAAGTCTTCGCCGGGGCGTCGCTTGCCGACCCTGAAGACAGGGTCGACGCCGCCGAGGCCGCGCTCCACGACATGGTCTACTCGAACGAGCTTCAGCTCCGCGCGCTTATGCTGAACTCGCTCAAGCTCTCGCTCGAAAACGGCTACGGCGGGATACCCGTGAGGCAAAGCCGGAGGATGGGATTGATCGATTCCGCGCTCGAACCCGCACGCGCGAAGCTCGATAAGAAGAGTTACAACCGGCTCCGCGCCGCGCTCTGCCTATTCTTCGGGCCGGAATCGATGATCGTGTTCAAGGACGTACTCCCGCTCAGCAAGGTAGAGGCGAGAAAGGTGAAAAGCTGGGGGATACGCGCTCTCGTGCGCTCGGCGCTGGCCGAGTCCGGCAAAACTCCGGACCGCCCGAAGGCCGAAAACGGCAAGAGTAAAAAGCGTAAATAAACGTCGCCTATTAATTTCCCTCCCCCTTCCAGGGGGAGGGATTGGGTGGGGGTACTTTCTTTCTGTCATCCCGGGCTTGACCCGGGATCTAGTCTTCAGCTTTTTACTGCTTTATCCCCCCGATGATTCCCTTGAGAGCAGCCTGGAGGTCCGCCGGGAGTATGACGAGCTTCGAGTTCTGGGAGCTCGCAGCCTTGCTCACGGCGTCGATATACTTCTCCCCCAGGAGGAACAGCACCGGAAGCTCGTTGTCCTTAACGGCCAGCGTCACCTTATCTATAGCCGCCTGGCTCGCCTCCGCCAGGACGACCTGCGCCTCGGCGTCGCGCCTCGAAGCTTCGAGCCTGCCGTCGGCCTCGAGAATGGCTGCCGTCTTCATACCCTCGGCCCTCGTCACAGTCGCCCTCCTTCCCCTCTCCGCGGCGGCCTGCTCCTCCATCGCCCTCTGCATCGTCTCCGAGGGATTGATGTCCTGGATCTCGACAGTCTTCAGCGTGATGCCCCAGTCTGCAATGTCGTCCGAGATCGCGGCCTTGAGCCTCGCCTTGATCTGGTCTCTCGAAGAGAGCGCGTCGTCGAGGTCCATCTCGCCCACTATCGATCTGAGGGAAGTCTGCACGAGGTTCTGAATCGCTATCCTGTAATTCTCGACCCCGTACACGGCCTTCTCCGGCGACACGATATTGATGTATGCGACGGCGTTCACGATCATGACGGCGTTGTCCTTCGTGATGACGTCCTGCGAGGGGATGTCGAGCACGATGTCCTTCGTCGTAACCTTATAGGCTATCGTATCGACGTAGGGGATTATGAGATTGAGCCCCGGGCCGAGCGTGGTGTTGTACTTCCCGAGCCGCTGGACGATGTGCTTAAACCCCTGCGGCACGATCCTCACCCCGGCCATTATCGTTATTATTACGAGCACGACGAATACTATCACTACCCACATGGCGATTCCTCCTTTCTTTTATACGGAGTTTCTTTTTTCGAGGATCAGCGTGTTGCCTGATATATCCTTTATATATACTCTATCCCCTATAGATACAGCGTCGTCGCATATGAACGGCCACTCGCTCGATCCGAGCACGGGCGTCGTAAACCGCACCCTGCCGCGCTCGTTCTCGCCGGGAAGGCTCACGACTACCCCGGCCTCACCGATAACAGCCTCCCGCCCGACGCCCGCGCTCGTCCTGTCCGGTGCGATCTTCCTGAAGTACTTGAACCAGAGGAACGTCATCACTGACGACGATACCGCCCACACCACGAGCTGCCACTGAAGAGCCAGGCCCGGCACGAAGGCGAGGAGCGCCCCCGTAGCCAGCGCGCCGAGGCCGAACCAGAATATCGTGAAGCTCGGGATCAGAAGCTCGGCTATCATGAGCAGCATCCCGAAGATCAGCCAGTGCCAGTAGACGATTTCAAAACCCATCGGGCATCTTCCCTTTTAAGTAGGTTTCAACTGCAACATTATAATTTATTTATGAATGGTTAAAGAGAACGGGACTAAAATTTTTCATAAACCATCTCTAATCTCCTATATCTTAAGGACGATAAAGAAGTATATTGAAATTATAAAAGCTCTTCCTTCTTAGCTTTGTTGTAGCTTATGGAGATTGCATGATAGTCTTGCACTAAAATAATTGTTAAACTTATTGATGTGCTTGGTAAATACCAATAATATGTTTCTATTCGAAACGTAGATGTTGCGCCTTCATTTAATTTTGATGCATTATAATTTCCATACTTATCAATCAATGCGCTTTTTAGTTTGAACCCCTCAGTTTCAGTCCCTTCAATGCTAGAAAGGTGTACCTTGGTAAGCCCATTAGTTTTATTATCCATACAGAACGCCACATTGAATAAATAATCATAACTCTCAAGTATTTTGACATTCTTCATAATTAGGTTGCAATGGAAATTTAGATCCGGACTAAATTCGGTCTTTTCTCGTATAATTTTAGTGCCATAAATTTTTATGATATCTTGCTCTGTCATGTCCCATTTTGTTTTTCCCCAACCTAAGACATCTGTTGTCTTCTGAGCCCCAACTAATTGAGATAAGCAGAACAATAAGACTGTGGTTAGCAGTATAACTCTCATATAATAACCATTTTGTAAATTTTCTTATAAATAATAGTAAGGTTTGCTAAAGATTCAAGACGTCTTATTAATATGTAGTCAATAAGTTCCCATATATGAGGTCAAAAAGAAAAATGGAGACTAAAATATACATGACGGTTCATGCACTATTCACATTTTATATTTATAATTTTATCCCGTATCCCGAAAGCCCGGGCGACACGTATGAAAGCCATATTCCAAATATTTATCGCATTACTTATTTCAGCCGCGCTGGTCTCGTGCGAACGGACGGGCGAAAGCCCCCCTCCGGCCACGACGGCCCCCGCGCCGGCCGCGACGGAAGGCCCCTCCGCCAGGCAGCCGAGGCCCACGCTCAAGCCCGACGGCGGCAACCCCGAAAACGTCCCCCCGAGGCTCGTCGTCGGAATCATCGTCGACCAGATGCGCTACGATTTCCTTACGCGCTTCTGGGACAAATTTGGCGACGACGGCTTCAAGCGGCTCGTCGGCGAGGGGTTCAGCTTCGGTAACGCCCGGTTCAATTATGTCCCGACGACTACGTGCCCCGGCCACGCCTCGGTCTACACGGGCACGACCCCTTCCGTCCACGGCATAATCGGCAACGACTGGTTCGACAGGCAGGCGGGCGAGGAGATTTACTGCGCTTACGACCCCGGCGTCTCGCTCGTCGGCGGTAACGCGGAGTCGAACCCGAAATCGGGCATGCGCTCGCCGCGGAAGATGCTGACGACGACTATCGGCGACGAGATAAAGCTCGCGAGCCGGATGCAGTCCATCGTCGTCGGCATAGCGGAAAAAGACAGGGGGGCCATAATGCCGGCGGGGCACCTGGCCGACGCCGCCTGGTGGCTCGACGGCGCGAGCGGCGAATGGGTTACGAGCACTTACTACTACAGGAATGAAAAGGGCGGGGGAGCCCCGGAGCTGCCGGGCTGGGTCAAAAACTTCAACTCCGAGAATTCCGCCGAAAAGTACCTCGCCCGGCCGGAGATAAACTGCGAGTGGAACACGCTACTCGACATTTCGGAGTACGAAGAAAGCGCGGACGACGACAGCCAGTACGAAAAATCGATAAGCGGGAAAGACGAGGCGACGGGCGAGTACCGAAAGCCCGTTTTCCCATACGTTCTCAAGGACGTCCTCGTGCAGAACAAGGCCGATTCGAAGGGCTTCTACGGAAAGCTCATCACGGCGACCCCGTTCGGCAACTCGCTTACAAAAGACTTCGCGCTCGCCGCCGTCAAGGGTGCCGGGCTCGGCAAGGACGGCGTCACGGACTTCCTCGCCGTGAGCTTCTCCTCGACGGACATAATCGGCCACTACTACGGCCCGAGGTCGATCGAAGTCGAAGACGCCTACCTCAGGCTCGACCGCGACATCGCGGCCCTCCTGGAATCCCTCGACAGGCTCGTCGGCGAGGGGAATTACCTCGTATTTCTGACGGCCGACCACGGTGTGGTAGACGTGCCGCTTTCGCTCGAAGACGCGGGCGTGCCCGCCGGATACTTCACGGAAGACGACGAGCTGATAGCGATGCTGAACGAGCACCTGGGAAAGCTGTTCGGCGCGGGGCGGAAGAAGCTCGTACTCGCCTACAGCAACCAGCAGGTCTATCTCGATAGGGACCTCATACGCTCAAGGCTCCGGGCGAGCGTCGCCGACGTCCAGCGGGAGGCGGCCGACTTCCTGCTCCTGCTCCCCGGGGTCGCCGACGCTGTTACGGCTACTGAGCTCAGCGGGACGGATTTCACAAAGGACGCGCGGGCGCTCGTCGATAACGGCTACAACATGAAGCGCTCGGGCGACGTCGCCGTCGTAATGGAGCCCGCGTGGATCGAATACAAGGCGCGCTACGGCAAGCGGGGCACGACACACGGCGCGCCGTACACCTACGACACGCACGTTCCGCTCATATTCTACGGGTGGAAGATACGGCGCGGCTCGTCGATGCGTCCCGTCAGCATAACGGATGCGGCCCCCACCGTCTCAGCCCTCATCGGCGTCCCGTTCCCGAACGGCGCGACAGGCGAGCCCCTAGTCGAGCTTTTTAAACAGGATTGACGGCGCTTTACTCGAATCTCCAGCCGCCTGTGTATTCTATGGCTGCCGAATCACTATGGACGCAGGTTTTCAGGCTCATTCAGGCATTGAAAGAATATTTGCTATCTCTATTTGGTGAATTACTATTTATTTGTAAGAAGCGTTTAGCTCAATAAAAAGGAGGCGGTGCAAATGAGAAAACGCGCCCTTCGCGAACTTCCTTCTTAATCCTGTGGACCTCTCGTTAGTAATCAGCGCATCCATCTCGGTCGGCATAAACTATATATAGAAAAACATACTGTAAAAGGATAATGTAAATGCCATACGTCAAAGCAGGTAAGGAAAACGGTTCGGATATAGAAATATATTACAAGGACTGGGGTAAGGGACAGCCCATAGTATTCAGCCACGGATGGCCTCTCTCGGCGGACGATTGGGACCCGCAAATGCTGTTCTTCCTCTCCAAGGGTTATCGGGTCATCGCCCATGACCGGCGCGGGCACGGCCGCTCGACGCAGGTAGCCGACGGGCACGACCTCGACCACTATGCCGACGACCTGAAAGCCGTGGCCAAGGCGCATTATGACGGAATCGTCGCGTTCTCGCAGACCGACTTTACGGAGGATCTGAAAAATATCTCGGTGCCGGTGCTCGTCATGCATAGCGAAGACGACCAGATCGTGCCCTATCAGGCTTCCGGTCCTCTCTCGGCCAAGCTCCTTAAGAACGGCACTCTGAAGACATACAAGGACTACCCGCACGGCATGATTACGACACACGCCGACGTCATCAACGCGGAGCTGCTCGAGTTCTTCAAAGGCTGATCAGTCAATCTGCGGGGAGGGCTTTTCCCGACGCCGCACGGCCTGACAGCAACGCACCAGGACCGGGCCAGGCCGTTCGGCAAAAAACTGCGGTAGGGGGTGTGAAAATGTATAAAGAATCGACGATAAAAAGGACGGCAATCTCGTTGCTTCTGCTTTTTCTCATGACGGGCGCGGCGGGAGCTGAGGATCTTGAGATCGTGACGCTCATGTCGAAAGACCTGAAGGAGGCTCCAGGCAAGGAAGCCACGATGATCACAGTGGAGTATCCGCCGGGCTGGGCGGATCCCGTGCACGTGCATAATGCGTACGGTTTTATTTACGTGCTTGAAGGCACGGTTATTATGCAGGTGAAGGGCGGAAAAGAAGTGACGCTGACGCCCGGACAGACCTTTTACGAGGCGCCCGACGATGTTCATGTCGTGGGCCGGAACGCAAGCACGACCGAGCCGGCAAAACTGCTGATCGTCTTGGTGAAGGACAAAGGAGCACCGATACTGGTGCCTGTCGAGTGACGGCCTGACGGCGCCAATGCCGGGCCCCACCGCGCGGGCAAGATTAAAATTCAGGAGGCTGACATGAAAATCGTAGTGATCGGCGGGAGCGGGCTTATAGGGACAAAGGTGGTCAATAAGCTTCGTGAGCTTGGCCATGATGTAGTGGCGGCGTCCCCCTCCACGGGTGTCGATATACTCACGGGCGCCGGGCTCGGCGAAGCGCTTGCAGGCGCTCAGGTTGTCGTTGACGTGGCGAATTCGCCTTCGTTCGAGGACAAGGCGGCCATGGAGTTTTTCGAGACGGCGGGCCGCAACATCTTCGCGGCGGAAGCGGCTGCCGGCGTCGGGTATCACGTCGCGCTGTCCGTAGTCGGAACGGACCGCCTTCTCCAGAGCGGTTATTTCCGGGCGAAGATGGCGCAGGAAAACATGGTCGAGGCTTCCGGGGTTCCTTATACTATCGTCCGCGCGACGCAGTTCTTCGAATTTATGGGCCGCATCGCGGATTCGGCGACGGAAGGGGAAACGGTAAAGCTGCCGCCTGTCCTAATGCAGCCTATCGTGTCGGATGACGTTGCCGACGCCGTGGCCGACGTCGCGCTCGGGGCGCCTGTGAACGGAATGCTTGAGGTGGCGGGTCCCGAAAAAATCCGTCTCGATGAAATCGTCCGGCGATACATTAGCGCAGGCAAAGACCCGCGCCAGGTAGTCACTGACGTCCACGCATCCTATTACGGGATAGCGGACTTGAACGATCGATCCCTCACGCCCGGCGACAACCCGCGCATCGGCCCGACGCGTTTCGACGACTGGCTCGCCCGCTCCGCGCCCCGCTCGTAATGGCGCGCCGGACGGATCGGGATTCATTTCAGCAGGCTTGACATGCCGCCGGTTTACGCATTTTATGTGATGTAGGGGCTCCGAATGAGCAAGGGAAGACTGGAAGCGTTCAGCGACGGCGTAATCGCCATAATCATCACCATCATGGTGCTGGAATTGACGATTCCGCACGAGACCGGCCTGGATGCGCTGCGTCCGCTGATACCGAAATTCCTGAGTTACGTGCTCAGCTTCATTTTCATCGGCATATACTGGAACAATCACCACCACCTGTTCCAGGCAGTCCGGCAGGTCAACGGCCGCATCCTGTGGGCCAACATGAACCTCCTCTTCTGGCTGTCGCTGATCCCTTTCGCGACGGGATGGATGGGTGAAAACCACTTCGCCCCCTGGCCTGTCGCGCTTTACGGGATGTCCCTGTTATTAACCGGGGTGGCCTATGTTATCCTCTGCCGCGTTCTCATAACCTGCCAGGGCGCGGATTCCACATTATCGGCGGCGATTGGAAGGGACTTCAAGGGAAAAGCGTCGCTCGTGCTCTACATCGTGGCGATACCGCTTTCCTTTGTGAATACCTGGATTGCCTGCGCCTTGTACGTCCTCGTTGTCACTATGTGGCTGATCCCCGACAGCCGCATCGAGAAAAGACTGTCGGGGTGAGAGTGTGCAAAGTGGTCCGGAGGCGAAGAAGCGCGAGTTTCTTCATGCAAGTTCTGTCCGTTTGCGCGCATTCTTTTAATAATGCTGTGTGTTCCTTACTTGTGTTTCCTTCAAACTGTGTATTCCTTAGGATTCAAATAATGAACCCACGGGGGTTCAAATTTTGAAGGGGGTGTTCATATTTTAAGGGGTATATGACGATTTCGTCAGCCCACTATCGCCAACTTTGTCAGATGATGTTATACCCGAAAGGGTATAATGCTGGCCTTTTCTGCATGATTTATACCCGTAGAGGTATAAAAATATATTTTGCTCTTGATTTTATACCCGATATGATATAAATTGTTAAATGTGAGATATATTTATACCCGTCGAGGTATAAAATGAGAAACAATCTATCGACTTTCGTTAAGAGCAGAAGGAAACTTCTCGGTATAACCCAGTCGGAGCTCGCCTACAGGGCCGGGGTAGGGATTCGCTTCGTGAGAGACCTCGAACAAGGCAAGGAGACGCTCCGCATGGACAAGGTCAACAAGGTGCTTTCCCTGTTCGGGTACAGGCTCGGCACGGAAAAGGCGGTCTACGATGACGACTCACAGGAAGGCTGAAATACTGGCGGGCGACAGGGCGGCGGGTCTGCTTTCGGAAGATGAAGAAGGGTATGCCTTCGTCTATTACAGTGAATATCTCGAAAGCGGAAACGCCATGGCCGTCAGCCTCACGCTCCCGCTGACGGAAGAGACTTACAAAAGCCGCACCATGTTTCCTTTCTTCGACGGGCTCATACCCGAGGGATGGCTCCTCGACATTACGACGGACATCTGGAAGATCGACGTCAGGGACAGGATGGGTCTCCTCCTCGCATGTTGCAGGGACTGCATCGGAGCGGTGAGCGTCGTGCCGGCGGAGGGCGATTGATGCGGCATTCGGATAAATGCCTCGGGTGCTACGAAAGCCTCGGCGGCGAACCGGGCCCGCTCCACGAAAGATGCTCGAAGGCCTTTTTCGGCACAGCCGCTCGGCCTGTTATCCCCTACGGCCTCGACGAGCTCTCGGGTCTCGCGCGGAAGGTCGTCCGGGAAAGGACCGCCATCCCCGGGGTTCAGGCGAAGATCTCGCTTCACCTCGAACGCCACGGGAAGGAAGGCGGGAAGCTGACTATAGTCGGCCTCTGGGGGCATTACATCCTGAAGCCCCCCGTCGAGCGCTACCCGGAAATGCCGGAGACGGAAGACCTGACCATGGCCCTCGCGGGGCTTTTCGGGATACGGACCGTCGAGCATTGTATCCTGCCGCTCAAGTCCGGGGAGCTGGCGTACATCACACGGCGCATAGACAGGGACCCGAAGACGGGTTCGAAGATACACATGGAGGACATGTGCCAGATAACCGGGCGGTTGACGGAGGACAAGTACAAGGGCTCGATGGAGCAGATAGGGAAGGCGATATTTAAACATTCCTCGAACCCGCTTTTCGACGCGATTTCATTTTTCGAGGTGGCATTGTTTTGTTTTCTGACCGGGAACGCCGACATGCACCTCAAGAACTTCTCGCTCGTTTACAGGGACACGTCGTTTGTGAGTCTTTCGCCTGCGTACGATCTCCTTGCGACGCGGCTCATGATTCCCGAAAGCAAGGACCCGGAAGAGTCTGCCCTCACGATAAACGGGAAGAAGTCGCGGCTAGGCCCGGGGGATTTCGCGGCGCTGGCCAAAAGCCTCGGCATGGATACAGTGCAGATCGATAACGTCTACAAGAAGTTTTGGAAAACGGTTCCGGATTGCATGGAATTCGTCGACAGGGGATTTATCGGGCCGGAGAAAAAATCGGAGCTGAAATCTCTGATACGGAGCCGCGCGGAGAGGCTGGGGCTGCTTTAAGGCCGCCCGTTTGGCATCGTCGCTCCATATATCGTACAGGGGATGAGGGCCGAAGAAGCGCGAGCCTCTTCATGCAGGTTCCGTCCGTTTGCACGCATATTCTTTTAGAGAAGCTGTGTTTTCCTTTCTGTGTCTTCCTTCAACTGTGTATTCCTTAGGGGTCAAATTTTGACCCCCCGGGGGGTCATTATCTGACCAGGGGTGTTCATATTTTGAACGGGTATATGACGATTCCGTCAGCCATGTTTTGACGGATTTGTCAGGTGGAGGAGGCTTTCGATAAAATCAGAAACTGGTATTATGACACCCTTGATTGATTAGTATTTTAATGTAGCTTTTAACCAATATATTATGAAGATATTGTTGTTTTGATTCTAGGTGTGATTATTGTTGCTACCGCCATTTCATGCGGTCAATCTACCGTACCAACTATGCCACAAACTACTTCCGAAGAAGGAAAAGTTTGTCTCAAAGGGTGTCAAAGCAATTACAACATGTGTAATTCATCTTGTCGTGGTAATTCATTTCAAACCTATAAGTGTTTAAGTAATTGCAATATTGTTTTGGGAGATTGTTACTCAACCTGTCCCTAATAACATTGCTTCGTAATCTTTTGAGAGAAACTAAATTAAATAGTCCTGTTCATTATGAGTGGGGAAGTCATATCCTAATCAAACCCGAAGCTGCCCGAGGGCGTGAAGCCCGGCAACTGGATTCAGACGGCGCCTGATAAGGGATGGTTCGTGATTTTGAGGCTCTACAGTCCCCTCGAACCGTTCTTCACCAAGAAGTGGCAGCCGAGCGAGATCACGCTTGTGAAGTGATTTTGACAGGATTCCGTCCCTATTCACTGTCATCAGGAGAATGATATTCTGGATAGTCTGGTATCTGGGTGTGGTTCATTTCTCCTTTACTAGAAAATGCGTTTGTAGTACTATGAGGTAGAACAGCAATTTGCTCTATAACACCACTATTTGGGAATTATTCTTCATTTTTTCAGTTTAATAAAGTGTTAGGTGTTAAAGTTAAGGAAGAACTCATATGAAAATTCGAAGCATTTTGAAAAAAATGATTCCTGAGCCAATCAAACAACTTCTCCGCCCAAAAAGAAACCTTCTTATCAATAAGTACGATTTCGAATTGGATTTTTGGAGAAGCAGACTCGAAATTGATAAAGGGAAATTTAAGAACTCTCATTACGAACGATTAATGCTGGCGATGGCAGAAGAATCTAGTGACGACTTCTTAGATGGAAAAATCGTTGCCGATTTTGGCTGTGGACCTCGAGGTAGTCTAGTCTGGGCTAATTCAGCACTTTTGCGAATTGGGATAGATGTGCTTACAGACCGTTATGCCGATGAATTCACAGATAACATTATTTCTCATGGAATGATATATTTGAAATCTACAGAAAATGTTATTCCTCTGCCATCAGATTTTGTTGATGTAGTGTTCACCCTAAATGCAATAGACCATGTCGATAATTTCCCCGTTATGTGTAAGGAAATAATTAGAGTTTTGAAACCTGGAGGTGAATTTATAGGCGGTTTTAACTTAGAAGAACCTGCTTCGCCTTGCGAACCTCAGCAACTCAATGAGAGAATCATTAAGGACAATTTGCTGAATAACATGGAAGTGCAATCCTATCGCATAACTAAAAAGGGACCCGTGGAAAATGTTTATGCACCTTTCTTCGATGGAAATTTATCCTATAAACCAGGTCAAGAAGGTTTACTTTGGGTTAAGGCTAGGAAAACCAGCTAACACTTATAAGGCCTCGGATTCTGAGCTAGGTATTTTAAAGACGGGTTTATTTCTACTTACTAGAGGCTCAAATATGAAAAAATCTAACTTAAAAAAATATGGACCGCTTTCCGGGGGTTCCAAAAGACATTTGAAAGTATGGGAATCACTTTCCTTTTTCCAACGAAAAAAACCTAATAAAATGCAGACTCGCTCACTCGTAATGAGCAGCTCATGTCCTAATCAAACCTGAAGCTGCCCACCATCTTCTCGAAATCGCCCGTCAGGGTCGAATAGGTCGGATAGCAAGTGAAGACGGCGCGCTTTCCGGCGTCGACGAAATAGATCGAGTAGATTATCTCCTCGCCCGATTCGCCGTCCTCGAGCCTCTGCCAAACCTTCTTCGCCTTCTTGCCGCCTATCTCGAAGTCGTCGATTCTCGTGATGTTCTTCGTCTGCGTGATTATCTGGGCGAGCGACTGGCTCTCATTCGGGAATATCCACGCCTCCATCTTGAGAGTGTCGGCGGGGAAGTAGTGAAAGCTCTTTATGCGGGGGTCGTCGGGCTGGTAGCTTTGGACGGCGAAATAATTCCCGCCGTCGCGGAGGGCTTCCTTCAGGGTTCCATACCCTTCGAGGTCGGTCTCGAGCACCCAGCTCTTCGGGTAGTCGATCTTGAAGCCGTGCCTGCTCTGATACGTCTTCAGGGTCGCGGGTGCTTCCTTGGCGGGCTCGGCGAACGCCTCCGCGCCATGGCACATCGCCACGGCCAGCAGCAGAAGAGGCGCTATTTTCGCTAAGCTCATCGTGCCCCGGTCAATCGTTGTAGACGAACATCATCATTTTCTCATATTTTTTGTCGCAAAGCATCAGGCTCCGTTTTTCCGGGAAAGATTTTATCTCGTCGATCGCGTCCGAGAGCCTGACAGGGCGAACGTCGTCCTTCGCGACGACGATGTTAAGCTCCTCCTCGTCGGGAAAAAGTGAGATGACTTTCATCTTTGCCTGCGCGTACTGCTCCCCCGAGCCGTCGCCTTCGAGCGACCATTCCATGTTGTCGTTCATCCAAATCTCTATCCTGAGATTCATGCGCTGCTTCCTCCCTGTCTTTACCTGAACGCCGGAATGACCTTATCGGCGAAGAGCTTCAAATGCGGCCTGGCCCACTCGGCGGGCATCCCCGGCGGCAGCGCCCACGAGGTGAGATGGGTGATCGGCACCTTCGCCTGCCGCTCCTTTATGATGGCGATGCATGTCTCGGGGTCGACGACGATCAGCCTGCCGAGCTCCCGGAGATGCGCCTTGTCGCGGATCATATCGTAGAGGCCCGCAAAGCCCGCCTCCGAGAGCCACTCGTTGTATTTATTCACCTGGTATATCACCCTGTCCGCCGCCTCGTCCCACGTTTTCTCCGGGTTCTCCGAGACTATCAGCCAGTGAATGCAGTCGGCGATGCGGAGGTTCTCGGCGGGCTTTCCGGCCTCGGCGAGCTCTTCGAGGTAATAGCCGTAAAGCTCTTCGACGTCGCCGCCGCAGTTAAAGAAACCGTCGCCGAACCTGACAGCGCGCCTGGCGGACGCCCTCACGAACCCGCCGAGCCATATAGGCGGCCCGTTCTTCTGAACGGGCTCCGGCGAGATCGCGACGTTGCCGACCGTGTGATGCTTTCCCTTGAAATCGAGCTTCTCGCCGGCCCAGAGGCGTTTTATTATTTCGAGCCCTTCGTCCATGAGCCCGGCCCTCTGATGTATATCTATGTCGAGCCCTCGGAACTCGTCCACTTTATACCCGACCCCGACGCCGAGCTCGAATCTCCCGCCCGATATGATATCGACCGTCGCCGCGTCCTCGGCGAGCCTGACAGGATTGTAAAGCGGAAGGAGCGCGACGCCCGTCGCGATGCGTATCTTTTTCGTCTTCACGGCTATCGCGGCCGCGATCGGAAAGAGGGAAGGCGCGTAGCCGTCATCCGTGAAATGATGCTCCGAGAGCCAGACGTAATCGTAGCCGATGCTCTCGGCCCAGGCTATCTGGTCGAGTATGTCCGCGTATACCTTCTCGTAGGGCCTCCGCCACTGGGGCGGGTTCCGGAAGTCGTAAAAAAGACCGAACTTCAATTTGCCGTCGTGATCGATGGGCATTTCGTCACCTCGTGCGTTTTCTGTATTTGTGCTATGCGTATTAGTTTAATGGAAGGAGGCGGGGTGCAAAGGAATAACGGTCAGCCGCCCGGGCGCGGCTCGCGTTCGCAGCCCTTATTTCACGGCGTTCATCGCGTGCCTGACGACGGCCTTCAGGTCTTCGAAATATATCTCGTCGGAGTCCCTGAAATTGAGGCACCCCTTGCCGCTCTTCACTTTGGAATGCTTTTCCTTGTACGGCGCGATGTGCTCGGACGAGCAGGTATATAGCGAGATGTAATTTTTCTGGTTGGCCACGGCCACCCAGCCGCCGTCCGTCTCGAACATCGGCATGCCATACTTTATAGCTATCCTCGCGCGCGGATACCAGGCCCTTATGTGCCCGATCATCTCTTCCAGTCTCCCGCGCCTTTTCGGCGGCACGCCCGCCATGTATTCGTCGAAGGTCATTCCGTCGTCCCCTGCGCCAATATGATTATTATATAATTAACTGCCGGGTATGGAAGTGGGCCGGGTTTTTGCCCATAAGCGGCGAATCACCCCAAACTCGGAGAGATAAAGAGACGGCTCGATGCGAACGTCGCACCAGCCTGATCAGAGCTTCCGGTCGGTATGTTTATGTAACCAGTCGTTCAGTTCTTTCCTGCTTGTTTTTCCGGCGGCAATCGAAAGAATGAGCCGCTCCTGCTCGTCTACGTCGGCGGTAATTTCATAACCATTCAAAACGAGAAATATTTCCATCGCGGCATGTCCGATGCGTTTGTTCCCGTCTACAAATGGATGATTCGAGATTAGCGAAAATCCGAGCGCAGCCGCTTTTTCGAATACAGTGGGATAAAGCTCCCTGTTGTCGAAGGTCATTCTTGGCTGGGCGATGGAGGACGATAATGCACCCATGTCCCGTACGCCGGCTAAACCGCCTGATTTCTCCATTACGACTTCGTAAATTCTGAGGACTTCGTTGAAGGTGAGGTATCGCATCAGGAAAGGCGCTTATACAGCTCAGCGTTCTTATCCGTGACGTGCTTCAGGGCGAGCTCGAAATCCTCGTCAGGCCTTCCGATTATTTCGCCTATGGTGAATTGAATCAGCTCTTCCTTGGACACTCCGAGCCGGTCGGCTTTCCTGCTTATCTCTGTAATCCAGTCGTCTGAAATATCGAGGGTAATCCTGCTCATATACACGCCTCCCCGTTCTTACAATAGCATAAAGCGGTTTCCTGGATTTCGCAATGAAAGCCGGTCGGGTGTGGCCGTTCAAGCCCTGTCAATAAGTTCCCTTACGGCGTCCTTCAGCTCTTCCTTGTCCGTCTCCGTCATGTCTAGCGTGATCAGGGGCTCGTCCGGCTCTCCGGGCACGCCGATGAGAACCGTCTCCGAGCCCTCGGGCCAGCATACGGAGACGAGCCTCCGCGCGGCATTCGGGAATATAACGTATATACCGTGCACTTCCGAAATGCCGGGGTCGTTCTTCGTCAGAAACTCCTTCGCATGCACCCCGGCCTCATAGCCCTCACGCGCGTTGTATTCTTCCAGTATCTCGTTCACCGCCGGGTCGACCACGCACTCGAAATATTGTTTCGCCACCTCGCTGCATTCTATCACGGCCGTCACCTCGCAATTCGTATTTCACATTCTCCCGTGAACAAGCATAACGGATAAGAGGCTGAAACTAAGCGGTTTTTTGTGGACGAGAACAGCTCCGATGAACGAATTCAGCCAGGAAGAGGAGGCCTTTCAACCGCCTCGTCATTCTCATTTTTTTATCGGAATACGTCTATATTACCGGTATAATATAGCGGGGGCTTTCCTTCGTCACATGAACCGCAAGATAGCCTATATCGGCACATTTCTTTTTGTTGCGGCGTTTCTCGCTCTCTTCTTTGAGGAGGGGTACATCCGCACCAACTACCCCGACAAGAAAAAGTATCCCGTCCGCGGAATAGACATCTCGCATCACCAGGAATCGGTCGACTGGGCGCTGCTCAAACACGCGAATCTCGACTTCGCCCTCATCAAGGCGACAGAAGGCGGCAACCACAAGGACACGAAATTCCCATACTACTGGGAAGCCGCCAGGGATCTCGGCCTCGCGCGCGGCGCGTATCATTACTTCACCTTCTGCAAGCCGGGCCGCGAACAGGCGCTCAACTTTATGGATTCCGTCCCCGACGAAGATGGCACTCTCCCGCCCATCATCAACCTCGAATACAGCGGCAACTGCAGCGCCCGCCCGGGAAAGGAGAAGATCATCGAGGAGATCGTCGCCTTCTCCGACACCGTCATGGAAAAGTACGGCAAGCGCCCGATCATCTACGCCACCAACAAATCCTACAGGGACTTTCTCTCGGGCGAGCTGCCCGGATACAAGATATGGATAAGGGATATCTACTGGTCGCCGACTCTGCCCGACGGAAGGGCGTGGAGCTTCTGGCAGTACACAGACAGGGGCAAGCTCTGGGGGATTGAAGGGTTTACGGATTTCAACGTGTTCAACGGCGGGCGCGAAGAGTTCGACGAGCTTCTGAAAAAAGAGCTCGCCGCGGATTACTCACGCAGCGGCCACTGACGCCGCATCACACTGCCCGGCTCGCATCCGGCTGCGGGACGTCTCCAGAATCTTTCGAACCGCCGCCGAGTTTGGTTATCTTCCTGTATCTGCCCGAAGACGGCGATACCTTGCAGACGTAATTTTCGACGTCTCCTTCGTGCGCGTGCTTTTTCCTGAAGGAGACGGTGCATAAAAGCTCGTCGTTCTTTTCATCGCGCACAGAATAAAACCCGGGCTCGCTGCTGTAGGAAGCCCCGGAAGATTCGACAGCGCGCCGCGCCTTGTCGAACTCCTTTTTCACCTTCCTCACCCTGCTCACCCACGCCCTCGAATAAGGCGGCTCGACTTCCAGCTTCTCCGACGTCAGCACGGTCGTGATCTCGCCAGTCGCTGTATCGATCTCGCGGATGGAATGCCACTCTTTGGAATGCCCGGGCCTCACGCGAAAAACGTTCGCGAGTATCTTCGTGCTCTCGGGGCAGACGATTACGCTCTCGTACGAAAGATGGCCCTCGTCGGGAGTTAGCTGCCTGTAGGCCCTGTCGTCGAAACGCCGCGCGTAGAGGATTTTCACGCCGCTCTCGTCCGGGAATTTCTGGAGGTGCGCCAGGAACTGCCCGCTGACCGGCTCGTAGTGGAGTGCGAGAAGACGGCTCTCCGGTGGAATGCCTATTTCAGTCCACTGATCAACCATGTTTCTTCCGACCTTGAGATTTGAGCTCCGCCCGAGGCGACCCGGCCCCGAAGCGGGAAAATGTGTAATTAATAACCCTCTTTCAATTATAATACAAAACCGTCTCATAACGCAATCGTTTAAACCAATCGGGAATTTGCATCACATCCCTGTCTGTCATTCCCGCGGAGGCGGGAATCCATGTTTTTAAGTAGTCATCCTCCCTGCCCGGCGTAGCTTTTATTATCGGTCGAAGCTTTAGCGGAGTCCGAAGCGAAGCCGGGAACTGCGATTTCGAGCGGGCGAGGAATCACCACTCTTTCGTCATTCTGAACTTGTTTCAGAATCTCGTTTTAGTCTTTTTATCCCCCCTTAGAAAAAGGGGGGCAGGGGGGGATTTGCGGAGGGGCAGGATAGCGGATTAAAGGAATGGATTCCCAATACAAGCATTCGGGAATGACAGAATTGAAGGATAGTTTTCTTGCAGAGTTCATCCTAAGCTTATCGAAGGACTCGGAATGAGAGATTGCTTGAGTCACGTCGGACCGCGCCGTCGGCTGGGATTCCACCGTCCGGTCGCCGTCCGGCGTACATCCCGTCCCCCTTACCAAAAAATTCCTGCTGAAGCCAAATCCGATACTCTGTATAATTATGCCGATAAGGGGTGGCACGAATGACTCATCTGCCGGAAGGTAAAAAGGGCGCTCTGCCCGCCGGGGCATCGTTCCTGGCGGCACTCATCACGCTTGCGGGCTGCACGGCTGCCGCGCCCCCGGGCATGTCGAGGCTCGCCCCCGAAACCCATGCTCAGGCCGAGTACATAAACGACGAAGTCTCCGAAATGGAGAAGAAGTACTACGTCGCCGGCGTCATCGATACCTACAACAGCCTCGCATCGACGCCGGATCTCCAGCGCGCCTACCGCGACGAGGTCATCAACGGCAGGATCTACGTCATCGATCACTATTATCGCCAATACACGCAGAGCATACAATCCGAGCCAGTGCAGGGCGGCAATTTCGTCACAGACATCGCCGTCTTTGGCCTCGATGCCGCCGATGCTATCAACCCCGCGCGGCGCGCGAAGGAGATCATTCTCGCCATATCGGGCGGCCTCTCGGGCACGTCGCAGTCGTCGGTGGACAAGGAGCTTTTCTACGACGAGGCCATGCCCGCGCTCGTCAGCAAGATGGACGCCCTAAGGCTCGAACGCCTCCTCCGCATCAGGCAGAGGATGCGCTATCCGACCCAGGGCGAGAAGACCTACACACTCGGCGCGGCGCTTATAGATGTGAACAACTACTTCCAGGCGGGGACAGTCCCGGCCGCGCTCGTCGGCATAACCAGCTCATCCGGCGCTTCGGCCAGCCAGACAGAAGAGCAGCTCAGGGTTATATCCGACTGAGCGCTTCTAAAGGACGGACCTAAAGAAGCATTGCTATTAACGAAGAATGCACCTTTCCCGTTTATCGGCAGCTCATAATATTCAATAATTACAGTATGTTGCGTGGATGGTATAAATAGAGCTTCGCATCCCAGTATATTTCCGCTTCGGTCGGAAACACAGCCGGCAATGCCGTCGTCAGGATGTAGATTTACGATTTAAAACTAAAACCCAAACCCGCTAGTAATTATAAAAATTTATTATTCCGAGAGCCCCGGAAGACTGGAATCCCTGCCAAGAGGACCCACCCTTCAGTTGACGGGGCTCAGGTTGTAACAACCGGTTAAATATGAGTATAGCAAACTTTCATTTTTTTTGCATCACTTTTAGCGAAAAATTTATATTTTTGTCAGTGATTGGACTACAGGGGCGTGTCGCGTGGGACGATAAGAGGGCTTTTAGGGGGGAACATGTTCACAGCGTCGTCCCGAATCCCCCTACATTGTCATCTCGAACGAACGTGAGAGATCTATCTTTTCCGTTCTCTTTTGGCATTATCTCTTTAGTGCCTGAATACCGCTATTACGTCTACATTACGACTAACAAAAATAAAACGGCCCTCTACATCGGTGTAACCAACAATATTGCAAGGAGATTGGCGGAACATTTCGCTGACAAAACCGGCTTTGCAGGAAAGTACCGCTGCCACAACCTCGTTTACTGTGAGATTCATAACAACATCGCGGACGCGATAGCGCGGGAAAAGGAAATAAAAAAGTGGAGAAGAGAGAAGAAGGTTGTGCTAATAGAAGCACAAAACCCCGAATGGAGATTTATGAACGACGAAATACTTTAGATTTCTCGCATTCGCTCGAAATGACACACATTGTGTGTTTTCCAACGTAGCGGAACCGGAGATTTAAGGTAAGGTCGCGCGGCGCGTGCTGACGCCGCCCCAGCTGCTATGTCGGATGCCAGCGGACGCTGTCCGCTCACCGAACAACCTCTGCCCCAAGCACCACTATGCTCACAGCATTCATGAACGAGGACCCAGCGCCGAGGGTAGTCCCGGCCTTTAGGTAAGTCGCCTTGCTACGGGGAGGGAGAGTCACAGGCAGAACGCCCGACTCCTGGCTGACGGGCCCGCCCACTCCGGTGGAAATGTCCGAGGAATACATCACCCTCACGCGAACATTCGTATATGTGAGGTCCGAAGTGTTTTCGATCGTCACATTATGAATTATCGCGACAGCCCCCCACGTCGAATAAACCGACCAGTCGCTGATCTTGATATACCACTCCGGATGGGTCGTCATCGAATCCGGTAGATACTCCTCCGCACGCGCCTCGCTCAAAGCCGAAAGCATGAGAAGCGCCGCTACGATCGCTGTTTTTTTCAAGATGCCCGTCATATAATAATCATTATATTCCCGCCGCGCGCCGGGGGCAAATCGCCCCACGCAAGCGGAAACAAGAGGAGCGCCCATGCCCCCTTTCATTAAGGTCTGCGGGATCAGGAGCGTCGAGGAAGCCGCCGGCGCGGTGGAGGCCGGCGCCACGGCAATCGGCGTCCTCGTCGGTGTGGCCGAAACAGTCCCGGATAGAGTGACGCCCGACCTCGGGAAGAAGATCGCCGCGTCCGTGCCCCCGGGCGTGATAACAGTCATGGTCACGCACCTCACCGACCCCGAAGAGGCCGCCGACATCGCGGCGTATATGAAAGTCAGCGCGGTGCAGGCGCACGGCGACATGGACGTCCGCGCGCTGAGAACGCTCCGCTCGCTCCTGCCGGGCGTCCTCATCATAAAAACCATTCACGTAACCGGCGACGAGGCCTCGTTCCATGCGCGCGACTTCGCCGCCGCGGCCGACATGCTCCTCCTCGATACAGCAGCCGAGGGGAAGATCGGCGGGACAGGCGTCACGCACGACTGGTCTATAAGCGCCAAGATAGCAGAGTCGTCGCGCGTCCCCGTCATACTCGCCGGAGGGCTCAACCCCCAAAACGTCGCCTCCGCCATAGAGCGCGTCAGGCCCGCCGGGGTCGACGCCAATTCCGGCCTCGAGCACGAAGACGGTAGCAAGGATTTCGAAAAGGTAAGGACGTTCGTCAAAGCCGCCCGATTGTTAACGGGCCGAACGTAATGTAATATAAACTTTCCTCAAGCGCGGCGGGCTGTTCCCAGTGCGGGAACCACAGCAGGGCAGGGCGCGAACATACGAACGCAAGGGAGACAGGAAAATGTCTGAGCTTACCGACAGGGAAAAGGAAGTCCAGCTCCTCGGGATAGCGGTCGACGACCTCGAAAAGCTGATTAAAACCAGGACAGCCGACCAGAATATCCCCATCACGGCAATACTGATAGACTGGCTCGAGCTCGCGCAGTACCAGCTCGAGGACAAATACGCCAACGTTCACCACATGCTCAACCGCGTGATCTACGCGCTCCATACCGGCATGGTGGTGGACAATCCTGAAAAAAAATAAGACGGGCGCGGGAGATTAATAAAACCGGCGCACAGCCGGACGCCCGTGGCCGGACGATGCTCCGGCCGTTAATTGCTAAGGGCCTAGGCCGGACGATGCTCCGGCCGTTAATTGCTAAGGGATAGTAGTGAGGGAGCGGAGTGGAGAATAAGTAGGTGTATGAGATGGCAGTTTAGTATTGCCTCCGCTCCCGGGACTCGCTATTAATGCTATTCCCGGGATATCGCCCCGGGCTTTGAGCGCCCGGCGACTGCTCGACGTTGCCGGTTTAAGAAAACCCCGGCAACGGGTTGGGACCCACGACCATTGTGGCGTAAGTGACAACCTTAAACTGTAGGGAGGTTTCGGTCTCACATCGTGCGCCTGGGCCGTTGTTGGCGTGACAGCTTTGACAAGAGTTGTGTGTATCGGGTCCCGAACCCGGATTGACGGGGGAGGGTGAGGTAACAAACTTTTCATTCGGGCCGGTGAATGCCGGCCTTTTTATTTCCCTATTCGTCGTATGTCTAAATATGAAATTGAACATCGTTATCAATATAATAACGGACGGGAATCTTATGTCAAGACGCTTTAACGAGGAATTAATAATTAATAATTGAGTACACCGCACCGCCCGGGTCTGTCGGATTGTATACAGCACGGCCCGTTCCTGAACGTACAATCTTAACGTTCGTAGTCTGCTTCGGATATCTCCGAACCCCGCAGAACTTACTCTCGATACACAATATTACATCACTACACACGCCCTGGCACGCCCGTTGCACCTATAGCCCCGCAAGCAGTAAAAATCATGACGAGGTGAACGATGAAAAGATTAATCAACACTTCATTGGCTTTGGTTCTGGTCTCGGCTCTGGGCATGGCGGCAACCGGAAGCGCATTCGCACAGAGCGGGCAGACCGATTTCGACGCGGAAATGCAGAGGGCCCCGCAGCCTGAGGTCTATACAGCGCCGGCGAGCCCCGGCATGTACGAGAGTAAACGCATGGAGTACATTCCGAGGAACATGGAAGGCTCTTCGGGCGGCATAGTCGGCGTAGTGACACTCGTCGGCGACGACATGATAAAGCTCGTCGAGGCCGATACCGGCATCACACACGAGATAAGGGTGACGGACGCCCAGGAAAAAGCGCTGACGACAGGCTTTTTAATCAACGCCTATCTCAGCGAAGGCAGGCTCGTAAGCTACCAGGAAATGGGGATTCCGCAGGACGTTAAGGAAGTTGTGTATACGTCCGAGCAACTGCCCGACGTTAACATACTCGAGCAGCCCCGTGGCTACAGGTTCCAGCAGCCTTATAAGATGGAACAGCAGCAGCCCTAAATCATGGAGCAGCCCGACCCCTATGGAAATTTCTAACAGAACCGACAGCAACCCGGGCTAACCACCCGGACGTGACGACACACTGTTGTGAGAGGGCCGGCTCCGTATCGCGCGATCGCGGGCCGGTCTTCTTTTTTTTCACGCCCCCGGCATCGATTCGGCCGAAAAGCCAGGCGCGCCGGGAATCTGTCGGATATTAGTACATCTGACACGCCTTTTAACATCCGTGAATGGTATCGTGGCCCCGTGCGGTCCAGGATAGTTTTCGCAAGTAGTCCTATCTTAACGATATACCCTTGCCCCATCGGCGCGGCACGCTGTATGCATTTCAACTACATCATGTAGTAAATTTCATAGCGAGGTGAAGTCAATGAACAGGTTAATCAGTACATCCCTGGCTTTGGTTCTGGTATCGGCGATGGGGCTCGGCCTGGCCGGAAGCTCATACGCAGCGAACGGGCAGACGTGGTCGGGAGCTGAGAGCTCCCAGCATTGGGACGGCGGCTCCGCCGGAACGTCAGGCTACAATACCGGCCCGCAGAAGATCATTCGCGGCTATTCGGGCAACCTGACCGGCGTCGTGACGCTCGTAGGCGCGAGAAGGATGAATATGGTCGATCCCGCCACGGGAGTCATGCACCAGATAAGGATCAGCAGGCCTCAGGAGAGGGCGCTGACCACGGGTTATAACATCGACGCCCAGGTCAACAAGGGGAGGCTCGTAAGCTTCAGGGAGCTCGGAGTGCCGAAGAACGTGCAGAACGTAGTCTATTCGGCCGAGGGACTGCCGGGCGCCAACATGCCGTCCCATATCAGAGGGTAGAAGCAAGCTCAGCCGAACGGACAATAACCCGGGCGTAGTCCGGATGTGACACAGTTTTTAGCAAAGAGGGCCGGCGCCGTATCACGCATGCGGGCCGGTCCTCTGTTATTGAAAGCCGCGGGATGATAATTTAAATCCCCCTGAATCCCCTTTTTCTAAGGGGGACTTTAAATACAGCTTGGTCGATATAACTGCAGGTAGGCACTTCGATGATTTAAATGAGTGCGGTCTGGTCTGTTATTCCCCGCGATTCCAAGCGGGCGAGGAATTGCCACACTTCTGTCATTCCCGAATGCCTCTACTTGCCGCGGCGAAGCTTTAGCGAAGCCGGGTTGGGAATCCATGTTTTAATCCGTCATCCTGAACTCGATTCAGGATCTAGTCTTGAGAAGTCTTCTACTTTTGCCTGACCAAAAGTAGCAAAAGTCACGGGACGGGGGACACGTAGTGTCTTTTTTCGACATAGT
>CAZPHQ010000027.1:0-47905 GCA_964586675.1 uncultured Spirochaetia bacterium | reverse complement strand
GAAAGCCGCCCAGCGTGAGTTCAACGGCGAACGTAGGCGCGGCCATAGTCAGAGCGAGTAAGAACATGAAAAGCCACTTTAGTCTATCCATCTCTCTATGCCTCCTTGGGTTTGGTTTGATTGTTTACGTAGGCAATGTCATATCCGGGGAGAGGGATTTACTTCTGCCGCTTCTTGTTGTTGAAAGTAATGTGCCAGTTGATTAGTACGGTGATTATTGGTTTTCGAAAACGTCGCCGTGTCGTTTGTCAGAAAACAGTACGAGGAAATATTAGTGTCAGAGAAAAAATATCCCTGTTATGCGATCGGCAGTTTCAGAACTGCATTTTAGAAGGCATTGGTATGTTGCCGATTATAAGAAAGGAATGTGTGAAAGCGACCGGAGCCGTCGCCGCGGCAGCCTTTCATAAAGGTGTTTCAGAAATGCGCCGCGCGGGCAGGCGGACAAAACGGAAGGCAAGGAAGCTTTATTTAGTCACGAGCCACGCACGGCTCCAGATCCTGTAAACCCCGTGGTGCTCGTTCTCGACCATGAATCCGAACGAGAGGGACTCTTTAGCCCAGTCTCCGTCGCCGCCCATGATGCCGGATATTTCCGGGCTGTCCATACCGGTCCCCCATCTCTCCTGCTGGTTCACGATGAACCTCCAGAGCGCTTCGCCGACCGTGAGCGGCTGCTCGGGGAAAGTGTTCAGCCCTTCCCCGTCTATCGCCCTGAACATCGAATAAAGCGCGAACCTGCTCACGAGCCTCAGCTGAACGAGGAAACGCTCCTCCTCGGGATTCACGGCGTAGCCGACGAACGCGGCGTACTCCCTGAGGACGGTATTGACGCACATGATCCTCAGCATAGCGGAAACGTCTTCTTCCCCCGGTGTGCCGTCGAAATACACTAACCCGCCTCCCGGAGAGTTGATCGGGGCGTCGGCCATTGGATCGCCCGTGTAGGGCTGATAAGAGTAATAGTTTTCCGGAGTCGAGGAAGGGTCGTCCCAAGGCCTGAGAACGAGCGGGGCGGAAATACCTATACCCTGGAGCACGAATCGAGTCAGGTCTCCGGGCTCGAGAGCGAGCTTCTTGTCCGCCCATTCCTCCGGCGAAATTGTGAGCATGTCTTCTATGTCGGTCATGTTTCCCTCCAGGTCCACGGGGCGAGGCCGCCAAACACCGGACACATCCGCGGACTTCAGCGGACTTCAAATGTTCCGAAACTTGATAGTTTCGGTGCCGGCGCCGGGATCGATAAGATTAATACGAGGCTTCAGTCTGGAAGTTTTTATCCATAACCTTTTCCCGAGAGATTTATAGTATATTCTGCCCGGCGAGGCAAAACCATTTGCATCGCTAGACAAAAAAGATGCAAATACAACAATCGAGCCTCCCGATACGGGACCCGCCTTTCCCGCTTTGATTGCAGTCCGGTCAATCCACATCAGAAATATCTGTTGAAATACACGGAGCATTATTTTTTTCTTTGGACTTCAATATTTACCCGTTTGGCGAAATATCATGGGTATAGTATTCAATAACGATGATTTTTATCTTTAAATACAGCAACTTAACCCTGTTTTATCTGTAATAAATAGAACATCAATGACCCTTTAATTCCCATTTGAAAAGCTTGACAAGGGAGGGTAATCTGTTAATATGAGAACGAATATCAACATCAATCTCATCTTTGACGGCGGGGTTCCGCCTACCTGGAACACATTTCAGAGGGGACTATTCGTTCGTGAGAAAGATTTGTTTAAAGGTGTTGTCGATCTGCGCTTTAGCTGTCTTTTGCGGAATTCAGGAACCCGGATGGGCTGTGGATGAGCCGGTATACGACCCTTCCGGGGCGGAGGAAACGCCGTCCGAGGCAGAGGAAACCATAGAGGGAAACGTACCCGAGGTTTACAAGCCCGACGACGAGGACGATCCGGTGCACAATCCGACAGAGGCAGAGGAAACGGGTCAGCCGGATCCGAATTACCAGAGACTGGAAGAGGTGGTGGTAACAGGGACGAGGACCGAGAAGAAGCTTCTCGACACCCCGGTGAGGACGCAGGTGGTTACAAAAGAAGAGATCAGAAGAACACATGCGCGGGACCTTAAAGAAGCCCTCGAATACGTTCCGGGGCTTCTCTTGAAGGAGACCGAGAAGAACGGCTTCAGCGTCTGGATGCAGGGGCTCGATTCCGACCGCGTTCTGATACTCCTCAACGGGCGCAGGGTTACAGCCAGCACGGGCTCGACAGTCGACCTCACACAGATAAGCGCGGCCGACATAGAAAGAATAGAAATAGTGAAGGGCCCGGTATCGGCCCTCTACGGCAGCGAATCGATGGCAGGGGTAATAAACGTTATCACAAGCAAGCCGCCCGAAGACTACACGGCCACGATAGTAGCCGACATAGGAACCTTCGGCGACAAAAACATAGACGACAAGGACGTCGCAACCGAGCACCTGATGGCCAACCTCACCGCCAACCGCGGCCCGTGGTCGGTATCGCTCTTTTCCGACATACGCCTCTTCGAGGGATATGACCTCGACAAGTCCGACCCGGCCACGAACGGCGACGAGGGCTACAGGTGGAACGCCAGCGCGCAGTTTTCGTATGTGACCCCGGGCGGTATAGAGCTCTTTTTCCTGCCGAGATACTATAAGGAAGACAAAACTATTACATATACGACCTTTACGCCCGGGCTCGGCGACGTTATCTGGGAAAGGCGCGAGGACGCGGACACTATAAACCTCACCACCGGGACGATCGTGCCGTTTAAAGACGGCTCGCGGCTCCAGGGCGCTCTTAACTTCGAGCGTTTTCACGACATAAGCATCCTCGACATCCCTTCGAGCCCGCAGCTGGAGCAGAAAAGGGATGCCACTTTCCTCTACTACTCGGCGGAAACCCAGTACGACAGGCCCATCGGCGAAAAGCACCTTGCGACCATAGGCGGCTTGGCAGGAAGGCAGACGCTGGAGCAGGACCAGATAAAGGAAACCGTAAACGGCATCGAAATAATAGAGGAGATAGCCCCTGGGGCGGATATGAACACGTTCGAAGTCTATGCCCAGGACGATTATTTCGTTACTCCGTGGCTCGAAATCCTGCCCGGACTCAGGTATCAATACGATACGGACTTCGGCTCGAACCTCTCCCCCAAGATCAACGTCATGATATCCCCGCTCGAAAACCTGCGCGTAAGGCTAGGATACGGCAGGGGGTACCGCGTGCCGAACTTAAAAGAACGTTTCTATTTCTTCGACCACAGCGCCCTCGGCTACATAATCCTCGGGAATCCAGACCTCGTCCCCGAAAAGTCAGACGGCTTTCAGGTGGGCGCGGAAGGCTGGTGGCGCGATTTGAGGTGGGACGTAAACCTCTTCTTTAACCGCATAAACGACCTTATAGACGTTCAGCTCGACGAGGAGCTGAGCGACGAAATGGGGCTCCAGGTCTTCCAGTACGTAAACGTCAGGCGCGCGACCACCATGGGAGCCGAGCTTGCGGCCAGCTACAACTTTTTCCGCTATTTCATTATAAACGCCGGATACTCGTATCTCTGGGCGAAGGATACGGACCTCGACAAGTGGCTCACCGGGCGCCCGAAGAATCAGGTTAAGGGCGGCCTCGACATTGTAAATGTCCTGCCGGGGAACATGATCAATCTGAGAGGCGTCTATCAGTCTAGCGAATACGTCGACCAGGAAAATACGATTACATCTCCGGGGTGGAGCGAGTTCGACGCCAAGGTCAATCAGGACGTCGCGGAATGCTGCACTGTGTTCCTCGGCGTAGACAATATTTTCGACGTTCACAGAAACCCGAACAACGTGAACGATTTCAGGCCATCGATAGGGCGTTACATATACATAGGAATAAGATCGAGTTTCCAGATTTCAAAAACACAACATTAAGGAGGCTAGGAATGAAGATATTTAAAACTATCTTCCCTTTGATTTTGGTGGTGGCATTATCCTTCGGTCTCATGGGAGGCTGCGGAGGTGGTGGCGGAGGAGGTAACGGAGGTGGTGGCGGTGGCGGAGGAGGAGGCGGCGGTGGTGGAGGCGGCGGTGGTGGAGGCGGCGGAAGCGACGAAACCATTACACTCCTTATTGACGCCACAGCGGGCGGAGTAAGCGCGGGCCCCGACGACCCGGCTAACAAGTATACCTATCTCGATCTTTCGGCCGGAGGAGTGGTGGACCTCACCGACTCTCAGGCAGCCGAGTCGACCGACTGGGACATAGCGTTCAAGAGGTCGGTCGTAATCCTTAACGGCGGGGTTTCCGGGCAGGGCAGCGTCAGCGGCTTCTTTACGGGCAATAACTCCGAGGCCTACGACGGCAACGGCGATGCGATATTCGACTGGTTCGCCGCCGCTACCGCGGATTCTGAGCTCGACGACTACGAGGCTATCTCTTCGAGCGACGTTCCGCTCGACGGAGAAGGAAATCCGGATGCATCGGTATTCACATCCGATACTCCGTCTCTGGTCATTGTCGGCGACGGCACCTCGGACGGCTGGTGGCTCTACGACTCCACGACGCACACCGTATCGGCCAACCCGGCCAACTGGTGGATCATAAGGACAGACACCGGCGACGCTTACGTTAAGTTCCACGTGACGGAGGTCTTGTACGAGATTACCGAGCAGCTGTTCTATGTAACGGTCGAATCCGTCATTCAGAATGCAGGAGAAACGAGCTTCACGACTCCGCACACGGCGACGTTCGCAATCCCTGAGGGAGGCGGCTCGGTTTATTACGATTATGAATCGCTCGCCCTCGTCCCTTCCAGCGCCGCCTGGGACCTTCGCGTAGGGTATGACCCGGGAACGAGACTCCTCAGCATGTATACGAACGGAGGCCTTAGCGGGACGGGCTCGGGCGGAGCTTTCCCGCTTGGAACCGATCCGGATTCGTTTACGAACGGCGCGGACACGAGCCAGATCCCGTTCTACTTCACCGACTCGGCCGGCGGAATATTCATAGACTCGATCTGGTATGCCTACAACCTTACCGGGAACGACCACCAGCTTTGGCCGAACTACAGGGTCTATCTGATTCAGTCTCAGGGCGAGGTTTTCAAGGTCCAGATACTGAGCTACTACCATCCGCAGACGACGCAGAGCGGCTGGTATACGGTGAGATTCGAGAAGGTATTCCCTTAATAATCGCGTGTAAGCAGCGGCGGGGGGCATCTTTAGAGACGCCCCTCGCCTGTATTGTTCGGGCGGTCTTCCCAGAGCAGTCTTTTCTCGTACGTGCCGTATCACAGGAAAGGAAGTAATTCGTGCCCGGAAGGGAATCCCCGGATTAACACGTCCGGCCAGAGGCTGCTCATGTGTCGCTTCATGGGGATATCTATATATAAAAGCATTGGCTCTGAAGCCATTAACAAAGATAAAACAAAGAAAGAGAGGGTGTAAATCAAATGAATGCAAAAAGTATGCTAACGCTGTTCGCAGCGATTCTGGCAGTTTTCTCGAGCTACGCCTGCAGCGGAGAGACGGAGCCTCAAACGGCCCCCGGCGCGGCTGCGGCCACGAACGCTGCGGCAGAGGCACCTGCGCCGACTGAAGCCGCTGCCCCCGAAACCGATACGGTCGAGGACGGAACAGGGTTCCTCGCGCTCGCGCCCGACAGGGGATTCTTCGGAGACGGAGAGACGACGGCCGCCTTCGAGGGCTTCGGCAAGAATTACACGGCGGAGCTCGCTTTTGTAACCGGGGAGAACTTCGAGGGGAACGTACATGAGGCCCTGGGGAAGCTCGAAGCCAGGAACGTGAGCACGATATGGGTCGTACCGTTTTTCCTTTCGAGCTCGGATTCGAAATACAAGAACGGCATCGAGGCGCTTAAGACTTACAAGGGGAATGCCGAAATACTCGTAGCGGAAGAGTTCGGAAAGAGCTATCTAGCCGAAGAAATACTCGTCGACAGGGCTTCCGCGCTGAGCGCGAATCCCTCGGGCGAGACGCTCGTGGTCGTGGGCTCCGGCGCGAGCGACGCCGAGAGCGCGCAGGCGATAAAAGCCGACCTCGAGCGCATAACCACCGGGGCGAACAAGGGGCTCGGGTTCAAGAACACTGCGGTCGTAGTGCTCTACAGCTGGGAATCCGACGACGCGCTCAAGGGCGAAGGCATGGCCGCCCTTGATAAGACGATCGCCGAGAGCACCGGGGGCGGCGGACGCGCGGTGGTGGTGCCCTTTAACCTCGCCATGAAGCTCACCGGCATGATGAGCGAGTGGAGCATGGTGCAGGGAGGTCTCGTGCAATATCCGGGCGCCGTGTTCGACGGCAAGGATGTTCTCCCGCACGAATACGCGACTTTCTGGCTGGAGAAGACGGCGAACGAGAGGCTCCCGCTCGAAGACGACGAAATCGGCGTAATATACATGCCGCACGGATCGGACTACAACTGGAACAGGGCAATGAGCACGGCCATCGACGGGCTGAGGGACAAGTACATGTTCGAGGATGCCTTCAGCATGAGCGAGATAGATGTTGTCGAGCCGGCCGTCAGGAGACTCGAAGAGAGGGGCGCGAAGGGAATAGTCGTGCTAAGGGTTTTCTCTCTCGAGTCGAGCTTCAAGAAGGGCACCGAGCAGATGCTCGGCCTTACTAGCGAGCAAGCATCTGGATACGGACGGCAGGCCGCGGCCGGGCACGGGAGCGGTCATGGCGGCGGAAATAGGAGCGGAGACGCTCACGCCGGAGAGGGGCACGGATCAGGTCAGGCTGCGGCGGCGCATGGCGGCGGTCAAGGACCCAGTCAGGCAGCGCACGGAGGTGGCAGTCATGGCGGACACGGAGGCTCGTCGAGGATCGCGAGCGACGCGGTATTCGTCACCCTCGGCGGAATAGAAGCGCATCCGCTTCTGGCGGCGGCCATGGCCGACAGGGCGAAGGAGCTCAGCACGGAGCCGTCGAAGGAGACCGTGATACTACTCGGCCACGGCACCGACGACGAGCACGCGAACGACTACTGGATGAATAACCTCAAGACCATCGCCGATTACATACAGTCGAACAGCCCCGGAAAGTACAGGGACGTAAAGTACTATACGTGGAGAGAGGACTGGCCGGACAAGCGCGAAAAGTCCGTTAAGGTTATACGCGGCATGGTGGAAGAGGCGTCAGTGGACGGCGGCACCGCTATCGTGATCCCTGTGAGGACAACGGGCGAGGGGCACGAGAGAAAATATCTCGAAGGGCTCGAATACAAGCTCGGCTCCGGGTTTGCGCCGCATCCCAACTATATAATGTGGGTTGAAGAGAAGATAAAGGAAGGCGTCGCCGAGCTCCGGCATGACATCGAAAAGAGAAACGAGCAGGCCAAAGCCGGCGCAGGACAGTAACTTAAAAACCGAAACGCGCGCCGAAAAAATATTTTCGTCCGCGATCTACCGAAAAAATTCCGCCCTCTCTTTATAGGGGGGCGGAATTTTTTTAAACGCTCTTCAGAATCCGCCGCATTCATCATTTTTTCATGTACCAGATGACAGCGTGCGTCAGTTGATATATTCTAGTAAAATAACCAGAACTTCTCTAATTATTCGTACCTGCAAGGAGATCGCAAATGGCGACTAAAAAAGAATCGGCCCCCAAGGAAACAGCTCCGAAAAAGCCGGCAGCGAAGAAACCGGCGGTTCCGAAGAGTGAGGTTAAGCCGGCTCCGGAATCCGAAGAATCGCTCCACGAGAGGATAGCCAAAAAGGCTTACGAGATATACGAATCGAGGGGCAGGGAAATCGGAAGGGACTTCGAGCACTGGGTCGAAGCCGAGAAGATTATAAAGGGAAAGAAGAAGTCTTAAGTCCGAACGAACTTCCTCGGGGCGTGGGGCTGTCCTGCTGACGGCGTTGACATCGGAGCGAATCTGTCGATGCCGGAAGGTTTTCTATTCTCCCGCAGCACACAATCTGCCGGCTATGACATATGCCAAACCCGACCCCCTCCGACGCCGCTTCATCGTCAAAAGCAGTGATGGAATGATCTCCGTCATATTTTTCAAAACACACCGATTGCAGTAAAATTGTATTCGCTGCCGCGGCTGCCGTGTAACGCGGCCGGGAAGTCCAAGGGTGCGCACGAAGAAACTTCAAGGAGGATTTACAGGGCTCACATCGTCCCGGACTGAAATGTCCGCCGGAACCCTACACGATAATGTCTACACTCCCGAAACTGACCGCCGAAGAAAAGAGACTCGAAGAGAATAGAGACAAGAAAGCATACTGGGAGAGGTGGGGCCCTTACCTGAGCGAGAGGCAGTGGGGGACTGTCAGGGAGGACTACAGCCCATACGGCACGGCCTGGGAATATCTGCCGCACGACCACGCGCGCTCCCGTGCATACAGGTGGGGGGAGGACGGGATTGCCGGCATAACCGACAACCACGAAAGACTCTGCTTCTCGGTCGCCTTCTGGAACGGCAAGGATCCGATACTCAAGGAACGGCTCTTCGGGCTCACTGGAAACGAGGGCAATCACGGCGAGGACGTTAAGGAATATTATTACTTTCTCGACAACACGCCGTCGCACGCGTACATGAAGTGTTTGTATAAATATCCCCAGGCGGCATATCCCTACAACGACCTCGTCTGGACGAACATGAAGAGATCGCGGATGGAGTCGGAATACGAGCTCATAGACACGGGCATATTCGACGGCGACCGCTACTTCGACGTATTCGTCGAGTACGCGAAGGGAACGCCTGAAGACATACTGATAAAAATCACGGCCGTCAATCACGGGCCGGAAGAGACGGCGCTTCATCTGCTCCCGACGCTCTGGTTCAGAAACACCTGGAGCTGGGACGGCGATGCAAAACCGATAATAAGAGATGCGGGGAACGGAAACGGCGTGAAGGTCGTTGAGGCCGACCACGCCACGCTCGGGAAGAGATGGCTCTACTGCGACGCTTCCCCGAAGCTCCTCTTCACGGAGAACGAAACCAATTTCGAGAGGCTGTTCGGAGTTCCGAGCGCCTCGCCATACGTTAAGGACGGAATAAACGATTACGTCGTTTCGGGCAAGGAGTCGGCTGTCAATCCCGGCGGAACCGGTACGAAGACGGCCGTGCATTACGTGCTCACAGTCCCGCCGGGTAAATCAGTAACTATAAAGCTGAGGCTTACCGACGAGCCGGGCATGCAGGCCCCTTTCGGGACGGACTTCGATAATATTTTCCAGGACCGCATTAATGAAGCCGACGAGTTCTACGCGAGGATATCGCCTCACGAGATGCCTGAGGACCTCAGGAACGTGCAGCGCCAGGCCTTCGCCGGGATACTATGGTCGAAGCAGTTCTACTACTTTGTTATAAACGACTGGATGAAGGGCGACCCGGCCTACCCTCCCCCACCGGAGTCGAGAAAGACGGGGAGGGATTACAAGTGGATACACCTATACAACGACGACGTGCTCTCGATGCCCGACACGTGGGAGTATCCGTGGTTCGCAGCGTGGGACCTCGCGTTTCATACTGTGAACATGGCGGTGATAGATCCCGAGTTCGCCAAGAGCCAGTTGATCCTCCTTACGAGGGAATGGTACATGCATCCGAACGGCCAGATACCTGCATATGAGTGGGCCTTCGGCGACGTGAACCCTCCCGTCCACGCATGGGCGGCGTGGAGGGTTTATAACATAGAGTGCAAGATGTACGGCCGGCGGGACAAGCTCTTCCTCGAACGCGTCTTCCAGAAGCTTCTCCTCAACTTTACATGGTGGGTGAACAGGAAAGACGCCGAGGGGAAGAACGTTTTCGAGGGGGGATTCCTCGGACTCGACAACATTGGCGTATTCGACAGGAACGCCCAGCTCCCATCGGGCGTCGTGCTCGAGCAGGCGGACGGCACCAGCTGGATGGGCATGTACAGCCTGAACATGCTCGCCATAGCCATCGAGCTCGCCAGGCTCGACCCGAGCTACGAAGACATCGCGAGCAAGTTCTACGAGCATTTCCTCTACATAGCGCGGGCTATAAACCTTCCCGACAAGGGGCACGACGGGCTCTGGGACCCGGAGGACGAATTCTACTACGACGTGCTCCATCTCCCGAACGGCTCTCAGATACCGATGAAGGTGAGATCGATGGTGGGATTGATACCGCTCTTCGCCATAGAAACCATAGAGCCCGAAACGCTCGCCCAGCTGAAAGGTTTTCAAAGGAGGATGAACTGGTTCATAGAAAACAGGCCGGACCTCGCGAAGAACGTCGCCTCCATGATAGAAAGAGGGGTCGGTGAAAGGAGGATACTGTCCATCGTCGACAAGGAGAAGCTGAAGAGCGTTCTCAAAAGAATGCTCGACGAGAACGAATTTCTGAGCCCGTACGGCGTTAGGGCGCTGTCGAAGTATCACCTCGAGCATCCTTACATATTCAGGGCCAAGGGCGTGGAGTACTGCGTCGCCTACGAGCCGGCCGAATCCTCGAGCGGCCTTTTCGGGGGGAACTCCAACTGGCGTGGGCCCGTGTGGTTTCCCGTGAATTTTCTTCTTATAGAAGCGCTCCAGAAATTTCATTATTATCTTGGCGACGATTTTAAAGTCGAGTGCCCGACCGGCTCGGGGAATTACAAGAACCTCTGGGACGTATCGAAAGAGATAGGGCACAGGCTGATACGCATCTTCAAGAAAGACGCGGGCGGCAGGAGGGCGGTTTTCGGCGGCGCGGAAAAATTCCAGAAGGACCCTGCCTGGAGGGATTATCTCCTCTTTTACGAATACTTTAACGGCGACGCCGGCGCGGGCATAGGGGCGAGCCACCAGACGGGATGGACGTCTCTTGTCGCAAAGCTGATACTGCAGTCGAGCGAATACGGCTCGATAGACGAAGTTTAGACGCGTATCGCAGTAGCCGACGGCCAGGATATTCAGGGCGCGGCGCGTCCATTGGAGCCACTGCACCGGCAGTCGTTCGGGAGAATAAAAACCCGATACCGTCGGGCTTTCTTTCCGTTACGCCGCTGACCTTCACTCCTCTCGTTCCGGACATTTTAAATAGGACTTGCCGACCCTTTATGATGCGATAATCTTGTAGGTAAAGATCCCGCGAGGCGTCCTCCAGAAAGGCGAACGATCATATGGAAAAACTGTCCAAAAAACAAATCGAGCTCATAGACAAATACTGGCGCGCGGCCAATTATCTCTCGGTCGGCCAGATATACCTCAAAGACAACCCGCTCCTCCGGGAGCCGCTGAAACCCGAACACATAAAGCCGAGGCTGCTCGGGCATTTCGGCACGGTGCCGGGGCTGAACCTCATATACGTGCACCTTAACCGGATGATAAGGTACAGGGACTGCGACGTTATTTTCGTCACAGGGCCCGGGCACGGGGGCCCCGCGCTCTTCGCGAATACATACCTCGAGGGAACGCTCACGGAGGCTTATCCCGATTTAACGCGGGACGAGGCGGGGATGCTGAGGCTCTTCAGGCGGTTTTCGTGGCCGGGAGGGCTCCCGAGCCACACCGGCCCGCAGACGCCCGGCTCCATAAACGAGGGCGGGGAGCTCGGCTATTCGCTCGCTCACGCCTACGGGGCCGTTATGGACAACCCGGAGCTCCTCGCTGTCTGCGTCGTGGGCGACGGCGAAGCCGAGACGGGAGCGCTCGCCGCGAGCTGGCAGTCGAACAAGTTCATAAATCCCGTCCGCGACGGGGCGGTGCTCCCGATACTTCACCTTAACTCGTACAAGATAGCCGGGCCCACTGTCCTCGGCCGCTCGACTGACAAGGAGCTCAAGGCGCTCTTCACAGGGCTAGGGTACGCTGTCAGGTTCGTCGGCGGGGACGACCCGATGAAAGTCCACAGGGCCTTCGCCAACGCGCTTAACCGCTCTTACATAGACATCCGGCGCATACAGATGGACGCCCGCATGAGGGGCTTCAGCAGGCGGCAGGACTGGCCGATGATCATCCTCCGCACCCCTAAGGGCTGGACAGGCCCGAAGGTTGTCGACGGGAAGCAGATAGAGGGGACTTTCAGGTCGCACCAGGTGCCGGTGGCGGAGGTCAGGCAGAACAGGGAGCATTTGAGGATCCTGGAAAGATGGATGAAAAGCTACAGGCCCGAGGAGCTTTTCGACGAGGAAGGGAGGCTCATGCCGGAGCTCGCCGGCTTTACCCCCTACGGCCAGAAGCGTATGGGGGCTAGCCCCTACGCGAACGGCGGCAGGCTTTTAAAGCCGCTCATAATGCCCGATATGATGAAATATGCGCTCGTGGTGAGGGAGCCCGGGACGGTTACGGGCGAGGCGACCCGCGAGCTCGGGAAATTCCTGAGGGATATATTCAGGGAGAATTCGGAAGAGAACAATTTCCGCATATTCTGCCCGGACGAGACGAGCTCAAACAGGCTCGACGCGGTGTTCGAGGTGACGAACCGGTGCTCTGTCGAAAGGATCATAGAAACGGACGACCACATCTCGCCCGACGGCAGGGTGCTCGAAATCCTGAGCGAGCACATGTGCCAGGGATGGCTCGAAGGATACCTCCTTACGGGACGGCACGGCCTCTTTCCGTGCTACGAGGCTTTTGCCACTATAGTCGATTCGATGATGAACCAGCACGCGAAGTGGCTCAAGATGTCGGCTGAGCTCCCGTGGAGGGCGCCCGTGGCGTCGCTCAATTATTTACTCACCTCGCACGCGTGGAGGCAGGACCATAACGGCTACAGCCACCAGGGCCCGGGGTTTATAGACTCCGTTATGACGAAAAAGGGCTCTGTCGTGAGGATATACCTCCCGCCCGACGCGAATTCGCTCATTTCGACCGCAGACCACTGCCTGAGGAGCACTGGTTACATTAACGTTATCATCGCCGGAAAGCAGCCGGCGCTTCAGTGGATGGACATGGAGACGGCCATAGAGCACTGCAGGCGGGGCGCTTCCATATGGAAATGGGCCTCTAACGACGACGGAAAGGAACCCGACGTCGTTCTCGGTTGCGCGGGCGACGTGCCGACGCACGAAACCTTGGCGGCGGCGTGGCTTTTAAGAAAACACATACCTGCCCTCAAGGTCAGGGTGGTGAACGTGACGGACCTCATGACTCTCCAGCGCCACGCCGACCATCCGCACGGATTCGACGAGGAGACTTTCCGCGAGACGTTCACGGATACAGCCCCTGTCGTCTTCGCCTTTCACGGCTACCCGCGCGTTATCCACGTTCTCGCCTACAAGCGCCCGAACGCCGGGCGGTTTCACGTGCGCGGATACGTCGAGGAGGGAACGACCACGACGCCGTTCGACATGGTCGTATGCAACGGCATGAGCCGCTACCACCTCGCAATCGAGGCTCTCCACAGGGCCGGGAGGCTCCAGTCGGAGTCTGGAGACCTGATCGAATACTTCAAGCGGAAGCTCGAGGAGCATGCGCAATACGTGCGCGCCAACGGAGAGGATATGCCCGATATAAAAGACTGGGTATGGACCTCTAACCCGAAGTAATCGTTCGTTACTTTACGCTTCAGGCTGCATTTTTCGGACCAGACGACGAATATTGCACATACCTTCGAAAATAATGCTTGACACTTTAAGGAGGATACTTTATATTAATTACTAAGATTAAGTAACGTACTTAAATTCATCCTCCATCCTCCTTTAAGAAGAGAGGGAACACTTTCGAGCATTGAGTGTTCCCTCTCTCTCATTTTTATAGGGCCTGGCATAGTTAGAGCTCTATTTCGACGTATTTGAATAACTATTGAATTTCTCGTATATGCTATGCTAACATCAAGTCTACGGTGACCATATTATGAAGCTCAGGGGTTTTTCATGGAAAAAAGCATCTGGTCTGACCAAGGCTAAACGCGGAATATCGAAGGCGACGGGTATACCAACTAGCAAATCCGGAAGAAAAGGAAAAATGAAAAGGATAGCTGCGGGCAAGGGTTGTATGGTAACTCTTTTGTTAGGCTTGAGCGTCTTTATTTTAGTAGCAGTATGGTTCTTATCCGGCTCCCGAAACTTCATCGCAAAATTAGGGCCATCGGAGCATAGACCTGTTTCGGTTATTTTTAACAGCCCATCGTTAAATAAATAACTGGAACTCTCTAGCTCACCACATATTAACTATATCTACACCTAACCCTTTCTGAAGTTGAAAAGTCCCTTCAATCACTTATAATTTTAGCCCGTTAGGGTGATACATTAAACGGACCCCAGCCATTAAACTTTGTAGACCTGACACAATGGAAAACGTACACGTAATACTCTTCTACAAGTTCGTCAATATAGACGACCCGGAAGCCTTCGCTGCATCTGAAAGGAAATTTTGCGCCGGTCAGGGCCTTCTCGGAAAGGTACTCATTGCCAAAGAGGGTATTAACGGCTCCCTTTCCGGCCCGAAGGACCGCATAGCAGCCTACAAGCGCCATTTAAACTCCGTACCCGGGTTCGAGGACGTCGCGTTCAAGGAAGAGCTCTCGACTTTTCATCCGTTCAGGAAGCTCATCGTCAGGAAGAAGAAAGAGATAATCCGCATGGAGCAGGAGCTCGACATGTCGCGGAGGGGTAAATACATTTCCCCCGAGGAGCTCCTCGAAAGATATTCGAACGGAGATGACTTCCTCATAATCGACACACGGAACAAGTACGAATCGGACGTCGGCAGGTTCAAAGACGCGCTCACGCTCGACATGGATTCCTTCCGCGAATTTCCGGAGGCCATAAGGGAATTCGAGAACCGGAAAGACAGGACGATAATCACCTACTGCACTGGCGGGATAAGGTGCGAGAAGGCGACGGCGTACATGGTCTCGCGCGGCTTTACGGACGTCTATCAGCTCAAAGACGGCATAATTAATTTCTGCCAGAAATACCCGGACACCGTCTGGGAGGGGAAGTGCTTCGTCTTCGACCAGAGGCTTATTTCGGATGTGGAATCCGGCGGGGACTGCATAGCCGAATGCGTCAGGTGCGGCGGGTCGAGCGACCGCTACCAGAACTGCGCAAACGTGCCCTGCGACGATCTTGTGATACTGTGCGAGGGATGCAGCGAAGCCTATCGCGGCACGTGCTCGGACGAATGCCTCGAAGAATACGAGAACGGCCTTTCGAAGAAGTCACGCGAGAGGCAGGGACGAAAGTCGAGAAGCGCCTGATCCCGGTATCAGCTACTTATTTTCCACTAACCAAAATAATCCACGCTGAAATAAAGCGCCAGCGATTCATTTCCGGGCAGTAAATTCTTGTTACTCGACTTTTGCGGAATGGACCAATATAAGCACGACGAACGTGATAAGAAATATTGCGTAAAGGAAAGGCGGGAGAAGCTCCATGTCGTTTACCTCCGCCGATTATTCGGGATGGCTTATAATCCGAAGGGGGCGCGCTTTCACGCGCGCCCCCGCCGGCTTCATTTTCATTTAACGTTCTTACTTCTTCTTTCCGCGCGCCTTCGACGACCTCTTCGCGATGAAGTTCTTGAGCTCGGAAAGGTCTGAGCCGATGAGCTCTTTCACGCGGTCGATGTTGACGCGGGCGACTATGATATGGCCGACCTCGGTATTTACTTCGTCGTAGATACCGAGCGCCTTCATTCCCTGAGCCTGCTTAAGGTTGTCGTCCGTCGGGCTGACATAATGCACCGTGACCGCCTTGTACCTGTGAATGAGGAACAGGTGTATGAGGGTCATGAGCCTCTTCTGGCGGAGCTTGTCGTCGAACGTGTTTTGGTCGCGGACGGAGATGAAGTTGTTGCCCCAGCGGTCGTGAATCGTCGAGAATATGACGTTCGCGAGCTTGTTCTTCATATCGTCGAGGACGGAAAGCTCTAAAAGCTCGGAGCCCGCGGTATGCGGCCTCAGCTTCACGATGAGCTTGCCCGGTATGCCATAATGCTCGGACCAGAGCTCGAGCCAGTCTTCGAGGATTCTCGGCGGGACTTCCGTTTCGACGAGGTGCTGTACCTGCGTCGAGCCCTTGCCCATTGCGACTGTCGTCGCCGTACGGCCGGACGAAGCGGCGAGCGCGGCGTCGAGCCTCGGGCCGCCGACGAGTGACTGCGGCGTCCTGTAAGGCGAATCGATGAGCCTGAGCTTTCTCTGGAGCCTTGCGAGCGCCAGCATGCCATCCTGCTTGAGGGCCATCGAAAACTCTTCCGCGGCGAGCCCGTCTATCTGGTGTCCGCCGTAGGTGATGAAGTCGAACACGAACCCGAGCTTTCCGATTTCCTTCGGGAACTCCCTCATCTGGTCTTCCGTCATGCCGGTCGTGTCCCAGTTGAAGGAAGGGGAGAGGTTGTAGGCGAGCATCTTGTCCGGATACTCGGCGTGTATGGCCTCAGCGAATTCCCTGGCCTCTTCGTAGTTGGCCGTTTTCGTTTCCATCCATATGAGGTCGGCGTAGGGAGCGACAGCCAGCGACTTGGCTATGGCGTACTCGATGCCTCCCTTTACCTGATAATAGCCCTCGGGCGTTCTCGAAAGCTCGCAGTCCCAGGTGGCGTCTATGCCCATCAGCCTCGCTCGCTCTTTCGCATGGTGGTAGGAAGAGTGGTTCGCGAAATCGAACCATTCTTCGACCGTCATGTCGAGCGCCCTGCCTTCTTCTATCGCGAACTCCATCTGCTCCGCGATGGCCTGGGCGTATGTCATGAGGCCGGCTTCGACTTCCCACGTCTCCACGAACTTCGTGGCGGCGTTGTCGAGGGGCTTCGTGATGCTCCTTTCTTTTCCTTCCTTAAGGGCCTGAATGCTCTTGTCGATTATCGGTGTGAGGCCGACCTTGTCGAACCACTCGTAGGCTTCTTCGTACTCTGCATCCGATATTTTGTAGAGCATGAAGCCGTTTACGTCGGTTATTCCCTTCTCGAAGAACCTCTTCAGAATCGCGAGATAACCGTTCTTGTATCCCGGGATGTTGGTGTTGGTGACGCCGAGTATGAAAGGATGGTCGCGCTCGTCGCCCCTGCCGTCGAGAAGGTTCGCCGCCTCGGCGTCTGTCCTCGCGACTATGATTCCCGGGACTTTCATGATGTCGAGCTGGAACCTCGCCGCGACGAGCCTCTTTATCTGCTCGTCGACCGGTACAAGCACCTTGCCGCCCTGGTGTCCGCACTTTTTCGTGCCGGGCTTCTGGTCTTCGATGTGGTAGCCGGTGACGCCCGCCTCGACGAACCTCTTTACAAGGTTTCTAACGTGCGAGTCGCCGCCGTGGCCGGTGTCTGCGTCGGCGATGATGAACGGCCTGTAGTCTACTTTAGGGGTGGCCTTTCTCTCTTTTTCGGACATCCTAGAGCGTACGAATTTCTGGTTCCTGTCGGCCGTGAGGAGGGCGCGGACAAGGCCCGCGGCCTCGTCGGGGACCTGGCTCAGCGGATAGCTCGCGAGGTCCGGTCCCGGATCCTCGTCTGTCGATCCCTTGGCGGAGGTCGCCCAGCCGCCGAGGTATATGCCCTCGATGCCGATGCGCTTCATTGTTACGATCTGCCCGGGCGAATACGGCCCGAAAGTCGTTATCTGCTCTCCTTTCGCGAACAGCTCTCTCAGCCTGTTGTAAAATTCCTCCGAATATATCCTGGCTACGGGATAGTCCTCTTCGAGGGTTCCCCTCTGCTGGACGACCTGGCGCGCCGAGTAGAGACGCCTGATGCCCTTGAACCTCGGGGATTCGAACCACTCTTTCGTTTCCTGAACCTCTCTCTCGAACGAGTCGAGCTCGTCTTCGAGGTTGTCGAGCCTGGCTTCAGGCATGAAATCGAGGTTTTCCGTGATCCTCGTGCCGTCTTTCTTGAATGCGTCTTTATACTGTTTTATCCTGAGCTTCGCCGTGGGGAGATCGTGGTTGTTGAGGTTGATGTTGAGAAGGTCGATGTACCACGGGGTTTTAATGTTGTCGAGGATGTAGGCTTCGACGATCTCTCTCGCTATCGGGAGGGTCGTCGGCTTGGAGTAGTCGTAAACGTCCTTATCCTTGGCCTTTAAAAGCTTGGAGTACTCTTCGGAGAGAAGACGCTCGAAGAGCTCTTTCGTGAATGCGTCGCCGGCCTTGACCCCTGTTTCCTTGTCGTCTTCCGTGAGCTCGGCTCCCTTATCCACCCACTCCCAGAGGATGCTGAGCCTTATCTCGCCCGTGGCCGCGTCTTCCATGAGATAGAGGATGTCGTCGTTCTCGAAGAAGTCCGCAGGCTTGAGCGCCGCCGCCTGGAAGCCCTGGCCGAACGCGTTACCGTATTGAAGAGCTACGCTGATGAGGTTCCTCGCGCCGCGTATGGTTCTCGGCGCATCCTCGAGGAGGGTGAGACCGTCTGCGTCCTCGTCGGTGTACGTAAGCGGGGGGAATTTCCTTCCCGCCTGGTTTTCCTCGCCGGCCTCTTCCCAGACCGGCCTTACTATGTGGACCATCTTCCAGTGGGCTACCCACTTTCCGCTGGCTCCGGCTTTCTGCTCCCTTTTTGCTCCGGCTACCGCCTTTTCCATTCCGTCCTTGACGCCCGCGTCGGACCCGACGGGGATGTTGGGCTCCATGCCGCCCTGCCAGAGGGCATAGTTCCCGTTGATGCCAGGGGTGTTTACCGCCCTTCTGACGCGGTCTTCGTAGTTACGCATGTAGCCGTACGTCATGGTTATGGATTCGATATTTGGGTTGATGAAAGACTGGTCCCACGCCATGGCGTCGGACACGCTGTTTATATAATCCCATCTGCCGGTGTTGAACCCGACGAAGTGCCTGCCGAGAGCGGCGCGTATCTCCATGAGCTGGAAAGTCGCCTCTATCTGCTCGACGAGGACGTAGACCTTTATGGAGCCTACGGGTATGCCGAGATGGTCTTCGAGGGCCGAAAGGAGCTCGTTCCAGAACGCGGCCTCTTCGGCTGTTTGTATTTTCGGGAGGTAAAGCACTATGGACGAGCCCGCCTTCGCGAGCTCCAGGTAGTTGTTGACGACGTAGAGGACTGTGTCGACTATCGAGGCCGAAAGGGCTACGCCGTTCTCGTCCCTTACGTGCCTGTCGTCCAAGTGAAGCCCGCGTGCGCGGAAGATCTTGGTCGTGAAGTCGAGCTGCTTTCTCCAGTCGGAGATTATCTCGCGCCCGAAAAAGCCCTTGGCCCATTCGTTCATTTCGCGCGAGACCTGCTCGGCCGTGTTCATGAAAATCGGGTCTTTCCTGATCGCGAGCTTTAAGTTCCTCTGGTTGTCGAGGGACATGGTGCCGACCTGCCCGAGGGCGTCTTCGCCGTCGAACATCCAGCCGTCCGCTCCGGAGAGAAGAGCGTAAGCCACGTTCCGTATGCTCTTGTCCACGCTGGTGTTAGGCCTTGCCGCGGGGCCAGTTCCCTGTATCCACTGCCTCTGGAGGTCGTGCGGGATATCCGGGCCTACGAATTTGCCGTCTCTGGCGTCTTGTACCTTAATATTTGTGCGTGGGATAAAATCGCTTGGATTGAGGAAGCGTATGCGCTCCCTGTTGCGGGACCTCTGGGCCCTTCTGGAATACCTTTTGTCCATCAGGAGCTTCTGGTCCCTGTTGAAAACCGAAAGGGCTTTTAAGGCTTCGAGCACCTCCGGCGTGAAAACGTCCGCATATTCTACCTCCAGATTGTCTCTTATCTGGAGCCCCCTCGGACCCGGGGTGTTCCTGAAAGGCTGTTTGGTAATATTATGAACGGTACTCATTCTCTCCTTCTCCTTGAGTTAGCGTTTTTTGCTTTGCAATATGTAAAAAGAGAAAACCATTATAATACAAGCGCCTCACAAATCAACCAAAACAAAAGGACTAGGCCGTATTTATTAGATAATTTATAAATACGGAAATTTTCCCGATCAGATGATGATACCAGTCTATTTGTGCACTGCACAATGAAGCCCCTTACCAACGTGCATGCACTACCCGGACCCTTATGATTTAATTCTACACGCTTTTTAAGGTTCTGTTAATAAGAGCGTCCATAAATTCTCCCCGGCCGTTTCCGGGGCCCGGAAGGGGGGATTTAATTTCACTCTCAGTTTTATTACAATGTTCCTTTGCCGTCCGGGCCGTTCCCGGGGCTTTTGTCCAAAAGTCGCCGAATATCAAAGGAGGATGAAGATGAAACCACCCAGACATACCCCCGGGGGCTTCGGGAGGCGCGTTTTGCTCCTTCTCGCCCTTATCTTTACGCTGGCCGAGGCCCCGGGCGCATCCCCCGCTCTCTCGGAGGAGACGGCCCCGGACGACACGCCCGGGGTTATGACGCTCGAAGAGGCGCTCTCCATTGCCCTAGAGGATAACCTCGGGATAGACAACGCCGCCCTCTCGGTCGAAAAAGCGGGGAACGCCGTGAAGGCGGCCCGCACCAGGCTCTACCCTGAATTCAGCTTCAGCGTGTATGAGTTCTACCATATGACCGACGAGGCGTTCACGTTCAAGAAAGGGGCTTTCGGTGATTTCCCCGGCATAGGTCCTATTCCGGCCGAGACGACGAAGATAGATACCACCCCGAACTTCACGACGTTCATGACCGCCACCATCGGGCAGCCCATATCGCAGCTCTACGAGATATCGCTCTTCATCAAACAGCGCGAGGTGGAGAAGGCGCTCTTTACGGAGGAGCTCCGCTCGAAGCAGCAGGAAGTGACCGAGAACGTTAAGAGAGAATACTACGAGATACTCAAATCCGAGAGCTCGCTCGAGGCGGTCAGGGAGAAGATACTCTTCCTCGCCGAGCTTCTGATTCTTGTCGACAGGTATGTCGAGCTCGGGAGGGCGCTCGAAAGCGAGAGCCTCGAGGTGGAGGCGAGGCTCGGAAAGGCCGAATACGACAAGCTCAAGCTCGTTAACGACACCGCGAACCAGAAGGAGAGGCTGAACAAGCTTCTCGGGCGCGACATAGAGACGCCGTTTACCGTATCTCCCGTTCCGGGGGCGAGGTCTCTCGTAATAAATCAGGGAGAGGCGGAGCAGGTTGCACTCGATCAGCGGCCGGAGGTGAACGCCGCCAAGCTGAATGTGGAGCTCGCGGAGAATGAAGTCCGCCTGAAGAAGGCCAAGTACATTCCGGAGGTGGGCGTTCAACTCCAGTACACGGCCAACCTCAACATAGAGCTCCTGCCGGAGAATTCGGCCACGCTGGCCCTCTTCGCCAAGTGGGATGTCTTCGATTGGGGGCGGAGGCAGCAGGAGATCGCCGAGAAGAGAAAGGGCGTCATCCAGGCTGAAAATACGCTCTCCGAGGCGAGGTCGGACGTGCTTATTGACGTTAACTCAAAGATACGTAAGCTTGAAGAGGCCGCGGCCCTGATAGATGTTACGGAGCTCGAACAGACGGCGGCCAGAGAGAAGCTCCGGGTCACGATGAACAAGTACAGGGTGGACTCTGCACTCCTGCAGGAAGTGCTCGAGGCCGAGTCGTCGCTGGAGGATAAAAACAACGATTATCAGAAGGCAGTGCTCGATTACTGGACCGCGCGTTCCGAGCTCGAAAAAGCCATGGGGGAGGAATAAAAAATGAGAAAGCGCGGCATCGGTTTTGCACTTCTAATGCTCGTTTCGGGCGCGCTCGCAGGGTGCGGGAGCAGCCCTGAAAAAACCATCACGCCCGTGAGGGTGGAAAAGGTTTCCTCCCGCGAGGAAGGCGCCCCGCTGAGGTTCACTGCGACAGTCACTCCGTACACCCAGGTCAGCCTAGAATTCAAGGTTGACGGCTATGTGAGGGAGATACTTCAGGTTAAGGGGGCCGACGGGCGCATGCGTGACATCCAGGAAGGGGACGACGTTACGAAGGGTGCGCCGCTGGCCGTGATCGACGATACGGAATACGTGTCGAAGGTCATCGAGGCCAAATCCCAGCTCGGGGAGGCGCGCGCCTCGCTCGAAAAGTCCTCTGCGGAATTCGAACGGGCCACTATACTCTTTGCGACGAAAAGCGTTACCGTAAACGACTACGACCAGGCGAAGAAGGAATTTCAGGTCTCTCTCGCGCAGGTGGAGGGCGGAAAGGCCGAGGTCGTCGGCGCTGAGCAGAACCTCGCCTACTGCACGATGAGGCCTCCGATGAACGGCGTCGTGCTGGAGCGCGACATAGAGGTCGGGAGCTTTGTCAGGCCCGGCATAACAGGGTTCGTCATCGCCGACGTTACGTCTGTGAAGGTGTTCTTCGCCGTCCCGGACGTCGTGTTGGGAGATGTGAAGCTCGGGCAGGAGATGTCGGTGACGACCGAATCAGTGAAAGACACCGTCTTTCAGGGAAGGATCACCGAGATAGCGCCCCAGGCCGGCTCGCGGTCGAGGGTGTTTAACGTGGGCATAACGATACCAAACCCCGAGAATATCCTTAAGCCCGGCATGATAGCCTCGCTCGCCTTGGGCACGAGAGGCGCGGGGGCGCCGCTCACGCTGATACCGCTCGGCTCGATAGTGAGCGACGGCGAAGGGCGTTTCGCGGTCTTCGTCACGGAAGGCGGGGAAGGGAAGCAGGTAGCGAGAAAGAAACCTGTCGGCCTCGGGAGCGTCTACGGCAACAGGGTCGCCGTGACGGAGGGGCTCGCGGACGGAGACGTTTTGGTTGTTATGGGAGCCCAGATCATACGCGAAGGGGATGAGGTCAACATCATCCCGTGACCTTTTTCGAAAAATCAATCGGCGGCCTACGCATTATACGCACATAGACTCTCCATGGCGCACAAAGACGACAAGGAAATAATAGCCGGAACCCACAACACGGCGCGCTTCTTCACCGAGAACCGCCAGATATCGTGGGTGCTCCTGATAGCCGTATTCGTATGGGGAGTATACGGCTGGATGAACATGCCCAAAAGAAAGGACCCGGACATACCCGTCCTGGTCGCGCTCGCGACGTGCCCCTGGCCTGGAGCCACCGCAGAAAAAGTCGAGCAGCTCGTAACGAAGCCGATGGAGGAGACGATAGCCCAGAACGACTCCCTCCACGAGCCCAAGGGCGGGAACGAGTTCGCGATAAAGTCGATGTCGCTTCCCGGGATGGCAGTGGTGCAGGTGCAGCTCTCGGAGAATGTTAAGGACACGAAGAAAGAATTTAACGACATCAACCTAAGGCTCAATTATCTCAACAACAACCTTCCCGAGGGCGCGGGACCGATAAAGTTCAACAGCGGCTTCGGCAACACGGCCGCGATGATGCTCACCATAGCGAGCCCGAAGGAGAGCGGCGTCGAGATAGCCGTCAGGGCCCGCGACATAAGAAGGAGCATCGAATCGGCGCGCGCCGAATTTCCGCCCGGCAAAAGAGCGAAGCGGGCGACGCTGGTCGTGGCCATACCCGGCTCGGTCGACGCGGCAAGCCTCGGGGCTGTTTTGGAAATGCTGTCGAAGTCGCTTGTCGAGAATGGCGTCGCGGGCGAGCCGCGCATACTTAAAGGCGCGGGGTTCGGGGCTATAGACGCCGAGCCCCTGGCCGGTGATGAGCGGTTCCTCGAATACTCCGAAAAGTTCGCGGCGGAGAAGCTCGCCCTCCCCGGTTTTCACGTAGACGCGTGGGAGCCTGTCGTGGTAGGGGACCCGAAGGATACGGAAGAGAGGCTGAAATCCGTCGCCGGTGACAAGTACAGCTACCGAGACCTCGAAAACATAACCGACCTCATGGCCGAAGTGCTGCAGTCTGTCGACCAGGTGTCAATCGTCGAGCGCTCCGGCGTCCTTCCGGAAAGGGTGTATCTCGAATACTCCCAGGAGGTGCTCGCCTCCTACGGGATTGTGCCGGCCGACATAAAGAAAGCCGTCAACGACAGGAACACGGACCTCCCCGGCGGGCAGTTCAATGTCGACGGCACGCAGGTCATTGTTTATCCCTCGGGCGAGTTCAGGGACGTGAGCGAGATAGGCACTGTCGTCATCTCGAAGACGGACGGCGGAGTGCCGGTTTATCTCCGCGACCTTTTCGAAATAGTAAGGGGATACCAGGACCCGCCGACATTTCTCAACTATTACACATGGCGGGGCGAAGACGGGAAGCTCGTCAGGAGTAAGGCCGTCACGCTTGCGGTTCAGATGAGGAAAGGGGACCAGATAGCGGAATTCGGGGCGTCGCTCGACCGGGCGAAGGCCGAGCTCACGCACATCATTCCCTCTGACCTGATAATAGCGAAGACGTCCGACCAGCCCGAGCAGGTGCAGGACAACATGGACCTCTTCATGGACGCACTCTTCGAAGCGATACTGCTCGTCGTACTCGTCGCGTGGGCAGGCTTTCGCGAGTGGCGCTCCGCACTCCTGATGGCGCTCTCCATACCCGTTACGCTTTCGATGACCTTCGGCTTCATGTATTTCCTCGGCATGGACCTCCAGCAGGTATCGATCGCGACCCTGATAATAGCGCTCGGGCTGCTCGTCGACGACCCTGTCGTGGCGAACGACGCCATCAAGAGCAGCCTCGCCGTCGGGCATCCGCCCGAAGTCGCCTCGTGGCTCGGCCCGACGAAACTCGCGCGAGCTATAATGTTCGCGACGGTGACGAATATAGTCGCCTATCTGCCGTATCTTCTCCTGACGGGCACCACGGGGGAATTTCTCTTCAGCCTGCCGATAGTGATGGCGTGCGCGCTCGTATCGTCGAGGCTGGTTTCGATGACCTTCATCCCGTTCCTGGCCTACTATCTCCTTCGTCCCGGGCGGAAGCCCGAGGAGTCCATGGAAGACAAGAGGAAAAAGGGGTTCTACGGCTTTTACTATAAGGTCGGAAAATACGCCATCGACAACAGGAAGAAGGTGCTTGCGATGTCACTCGTCTTCTTCGTGGCCGGAGGGCTTGTCGCCTCCCGCCTCGCGTCGTCGTTCTTCCCCGAGGATGTGGAATACCTGTCTTATGTAGACGTATGGCTTCCGAACGAGGCCTCACTCTCGCTTACGAACGCCGCGGCAACGAAGGCGGAAAAGGTCATAGCGGAAACCGCGCGCGAATACGGGGAGAAGAAAGGAGTGAAGGGGGAGGTTCTCGAATCCGTGACCTCGTTCGTGGGGGGCGGCGGCCCCCGGTTCTGGTACACGCTCTCGCCCCAGCAGCAGCAGACGAATTACGCCCAGATAGTTATTAAAGTTTCGAACAAGGACGATACGCCTGTCCTCTCCCCGCTCTTCCAGAAGGCACTTTCGGGCACGATCCCCGGCGCCCGGTTCGAGGTGAGGCAGCTGCAGTTAAACCCCGTCGAGTACCCGGTACAGGTACATATTTCGGGAAGGTCCGACATCAGCTCCGACTACGAAACCGAGGCGGAGGACATTAAAACGCTGAGGCGACTGTCGGAGGAGCTGAAGGACATACTCCGGAAGGTTCCGGAAACGATGGCCGTGAGGGACGACTGGTTCGAGGAGAGTTTTACTGTGAAGCTCAATGTCGATCCCGACAGGGCGGCAATGTCGCAGATTACGAACAAGGACGTGGCCGATTCCTCTCAAGCCGGGCTCAGCGGCGCCGGGGTGACTATATACCAGGAGGGAGACAAGCAGATACCCGTCCTCGCCCGGCTGAGAGCCGACGAAAGGGCTGAGATATCGGACCTGGAGAGCCTATACGTTTACGGCTCGGCCAACGAGCAGAAGATACCGCTCCTCGAAGTATCGAGCATGGATTACGGCATGGAGACGTCGAGGGTTATGAGGCGGGAGCATTTCAGGACCATAACCGTGATAGCCTTCCCCGAGCCCGGGCAGTATCCATCGACCATTCTCGACAAGGCGGGAAAGGAAATAGACGAGTTCACGGAATCGCTCCCGCCCGGTTACCAGATCGTATGGGGAGGAGAGAAGGCAAAACAGCAGACAGGCTTCAGGAACCTCGCCATAGTCCTGATGATTTCCATTACCGCGATATTCCTGGCGCTCGTGATGCAGTTCGGGAGCGCCGTAAAGCCGTTCCTCGTATTCGCGGCCGTGCCTTATGGTGTCGTAGGGTCGCTTATTGCGCTAAAGGTGATGGACGAGGCCTTCGGCTTCATGGCTTTTCTCGGGATAGCGAGCCTCGTCGGGGTTATCGTCAGCCATGTGATTGTGCTCTTCGATTTCATCGAGCAGAAGCACGAGGAAGGCGAGCCGTTCGAGGATTCGCTCCTGGATGCAGGGATAGCGCGCCTCAGGCCGGTGCTGATAACCGTGGGGGCGACGATACTCGCGCTCTTCCCGCTCGCGATTCACGGCGGCCCTCTCTGGCAGCCGCTTTGTTACGCCCAGATCGGAGGGCTCGCGCTGGCGACCGTCATAGAGCTCGTGCTCGTACCGGTCTTCTACGCCATCTTCGTCATGGATCTCAAGATTGTGAAATGGAACAGTGAATAGGGGAATTTCCAGAAAAGCCGGCTCAATCCTGGCCGCCGAACCCGGAGCCCCGGGATTCCCTTCTCCGCATCTTCCTGCAGTTTATACACGGGGTGGCTTCCCCTGAGCATATGCAGCAGACGTGATTCCGGCCGTAAAAGGAATTAACCGCCCTCTCGAACCACCCCGGCTTTACGCAAATCGCTCCGCACGAGCAGACGACATACCTGCCGCTCCGCTCCCAGGAGACCCCGCCCCTGACGTCTGTCCTTCCCATAGCCGTAATTATAGTGCGTTTTTGAAAGTAAAGTTGAAATGAAGAAATAAATTAGAGCCCTGGGAGCCGGGGTTTGTGGAGGGACCACGACGGGGCGGCGCGGCGAAAAAAAAGGCGGGCAACCTTTGAAAGATTGCCCGCCGGTTTGATATTTTAAGTTTATGGAACGGCCGCCGTTAGCTGCCGAGCCCCTTGACTATGTTGCTCACTACTGTCTTCGCGTCGCCGAAAACCATGAACGTGTTTTCGTTGAAGTAAAGCTCGTTCTCGATGCCGGCGAACCCGGGGTTCATGCTTCGTTTTATGACGAACACCTTTTTCGCCTTGTCGACGTCGAGTATGGGCATGCCGTAAATCGGGCTCGCCTTGTCGTGCCTTGCGGCCGGGTTCGTGACGTCGTTGGCGCCGATTACGAGGGCAATGTCGGCCTCGGGGAAATCGGGGTTGATGTCGTCCATGTCGAGCAAGACGTCGTAGGGGACGTTGGCTTCGGCCAGAAGGACGTTCATGTGACCCGGCATCCTGCCCGCGACAGGGTGTATCGCGTATTTGACGGTGGTGCCGCGCGCCTTGAGAATCTCGGCGAGATCTCTAACGCTGTGCTGAGCCTGGGCCGCGGCCATGCCGTAACCGGGAACGACGATAACGCTCTTAATCCCGCTGAACTCCTTGGCTGCTTCCTCGGCTGTCAGCGAGCGGACCGTCTGTTGTACCGCGCCTTCCGGAGCCGGCCCCGAGCTCTCTTCGATCTTTCCGAAAGCGCCGAAGAGGACGTTGGTGAACGACCTGTTCATAGCCCTGCACATGATGATCGAGAGAATGAAGCCCGAAGCGCCGTCTATCGCACCCGCGATGATGAGGATCTTGTTGTCGAGAGCGAATCCTAAAAGCGCGGCAGAGATACCGGCATAGGAGTTCAAAATCGAGATAACTGTCGGCATGTCGGCCGCGCCGATCGGCAGGATCAGCATCACGCCGAAAGTGAGCGCGAGGATGAGGCCGACGTAAAAGAGGAAGCTGGCCGACGGGTAGAATATCAGGATTATAACGATGAGTACGATGACCAGAAGGAGCGATATATTAAAGAAGTTCTGGCCCTTATACGTCCAGGGGGCTCCCGGGAGTATGCCCTGAAGCTTCCCGAATGCCATCAGGCTGCCTGTGAACGTCAGGCTTCCGAGCATGACTTCTGAGCCTATGGCTGTCATCCTCACGGTGTTGAGGTCGTGCCCGTGATAATACTCGGCCACGCCGACGAGCGCAGCGGCAAGCGCGCCGAACGCGTGAGACAGCGCCGTTCGCTCGGGCATCTTGGTCATCGGCGTCCATGCCGCGATACCTATACCCGCGAGCGAGCCGATTATCATACCTACTATTATCCACTCGTAGCTGACTACGTTCTGCTGAACGAGGGTGCCGATTATGGCCATCACCATACCGAGCGCCGCGTACCTCTGGCCCTTGCGCGCCGTCTCGGGGGAATTGAGTCCTTTTAGTCCGAGGATGAAAAGGACAGCTGCTATCAGATATATTACGTTAGTGAATAGGCTCGTCATTTTTTACCCTCGTCCCCCTTTTTGAACATCTTGAGCATGCGCTCGGTTATCAAAAACCCGCCGACGACGTTACACATCGCGGCGGCGACGGCGATGGTTCCGAGGACAGTCACCACAGGGCCGTGGTCGGCTCCTGTAATGAGAATCGCGGCTACGACGATGATCGCCGAGATGGCGTTCGTCGCTGACATCAAAGGCGTATGGAGAAGCGGGGGAACCCGGGAAATAACCTGAAACCCGAGAAATGCAGCGAGTATAAATATGTAAAGCCCTGCGACTAAAAGGTCTCCTTGCATATCACTTCATCTCCTTTGTTTATTTCACTGCATCTTTTATTGCCGGATGCACTATCTCTCCGTTATGCGTTATGAGCGATCCGATTATTACGTCGTCAGAGAGGTCTACGTTTATCGATTTTCCGTCGGGTGAAATGAGATTTACGAATGCGAGGATGTTGCGCGCGTAAAGGAGGCTCGCGTGTACCGGCATAGAGCTCGGGATATTGACCTGGCCGATTATCGTGACGCCGTGCCTGAGGACGTCCTTTCCGACCTCGGAGAGCTCGCAGTTGCCTCCCTGCTCGACTGCCATGTCGACTATGACCGAGCCGGGCTTCATTTCCTTGACCATTTCCTCGGTTATTAGGAGAGGAGCACGCTTACCCGGGATGAGGGCCGTCGTTATGACGACGTCGACGTCTTTGATGTGACTCCTTAATATATCCTGCTCTTTCTTGTAGAAATCGGCGGACATCTCTTTTGCGTAACCGCCGGTGTCTTCGGCCTGGTCGTGGGGCACTTCGAGGGAGACGAACTCGGCCCCGAGGCTCTTGGCCTGCTCTCCCGCCGCAGGGCGGACGTCGAAAGCTGTAACCACGGCGCCGAGGCGCTTGATCGTCGCTATAGCCTGGAGGCCGGCGACGCCGACGCCTATGATCATGGCCTTAGCGGGGGGAATGGTTCCCGCCGCCGTGGCCAGCATAGGCATGAACCTTCCGCACGAAGCGGCCGCCAGGAGGACTACTTTATACCCGGCTACAGTGCTCATCGTCGAAAGGGCGTCTATTCTCTGCGCCCGGGTTATCCTGGGCACCATCTCCATGGATAGGGCTGTGACCTTGCGCGCGGCGAGGGCCTTTATTACTTCCGGGCTTGCGAACGGCTGAAGGAAGGAAATGAGAACCGCCCCTTCCTTAATATTGTTTATCTCGTCGACAGTCGGCTTATTGACCTTGAGTATGAGGTCTGACCGGGAGAGAACCGAGGCCGCGTCTGGGGCAATTTTAGCGCCGGCGGCTTCGAACTCGGCATCGCTCACGAAAGAATCGTTCCCGGCGCCGGCTTCCACCAGCACCTCCATCCCCGATTTCACCATCTTGGAAATGGTTTCCGGTACGGCGGCTATTCTCCGCTCGCCATCTAAGGTTTCCTTTATTATTCCGACCAGCACTATTAATCACCGCCTGAAAAAAATGAGTTTTTGATTTTAACAAACCTTTCCATGACCGTCAACCGCATCGGGCGAGTCGGGAAAGGTTAATAACCCCCGGAGGCCACGGTGTGGAAATCCACCGTTCCGGAATGGAGAAAACACCTCTTTAGCCACGAGTGTTTATGATTCTAGTGATATTTTCGAATCAGTCAAGTTTAGGAATCCTAAATATCGGATTCGGCGGGGCGCGAAACCGGGCATGAGGCCGTTCACCCGCCCTCTTTCTTCCCGGAGCCGGCAAATATCCGGGAAATCGCGGACTGGATGTTGTCGAGGAGCCCCGGGCCCCCTTCTCCGCCGCCGCGCTCGTCCTCGAAAACGGCGTCCTCCTTGACGCTAAGGATCAGCTCGCGCGCCTCCTCGAAGACCTCTTCGGGGACCATTATCGTTTTGGCGTTGAACCTGCTGACGTATACACCGGAGTAAAGAGAGCCGAAGTGGTCGTTCAGAACGAAGAATGGGATTTCTTCGGCTTCGAAGAGGCTCTTTAGGAATACGAGCTCGGACTCGTCGTTCGGGGTATAGAGCTTTTTCATACATTCAATCATAACACATTCAATCATAACACATTCGCCTGCGGCAGGGGGATATACAAGGGATATCGGTTAGGCATAGATTGCCGAAAAATAGTAAAGAATAAATCCCCCCACACCCCTCCGGCTTCTCAAGGCTTCGCCGCGACAGGCCTTTTTCTAAGGGGGGTGAAAGATCAAAGCAAAAGATAAAACGAGATCCTGAATCAAGTTCAGGATGACGGAAGTGTTGAGTCGCGGCAGTGTGCCGCGACGTCGGATTCATGCACGCGCGGCGTCCTGGATTCCCGATACAAGCGTTCGGGAATGACAGAAATGGGGTGATTCCTCGCTCGCTCGGAATCGTTGGGAATGACACTTGTTGTACACCCTCACCCTGTTTTGATTCGGGCTCCTTTCGAGGGCGCTGTATATGCTCCGGTGCAATCAGCCGAGGACAACCGAATGCTCACTCGTTCGCATCCGTTCCCTCAAGGGAGAGGGACCAGCCGGGGGGTGGACGCACAGAGTATGGTGCGGCATTGGCCATGCTACGCCGGATGCCTGCGCACGCTGTGCGCCGGGCTGATATTAATGATATAATTATCGGAGTAAACCGGGAGAAATCACATGCATACACTCGAATCTGTACTGGGAGAGCACTACTGCTTTAAGGGGCTCGAAAAGAAGTATCTCGACATGATAGTGAACAAGGCCTACGACGCCAATTTCAAGGAAGGCGAGTTCATATTCCATGAAGGCGACAAGGCCGACAAGCTCTACATTATCCGGGAAGGGATAGTGGCCCTAGAGACGCAGCTCGCGCCGGACAGGGACCCGATAACCATCCAGATGATCGGCGAGGGCGACGTGCTCGGATGGGGATGGCTCTTCCCGCCCTATCTCTGCCACTTCGACGCCAAGGTCGTCGCGCCGACGAGGGCTGTCGTCCTCGATGGCAATTTCATACGGACGAAATGTGACGAGGACCACGACCTCGGCTACGAGCTTCTGAAGCGCTTCACCTACATAATACAGCAGAGGCTCCAAGCTGTTCGTCTTCAGAACCCCAACATGTACGTCGTAAAACCCAAACAGTAAACCGATATCCAAGGAATTTTTTATTGGAGTGTGAGTCATTCCCCGGAAGGGGTATGCCCCGAAAGCCTGTGCTTCCAGCCCTGGAGGGCTTTTTTAAGCGTGTTGAATCCCAGGTGAGCGCAGCCGTGCCTCGTGAGCGTGAGCCTTTTCCCGAGCGTTTCCCCTATTAGCTCGGCCGACATGGCCTCTATCTCGGGGATAGTCAGACCCGCCGCCTTTTCCAGAACTATTGAAGCTCCTGCCCTGCTCACCATGCATCCCTCGCCCGTAAACCCGATGCGTTTTACGACCCCGTCCGGCCCGGCGTCGAGGTAGACGGTGACGAGGTCGCCGCAGCCCTGGTTACCGCCGCTGCAGACGATCGGAGCGCCTTCGATCTCCCCGTAATTCCGGGGGTGGTCGTAGTGGTCGAGGATGAGATCCATCACCTTTTCGTGAGTCATGGTCTTTTTACGGGATCGCCCGCGGCCGATTCCTGCCGCGAGCCTCGGGGGGACGAGCCTATGCCGAGTCGCTCGCCTTTTTGACTTCGTTTTTTATGCGGCTGTAAACGGCGCTCAGGCCGTACATGCGCCTCGTGCCGAGCTTGCTGTCGAGCCTGAGGTTGTGAATGAGGTTCTCCGGGGCCGACAGCACCTCCTCCACGGGAGCGCCGTCGAACGCGTCGACCAGAAGGGATACGAATCCCCTGACTGTGGGCGACTCGCGGGCGACGTCGGCGTGAATGTCGACCGCACCGTTCTTCACGCCGACGAAGACGAAAACCGGGGTCTCGCACTCGGCTACCCTGTTAAAGCCCGCGTCCCTCGCCTCCCGGAATTCCTCGGGCAGCGGAGGCAGGCTCTCCGAATAATCGAGCAGCATGCCGAGCGTCGCCTGGTAATCGGCCTCGCTGAAAAGCTCAATGATGTCCTGTATCCTGCTCATTTTCGTTTTACCGGCCCGCGCTCATAGCTCCCCCCTTTGAGCGCTGCGAGCGGACGCCGGCCGTAAGTACTCAATTCTGTCAGGGTTTCTCTATAGGAGCCTTGACCAGGTTGCCCCATTCGGTCCAGGAGCCGTCGTAGTTCCTGACCTTGCCGAAGCCGAGGAGGTACGTCAGAACGAACCAGGTGTGAGACGAGCGCTCGCCGATTCTGCAGTAGGCGATCACGTCGTCGCCTTCCTTAAGGCCCTTGTCTTCGATGTAGATCCCGCGAAGCTCGTCGGCCGATTTGAATGTGCCGTCTTCCCTCGCTGCGGTCGCCCACGGAACGTTCTTCGCGCCGGGTATGTGACCGCCCCTGAGCGCGCCTTCCTGGGGATAAGCCTCCATGTGAAGAAGCTCGCCAGTGAACTCTTTCGGGGAGCGGACGTCGATGAGCGGCTTTTTCCCATCGAGATGCTTTACCACATCGTCCCTGAACGCGCGTATAGAGGCGTCGATGCCCGGGGATTTGTAGGACGTTTTCGGATAAGAAGGCACTTCTTTAGTGAGCGGCCTTCCTTCCTCGACCCATTTCTGCCTGCCGCCGTTCATCACGACGCATTTCTCGTGCCCGAAGAGCTTGAACACCCAGAACGCGTAGCAAGCCCACCAGTTGTTCCTGTCTCCGTAGAAAACGATAGTGGTGTCGTTCGCGATGCCCTTTTCGGAAAGAAGCTTTTCGAACCTAACTTTGTCTATATAATCCCTTACCGTCTGGTCCTGGAGGTCCGCCTGCCAGTCGATCTTGACAGAGCCCTCGATATGGCCGGTATCGTAAAGAAGCACGTCTTCGTCGGATTCGACTATGCGAACCGACGGGTCCTTAAGATGCTCAGACACCCATTCGGTGCTGACCAAAGCCTCCGGATGTACATAATCCGCCATTTTAAATCCTCCTGTCGTGTGGGATTCGAGATTGTTTAATAACGAATATCCTGGAACCGCTACTTCCGTTATTTATTGTATTGGTACGGTTTCACTAATTCAAGGGGCCGGGGAATGCAGGCAGGCGGCGGGACTGCCTGACGGTCTATATTTACTTGCATCGAACAGGCCGGAACGCTCTTTCCAAGGGAGCGAAAATAGGGGGTTCTTTGAACTTTGATTTTGTGCTAGAATGATATATAAGTGGGCAAATAGCCTTAACAAAGCTTCGAACGGATAAATACACAGGGGGGTAAGCATCCATGCTCGAAGATCTCAAGGTAAAGGATCTTATCGGCGTCAGGAACAGGATTTATTTCGTGGATGCCGAAGATACAGCCGACGTAGCAGCCCTCAAGCTGAGGAACTTCAAGGTCAGGACCACGGGCGTAATGAAGGACGGCAAGATGGTGGGCGTCGTCGGGCATTCGGACTTCTCCACGAAAATAGTGGCCCTCGGCAGGAAGCCGTCGGAAGTCAGGGTGTCGGACATAATGAGCACCGAGCTCAGGACTGTAACGCTCGAAACGTCGTTTTACGATTGTCTCGATCTCATGAGCTCGAACGCCATTTCGCACCTCTTCATACTCGACGAGGACGGCGATTATCACGGCATGCTTGCGTGGAGCGACCTGCAAAGGATACTTATAGGCGAGCTCAAGTACCAGCTCAAGGTTGCGCAGGAGTATGCCTTCGGACACATATAGGCGCGCGCCGCGTTGCGAGGCGTTTCCCGGCCGAAGAAATATTGACCAACCGGCAGATAAGAATTGCTGTAACCAAACCAAGGTATAAGGTATAGGCAAAGGACGTAGATATAATGACTGAAGAGAAAGAGCTCGAAGCCGAAAGAGAAGCCGCCGAGAAAGTGGAAGAGCGCGTAGAGGCCAAGGAGGTGGTGGCGGAAGCCCGCGTGGAGAAAGCTGCCGAAGCCCATGCGGAGAAGACGCATACTGCCGCGCACGCCGGCGCGCCGGCTGTGAAAAAGGGGCTCATGGAGAGAAGGGAAAGCTTTTCCCAGTCGAGCGTCCCCAACGCGCACAGGGGCTACAACCCGAAAACCCCTGTCGTCATGATGTGCATAATCGCGTTCATGGTCGTTCTCAGCTTCGTCCTCGCGGCGGTTACTTTCTAAACCTCGCCGGAGGTTCGAAAATTTCCCGTTATACGAATGAATCGAGTTTTCCAGGCTTTATTGAATTCTTGTAATCTTCCCCCGGACTTCATGATAGAATTTCATTTCGCCTAGTGCTTTACCCCGAGCAGCACGGTGTGAATTATTTCGTCAGCTACTGACGGAGCCCTGCCGCGGGAATCCTTTGCGCGGTAAAACGCGTATAATAACGAACGAGGGGGTTGCCGTGGATTCCGAAGCCGGAAAAACGCATCACGTCGTCATACTAGGGGGCGGTTTCGGGGGTCTTTACGCCGCCAAGAAGCTCTCGAAGCTCGGCCTCAGGGTAACGCTTGTCGACAAAAGAAACTTTCACCTGTTTCAGCCGCTCCTTTATCAGGTGGCTGCCGGGTGGCTTTCGCCCGGCGAGATCGCCTCGCCTCTCAGGATGATTTTAAACCGCTACAAGAATACGCACGTCTACCAGGCAGAGGTTACGGACATTCTCCCGGGCGAGAAGACTGTCGTCCTCAGGGACGGGAGGCTGACGTACGACACGCTTATCGTAGCCACGGGCTCCCATCATCACTATTTCGGGCACGAGGAATGGACGAAGGACGCGCCGGGGCTTAAGACTGTAGAGGATGCGCTCGTAATGAGGCAAAAGATTCTTCTTTCCTTCGAGGCGGCCGAGAGGGAGCCCGACCCGAACATACAGCGCGAGTGGATGACGTTTCTTATCGTCGGCGCGGGGCCGACGGGCGTCGAGCTCGCGGGCACTATAGGCGAGCTTGCGCGGACTACGCTCAAGAACGATTTCAGGAATATAGACACGAGGCAGACGTGCATAGTGCTCATAGAGGGGAGGGATCATGTTCTCCCCGCCTATCCCGAAGACCTCTCGAAAAAGGCCGAGGAATCTCTAAGAAGCCTCGGAGTGACCATAAGGCTCAACACGCTCGTCACCGACATAAAGGGGAACAGGGTCCACATACTGAGAAACGGCGTACCGGAGATTATACAGTCGAGGACTATCCTCTGGACGGCGGGCGTCAAGGCTTCCTTTCTCGGCAAGGTTCTCCAGGAAAGGGCCGGGGCCGAGCTCGACAGCGGCGGGAGGGTGATGGTGGCGCCCGACCTTACAGTACCCGGCAGGCCGGACATTTTCGTCATAGGGGACCTCGCGAATTTTTCACATCAGACGGGAAAGCCGCTTCCCGGCGTCGCGCAGGTCGCGATGCAGGAGGGGAGCTACGTCGCCGGGCTGATAGCGGACAGGCTCGCCGGGAAGGAGACGAAGGAGTTCAGGTACTCCGACAAGGGGAACCTCGCCGTCATAGGCCGGAACGCCGCCGTGGCCGACCTCGGGAAGCTCAGGTTCTCGGGCTTTCCCGCCTGGCTCATATGGGCGTTCGTCCACATAAGCTATCTCATCGAATTCGATAACAAGGTGCTCGTCCTCTTTCAGTGGGCGTGGAACTACTTCACCCGAAAGAGAGGCGTCAGGCTGATTACGGGAGACGTGTCCCCGGAGCTCGTAGGGAAGAGTGGGAATAAGCCCCTGCCCTGAGCGCACGGACGGATTACGCGGGAGGACGTCTGCCGAATATCAGGGAAACGATAAAAATAACGAGAAAGACGAAAAACAGTATCTTCGCTATTCCCGTCGCCGCGCCTGCGATCCCGCCGAATCCGAGTATCGCCGCGATTATGGCTATAACGAGGAATGTTATGGCCCATCCGAGCATCACGCACCCCCTGCCAATTTAGATAACTGTAATTCTTTTCTAAATCTATCACACGCGGGAACCGGTTTCGAGGGAAATTTGCAGGGGTAGAGGGGAAAAGAAGCGTTGTCAGGGGCTCAGGGTTTTTTGCCGCCGGGGCGGAGCCTCTGCTCGAGGTAGCCTAGGCCCCGGAGCGTGAGAAGCGCGATCAGCGTTACTCCTATAGCGGTCACTATCTTCGAAAGGGCGACACATATGCCGACCGAGGCCACGAAGAGGAGCGTCGCCGCTGTCGTGAGGCCGTGGACCTTGCCGGAGCGTCCTCCCCTTATTATCGTGCCCGCCCCGAGGAAGCTGACGCCCGTTATTATCGCGCCGATTATCCTGAGGGGGTCCGATCCCAGCGCCACGTCGTTAAGCCCGTACCACGGCACCACGAGACGCCCGAGCCATACGAGAAGCGCGGCGGAGCCGGCGACGAGCATGTTGGTCCTGAGCCCGGCGGGTTTGTCCTCGAGCTCGCGGTCGAGCCCGACGACGGCGCCAAGGAGCATGGCGACCACGACGTGAATCAGTATCTTGATCTCGGACTGGTCGTATTCGAAAATGCCGGAAAGGTCCATCTTGTTCCCCCTGCGCCTGACGTATCGGAGCTTAAAGCGCCGCTATCACCCGCGGCCGGGACGGAAGCCGATAATAATTCCGGCCGCGAACGCGGCGAGCATCGAAAGCACCGGTTTTTTGCGTATCATCCCGGCAGCCGTGGCGGTTAAGCTTCCGGCTCCGGCCGCCTGGCCTTTTTTACCGGCTTTCCGCGAAGCTCCCCTGCCCTTCGCGTGCGGCTTCGGGGCCGTCCTTCCGGACTCGTGCCCGTTTTTCCCGCTGCCGTTGGCGAGACTGCGGGACGCCGACCGCCCGGACCGGGAACCGCGCTTTTCCCCTGTTCTTTTTTCTTCCGCCATAGTGAATCACCCCCGTAAAAATGAGTATGTTTGCTATGCTCCGGGGTGTCAAGGAAAATTTAGGGTCTCGGAACCCAGAGACGCTGTGGTTTTCAGCCCGAAAAAACATCCCGAATAGCCCGGAACATTTCTAGAAATCAAGCTACGTATGGGAACTCGACAATTTTGTGAAAAGATTTGACATGGAATTAAAATAACTGTTATATTGTGAATAAATTAATAATTGGAGGTGCTATATGAAAAAGAAAATTTGGTTCGGAGGTTTTGTTTTTGTAATTATACTGACGGGATTTAGTTATCTGAGCCATAGTGTGAGTGAAGTGCCCGATATTGTAATAGTGGGTAATCCTGCTCGATTGAGTCTATCGGTAAAATCAAGCCTGCCTACAGGTTATAAGTGGATTGCAGAGGAGCGTCCTCAATTTGCTATAAACCCCACTGACCCAAATGACCAAAGAGCATATTTCGTTATATCTCCAGAATACAATAACATAGATGAAATCATGGAATGGTCAAAAACATCTGGCAAGAAAGAAATATATATACGGTTTCAAGAACCTCCGGATCCTAACATGAAAGTTGAACCCTATCTTGACGAGTTTTTCTCGGTCCTATATCGACGAATCGAAGTTAACTGGTCACATTTTTTTAGTACTACAGAAGCATGGGCTGGCGCTATCCCCGTACCTAATTGTAATGGAAACGTAACATTTCCCGCAGGAACCACTCAACTTATTAATTGTGGTATCTATAGCAATCCACAGCAAAGAGCAATCTGTGCCGGCAACTGTCCCAGAAGCAATAATGCACCTTCGATTGAGATTACTTATCATTATCAAGTGAACGATTGTCATATAAATTCAATGTCATCACATATAATGGGAAATGTGGACAGATTCCCAGTTGAGTATCAATTGTATGGTAATAATCATCCTTCAGCAGCCAACGCGGCTTTATCAACAACTTATTGCATGGGAAATTCTCATAATCCTTCTGTGCGTTATTGTCAGCCCAGCGGATTAAAAATTAATGTTTATCTAAGTGATCAAGAGATGAGAAATGTATTTAATCTTTGTGGTGGATCCGGGTCAGGAGCCTGGGCGTGTGCTACTACAGACACAGGTGATGGAAATTTAAATGACGCTGTTGCTACCAGCAAGAATGGAATAATATGGATTGCCCAGAACAGATTCAGGGGAGCCATGTGGTTAATAAGACATGAATTGCAACATACGTATGGTTTTACCCACGGACCTTCACCTGGTAGTTGTGCAGATATGACCCCAAGCGGTCATAATACTTTTCACTGTTGTTCAAGCCATGAGTATCATTAATAATGACTAGTTATTGAATTTATTAGCTCAATTAAATATGATATCCGAGACATCAAAATCTATGGTAAGGAATGGTGTATGAAAAATTCTACAATGAAAAATAAATTAAAAACCAGTTCTGCATCATACTCAGTTTTTGTCTATCTCATTCTATTACTTGTAACTCTATCAACCATAAGTTGCAACGATGATAATTCCAATTGCCCAAGAGAAACTGTCAATCTTCTAAACTCGGCTTGCGTTGCAGAGACCATATACTCACAATGTAATTTCTGGCAGTGTAGGAATTCCGAAGATCCTGCTGATGAATTTCCTCTAAATTTCGACTTGTTTGAATGTGAAGTTATAGACTGCGGTTTTCTGAGATGCACCAATACAGAAACCGATGTCATAACCGACTTTACCAATATCACGCCGCTTAGCGAATTCGGATTTAGCACAACACTCAATTCTGATGCCGGTGAAGAGTTTGACTGCGGATTGGTTCAGCCCTAGACCATCATAAAAGGAGAGCAAACCAATACGTTTATCAATTCATATCAAGGGATATTCGCCGAATATAAAGAAGATTCCGGGGCATCAAACAGCCCTGAGGATAAGATAATTGGTTTGACAGTGCTCCAGAATATCTGTACTTTATACCTAGAGAGGTAATAACGATGGGCCATTTTGGCGTAACTGAGCTTTTAATAATACTCGGCATACTTCTTCTGATATTCGGGCCAAGCAGGCTGGGAGACTTGGGCTCTTCGCTCGGAAAGGGGATAAAGGGATTCAGGAAATCGATGAAGGACGACGAAATCGACGTCACCCCTTCGAAGGACGATTCCAGGAAGCTGCAGGACCACGGTCTCGAAACCCCTCCCTCTTCATCCGAAACCAAAAAGAACGCGCAGTAATCTTCCCCGCAGACCGGCAAACCCCACCTGACCGCAGTTTTACAGCCGAAAAAATATGATGGGTATGTTTCGTCTTGGTGATGACTTTTTGAAGCCGGAGACGGGGCTTTTCTGGAGCGGTATGCCTTTTACATCCACTCGCCCATGTGCTTATGACCGAACGGGCACCTGCCGAGCCGGATGTGCTCTTCGAATTCGCTCCGGAATTTTTTGACTATGGACTCGACCGGCATTGCGCAGCCGTCGGCCAAGGCGCATATCGTCGTGCCCCTCATCTGGGAGCACGCGTCCAAGAGCGTGTCTATATATTCCATCCTGCCCCTGCCCTCTTCGATGGTCGTGAGCATCTTTTCGAGCCACCATGTGCCTTCCCTGCACTGGACGCACTGCCCGCAGGACTCGTCCCTGTAGAAGTGGGCGAGGTTCTGGGCGACCCTGACCATGCAGGTTTCGTCGTCCATGACGGTTACCCCGGCAGTCCCGAGCATTGAGCCCACGGCCGCGAGGGAATCGAAGTCCATCGTGATGTCGAGCTCTTCCGCCGACAGCACCGCCGCCGAAGAGCCGCCGGGTGAGACGGCCTTGACCCTTCTTCCGCCGGGGACGCCGCCGCCGTATTCGTCTATGAGCTGGCGGAGCGGAATGCCGAGCGGAAGCTCGTAGAGGCCGGGCTTGTTGATCTGTCCGCAGAGCCCGAATATCTTCGTGCCGGCGTTCTTGGGGGTGCCTATCGCGGCGAACCATTCGGAGCCCCTGTTTAGGATGTGAGGCACGAATGCGAGGGTCTCGACGTTGTTGATGATAGTCGGGCAGCCGAAGAGACCTACCTGCGCCGGGAACGGCGGCTTCGGCCTCGGCTCGCCGTTCTTCCCTTCTATGGATTCGAGGAGGCCAGTTTCCTCGCCGCAGATGTAGGCCCCGGCGCCCCTGAAGACGACGACGTCGAGGTCGAACCCCGAGCCGAGTATGTTCTTCCCGAGGTAGCCTTTATCGTAGGCCTCCCTGATGGCGTTGTCGAGAACCTTTGCGCCGTAGGGCATTTCGCCCCTGATGTAGATGTAGGATTTGTGCGAGTTGATGGCGTAGCAGGCGATTGCGATGCCCTCTATTAGCTGGTGGGGCCCCTGCTCCATTATCTCCCTGTCCTTAAAGCTCCCGGGCTCGCTCTCGTCGGCGTTGCAGCAAAGGTAGATCGGCTTTTTGGAATCGCGCTGAATGAAGCCCCACTTTATGCCGGTCGGAAAGCCCGCGCCGCCCCTGCCCCTGAGGCCCGATTTCTTGACCTCGTCTATGATCGCCTCAGGCGTCATTTTGAGCGCCTTCGGAAGGGCTGTGTAACCGCCGTCCGACAGATAATTTTTTATCGAGTTTCCGGGCTTGTCGGCGTACGTGCGGATAATCCTCAATTCCGGCATTTGCTTTTTACCTCACACTGGGGGATCGCCCCCGGTTTTAATGGACTGAGCGGGAGGCGAAGCCGCCTCCGTCGCGATACTCCCGAGTTGATATATTACCGCAGCCTGCGTCGTTGACAATTATTTGTAACAAGAAACATGGCCAGGCGGATCTTATGCATGCGTCAGGCCAGAAGTGTATCGGCCACGTGCCCGGCGAATGCGAGAGAGCACGTGAAGGCAGGGGAGATTGCGTTTAAGACGTGAAGCGAGTCGCCGTCTCTCACGAGGACGAAATCGTTCACGAGCTTTTTCGTCGTCCAGTCGACGAGCTGGGGGCGAATGCCGCACTTGGGAGTGTCTTCGATGTCGCTCCTCGAGAGCTCGGGAAGAAGCCCCCTCGCCTCTTTAATAAGAACATCCGTCGAATATTTTTTTATCTCCGTAAGCGCCGCCCTCCTGAAATCGGGATTCACCATGAGCAGTATTCCGTCGCGGAGGAGTATGGAGAGCGATTCCGCGGAGAGGTCGTCGAAGACACCGTACTCCTCCCTCCCGAACGCGGGTATCGCCGTCGGGCCGATGTAGACTTCGCCGTGAACGCTCTTCGTGAAATGTACACCGAGGAAGGGATTGCCGAGGTCGGGGACGGGATAGATGTTGGCCTTTACGAGCCAGGCCCTCTGCTTAATGAGCTTCTTGTAGGTTCCCTTGAAGGGGAGCGTTTTATACTGGCCGCCGACGCCGAAAGCAGATGCGACCCTGTCGGCGTAGGCGCCGGCTGCGTTTATGAACTTCGAGAAGGTTATGTCTCCGGACGAGGTCGCCGCGGTTCGTGAGCCCTTGAGGCCGGAGAAAGCCGTGCCGAACTTTATCGTGACACCCGAGGCTTCGAGCTCGTCTCTCAGGGCCAGAAGAATTTCTTTGGGATCGACGACTGCAGTATCAGGCGAATGTAGCGCCCTTTCGACCGGGGCCGCGTGTGGCTCGAGCCTGAGGAGATGTTTCCGGTCTATAATTTCGGACCTCGCCCCGGCGTCGTCGGCCCTTCGCTTGAGCTCGTCGAGGAGATAGTCTTTATCCGGGCTCCCGGGGACAATGACCTTCCCGTTCTCGACGAGCATGAGGCCCTTCTCGCGGCAGAACTCCTTCATGAGCCGCCCGCCCCTGACACAATAGTAAGCCTTGTTCGAGCCCGCCGTGTAGTAGATGCCGGCGTGGAGGACGCCGCTGTTCCTCCCGCTCGCGTGTGCCCCCGTGGATTCCTCCTTTTCGATTATCGTGATGCCGCCGTAGCCGCGCCTCGTAAGCTCGCGCGCGGCCGCAAGGCCTGTGATGCCTGCGCCGACGATGAGGATTTCGCACCCGGATTCCATCAGCTTTCCTATACTACTATACCGATTTACGTTTGCCAGTGGATCTGTCGAACCCCGAGAGCCAGCGGTTAAGGACTTCCTGGGTTGCGTACGGGTTTTCCATGCAGTCGTGCTTGGCATCCGGTATGAATACGAGCTCGGATTTTTTATTCCCGGATCTTTTGAGTATCGCCAGGAGCTCTTGGACTTCTTCGTGTCCGACGACGTCGTCGTGCTCGCCGTGTATGAAGAGTATTGGGAGCTTAACCTTCGATATGATTTCGTTCGTCTTGGCGTTGTGCGCCTCGGGGCTCCTCATGAACCACCAGGTGCGGTATGTGAACATCTCCGCCTCGGCCGGGCTGAAGTTGGGCCCCCAGGCCCTGTAGACTATGAACACCCTGTCGTTTTCGGTCGTCATCGGGTCGGGCTTCAAGACCTTCTTCGCGATCTCGTAGATGTGGTCGTAGGACGGGATGCTCTGCCACTTGTCGAGCCGCTTTTTATTCGACGCGGGGAGCGAGGACGAGCATCCTTCCAGTATGAGCCCTTTTACGTTTTTATGGGCGCCCCTTACTGCATAGTATACGGAGATGTTCGCTCCCAGGCTCCAGCCAAGGACGATTATATTCTTGAACCCTTCCTCGGCAAGAACGGCCACGGCGGCTTCGATGTCGAGCGCGGACTCGTCGAATATTCCGCCGCCGAATATCTGCCCCGTGAACGCCATTCGGGTGTTTATGGAAAACGAGCTGAAGCCGTGCTCCACTAAAGCATTGGGAAGGACCCTCGGGGTGCCCCTCGCGAGAAAGTGTCCGAGGACCCCGTGGACGACGAGCACTATCGGGGCCTCGTGGAGCTCTTTTTCGGACTGGAATTCTCCGGATACGAGGAGCCCGTTTATGAGGAACCCGTCTTCGGCTTCAAAGCTCACAAGTCTTCTCTGTCTCGGAACCATTACACCCTTCCGCTTCAGGCCTTAAATCTCTTGTCGAGCCAGTTCACTATTATCTCGCCGAGCTCCTTTTCGCTGCCCTCGAACGTGTGCCCCGCGTTGACGTAAAAAGCGGATACGTCGCCGTTGCCGGACTCGAGCGCTATTCTGACGAGGTCGTGCGTCTCCTCGGGCCTTACGACTTCGTCGTGCCAGCCCTGGACGAGAAGGATAGGCAGCTTCACACGCTCTATCATGAGGTGCGCCTTCGCCGTTTCGGCCTCGGGGCCCGCGAGGAACCACCACGTTTTATAGGTGTATATTTCGGTGTGCCAGGGGAGATAGGTGTTGCCGCGCGCCTTGTATATGAGAATTGTGCGGTCCTGGTTAGTCGTGTACGGGTCGGGCCTGAGTATTTCCTTCGCCTCGTGGTATACCTCGTCGTAGGCGGGCTCGCTGTCCCACCTGTTCCAGCGCCGCCGTATCGATTCAGGCATGGAGTAAGGAGTCGCAAGGGAGATGAAGCCCTTCAGATATGGGTAGCGCCCGGGGTCGTTCCTTTCGGCGGCGTATCTCAAAACTATACAGGTCCCGAGACTGTATCCCGAGACTATGATATTCTCGAAGCCGAGGCGGAGGAGATACTCCGCCGACGCATCTATCTGCGGGAGGACGTCGTCTATTATGCCGTACCCAAAGAAGAGGCCAAAGTTGGCCATGCGCGTATTTATGGCGAGCGACGAATATCCGCTCTCGGCTAGTATGGGCGGGAGGAAGCGCTGCGTGCCGTCGAGGAAATTCCCTAAAAAGCCGTGTATGTGGATTATTGCGGTGTTGCCCGCGGGGGAGCCGGGAGTGGAGTCCTTACTGTGATAGTAAAGCCCGTCTACTTTCCCGCCGCCCGAAGGGATGGATACGAGCTCCTGCTCCATGTACCTCGTGAGTCTATTCATAGGCGCGGTCAGTGAAACAGATGCCGTGCAAGTCCGCCATTGAATGCTGCCTGGAAGAACCTTACCGGCGCGTTGCCTGTTTTATTCCATGCAAGCTCCGGATCGTCGAGAATAAAACCGGGGCGCTATACAGCCTTGCCCTCGGGCCTTGCCAGATAGCGGCCGGGGCTTTCCATAACCTCGTCGGCGAATGCCTTCGCATCGACCCAAGTCGAGGACTTTCCTATCTCCAGAACCTCTTTCGACTTCGTGCCCTTCGCGAAAAGGACTTTCGTCTTCTGGTCCCAGATTATCTGCCAGTTCTCTCCACCTGACTCTCTAACCCAGCCGAACGGAAATGTGCCGACGCCGTCCAAATTAAAGCCCCCGTGTTTATTATTATCGAGTCCGCCCCCGGCGGGGCATGAGATTAAATTATTAGCCGGCGGGATTTTGTCAAGCCCGGCGCAGTCAGCGCACCTGCCTCACGACTTCGCTCGTCCCCGAGGCGTTCGTGAAAACGACTTCCGTAAAGCCGCAGCTCCTGAGCTTGTCCATAACCGTTATACCATCATGATCCGATTCGAGGAACGGAAGTATGAAGGCTTCGTTCGAGGTGCAGCCGGAGCACGAGAACACTATGGATTCGTCGAACTCGCCGCGGGACGATACCTTTACCTGAGGATATTTTTTCTGGTAACGCATGCTCCAGTCTTCCACGCATACAGCCCTTCTAGGATTGGGGAATACGTGCTGAACGTCGACAACTATTCCCTCCGTGCCGTGGTTGTCCTTGAATACGGCCTTCTGGAAACCGCATTCCGAGAGCCTCATCATGCCCGTCTTGCCCCTGTACTCCGAATCGAGAAACGGCCTTACGAAATTATCGTACAGGCTGCAGTTTGGGCAGTAGAATACGGCGACCTCGTTGTGCGTACCACCTGTCCTGACTTCTATGTCCGCCTTCCGGCCCCGATATTGCTCCGTCCACCTGACGGCGCAGAAATTGCGCTGGGCTTCGGCGTTGAAGTCAACCTCGGCTTCAGGGCCGGTTGCGTCCTGAGAAACGACGGTTTCGGGTGCACCGGTTAATGTTTCAGGCGCGCCGGTTAATATTGCAAGGAAAAATAGCGCCGATAAAGCGAATAATGCTGTCCGCACAAGGTGGCTCATACCGGTCATCCTCCTCTTGGTATGAGCTAATTCTACAGCATTTCGGTAAAGTTTGGAATACCTTTAGTAAAACATTAATTTCGCAGTTAAAGCCGCTCTGGATATTGATGTACCCGTTGGAGATATAGGACCAACGAGCGGACCCGGCAGCTACCCTGAAATCTGCCTCACACCAGCCTCTCGCAGAGCTCGCGGAGCTCGCTCTCTATATCGCGGGCTTCGCGCGTAAAATCCCGTATACGGTCGTCGACGCCGTTTCTAGCCGATGGAACGCCGCTCTTGAAAAACGGCGTCGTTATGACGCCGACAGAGAGGCCGAGCCACGAAGCCCACAATAATACTGTCGGAAGCGAGCCGGAAAATGCCAGGGCGCCGAGGTAGGCCCCTCCGGCAACGAAGACGGGAAACAGGAGCGCGCCCTTAAGCGCCTGAAGGAGGATTCCAGGCTTTCCTCCGCGCGCTACGCCCCCTCCGAGACACGCGCCGGCGAGAACCGCGCCCAGGAGGGGAGCTGTGAAAGAAAGGAGCGTATATACGAATCCCGACACGAATCCGACAAACGCCGCCTTCCACAAAGGCACGCCGCGGAAGATACCCGAAGCGGCCGCCGCCCCGGAGAGGAGGAGGGGGTAGTACAGGCCATACGGTATTACAGCGATCGAGAAGAGGCCGTAAAGCATGAGCACGATCACACCCCATGCGCCGGAGAGTAAAACGGGAAAGATTATCGAGTAGTTGATTCGTTTCATCATCTTTTTCTCCTTTTACGCATTGAGCCGCACAGGACGGGGCGACGCCGGGGACAACAGGCCCGGCGACGCCTTCGAGCCCGACATTATTTCTGCGCCTCTCTCGCGCCAGCCTTCTGCCCCTTAATCATCACCCTGCCTTCCTCGGACGACGGGGCGGGAGGAGCGGCCATCTGCTGAACGGCGTCCTTCAGTTCCTGCTCCTGCTTCACGGTCCTCGAGTTCCCGTAGGGGCTGTTGTTGAGCTCGACTATTCTGTCGTAGGCGCTTTCGAGGTAAGAGCGGGCGCCGTCGGAGTCGCCGCTCTCGTAGGCCATGGTGGCCTTCCTGAAAACGGACGCAGTATCGACGGAGACCCACCTCGAGCGGACCGACTTGTCCTCGCTTGCCGTGACCTTGCCGGCATCGGACGTGACTTCATATGCAAGCGTCTTTGTCAGAGATACCGGCGCGCCTTGTTTCAGGAGATCGCCGTAGGAGAGGGACGCCGAGACGAGCTCCCTTTTACCATTCGTATCGGCAGGGACAGTGAGCCTTACGAGTATGTCCCTCTCCTGTCCACCGAAGAAATCCCCGAGCTTTATCTCGGCGGCAGCGCCCTTGGACGAATACTCGTAGCCGTAGACCTCGTCTATCCTGACCCCGGGGGCGAGGGCGAGCTTTATTACGGTATCTCTCGCGACAGCCGCCGACATCTGGCCGAACTCCTTCTCGAATATACCCGCGAGCTGATTCGGGGATTCGATGAAATAGTAGTTGCCCGCGCCGTGCTCCGCGATGCCCGTCATGAGGTTCTCGTCGTAGTCTGCGCCGAGGCCCATGGTAGTGACGTGTATACCGCCCTCGGACGCGCGGCTCGCTATCCTGCCGAGCTCGGCGGGGTCGGTTATGCCTTCGTTGGCGAGCCCGTCGGAGAGGAGTATCACGCGGTTCACGTACTTATCCCTCGGCAGGGATTTGAGCTGCCCTATGCCGGCTGTGAGCCCGCCCGAGAGGTTTGTCGAATCTGTCGGGTAGAGCGAATCTATGACCGACAGCGCGGCCTCTCTATCGGCTACCTTCCGCGCGGGGAGCAGCACCTCGACATCCGTCGAATACGCGACGATCGCGAGCCTGTCCTCCTTTCCGAGGAGGCCGATTATTCGCCGCGCCGACTCCTTCGCGTACTCCATTTTTCCCCTGTCGGACATGGAGCCGCTCCGGTCGATAACGAGGACGAGGTTAACGGGCGTCCTCTCGCTGAGCACCGCCTCCTTGCCCCTGAGCTTGATATTGAGGAGCATTTCACGCTCCCCGCCCTTAAGGACATAGGGGCTCCCGAGCCGGATGTCCCACGACAGGGCCCCCTCCCCCCCGGGCTTGGGTATCACAGGGAACGCGAAGATGTACTTCACTCCGGACGTGAACAAGAGCATGAGTAATGCGGTTAGAGCTACGATGCGTTTTTTCATTTCTTGCTTCCTCCTTTTTGAATGTTCTTTTTAATGGCTTCGACCTCTTCGGCTACAAGCCTCTCTTCCCTCTTCCACGCTTCCTTATCATGCTCACGCGAAGCTTCGAGCGAGGCGATTTCGCCGGCAACCCTTTCCTCGATCCGCCTGAATACCTGGAACGGCTCCTCGGTCCGACATTCAGGCGAAACGCCCGCCGGATTTTCCGGCCGACCGCTTTCCCTCGAAGAAAGCTCGCAGAGGAGGACTGTCTTTTTTTCCTTGGCGGCGCGGACCCTCTCGGCGAGCGATTCGTACCTCGCTTCGTACTCCGAAAACGCTTCCTCTTCCTTCGCCTGGACGGCCGAAAGATGCCGTTCCTTCTCGTCGATGAGCCTCCTCCGGCGCACGGCCTCGCCGGCGTTTTCGTCCATTCCCTGCCTGACGTATTCCTCGGCGCGCTCCTGCCAGTAGGCGGCCATTTCCTTTGTGCGTTTAATCAGCTTCGAGCGCTCTTCTATTCCGGCCTTGATTGCGGCAAGCCGTATGCGGGCGCGTTCGAGCCCTTCGTCCATTTCCTCGACTGCCTGCGCGAGGATTTGCGCCGGGTCCTCGGCTCTCGTAAGCCAGTCGTTGAACCGGGACTTCAGTATCACTCTCATTCTTTTTTTGAATCCCATGATCGTCTCCCTCGAAAGGATTTAGGGATTATTACGAGCGGGAGGAGGAAAGGATTTTGAAGGGGGATGGGGTTTGTTATGCTAAGTTTTTAGACTTCGAAGAAAAGGCAAATGCTTTCCTATTTTTCCTTGATGAAAAGTAGCAAAAGTCACGGGACGGGGGACACGTAGTGTCTTTTTTCGACATAGT
>CAZPHQ010000026.1:0-48926 GCA_964586675.1 uncultured Spirochaetia bacterium | reverse complement strand
GCTTCGCCTCGTATGTTCCGAGCGTAGCGGCCTTCTTTACTTCGAGCCTTCCGCCCGACACCACGAGGAAGTAATCCTTCAGGCTGTTGGCGTCGGCGTTGAAAGAGTCGTCTATCTCCTCACGGAATTTGGAGTTTACTCCCCCTTCCGGGTCGATCAGCACGGTCAGCAGGTTTCTCGCTCCGTATACCGGTTCGAGTATCCATTCGTATTTCTTGGAGCCGCGTCCCATGTTGGGCCCTACGGCGAGGTCGGGGCCGACCCTGAGCTTTTTCTCTACTATCAGGTTCGAGCCCCCGATGAGGCCCGTGCCCTTCGTGCTCGCGCCTGCCTGAAGCACGCGGTATGCGACGCCTATGTCGTAGGCATCCTCGCTCGGTATGACGTTTTTGAGCCCGAACGTGTAGCTCGCCGCGCCGGAATCGGTCGCCTGTGGATTATCGCATGAATCATCCGGGCAGGTGAGGGTCGGGTAGTAGAGGATCACTTCCTGATCGGTGACGGGGTTACCGTTTATCGTAGGCGCAACGAATATGAGGCCGTAGCCCGCGAGCTCGCCGCTGAACGTGACGGCTATGTCGGAGACCTCTTTTACGCTGACCTTCGTCGAAAGATTGCCGACCGGCTTGTACCAGTCTTCGCCGGAGCTCTCGAAATTGTTCTGGGAAACGACGTCGAAGAAGCTTTCGTCGGAATCGTTCGTTTCCGTCCTTACGACTATGGACCATTCGAACATCTCGGCCGCCGCGACTACGTCGGTAATGCTGCTCCGCCATTCGAACTTAACCACGTGTGGGCCTGGAGGAAGTTCTTCGGCGTTGAAAGTAATGCTTCTGGCCTCGGTGTGATACATCCTGCCCGCCATCAGCGCCTCGGCCGGGAAAAGCTCGAACGCCCCGTCGTCCACCACGGCGCGGACGAGGATGAAATCGCCATCGGTCATCTTCAGAACGCTCGAAAAAGTGATCGCAGCCTCGGCTCCGCCCGGCATGTAGAACGTATGCTGAGCGCCCGGTATCTGCGACCATCCCCCGTCGTTTTTCTTTGTGCCCTGGCCCCACTTTCCGCTAAGGCTCTCGCCGTCCCTTCTCGAAAGCCCGGTATTTATCTTGAGCGATGCGTTACGAATGTAGGAGTTGTGACCCGATATGAGCTCAGTCGAATACTGGACCTGGACGGTGTGAATCCCGGTATCGACCTCGGCAAGGAAAGTGAAAGAATTGCTGCTCGAGACCACGACGGCGTCCCTGCCGCCGGTCAGGGTTATCGGCCCCGGCGCTGCTTCCTGCCCATCTACCAGAACCCTTATCAGGAGCCTGTCGTCTTCCGTCGAGGAGACGAACGCCATGGCAGAGAAGGTTATCGCAACGAGCGTATCGTTCTCGTCGGCGACGAATTTCGACGCTGCGCGGGGCACATCGACGAACCCCTTGCTCTCGCCGGGCAGCTCGACGTACTGCGGGATCATAATGTCGAATCCCGGCTCCGGGCCGTCGTCTATGCATTCGTAGGTTTTTTCGGACGCATAAGAATAGCCTTCCACCCTGCACCCGATGTGTGTTTCAGACCTTATATACATGGTGTCCGCCGCCCTGCCGACGCGCTCGCCCTTTTTTGAAGTGAACCCTGGGCCGGGAGCCTCGGGGCTCCTTCCCGGCGCCTTGGTTTTTTGAGCGTGCGAGGTTTCAGCCGCGTTTAAAATCGCGAGACATACGAGCAGTATCACAAGAAGCATCGACGCCGCGTTAACTCCAAACCTTTTTCCGATTCCGTTACTTAACATTTCAATCTCCCCCTTAATGCGGTTTTGCAGAGTTAGTGGGAGGGCCGGGAGAAAAGGTTCAATGCGGGAACAAAATAGCGGGGCGGTCAGGGGGACAGCCCGGGACAGGACGATGCCTGCCCATGCATCGGGAGATTACATTAATGCGGGAATCATGAATTTATACGCCGGATTATCTCGCGCTGGTTTCACCGGCGAAGTCGAGCTTGTCGAGGGCTTTTTCGACGTCTATTCTGCCGTCGCCGAATTCCTGATCCTTGCCAGGTTTTCCGAGATCTACAGCGCTCGACCCGAGGAGATGCTTCACCTGAAACGGCGAAAGCTCTGGATAGTCCTGCAAGAGGAGCGCCACTGCCCCGGACACGTGCGCCGCGGCCTGCGAAGTGCCCGACTCCATACCCCAGGCTCCGCCCGGCGCGGGGCCAAGAATATCCACGCCCGGCGCGGCGACGTCTATATAATCACCGCGTGTGGAGAGGGTATAGAGCTTGTCGCCTGAATCAGTAGCGGACACCGCAATCACTTCGTTAAGCGCCGCTGGATAGACAGGCTTTCCTTTCGCCCCTCCGTTACCGGCCGCCGCGACGACTGTTACGCCTGAGCCGTAAGCCGATTGTATCAGCGCCGCTATGAGGTTATCTTTGGGCCCGCCGACGCTGAGGTTGATAACCTGCGCATTATTGGAGACCGCGAAATCTATCGCCTTCGCCAGTTTTTCGGACGAGCACACGGCCTTCTTGTTATTGCCCGGGTCGGACCAGCAGGCCCTCACAGCGATCAGACGCACGCCCGGCGCGACGCCGGACATGCCGCCCTCTTCGGCGGCCGACGCGGCGATGATGCCGGCGACTGATGTGCCGTGGCTCTCGCCCGTAAACCCTCTCATGTCGGGGCTCACAAAATCCGCCTTCTGCACTATCTTGCCGCTAAGCGCGGGGTGGTTGTAGTCGATTCCCGTATCGATTATTGCAACTGTAATGCCGCTCCCCGTCGCTTTCTCACGAACGGCGTCGGCCCCGATTTTAACGGCGCCGTACTGCGGATTTTCACCGGCAAGTGAGCCGTAGTAATAATTCGGCTGAGATAACAGCACGGCGGAATCGCCGGCGAGGATGTTTACTACGGCAGGGACTGCCCTCCCGTCCGGTATACGGAACAGGACCATTGTAACGCCGAGCGAGGAAAGGGGCGAGCTGTCGAGCCTGTCGAGATCGTATCTGCCGCCGAGTCCGTCTATTTCGGCCTCCTTACCCGAAGCGCCGCGGAGAAGAACCACCACTTGATCGGGCACGTACTGCGCGTCGTCATCCGCGATCACCGGGACGGCGTCCTTAAACACCGGCGCAGTGAGATAATCCGTATCCAGCTCGGGCTGTATCATGGAAGGATCGTCAGGAAGAGGTGGGAGGTCGGATATCACCGGCGGCGGGACATTGCCCCCGGAAGACGGCTGGCCGGGCTTGGGCTCGGGCGCAGCGGGTTCGGATATTATATTGTCCGGCGTTACAGGCACGGAATCCCTTCCCGGCCCGGCTCCGCCTTTAGGCGTATCGAGGCCGCCCAACGGGGGACGGTCGCGCCCGGGGATTCTCCCGCCTCCGGGTACCTGGTCGTTCGGGTTCGTTCCGGGGACATTATTATTCGGACCGGTTCCCGGAAGATCGTTAGGGCCCGCGCCGGGGATGTCGTTCGGGCCCTGGCCGGGGACGTTAGCCGGGCCTCCCGGAACCGTACCGGGGACAGTATCACCCTGCGGGCGCGTCTGTGCTTCTGACATTGCTGCTCCGGAAAGCAGGATAAATACAGCCAGGAGTAAAACTGCCAACCCTGTTCTCATAACCTTTACCTCCCACTGAACAAAGCCGCTCATTCCGCCTGTCCCCTGAATACATTTTTTACCACATCTCTTTCGGACTTGAGATTCTGTATCACCTGCTCGACTGACTTTCCTGAGCTACCCTCCGTCGGAAGCTCTACGATGTATAGCCCGCCCGACTTCGGGCCGTCGATTATGCGCCCGTTTATCCCGGAAAGCGTTTCCCTTATTTGAGCCTCCGTGGCGGTATCGACGAAAGACACTATGATCACGGGCCCTGCAGCCGTTGTTTCTTGCGGACCGCTGAGGACGACGTAGCCCTCGGGCTCGCCGAGGTATATTTTATACGCGAGGCCGATAATTATGGCGAGCTGAAGAAGAACGAGCGCCGCCACGCCCGCAGGCATTTGAAGCGGAAGCTTGAATCCTTCGAAGAACTCCTGAACCCTTTCCCATAGCGACGCTTTTAACGGGGCGGCCGCGGGGCGCTTCTCCGGTGCGCGCGAATCCTCGAAGGCACTTATCCTGTCCATGATGTTCGATTCCATCTCCGAAAGCCGCATATCGAGCATGGAGTCAAGCGAGTCGTCCGGCTCCGCTATCGCTACTCCCATGAAGCGAAGCTCTTCCAGCTCTCCTGCGCAGTCGGCGCACTCCGAGAGGTGATGCTTCACTGTTTCGAGCTCTTCGGCATCGAGCTTTCCGCTGAGATACCATGGCAGAAGGAGCCTTATGTCTTCGTGCGGCATTTTTCCGGCTGTCATAGGGCGAAGTCCTCCTGCGATATTCCGTACTTCGTGAACACTTCCTTCAGTTTTTCCTTCGCATAGAACATTCGCGTTTTTACAGTGTTAACCGGGCAGTCCATGACTGCCGCAATTTCCTGGTACGACATACCCTCGAAAAATGTTAGCTCAAGAACTGTCCTGTGGTCCGGCGAGAGCTCGTTAAGGGCCTTCTTCATGCGCTCGGACCTGTCTTTTTTCTCCACGATTTCCTCCGCCCCGTCATCCGGGTTAGCTACTCTCACGAATTCCTCGGGGTCGACCGGGTCGGGCGTTTTTTTCCTTAACTCGTTCATTGTCTTGTTGTGCGTGATGCCGAAGATCCATGTGAGCACGGCAGACCTCCCCTGAAATCCACCCGCCCCTTTCCACACGTCGAAGAAAACGTCGTTCGTAACCTCTTCGGTCAATTTCGAATCCCCTGTCAGCTTGAATATGAACGAAAACACCTGCCTCACGTATCTCCCGTAGAGAATTTTGAAAGCTTCCCTGTCGCCGCCCGCAATCTTTTCGAGCAGCTCTGAATCCGGCAATTCAGCCGCGTTTACGGTTGCGTTCATGCCTTCCGCCGAATTCGTATATTTAGTAACCCGGAACCCTGATAAGGTTCACAGGCCGGGGGAAATTCGTTAAACATCCGTAATATATGCATTTTGAACTATTATACGATATTGAGGAGGGTTTTTATAAGAATATTCGGGACCGAGTGGAAGGGATGGAACGAGAAAGGGTGACCGAGGCCACCCTTTCTACAGCGAGATTCAATCTATTTCAGCATTATCAGGCGGCGGCCTTTCTTCTCCGCATAAACAGAAGCCCGGCTATCGCTAAAATACCGGCCATCGCCATGAGACCCCACTCCGAGAGCGTGGGAATCGAGCTCGTCTGCACCGCTGGCTGGAATACAATGCGCTGAAACGCCTGGGAGTCATTCAGACCGGCGACAGCACCGCAGCGGTATCCGCCAACGTCATTCAGGTGCCAGCAGAGCCTTTCGTCATTGGCACCGGTAATAGCGATGTCGCAGTTCTCCTTCCTCACTCCATCTCCGGGCCTGACGAACCCCCAGGAGAAAACGCTGTCGTCGTTAAAGTACCAGCCGACGCCATTGGCGATGTGAAGGTCCTGCGTGTTGCCGGTGTCGAATATGACGTCGCTCCGCTCGCCCTGGGCGAGGAGCGAAATGACGGTGCTGCCCGTTTCAAGGCAGGCCAGCATCAGGCGGCCTCCGGTGCAGCCGGCAAGCACGGTATCCGAGTCCATGTGGACATCATAGGTATCCGCGTAGCAAGGCTCCCATCCGCCCTGGATTATCGTGTTTACAGACACGTTCGTTTGAGGGCCGACAGGCAGGTAGGTCTGGGCGTAGGCTTTAAAACCCGGAAATGCCAGCAACGACAGGAGCATTAAAGGCAATGACTTTGTTAGATATCCCATGACATCCTCCTAAACTACCATATTATGTACGAAATTATAGAATAAAACGGCCCCCAGTGCCAGCTTTATATCTTAACCAGGCGCGAAGGCGCGGAAAGCCCCTCCTCGGACAATATCCGGAAGAACGGCGGCAGGCTCCGCGACTAGTGGTCTAAAAAATACGGGACACGGATTCGTGGGATATAAAAAAATGCCCTGCCCGGAAATGAGTCCGGACAGGGCCGTATGAGCACTATACTGCCATGATTCGATTCTCTGATTTAAAAAATGTTCAGCTTGAAGTCTAGGTCATCGTCGTAACGGCGATCGTAGTAATAGTAGCGGCGCTCGTAGTCATTGCTGTAACGGTAGCGCTCGTTGTCACCCCTGTGATAATAGTCGTCGAACGGATTTGAAGGCGTGATCAGGTTCAATCTGTATCCGCGATCCCGGCCGCCATGACGCTCTATCGAATGACCGCTGCCGCGATGACGTTCTATAGAATGCCCTTTATTGTAATAGTAGTACTGGTCGGCGGAGCTCGAAAGCGCGGAGCCGAACAACATCATGGTAAGGACTATGAATGCCGAAGTTATGAATTTTTTCATTTTTGTTTCACCTCCCGCGTGAAAATTCTTCTCTAACCCGCGCCATTATGCATGGACCGTATCTTCGCTATCCCTGACGTCAGTCTTTGTAATAGTAGTATTCGACGTCGCCGTCAGGCTCGACGTAATAACGGTATTCAACGTCGTCGTCAGGCTCTATGTAACGGTACTCGCGATACTCCACCTCGTTGTCTGGCTCCACATAGCGATACTCGCGGTATTCGACGTTGTTATAAGGGTCTACATAATAAACCCTGTGCTGACGGGTTTCCTTTTTCTTTATTATCGTCGTGCTGGGGGCGTCGTACTGTCCGGACCACGACCGCTTCATGTAGCCGGGCGTAGTGCCGTAATAATATTCGTCCGCCGAGCTCGATAATGCAGGGCTGAAAGCGAAGACACCCAGAGCGAGGGCTGCTGCAACAATAAACTTTTTCATTTTCGTTCACCTCCCCGGAAGAATCCCAGTTTTGTTATTACTCGTGACGATAGTGCAAGGGCCGTGCCAGCCATGGCAGAGGTGAGGAAATATAGATAGGATAATTCGGACTTGCAGCTATATTGGCCACTATTTTACAGTGCGGAGATACGTGCGACCGTACGATCTCATACATCTCGGACTGTAAAATGGGTACACAACCGGCGGTATTGGATCGTCAAAACAAGGCGGAAAACGATCAGGGCATCATAAAACTTACGGTATTATTTCCGGGAGCTTTTCAACAATCCCGTCAATCCATCCCCGATGAGCGCGAGGAAAGGCCCGGGGTCGCGAATGGAGAGGACGGCGAAAGACTTGACGCCATAAACGGACTTAATCCAATCTGTAATAGAAAGCTTCCCGTCCCTGTAATATTTCCAGGAGGCCTGGAGATCGCGGTGAAAGGAAATCCACTTCGTGCCTTTATACCGCTGCTCCCGGTTTTGAGGGAGCGGCAGGCCGAGGGCGTCGCAGTACATTGTGTAAAGCAGCGGCACGCCGGCGGCTTCCGTCAATGCTATTCTCGTAACGGGCCGGCCGACATTCGCCTCGATTATATAGTATGTCCCGCTCTCATCGTCGAGCTTGTATTCTATGGATCCGATGCCCGAGAAACCGGTATTCGAAAGGAGATCGCGAGTTATTCCTGCAATCTCGTCGTTCATGCATTCCTCCGCGAGGCTTGCGTCGCCGTTTTCCGTGTACCACTGCCGGAGCTTTCGGGAAACGAACGAAACCTTACACTCACCGTCGCTGCCGTAATAGAAAATGCATGAGAATAGTTTGGAGTCATCTCCTTTTATCCATTCCTGCACTATCATTCTCTCCGTGATCTTCGAGCCCCTTTCGAAAACGTCGCGAAGCTCCTCGCGAGAGCTTACCTTTATCACCTTGTCATTGAAGCGCTCGATCCATTCCGCCGATTTCAGCGCCGGTTTTACGATATAAGGCAGGTCCGCTTCAGAGAGTATCGTTTCGAGGTCTGACTTCTCTTCCGGAAAGAATGTGGCAGGGACGGGAAAACCGTTCTCTTCGGCATACCTGTAAAAGCTTTCCTTATTCATATACATAGAGAGAACGCCGTCGTCCGGCATAACGAAATTATAAAATTCGCCGAGAGTTTCCCTGTTGGCAGAGATGATACTGACGCTCTCGTCGCTGCACGGGAAAAGGACGGGCTTCGATTTAAATCTTGCAGCGATGCCGAGCAAGGTCTTCACTAACCCTTCGCCCGAAGTGTCCGTGAATAACACCTCCCTGCACGAGTTCGTCTTGACGCAGTAGTGCTGCGGATCGTCAGCCACGCCGTAGACGGGCACGCCGTAGCGCGACAGTATCCTCGCCGTATCCAGCCCTGTTATCGAATCGAGCTTGATTACTATTGCAGGCGGGCGGTTCGTTATTTTCCCTTTAGTCATGGAGATTTTTCAGCATTATATACGGTTCGGAAAGATTGGCGAATTCGCGAACAAAACTTCACCGCAGGAATATAAGAGTATTCTCGATTCAAACTTTCGGAGAGAAAAAACGGCCGGCCCTCATTTACAAAAGCTTGGCAAGGTCTTCGTCCTGGAATTCTATGGGCTCGACGGCTTCGTCGATGTTCTTTCTGAAATTAGAGAGGCTTTCCCCTTTGAGATAGCAGGTGAGAAGAGACCTTATATGCTTGTGCATTACGACGAGGACTTTTTCGTCAGGGTACGCGAGCGCGATTTCCTTTATGGTTTTCCTGATGCGCTGCTGCACCTCTTCGAGCGTCTCGGGGGCGTTCGGAATCGGTATGCTGACGTCGCCGTCCATGAACCATTCCTTGAACCTCGTCGACGGATCGGCAAGTAGGTCGTCGTACTTCTGCCCGTTCCAGTCGCCATGGTCGAGCTCCTTCAGCCCCTGGTGTATGTCGAGCGGAATGCCGAGGCTGTCGGCGTAGAACCTGGAAGTCTGATGCGCGCGCTGAAGCGGGCTCGACACTATCCTGTCGAATCCGTAGCTCTCTACAAGCGGAAGGGTTTCCTTCGCCTCGTTCCAGCCGAAATCGCAGAGCGGAAGGTCGGTCGAGCCGATAAGCCTCCTTTCGAGGTTCCATTCCGTCTTGCAGTGGCGTCCGAGATAAAGTTTCGCTGTTTTCACCGGCTCATTCTTCCTTTTTTTTAAGAGGGGTATCGCGAGTCTCGTGCTTCCGGGCCGAGCGCTCGGTCAAGGCAACAATATACCAAAGGCGGGGCGATTCGCAACAGCCCGCTCAGTTCGCGGAGCCCGCGACCTTCCGCGCTTCGCCGTCGCCCGGCTCGGGCATGAGCCCGTGCCGCCTTAAATCGGGGAGATATCTTCCGCCGAGCATGACTCGGCCGCTGACGACGCCTTCGGAGAGCCTCTCCACGAGATAGTCCTTATCGAGCCCGAGCACGTTGACGCCGTGGTCGGATTCGACGAGGCAGAGCATCCTGACGTCTTTCCCGTTCCTGTTGGCGACTTCGTATATGGCGGAATAGTTGAGAAGGGCCGCTTCTACCGTGCCGCACGGAAGAGACGGGTTACGCGCCCCGGCGAAGTATTCGCTTTCGTTAAACCATGTCGGGTCGGGGTAGCCGTGGAAATGGAGTATCGGGAGGCCGTTCTTAATAAGCTCGGGCATGTAGAGAGCAGTTCCGAGGGCCTGCGCGAGTATTACGTACGTATCGAACGAAGGACGAATATCTTTCCTGTGAAGGTCGACGCCGCGCGGGGTTTCGAGGTAGAGCTTGCCTTTTATAACCCCTATCCTGACTATGTCGGTGTTGTAATCGAGGTTCGTTTTGTCGCTTCCCGAGCGGGATGTGACTATCCAGATGTCGGGAACCTGCTGGTATATGCTCTCGCCCCTTATCGTGGTTTTGACGTACCACCTGCCGGAGCCGCTCTCTCTCACGCCTGGGTCGCCGAGGCTTTCGACTACGCTGAACGTGTCCCATTCTTCCTTGCCGACTGTCACCGGTCCTTCGTAGCCGGGCGATTCCGCTATGGCTATGAAGCCGTAGGACACGCCCGTTCTGCCTTCGAGTATGGTTTCGACGACGTCCCTGTGGGAGAGCCTCGATATCTTCTCGCTGAACTTCGAGCCCTGCGGGAAAAGGGCTGTCGGCTCGACGCGCCTTCCGAGCTCCGCGAGCTGCTTCGCGAAGACAGAAGCCGAGGGATCGTACTCGCCCTTCTTGAACCTTGTGAGGACGGGGGGCTTTATCGGGGCGTAAATCTTCGGGATGAGCGACGTTACGACGAACTCGTCGAGCTCATCGTTCATGTATATCGAGTCGGAAAGGTTCATATTAACGAGCGAGAATTTGTCCGGCGCTATTCCCATCACGATTTCCGACATCGTGCTTATGAGGTTCTTGAGGCCTATGGCTATTTTGCGGTCGTATGTCGTTCTGCCGTCGGCGAATTCCGGCTCGAGCGGCATCAGAGTGATTATCTGCGTGTTGAAAGGGTCCTGAACGTATCTCGCTGTGAAATCGTCGGCCCAGCCGCTTATCTTGAGTATCTCCATGACGGAACGGTTAGGCTTTCTCGTGTGCACGTATATGCTCTCGGCGAGCCTGCTGAACAGGGTTCTCGTCAGGGAATATTCCCTTTTCACGTCGACGACGGCGTGAATGCTGCTCTTTACCTTTCTCGTGCGGAGGAGCTTCGAGACGAACCCTGTCGGCACATCGGCGGCCTCGTCCCAGGGGATGACCTGAACGCCGTTCTGGCGGAGCCTCTGCTCCAGCTTTTCCCTGAACCTTATTACTATCTGGTTTCCGTAATCCCTCGGAAGAGGCCTGAACGTGACCCTGACCTTCTTCGCCATTTCGAGCGGCATCCTCGGGTTTACGAGATCTTTCTGTACCGGCATTCCGGCGAGGCCGATTATAGTTTTAAGCTCGAGATCGGCTAACCTTTGATTATCCATTTTTTCTCCGAATATTCCGTGTCCGCTCCCGCTTAGCCGTGCGCCGAATGGTGTTGTATCAATGCCCGTGGGCGTCAGATTAGTTAATTAAAGTTCTTATTTAATTTTCCTGATGATGACCATCATCATTATAGACTATCGGGAAGAGTTACTCAATAAATGCGAGCGCGGATTTTATGAGGAGTTATTATAGTCGATGCCTGTAATAAAACAACGGCGCGGCGCTTTTTTTCGTGAAAAGGCGTCACGAACCGCCTTCCTTTTCTATAACTTCCTCCATTCGCTCCCTGACTATTCTCATGAGCTCCTCCCGCCCTTCCTTGCCGCGCGGAAGGTCGCCCGGATAGACGGGCTCGAGAATCCTCACCTTCATCGTTCCGGGATTCACGACCCAGGAGGTCTTGGCGTATATCTTCGCGCCGCCCATCATCACCATCGGCACTATGGGCACACCCGCCAGCATCGCTATGAAAAAGCCCCCTTTCTGAAAGGGAAGGAGCTTCCCGTCCTTGCTGCGGGTGCCCTCGGGGGCTATCAAAACAGACGGGCCCGAGCGTATGCGCTCCGCTATCTTCTTTACCTCTTTCGTATCCCTCTCCGAGCCGTCCCTCGCGACGAAATAATGCCCGGCAACCTTCGAGACCCATCCAATGAAAGGCATGTCGAGGACTTCCTTTTTCATGACGGCCTTCCAGTCTATCGGAAGTATGGCCATGAACGTGAATATGTCGAAGACGCTCTGGTGGTTATACATTATTATGCAGGGCTCCTTCGGTATGTTTTCGAGCCCTTTAACATCGAGCTTGACGGCTGTCGTGAAGATGATGAGCCAGCCCCAGGGCCTCACCGCATACTTGATCGCCGACGAAGGCGAAATGAAGGCGAGTGTGATGCCTATAATTCCGAAAAAGAGCGTATACGTGAGAAACGCTATCCAGTAGCCGACGGTCTTTAATATTCTAATCATTTCCGATTTTTTATTTTTCCAATGTTAATGTGAATTTCATTCGGATTCCAGGATGAGGTCGCTAATCCGAATCCGGCGCAGTAATAACCTTGAGCGCCCCCGGCAGTATGCTGATCTTGTGCGTCCCCGCCCGGAGGTAAAAGGGCTCGCCGTCCATGTGGGCCGGGAGCGCCCGCTCGACCGTTATCTCCATCTCCCGCCCGCGCCTTAGCTCGACCTCTTCGAGCCCGGCGTGGGTGCCAGAAAGCACCTTCGGAATCTTGACGAGCCTCTGAAAAGCCCCCATGTCTTTTATTATGTGAAAATCGAGGAGGCCGTCGCCGACGCTTGCCTCCGGCGCGAGCTTGAACTTCCCGCCCTGGTACATGCCGTTGGACGCCCCGGCCAGAAGGAGCCGGCCGTCGTATTCCCAGTCTCCTATTTTTACGCCGGTGACGAACCCCTTGAACGAGAGCGCCTCCTGCACTGCCCCGAAAACGTACCCGAGCTGGCCCCGGAGGAGTTTCAGCTTCTTGAAGCGGTGGGACACGGCGCCGTCGAGCCCGATTCCGAGCCCGTTTATAAAGAACTTGTCACCGAGCCTCCCGACGTCGACTATCCTTACGTCCCCTGAAAAGAGGGTATCCACGGCGCGTACGGGGTCGAGCGGCACACCCGCGGCCTTAGGGAAGTCGTTACCGCTGCCTGACGGTATTGTCCCGAAAATGACATCCGACCCCAAAAGGCCGTTTACGACCTCGTGGGAGGTTCCGTCGCCCCCGGCGGAGATTATGTGCGTATAATATCCCCTCTCCGCCCCTTCGCGGGCGAACCCCGCGGCGTCGCCGGGGACGCGCGTTATCCTGAAATCGAATTTCGCGCCCCTTTTTTCGATGAGGGATTTCAGCGAATTGAACAGGCCCGCAGTCTTCCCCTGCCCCGCAGCCGGGTTGATAATGAACAGGTATCGCGGCTCTTTTAAATTCCCGTGCATGGAGTAAAATCTTAAGCTCCATGAAACATAGCATTTTTCAAGGCGGATATCAAAGGCGTTTGAGTGAACACTTGATAAAGGTTATATTTTATGTTAATAAACTCCGTTTACCCTAACCAAAATCGGTACAAATCAGGAGGCATTTTAATGGTTGAAGAAACGCAACCTACAGAGCAGATCAACGAAGTCATAAGCATGAAGCAGCTCCTCGAAGCGGGGGTCCATTTCGGCCACCAGATAAGCCACTGGAACCCTAAAATGAAGGAGTTTATCTTCGGCAGCAGGAACGGCATACACATAATAGACCTCCAGCAGACGGTCGGTCTATTCAGGAAAGCCTACAATTTCGCGAGAGACACCGTGGCCAACGGAGGCGAGATACTCTTCGTGGGCACGAAGAAGCAGGCCCAGGGCATAATAGCCGAGGAAACCACCAGGGCTGGAATGCCGTTCGTCAACACAAGGTGGCTCGGCGGAACGCTGACCAATTTCAACACGATAAGGTCGCGCGTGGACTATCTCCTCGAGCTCAAGAAGATGGAAGAAGAAGGCCAGATGGAGCACCTCCCGAAAAAAGAGGCCAAGGGACTCAAGAGGGAGATGGAAAAGCTGCAGCTACTCCTCGGCGGAATAACCACTATGAAGAGGATTCCGCAGGCCCTTTATATAGTCGACACACGTAAGGAGCACATCGCGGTGCACGAGGCCAGAAGGCTCGGTCTTCCGATCATCGCCGTCGTCGACACCAACTCAGACCCGGCCGACGCGGATTACGTCATCCCGAGCAACGACGACGCCATAAGGGCGATAAAGCTCTTCACGTCGAGAATCGCCGACGCCTGCGTCGAAGGAAAGCACATATACGAGCAGAAGCTCCAGGCGGGTGAGGTCGTGAAGAAGCCGGACCAGGAGCAGGTCGTCGTCGAAAGGAAGGTATTCGTGTTCAAGGAATTCGGCGACGGTTCCGTACAGCAGGATTCGACCTCGGTCGCGGTTTCCGAAAGCCCCGCGCCGCAGGGAGCCCCTCAGGAGGCCGGCCCGGCGAAGGAAAAACAGAGGCCGCAGCCCGCCGCAAAGCCGTCGACGGAAGAGGAAGAATACAACTACACCTACAAGGATTCGCCGCCCGACAAGGAAAGCTGATCCTGGTTTCGGTACGCGTATCGTTTCCCTGATTTGTCCGATTCATACAAGAAATGAAGGAGGGACCATTCTAAAATGGCCGATATTACTGCACAGATGGTGAAAGAAATAAGGGACAGGACCGGGGCGCCGTTCATCGATTGCAAAAAGGCGCTCGAAGAGGTCGGGGGTGATTTCGACAAGGCGATAGAAATACTGAAAATAAAGGGCGTCGCGAAGGCTTCGAAGAAAGTCGGCCGCGAGACGCCTGAAGGCTCGATAGTCGTGTACGTGCACGCGGGCGGCAAGATAGGCGTCATGGTAGAGATCAACTGCGAGACGGACTTCGTCGCGAGAAACGACGATTTCCAGGGCTTCGCCAAGGAAGTCGCCATGCAGATAGCCGCCAGCAACCCGAGGTACATCAGCAGGGACGACATACCCCAGGCCGAGCTCGAAAAAGAGAAAGAGATAATGAAGGCCCAGGTCATCGAATCCGGAAAGCCCGCCAACATGGCCGACAAGATCGCCGAGGGGAAGATAGAGAAGTTCTTCGAAGAGGTCTGCCTTCTCGACCAGGTTTACATAAGGGATTCGAAGGTCAAGATAAACGACCTCCTTCAGGCCCTGATAGCCAAGGTCGGCGAGAATATAAAGGTCAGAAGGTTTACACGCTATCAGCTCGGCGAATCGCTGGATTAACCCGGGAGGAAAATGAGCTCCGCAAAAAGCAAACCGACGCTAAAATATAAGAAGATACTCCTTAAGCTCAGCGGAGAGGCGCTCCAGGGCTCAGACGGCTATGGAATCAGCTCCAAGGCCCTCGAAGCCATATCCGAAGAGATCGCCGAGGTATACGAGCTTGGCGCCCAGATGGCGATGGTCATCGGAGGCGGCAATATATTCAGGGGGGTCAAGGGGGCGGAGACGGGGATAGACAGATCGACGGGCGACTACATGGGGATGCTCGCGACAGTTATCAACGCGCTGGCGCTCCAGGATTCGCTCGAAAAGAAAGGCATTTTTACGAGGGTGCAGACAGCGCTCGAAATAAAGCAGGTCGCCGAGCCCTACATCCGGCGGAGGGCGATACGGCACCTCGAAAAAGGCAGGGTCGTGATCTTCGCAGCCGGCACGGGTAATCCGTTCTTCACGACCGACACGGCGGCCACGCTTAGGGCGCTCGAAATCGGGGCCGATCTCATACTCAAGGCGACGAAGGTCGACGGGGTATACAACAAGGACCCGATGAAGCACAAGGACGCAGTCAAGTTCAATGAGCTCACGTACATGGAAGTCCTCCAGAAAGAGCTCAAGATAATGGACGCGACGGCCATATCTCTCTGTATGCAGGGGAATATCCCTATAATTGTTTTCAATCTCTTCGAAAGAGGCAACATCAAGAAAGTAATCATGGGCAAAGAGATAGGAACAAAGGTAAGGAGCGATAAAGATGAGTGACGAAACAGGTTTGAAGCATATAGTCGACGAAACGGAAGAAAAGATGTCGAAGTCGGTCCACGCCTTCGACTCGGAGCTTTCAAAGATGCGTACAGGCAGGGCTTCGACCTCCCTGGTCGAGCATATACTGGTCGATTATTACGGAACCCAGACGCCCATGAACCAGCTCGCCACCATATCCACGCCCGAGGCCCGGACCGTGCTTATCCAGCCCTGGGATTCGAGCGCGATCTCCGCTATAGAGAAGGCGATAATGAAATCGGAGCTCGGCATCAATCCGACCAACGACGGGAAGGTCATCAGGCTCTCCCTCCCCGTGCTCACCGAGGAGCGCAGGAAAGATATGGTGAAGCAGGTCGGAAAGCTCGCCGAGGACTACCGAGTATCCATCAGGCAAATAAGAAAGGACATGAACGGCAAGGTCAAGGACGCCGAGAAGGACCAGCACGTCCCCGAAGACGAAGCCAAAAAATTTCTTCATAGAATCCAGGAGCTTACGGATAAATATATACTCCGTATAAACGAAAGGTTCGAGAAGAAGGAAAAGGAAATCCTCGAAATCTGACGCCCGGCCGCACATCCGGCTTACGAATTCCCTTCCATAATACTATCCCGCCCGCTGCCGGGCCGTTGTGAGACGGGCCGAATAGCCATATAATTAGGCTTGAAAGGCAAGGGAGCGCGCGCGGGGAATGAGAGATTCATTATCGAACGTTTTTTCCTACATGTTCATGGTAACTGTCTCGATAGCGGCAATTACCTTATTCGCGGCTCTCATAATACTCTTCAGATCCTTCACCATGGAGATAGGCAGGGCTGAGGAAGAGATCGGGTTTACGTTTCTTTACGCATTCATAGCCAGCTGCATACTCTCGCCGATATTCCTTTATCTTTCGAACAGACTCGATAAATACAAGCGGCCAACGGACGATTTGTAGGGCCGGAAAAGGCAAAAACCGCCGGGCCTCTTCCTGTGCGCTCGCCTGCATGCCATGGCGCTCTCTCCAGCCGCCGAATATTCTTTCCCGGAATAATAAAATTCCCCTCTGAAAGTGTGTAAAATATTATGAGGTGCCGGGTTTAAGTTTTAAGCAAATCAGGAGAAGCGAAAGGGTTTTATAGATGAACCGGAGGAAAGCGCCGTCCGTGCTCATTTACTCGGACGACGCCACACGAAAAGAAGTCGAAGACGCCCTCGTGAGTCTCAAGGCGGAGACGGCGACAGTATCCTCACTCGCTGCCATTGGAGGGCGTTTGAAGGAGAGGTTCGTGAACGTCGCCATTATCGACGCCTGCAGCGGTTCACCCAAGATACCCGAAGCGCTCGGCGCCATTAAGTCCGCCTCGCCGGAAACCGAGATAATACTGCTGGTGCCGGGCGGGAAGTCGCTCGAATCACCGGCGCCCCGGAGTCTTGTATATGCGAGCGTCGAAAAGCCGATCAACAGGAACTTTCTATACACCATAACCTCGAAGGCCCTCGAAAAGCAGAGTCTTTCTAAGGCCGCGGCCCCTTCGGCCGGGGCTCAGGGAGCAGCGAATATCGCGGGCGGAAACCCCCTTCTCTCGTCCTCCGTCAACAGCTTGAACTCGGCTGTTACGATAACGGACATGAGCCTCAATATCATATACATAAACCCGGCCCACGTGAGGACGTTCGGCTACGCCCCCGAGGAGCTCATGGGAAAGAAGAATTCCGTCCTCTATCCTTCCGACGACCCTTCGGGAGTCAGCGGGAAGATTTACGAGGCGCTTTTGATGGTCGGCTGGGAGGGCGAGAGGCTCGCTCTCAGGAAGGACGGGAGCGCGTTCCAGGCCTACGAGAAAACGTCGGTGATAAAAGACGCATCCGGAAAGCAGGTCGGCATTGTCAGCATCATCGACGACATCACTTCCAGGAAAAGGCTACAGCAGGCGCTCAAGGAATCGGAAGAGCGCTACAGGTCGTTCGTCGAGACGGCCAGGAGCGCGATCATAGCTGTCGAAGGCGACGGGAAGATAACTCTCTTTAACCCCGCGGCGGAAAAGATATTCGGACACTCGGCCGACGAAATGATAAATTCGCAGTTCAGCTCGCTCTTTCCCGCAGGGCAGAAGGACGCGCTCAGGCTTGAGCTCGGAAAGGGAAGCGGCGTTACAGCGCTCAGGGGGACGACAGCGGAGCTCACGGCCCTTAACAAGCACGGCGAGGAGTTCCCGATAGACGTTTCCTTTTCGACGTGCAGGGTGGACGGGCGGCCGATAACGACGGCCATCATATTCGATATAACCGAGAGGAAGAGCCTCCAGGAGCAGCTTCTGCAATCTGCTAAGCTCGCCGCCATCGGGGAGCTCATATCAGGCGTCACGCACGAGGTCAATAACCCGCTCGCGGTCGTTATCGGTTATTCCGAGATGCTCCTTTCCGAATCCGGAATGAATTCCGAGGCGAAAGAAGCCGTAAGGTCTATACACGGCGAGGCGGAGAGGGCGAAGAAGGTCATACAGAACCTCCTCTCCTTCGCGCGGAAGCACAGCCCGCAGAAAGAGGTCATACAGGTAAACGACATACTCGAAAAGACGCTCGGGCTCACCGATTACGAAATGCGGAAGAACGGCGTCAAGATAATGCGCGACCTCGACCCCGAGCTGCCCGAAACCGTCGGCGACCCAAACCAGCTCCAGCAGGTGTTCCTTAACATCATCATAAACGCACAGCACGCGATGACGGACATGCCGGACGAGAGACGCATAACCGTGAGGACGAGGCTCAAGGACAAGCCCGGCGTGAGCAGCGCGGGGACTCCGTCCGTCATAGAGATAGCGTTCGAAGACAACGGGCCGGGCATACCGGAAAACATCGTCAAGAAAATATTCGACCCGTTCTACACCACGAAGCCCAAGGGCAAGGGAACGGGGCTCGGCCTGTCAGTATCCTTCGGAATAATAAGGGACCACGGCGGGACGATACAGGTAAAGCCGAACGAAGAACGCGGCGTTACGTTTTACATAGAAATTCCGGCCTGAGCCTTTAGGCTCGGCTCGCCGCCTTACGCCGTAATCCTCTCCAGCCCGCCCATGTAGGGCCTCAGCCTTTCCGGAATTACTACAGAGCCGTCCTCTTCCTGGAAGTTTTCGAGTATCGCGAGGAGAGTCCTTCCGACCGCGAGCCCCGAGCCGTTAAGCGTGTGCACGAGGCGCGGCTTTCCTCCGCCGGGCGGCCTGTATCTGATAGCTGCTCTTCTCGCCTGAAAGTCGGCGAAGTTGCTGCAGGATGAGATTTCCCTGTATGTATTTTCGCTCGGAACCCACACTTCAATGTCGTACGTCTTAGTCGAAGAGAATCCCATATCCCCGGTGCACAGGAGCATTATCCTGTGCGGAAGCCCGAGGAGCTCGAGCACGCGCGCGGCGTCGGCCGTCAGGGATTCGAGCTCGTCGAAGGAGCTCTCGGGGTCGGCGAATTTAACCAGCTCCACTTTATTGAACTGGTGCTGCCTGATGATTCCGCGGACGTCCTTACCGTAGGAGCCCGCCTCGCTCCTGAAGCACGGAGTGTAGGCGGCGTATTTAACCGGAAGCTCGCCTCCGTCCAGTATTTCATCCCTATGTATGTTCGTCACGGGCACCTCGGCCGTGGGGACGAGGTAGTAGTCGGTGTTGCTTACCTTGAAGAGGTCTTCCTCGAACTTGGGAAGGTTCCCGGTGCCGATGAAGCTCGCGCTGTTGGCCATGAACGGCGGGAGGACTTCCCTGTACCCGTGCTCCGCCGTGTGGAGGTCGAGCATGAAATTTATGAGCGCCCTTTCGAGCCGGGCGCCCGCGCCTTTATAGAGGGCGAACCGCGCTCCTGTTATCTTCGCGGCCCTGTCGAGGTCGATTATGTCTAGCACCTTCCCTATCTCGATGTGGTCTTTCGGCGTGAAGCCAAAGCTACGCGGCTCGCCCCACTTTCTTACTTCCACATTGCTCGAAGCGTCTTTCCCAACGGGGACCGAATCGTGCGGGAGATTCGGCACGCCGAGGAGAAATTCCCTGAATTCCGCCTCTATGCGAGTCCTTTCCCCGTCGAGCGACTTTATCTTATCGGAGAGGTCCTTGAGCTCCACCTGGAGCTTTTCGGCCTCTTCGTTCTCACCTTTCCGCTTTAGCTCGCCGAACTGTTTCGAGCCGGTGTTACGCCGGAATTCGAGGTCCTCCACTTCCTTTATGATGCGCCGCCTCTCGGAGGCGAGCTCGCCGAACCTCTCGGCGTCGAACGCCGCTCCCCTGTTTTTCATTCCCGCGATTACTTTTTCGAGATTATCTTCGACGTACTTGGAATCGAGCATGTGCGTTTATCCTTTTATAACTCCTATGGGCCTTAGCCTGGCGACCATCCCGGCGATGCCTGCGTCGTGTACGACGCGGCAGACTTCGCCCGCATCCTTGTATGCGTCGGGCATTTCCTCGGCGACGGTTTTCTTCCCTTTGGCCATCACTATTATTCCTTTATTTTCGAGCTCGGAAAAGAGGTCCCTCCCCTGCCCTTCCTTGAGCGCCTTCGTTCGGGAGAGCATCCTGCCCGCGCCGTGGCAGCAGGTGCCGAACGTCTCGTCGAGAGCGCCAGGGAGCCCGACGAGGACATAGGACCCCCTGCCCATGTCGCCCGGTATGAAAACCGGCTGGCCGACGCTTCTGTAGGCCTCGGGGACGAGTCTGTGGCCTTTCGGGAAGGCCCTCGTCGCGCCCTTTCTATGAACGCAGACCTTTTTGCTTTCGCCGTTCACATTGTGCTCCTCGAACTTCGCGATGTTGTGGCTGACGTCGTAGACGAGCTTCCCTTTTAGCTCGCGCTGTGTTATTCCGAGCGCCTCGCAAAAGGATTTTCTGGCGAGGTGCATGAGCAGCTGCCTGTTGACCCACGCGTAGTTCACAGCGGCGGCGAAGGCAGCGAGATAGCCCCTCCCCTCGGACGAGTCGATACGGGCACAGGCGAGCTGCTTGTCGGGGAGCTCAAGCCCATGCTTTCGCATATATCCGAGCATTGTGTCGATGTAGTCCGTGCAGATCTGGTGCCCGAACCCCCTCGACCCCGAATGTATGAGGACGCATACCTGCCCCGGCCTGAGGCCGAAGGCCTCGGCTGCTGCGGGATCGTATATTTCATCGACGACGTCCACTTCGAGGAAGTGATTTCCGGAGCCGAGAGTGCCCACCTGGTCCTTTCCCCTCTCGAACGCCCTCTTCCCTATGGCCCCGGCGTCCGCGCCGGGAAAGCAGCCGTTGTCCTCGATGGTTTCGATGTCTCTCTCCTCTCCCCATCCGTTCTCCACCGCCCACCCCGCGCCCTTTGTGAAAATGCCGCGGTAGCCCTTATCCGAGAGCTTAACCTTCCCGCCCTCGCCTGCCCCGCTCGGGATATTTTTGAAGAGCGCGGCGACGAGCTTTCTGAGCGAGGGCCTTACGTCGGCTTCCGAGAGCGCGGTCGACATGAGGCGAACGCCGCAGTTTATGTCGTACCCGACGCCGCCCGGGGATATGACGCCCTCCCCGGCATCCATGGCGGCGATTCCTCCTATCGGAAAGCCGTAACCCCAGTGTATGTCGGGCATCGCGACGGCATATTTCTCTATGCCGGGAAGGTGCGCCACGTTCACGAGCTGGTCGAGCGATTTATCCTCCTGTATCTTCCGGAGGAGGCCCTCGCTCGCGTAGACCCTGGCCGGAACGAGCATCTTGCCGCTCCTCGGTATCTCCCAGAGGTTGTCGTGTATCCTCTCGATTCTCATCTGATTTTTTCGCGCGGCGTCGTTCGAGGGACCGTTTTCAAACGTCGAAAACGATTTCGGCAGTTAATCTATCACCCGCCCTTTCTATTTTCAAATCGTGATACGTCACGGCTTTTATGTCGTACCCGGGCTCGTGCCGCCCGGCGTCATACGGCTCGCCGCTGAGCGTGTATACGGCCCGAAGGGCGCTTTCGTCCGGGATTTCAACCTCGGCGCCCTGGAAGACCATTCTCCGCGTGTGGTGGACGTAGAGAACTTCGCTCAGGAGATGAACCAGGAGCTCCTCGGGCGTCTCTCCCGACGCCTCTACCGTTACTGTTACATCGCTGCGTACGCCGCCCGTATCCGCCATAAGCGCGGCCATGGCGAGAACGGCGCTCCTTAAAAGCCCGGCCATATCGCCCCCGAAGGCCCTGATCCTGATGTCCGCCGTGTGGTCCAGTATCTCGTAGCTCACAACAAGACAGTCTAACATACGGGCCGCCAGGGCCCGGTTGCATTCGAGGAGTCCGAGCGGTTATTATTTAAAATAATAAATGCCGTCCGCTAATGGAGGAAGAAATGAGCAAGCTCAATAAAGATACTGAATTCACCTACCTCGGGCATTCGACTTTCAAGATAAAGAGCCCGGGGGGCAAGACGATCATAATAGACCCGTGGATCGAGGGTAACCCGGCCTGCCCGGAGAACCAGAAGAAAATCGACTCGCTCGACATAATGGCCCTGACGCACGCGCACTTCGACCACATAAGCGACGCTGTCCCGCTCGGGCAGGAGCACAGCCCTAAGGTTGTGGGGATATTCGAGACTTGCGTCTGGCTCGGAAACCGGGGCATCGACAACACACTCGCCATGAACAAGGGCGGGACGCAGGAGGTGGACGGTATAAAGTTCACGATGGTCCACGCCGACCACAGCTGCGGCATCCTTGAAGAAGACGGCACCATATCCTACGGCGGCGAGGCGGTGGGCTACATAATCGAGTTCGAGAACGGGTTCAGGGTCTATCACACAGGCGATACGGCCGTGTTCAGCGATATGAAGCTCATATCGGAGATATACAAGCCCGAGCTGGTGCTGATGCCGATAGGAGACCTCTACACGATGTCGCCGTTAGAAGCCTCCTACGCCTGCAGGTTCGTTAACGTGAAGAAGGTTGTCCCGATGCATTACGGGACGTTTCCGGCCCTCACCGGCACCCCGGCCAAATTAAGGGAGCTAACCAAAGACATACAGGGCCTGGAGATAATAGACATCAAGCCGGGCGAAACGCTTAGCTAGGAATTATTCATACTGCGGGACCGGGGGCGGATCATGGAAGCGCGGAAAGGTTTATTCGTATTATTTGCAGTGGTTTTCTTCTCAATTCTTTCGTGCGGGGGAAGCGGAGGGGACAGCGGAGGAGGGGGAGGTGGCGGCGGTGGCGGCCCCGCCGGTATTGAGCTTGAGAGGGTATTTTCTGACGTCTCGCTCGATACACCGGTAGATTTCGAGAACGCGGGCGACGGCACAGGGCGGGTATTCATAGTCGAGCAGAAGGGCGTTGTACGAGTTATTTCGCCGGACGGCGAAAGCGGAACTTTTCTCGACATACAGGATGAGGTTTTTCACTCCGGCGAAAGCGGGCTCCTCGGTATAGCGTTTCACCCGGAATACGAGAGTAACGGAAGCTTCTACGTATATTATGTTGCCGACGGCCCCCGAAGGAGCGTCGTCTCCCAATTCACTGTAACCGGCGACCCCGGAGTCGCCGACCCCGATAGCGAGCTCGCCATTCTGGAAGTACCCCAGCCCCAGGCTACCAACCATAAGGCGGGCCAGCTCACGTTCGGCCCGGACGGATTCCTTTATATCGCGACGGGAGACGGCGGAAGCTCGGGGTCCACGAGCCGCGACCGCACGAACCTCCTCGGCTCGATACTCAGAATCGATGTCGACGATCCCGGGGGCAACCTCAATTACGGCATACCGGACGACAACCCCTTTGCCGGGAACGACGAGGGCTGGAGGGAGGAAATCTACGCCTACGGCTTCCGGAACCCGTGGAGGTTCGCGTCCGACCCCCTGACCGGAATTCTCTTCGTCGGCGACGTCGGCGATTCGTCGAGGGAAGAGATTAACCTTGTCGAGCCGGGCCTCGATTACGGATGGGACGTCATGGAAGGAACTCTATGCCATAACCCGCCTGCTGGATGCGATACGGAAGGCCTCGAGCTCCCTATATTCGAATACGGGCCCGAAACCGGGCGCGCGATCATCGCGGGACTCTTCTACAGGGGAGGCGGCATACCGGAGCTCTTTGGAAAGTTCATATACGGCGACTTCGTCTCGGGGGGCGTATGGGCCCTCGAATGGAACGGGTCCGCAGTAACGGACAACGAAGAGATAACCAGTTTCGGTTCGTCTTCCGTGACAACTTTCGGGATAGACGAGGACGGAGAGGCGTATGTCTGCCTCATCGACGGAAGCGTATTCAAGCTCGTGCCCGAAGCGGAATGACGCCGAGGCCCCGGCCTTCCTCGCAAATTTCCAGTAAGACGAGTTTGAGCCGGAGTTCGATGAATTGCCGGTAGAGGCACAGGATGAGATTTATGCGCGCCAAGATGCTTGAAAACTATTGGCCTGGAGCTGGGCAGGCCTCAGGTTGACACGCTAACAGGCTCCAGGCACACAAATATGAAGGAGTTGCGGCTCGACACGGATAACGGAGGCAGCCATGCGAGTATAATCTAAGAGAGACTTATTTGGTTAAGGTATTGTATCGTTTTCAACCCTTATAAAATCTACTGGAAGATCTATTTTGGGGACTGAAACAATGTTAAAAGGAAAACCGGGGGATGGTGGCGGTATTTCAGATACATCATCCTGTATTACTGCAGTTAGATGATCATCGAACTCAAGTAAAGCAATGAATCTTGTACCATATTCAGCAAAATTTTGAGTGGAGACAAGTATCATACTGCTTGAGAAATCAATATTTGGAAGTTGAAATAAAGAGAAAAAGCAGCTGTTTCTGAATCTATTCCAATCATTATCCGTTTTGATAACAAGCTCACTTTCTTCGAACGGACAATCAGGACCCGGAATACCAAAAATGCTAACTTCCTCCAAAATATTCGTTATAGGTAATTGATCTTCAAAGCCTTCCATCTCTTCCTGTTCCTGGATGACGTCTTCTACGGTTTGATCCGTGACAAAAGTGGTGCTGCCCCCTTCGTTAGGGTCGAAACAGGGATTGGATGAACCTTCGATGTAGCATAAGTTCTCGTTATCATTATTTCCAGAATTTCCAGAATCACAACCTGCCATACAACACAAACTGATCAGAAATATTGCAATAAGTGCAATAATGCCTCGGGTTCTCGTACTTTGAATTGTTATATGTGAAATTTTTCCAAGTCTTCTCATCGCATATTTGGACTCTAGAAATTTTTATAATTCATGAGATCATTCTCAATTACGACTATACATTATGAACGTTCTCTATATCATAAAATTATCTATTGTTGAATTTTATGTAATATTGTCCCTATTGTCAAGCTTGCATTATTAGAACGTCGTTTAACGTATCAATGATATTTTATATGCCGAGTTCAGCCAAGAACTAGGGTTTGTCTGGATTATTGTTCATCTGAATTAGCCATATACTTTGTATCCTACAGCGGAATGTCATAATACCCCCGAGCTGTATTCATTAAACCCCTATTAAAACCTCAACCTAAAATTAATTCTCTTGACATTTACATAATAAAAACATTGATACATTATATATTAAAGACAACAACGAATAATGCGTTAGACAATAACTATGCGAAGGAGGCAATAGGCCATGCAAAATCCCAAAAATCTTTTTAATGTTCCTTTATTTCTTGTTTTATTAGTCTTTGGATTTGTTGTGAAGAATGCCTCTGCAGATCCTTATAATCTCGATCTCCTTGATTCCTCCTGCCTTGCTAACGATATTACTACTGGCCCCCTTGGATGGTATTGTGAAACTTCCTCCGGTCATTTTATTATTACATTTTTTGGTATAGATCAAGCGGGTGTAAACGGGCAAATCGTGAAAGTAAATATTGAGGATTGTAACACTTTTAGTATTAACGTCGAACCGCCTGGTTCGAATATAATTGAATCGACTAACAACAAGCCGCCAGTTGTCGGTAGCGAAACTGGTAGTACAGACGAAACAAACAACACAAACGAAACGGAAATGAGTCATGAGGCTAAAGGTACAAGCAATACTAACAATGTAATAAAGGAAGGAGTGACTAGTTTTAATAATGTAGAACTATTGAATGGTAAACAATTTTCCGCAGTGAAAAGTTCGGATAAAGAACTTTCTTCTAATGAGATTCGATGTACCTATTTCCCTCCTCCGTTCAAAGGTCCGAAACCGAATGAATCAAATAAATAAATTATAAGGGATGGTGATCTATGAAAGTGATAACCAGTCTTTTGATCTTATTGATTTTTTGTCTTTTTATCAATTTCAATGCTTGGTCTGTACAAACATATCATCAATGGGGAATTTTCCCATCCAGTGCTGATGCACAACAATTTAATGGGAAAGTTCAGGGAGTGGCAACACAAATTCTAGTCAATAGTACTCAACAGGTTAAGAACGGAGGAGTTCATTTTTTTTGGGTTAGTGCCTTTATTAAAGAGTCTGGAAATCCAAACAATGTATTTGCTCATATGGGTTATATTTATCCGTGTACAGGCTGTACGGCATATCCATTTGTAGCCACTCCAAATACTATAGTTCCAGGCAGCAATATTTTCATAGTTTATGAAAACTTACCACTTCAGAATGGTTGGTATACATTTTGGTTTGGTTATTCAGGTGTCCAAAATCCTAATGGAACTTACAAATGGTATTTTAACCTCATAGGTCCGGGGTATACCAATGGTCCTACGTTTCAATTCCTGAACTTTGCTGGGCGATATGCGGATCTTTATACAGTCATGGCAGAAGTAGCTGGTTCGAGTAACCCATGCGCAGATGTTGTAAATGTTCCGTTCGGGGACGGGACATCAAATAATTATGCATATCTCGCTCAAATGAACGGTTCATGGCATTTTATATCTCATGCTACGTCCTATTATTATCGTGCAAATTGTATTAATGCGAATGGGCTCGGAAGTGAGATAAGAAGTATAAGTTTTCAAAGATTTCGTGCATTTCTGCCTAATACAACACGTACGACTTGTGCTAATTATGTTTGTACGAACGGTTGTGAAGGTTCCTCAGAGTGTTGGTATTGCAGGGGCTGTCAGGTTTGGTAAATGGTCAATTCGTCATGCTATTGAAAAAATTACGCTAAGGAGCACAAAAAAATATGCTCATAAAACATCTCTGTTTTGACGGAGATAATTTTAACGGTGGCGTGCATGATACTGAGTTTACTGCCTACGTGCTTGTGCATGGAAATGCTAACGGCGATCCCTTGGCACCCCTTAAACGGACTGATGGGCATTAAAAATTAATTTGTGAAGATAACTGGGCAAAGCTTCTTTTATACGCAATATTATTATCCGAATGCTTGCATCTGCGTCTTAAAATTGACAACATACCCCCTCTATGCTAATAATTATCCTTCCATAATTAAGGGGAGAGTTTTGTCCTCAGGAAGCCATGTTCGAAGGAATATCGGAAAAGCTTAACAACACTTTAAAGCGCGTAAGAGGCTACGGCAAGCTCAGCGAGAGTAACATTCAGGACGCCCTGAGAGAGGTGCGCCTGAGCCTTCTCGAAGCGGACGTCAACTTCAAGGTCGTCCGGGAGTTCGTCGAATCCGTGAAGACGCGCGCGCTCGGGCAGGAAGTTATGACGAGCCTTTCCCCGGGCCAGCAGTTCGTCAAGATAGTGCACGAGGAGCTGAAGGAAGTCCTCGGCAGGGAAAGCTCGGGGCTCGACCTCAAGGCCGCCCCGCCTGTCGCGATAATGCTCGTCGGGCTCCAGGGCTCAGGTAAGACGACCACCTCTTCCAAGCTCGCGAGGTATTTAAAGGACACGCTCAAGAGGAATCCCTACCTAGTCCCGGCCGACGTTTACAGGCCGGCGGCTATCGATCAGCTGAAGGTCCTGGCGAAGCAGGTCGGCGCGGGTATCTACGACACTCAGCCCGGCGAAGACCCTGTCGACATAAGCGTCAAGGCCATGAACCAGGCCCGCCTCGGCGGATACGATACTGTAATAATCGACACGGCGGGAAGGCTTCACATAGACGAAGAGCTCATGGAGGAGCTTAAGAATATAAAATCGCAGGTCTCTCCGCAGGAAGTTCTGCTCGTCGCCGACGCGATGACAGGCCAGGACGCCGTTAACGTTTCGACGAGCTTTAACGAGGCGCTCGACATCGACGGCATCGTGCTAACGAAGATGGACGGCGACGCAAGGGGCGGCGCTGCACTATCTATAAAAGCGGTTACCGGAAAGCCCATAAAGTTCTTCGGAACGGGCGAGAAGCTGGAGGCCCTGGAAGTATTCCACCCGGACAGGATAGCGTCGCGCATTTTAGGCATGGGCGACGTGCTCACGTTCATCGAAAAGGCTCAGGCGGCCTTCGAGGACAAGCAGGCCGAGGAAATGGCGAAAAAGCTCCTCAAAAAGGAGTTTTCTCTGGCCGATTTCAGGGAAGCGATGCTCGCCATGAATAAGCTCGGCTCTCTCGACAGCATGACGCAGATGATCCCCGGCATGAAACAGATAGCCAAGGACCCGAAGGCCATCGAGACGGCGGAGAAGGAAATAAAGAAGACAATCGCCATTATCGATTCCATGACCCCGGGCGAGAGGCATAACCATACGATAATCAACGGCAGCCGGCGGAAGAGGATAGCGCTCGGCAGCGGGACGAGGGTTGAAGACATAAACAGGATGATCAAGAATTACATGCAGATGAAGAACATGATGAAGAATATGGGGAAGATGGGGAAGGTCGCGAAAAGAATGATGAAGTATATGTAATTTGTGATAATTTATAATATAGAATACCCAGGAGGTATAAGCATTTTGGTTAAGATAAGACTTGTTAGAATAGGCTCCAAGAAAAAACCGTTTTACAGGATTGTCGCTGCGGATTCCCGCTCCCCGCGTAACGGCAAATTCCTCGAAATACTCGGTATTTATGATCCCAGGCAGAAGCCGCACCTTCTCGATGTGAAAACCGACAGGGTGCAGGACTGGGTCAGCAAGGGTGCGCAGACTTCAGAGAGAGTCGGAAAACTGATTTCAACGCTTAACTAGTAAAATCGAAGCCAGGGGCTAAAGGCGATCTGCATTGAGAATACGAGTGGGCAGCGGTGATATAAAACAGGGGAGGTATCAGTCATGGAAAGGCTCAACGAGCTCGTGTCGTTTATAGCTAAGTCTCTTGTTGACAATCCGGATAAGGTCGAGGTGAGAGAGGTTGCAGGTGAGCAGACAGCCGTACTCGAATTGAAAGTGGCACCTGAGGATCTGGGGAAGATAATCGGTAAACAGGGCAAAACAGCAAAGGCCATAAGGACCATACTCGGAGCCGCCGCCGCGAAGATGAAAAGGCGCGCGGTTCTGGAAATCCTTGAATAAGCGTGGACCCTTCTTCGGAACATGGGGCTAATCAATTACGGGAAAATCACGAGGCCGCACGGGCTGAAGGGTGAAGTTGTTTTGATACCTTTCAGCCGGAGATCGGACAGCCTTCCCGGAATCAGTCATATTTACGTTGAAAGGAAGAATTCCAGAGAGCCCGAGATGATGGCGGTAAGCGCCTTCAGGTTCCAGAAGGGCGCGGCTGTCGTAAAGCTAAACGGCGTGGATTCCATAGACGACGCCGAAGAGCTGAGGGGCGCCGGGGTGCTCGTCGATACGGACGAGCTCGAAGGACTCGAAGAGGACGAGTACTACTGGTTCGAGCTCATCGGCCTCCAGGTTTACACCGAAGACGGCGCCTTCGTGGGGAATGTGGGGGACCTCATCGACAGGGCGGAGCAGAGCGTGCTTATAGTCAGGAACGGCGAAACCGAGACACTGATACCTCTGGCCGAGCCCATAATAAAGGAAATCGATCTCGAGAGCTCGAAAATCGTGATAACGCCCGTGGACGGCCTCCTAGGGTAGAAATAAAATCCCCCTCTCAGAACCGCTGAAATGAAATTCGACATTCTCACAATATTCCCGGAGTATTTCGATTCCCCTTTCTCCATCGGGCTCTTTAAAAAGGCACGGGAGAAAGGAATCATTGAAATCGCTACCCACGACATAAGAGACTACACCGAAGACAAGCACAGGACTGTGGACGACTCTCCCTACGGCGGGGGAGGCGGGATGCTTATGAAGCCGGGGCCCATAGGCGCGGCTGTGGAAGATGCGAGGATGGGCGGCGGGAAGTCCGCTGTCATACTTACGACCCCGGCCGGAAAGCCTTTTACCGACGAAGATGCGAGAGAGCTCGCCTCGGGGTACGACCGTCTGATAATTATCTGCGGCAGGTACGAGGGCATAGACGACAGGGTGAGGGAAATTTACGTAGACAGGGAGGTATCCGTAGGCGATTATGTCCTTTCCGGCGGCGAGCCGGCGGCGGCGGTTATCGTTGACAGCGTTTCCAGGTTCATACCCGGCTTTCACGGGAACGAGCAGTCGGCCGAAGCCGATTCCTTCAGGGAAGGCCTCCTCGAATACCCCCAGTATACGAGGCCGGAGAATTTTCAGGATAAAAGTATCCCTCCTGTGCTTCTATCGGGCAACCACGGAGAGATAGATGGGTGGAGACGGAAGGAGAGCCTTCGAAGGACTTATCTTAAAAGGCCAGACCTTCTCGACAGGGCCGGGCTTTCGAGAGCCGACATAGACTACGTCACTACCCTGAAAGAAGAGAATCCCCCTTTTTTCAGGGCATATATTGCTTTAATTCACTATCCCGTATACAATAATCGGCTCACGATAATAAACACCGCGTTCACAAACCTGGACGTACACGATATCGCGAGAGCGGCTACGACGTACGGCATCAGGAAATATTATCTGGTTCAGCCCAACACCGAGCAGAAACAGCTGATAGAGCGCGTGCTTAAGCATTGGAACGGGGGAGACGGAGAGTCTTCCAACAGGTCGAGGTCGGAGGCCCTGGAGATTGTCGAAGTAAAGGACACGCTCACGGAGGCTGTTGAAGACATCGAAAGGATCGAGGGCCGAAAGCCCGCCGTAGTCGTCACGGACGCCCGCACCAGGGACAACATGATAGGGTACGGGGAGCTCAGGCGGAAGATGTTTGGGAAGGACAGCAGGCCTTATCTGATACTTTTCGGAACAGGCTGGGGGCTTGCGGAAGAGATACTAGCAGGCGCCGATTATACACTGAAACCGGTAAGCGGTTATACGGCATATAATCATCTGTCTGTCAGGAGCGCCGCTGCGGTGATTCTCGACAGGCTGTTTTCATGTACAATATAACGAGGGAGAAGTAAGATGAACGTGCTACTTGAAATAGAAAAATCGATGATGCGGTCGGACCTGCCGGAGTTTCGCCCGGGCGATACCGTTGCCATTCATTATAAGATCAAGGAAGGCGACAGGGAGAGGATACAGGTCTTCGAAGGCGTCGTCATAGCCAAGAAGGGCGGCGGCGTCCGTGAAACCTTCATCGTCAGAAAGGTTTCCTACGGCGTCGGCGTGGAAAGGATATTCCCGCTCCATTCGCCGCTTATAGCCAAGGTCGATGTCAAGAGAAGGGGTAAGGTCAGAAGGGCCAAGCTCTACTACCTGAGAGGCCGCTCGAAGAAGGCGAGCAGGATCAAGGAGCGCTCGAGGTACGATGTTCCGGGTGCGAAGAGCGCTGCCGCAGCGGCACCCGAGCCCGAGCAGTCGGCAGAGTAAACTATACCCCGGCGCGGCAATCGAGCGCCGCCACATTAGAGAGAATAAAAAAAGCCTGAGCTTCGGTGCGAAAGAACCGGGGCTCGGGCTTCCTTATTTTCAATCCAGGTCCCTGAATTTGGCGATTAAGTCGCCCCTGAAATAGAGGATGTAACAGGTGTGCCAGTAGCCGTCCGCGTCGAAGCACTCGTAAGACCACCTTTCTTCGCCGTCGACCTTTTCGATCTTGTCGGGTTCCTTCCGCATGGCCTCAAGGGCTTCTTCCTTGGTCATTCCTATCGCCGGGTAGTTATTTCTTATCCCCCACCTGATCCTCTTGAGGGCCGCCTCGTCCCGGACGACCACTTCCGACTCCGTCTCAGTCACAGTCTCGTTCTCCCGAACGACGGCACCGCCGCCTGTCTCGTCCACTGAAACGCTTTCGCTTATCTGCACACCCTCGCACGTCCATACGAGTATGCCGTCGGCCGCGAGAGAGGTATTCAGCTCTTCCTCGTCGCTGGATGCGGAAAGTGTTTCCCGTATGTAATCCCCGGCTCTCAGGTCTGACGCGGCTATGTATTCGGACTTTCTTTCCGCGCACTGCCCCGGGCCCCAGTACTGAAGCGCGGAGGCGACGGTTACGGACTTATCGGACAGCCGCTCGGCAAGGAGCGTGTCTTCACCTGTTTGACCGGATTCTTTCACAGCCCGCACGTTCCCGACGAGAAGAACGACGGGGGTATCGCCGGTCATCTCTGCTGCCTGCTTCTCCATCCACCCGTCGCGTGAAACAGGGACAGATGAAGGAACGTCTATAGCCTTAACCGAGAGACACCTGCCCGCTTTAATCTGCCCGCTGAAGCTCGTCAGCATGTCTCTATAGGACGGGCTGTCTACTACGCTGTTTACTTTTATATTTGAGATCGGGACCTCGCCCCTCATGGCGCTGTCGAGAACGGCCTGCTGGTCCGAGGATATTTCGAGGCCGACCTTGAGGCATCCACCGCCCTTCAGATACGCCGATACGGAATCCGACACGAACCGGTTCGATTCGGGCCGTCCGTAGGACTCGCCGATTACAAGCACTTGTCTGCTCCCGATGAGCGAGGGTATGGAAGGCGTTTCCGCCTTTGCGGCAAACGCAAAACCCGCCAGGGCCGCAACAGCGGCTAAATATGAAAATAGCATTCTACGCATATACGATTCACCAGCCTTTTATTATTCCCGACTCTTTCACACCGCTCTTATAATAAGCTTACAGCGGTTCCGTACAGCGCACCTTGGCCTTGCCAAAACTTTACGGGAGAGCCCTTGGGAGAAGTCCCTGAAGGATAACCCGGGATTGTTAAGAACCCGTTAAGCCTTTTACTCTCCGCACCAGCGCGGCTCACGCTTTTCTATAAACGCGTCTATGCCTTCTTCGGCGTCGCGCGCCATCATGTTCTCCACCATGACTCGGCTCGCGTATTCGTAGGCGCCACTGAGGTCTTTATCGATCTGCTCGTAAAAGGCCTTCTTGCCCGTTTTTAGAGTGAGGGGGGATTTGGATGCTATCTTCGACGCAAGCTCCATAGCCGCGGCGTCGAGCTCTCCAGCGGCTGAGACCCTGTTTATTAGCCCGATTTCGTAAGCGCGCTGCGCCGTGACAAAATCACCCGTGAGCAGCATCTCCATCGCGTGCTTGCGTGAGACGTTGCGGGAGAGCGCCACCATCGGCGTCGAGCAGAAGAGGCCGATATTGACCCCGGGCGTCGAGAATCTCGCGCTCTCGTCGGCGACGGCGAGGTCGCAGGTCGCGACGAGCTGGCACCCGGCCGCGCTAGCGACGCCGTGCACTTTGGCGATAACGGGCTTCGGGCAATCGACTATAGAGAGCATCATCCTTGTGCAGGTATTAAATGTTTTTTCGTAAAAATCCTTTTCGGGGTTTCCGCGCATTTCCTTCAAATCGTGACCGGCGCAAAATCCCTTTCCCGCTCCCGAGAGTATGGCGACCCTGACGGACCTCTCTTCCGAGAGCGCCTTAAACTCTTCCAGGAGCGCCTCCATGCAGGCGATGGAAAGGGCGTTATACGACGATGGCCTGTTTATCACCAGATGCCGGACGGGGCCTTCGTCGATGCGGATTACGAGCGCCTCCGGATTTTTTTCGGCTAATGCCATGGCATAATCTCCAAGCTTTGTATCTTTACTTTAATTATATATGGAATGGCGCTGCGGGTTCAAATATCCGCTCGCGTGAGCGAACGCTACACCTGGAGAAAGGAAGCTAAAGAAATGGGATAGACAGCTACGCAAGACCCGGCGCGTCAGCCTACTTTATCAGTGAGAATGGTTACTTTATTGTCCCTCACTTCCGCAAGCCCGCCTTCGACCGCGAGCTTCTGCTCGGAAGAGCCTTTCCTGTACCTGACTTCGCCTTCGGCGAGAAGCGTTATGAACGGGACGTGGCCCGGAAGGACTCCGAACTCTCCTAAAACGCCCGGAGCGACGACTTCGTCCACCAGCTCGTCCACGATGACCCTCGATGGGGTTATAACCTGAAGCTGTAAATCCGGCAATTTACTCTCCTTATCAATCTGTAATGCTCGGGCGAAGACTCCGTTTTAAATCCGGGGACGCGGACCGGCCGCGCCCCCTTTGAACGTTATCTTGGTTTATCAGGCAACGAGCTGCTTTGCCTTCTCGTGCACTTCGTCGAGATTGCCCACCATGTAGAACGCCTGCTCCGGCACGTCGTCCATGTTGCCGTCGATGACTTCCTTGAACGCGGCGATCGTCTCCTTGATCGGGACGTACTTTCCGGGCGTGCCAGTGAACTGCTCCGCGACGTGGAACGGCTGCGAAAGGAACCTCTGCACCTTCCTCGCCCTCGCGACCACGAGCTTGTCTTCTTCCGAAAGCTCGTCCATACCCAGGATCGCGATGATTTCCTGGAGCTGCTTGTAGCGCTGGAGAACTTCCTGCACGCGGCGGGCTGTCTGATAATGCTCCTGGCCCACGATTAACGGATCGAGGATTCGAGAAGTGGAGTCGAGCGGGTCGACCGCAGGATAAATACCGAGCTCCGTCAGCTGCCTCGAAAGAACGATCGTACCGTCCAGGTGTGCGAACGTCGTCGCGGGAGCCGGGTCGGTAAGGTCGTCCGCGGGAACGTAGATCGCCTGAACGGAAGTGATCGAGCCCTTGACCGTCGAGGTGATCCTTTCCTGGAGCTCTCCGAGGTCGGTAGCCAGCGTGGGCTGATAACCTACCGCCGACGGGATACGGCCCAGGAGCGCCGATACCTCGGAGCCTGCCTGTGTGAACCTGAATATGTTGTCGATGAATAGAAGAACGTCCTGGCCCTGCTCGTCCCTGAAGTACTCGGCGAGCGTAAGGGCTGTTAGAGCGACTCTCGCCCTAGCGCCCGGGGGCTCGTTCATCTGACCGAATACGAGGCCCGTGTTCGCGAGAACGCCGGACTCTTTCATTTCGATCCAGAAATCGTTTCCTTCGCGGGTTCTTTCGCCTACTCCGCCGAACACGGACACGCCGCCGTATTCCTTCGCGACGTTGTGAATGAGCTCCATGAGAAGAACCGTTTTGCCCACACCGGCGCCGCCGAAAAGACCGATCTTACCGCCTCTCAGGAACGGTGCGATAAGGTCGATAACCTTGATGCCCGTTTCGAAGAGCTCGAGCTTCGTGCTCTGCTCGACGAATTCGGGGGCGTCCCTGTGTATCGGCCAGCGGGCCGCCGTGTTGACGGGCCCCATCTCGTCGATAGGCTCTCCGATTACGTTGAGAATCCTGCCGAGGGCCTCCTTGCCGACAGGGACGGTTATGCCCTGCCCTGTGTTGATGGCGTCCTCGCCCCTTCTTATACCTTCCGTCGAGTCCATCGCTATGCAGCGCACGCGGTTACCGCCGAGCTGCTGCGCGACCTCGACGACGAGGTTCCATTGTTCGTTGTTTAAAAGCGGGTTTGTCAGCTTGAGCGCGGTGTAAATCGGGGGCAGCCCGCCTTCCTTGAATTCGACGTCGATGACAGGCCCCATGACCTGAACGACTTTCCCCATACTGTTTCCGTTACTGGATTCCATGCTAGTCTGCTCCTCCTTTTCTTAAGGCCTCTGTGCCGTTCACGATGTCCATGAGCTCTGTCGTAATCATGGCCTGTCTGGTCTTGTTGGCCAAGAGGGTAAGTTTTTTTATGACGTCGTCCGCGTTGCTCGTGGCGTTTTCCATTGCGGTCATTCTCGAAGCGTGCTCGCTCGTGAGCGATTCCTGTATCGCCCTTTCCACGCGGACCTTGACGTAGGTCGAAAGAATTTTTTTCAATATGGCTTTCCGCGAAGGCTCGTAGAGATAATCTATCTCCACGGCTTCCTCGGCGGCGGCACCGCCCGGGTCTATGGGCAGGATTTTTTCGTAGGTCATAACCTGTGTAAGAGCGGACCTGAAGTAGTTGTAAACGAGGATTATTTCGTCGGTCTCGCCCTTTACATACTCGTTCACGAGCTCGGTAGCGACCTTCTCCGCTATTTCGGAATAGTTCCTTTCGGTGATTCCCGTGAAGCTCTCGGCTATCGAGAGCTTTCCTTTCCCGAAATGGTCGAGACCCCTTCTGCCGAGGAACGTGAATTTTATATGCTCGTACTTCTTTCCTTCGGTGACGAGGTATGTTTCGAGCTTTCTTATGAGGTTCGAGTTGAAGCTCCCGCAAAGCCCCCTGTCGGAAGTCAGGAAGACGAGGTGAAGGTTCTTCGGCTCTTCTGTCTTCTTTAGAAGCGGATGCGCCTCGCGGTCGCATTTACGCGCGATGCTTTTCGTTATTTCGAGAAAAGCGTCGGAGTAGGGCCTGTAGGATACGAGGAGGTCCTGGGCCCTTCTCAGCTTCACTGCCGAGATGAGCTTCATGGCGCTCATGATCCTGCGCGTGCCCTTCACGCTTTTAATCTTGGAACGTATCTGTCTTATGCTTGCCATTTAATCTCCTGATTTAATCTCCCGGGGCCGGATTACTGCAAATCCCCGAGCTGCGCCTTGAGCGCGTCGAGCGCCTTCAGGATCGAAGCCCTGAGCTCGTCGCCGATCTCTTTCTTGGACCTTATGTCCTTGAGGAGGTCCGCGTGGTTAGCGTCGAAGTAGGAGTAGAGCTCCTTCTCGTAGGTCCTTATCTTGTCTACCGGGTAGTCGTCTACATAACCGTTGGAGACCGCGAAGATGACGAGAATCTGCTTCTCGACCGGGAGCGGCTCGTACTGGCCCTGCTTGAGCGCCTCTACGAGACGGCCGCCCCTTGCGAGCTGTGCCTGCGTCGCCTTGTCGAGGTCTGAAGCGAACTGTGAGAACGCCTCGACTTCCCTGTACTGCGCGAGCTCGAGCCTGAGGGTACCAGCGACCTTTTTCATCGCCTTTATCTGAGCCGAGCCGCCGACCCTAGAAACCGAAAGGCCGACGTTGATTGCGGGCCTTATACCGGAGTAGAAAAGGTCGCTTTCGAGATATATCTGGCCGTCGGTGATGGAGATGACGTTCGTCGGAATGTATGCCGAAACGTCGCCCGCCTGGGTCTCGATTATCGGGAGCGCTGTGAGTGAGCCGCCGCCGTCTTCCTGCCTCATCTTCGCGGCCCTTTCGAGAAGCCTCGAGTGGAGGTAGAAAACGTCTCCCGGATAGGCCTCACGGCCCGGGGGACGCCTTAAGAGAAGCGAAAGCTGGCGGTACGCCCATGCGTGCTTGGTTAAGTCATCGTAAATGATGAGTGCGTGTCTTCCGGTATCCCTGAAATATTCTCCGAGGGCGCATCCGGCGTATGGTGCGATAAACTGGAAGGGAGCCGGGTCCGATGCGTTGGCCGCGACGACTGTCGTGTATTCCATCGCGCCGTGCTCCTTAAGCTTATCCACCACCTGGGCCACGGTCGACTGCTTCTGACCGATGGCCACGTAAATGCAGTATACGTCTTCATTTTTCTGGTTGATTATCGTATCGACGGCGATGGCCGTCTTTCCTATCTGACGGTCGCCGAGGATGAGCTCGCGCTGCCCTCTGCCTATCGGAATCATCGCGTCGATAGCCTTGATGCCCGTCTGGAGCGGCTCGTGAACCGACTGCCTGTAAACGACGCCGGGCGCCTTGATTTCTATAGGCTTCGTAGCTGCGGCCTTTATCTCGCCCTTGCCGTCGATCGGCTGACCGAGGGAGTTTACGACCCTGCCCTTCATGTCGTCGCCGACGGGGACCTCGGCGATCCTGCCCGTCCTCTTTACGATGTCGCCTTCCTGCACTTCCTTGTCCTCGCCGAAGAGGGCTATACCGACGTTGTCCTCTTCGAGGTTGAGGACGAGCCCCATTATGCCGCTCGCGAATTCGACGAGCTCACCGGCCATCGCGCGGTCGAGCCCGTAGGCCCTCGCGATACCGTCTCCGACGGATATCACTGTCCCGACTTCGGAAGTCTCGATCCTGGTTTCGTAACCCTTGATCCGGTCTCTTAGAATCTGACCTATCTCTTCAATCTTGATTTCCTGCATATTTCTTCGCTCCTTGTAAAAGTAGAAGGCTTTCAGGACCGTGTGAGAACGCCCTTTATCCTCTCAAGCTGGGTCTTTATACTACCATCGAACACCCTGTCTTCAACCTTGGCGATGATCCCTCCGACTATGGACGGATCGACCTTCGTCGTGATGTCGATGCTGCCGCCGGCGGCTTTCTCGAGCGCCGCTTTAATCCTGGCGAGCTCGGCGTCCGACGGCTCGGACGCGAGCACGACTTCGGCCTGGATCCTGCCCGACGCCTTGCGCAGTTTTCTTAACACCGTCTGTTCGGATTGTATGAGCGACTTAAGCTTGTCGAGCTCGAGCGCAAGGACAAGGAAGTTCTCCGTCAGCTTGTCGTAGCCCCTTTTCGAGCTTATGTCGTTTATTATTCCTTTCCTTTCCCCGAACTCGAAAGTCGAGCTCCAGAGAATGTTCTTCACCTCTCCCCCGTTCTTGAGAACGCTGAAAAAGTCTTCGAGGTCGGAGGTGACTTTATCGAGTTTCCCCTCTTGGCGCGCGCTTTCGGTGAGCGCCTCGGTGAGGTCTCTCAGTGTTGCGATTGATGCCATTTTTCGTCCTCTATGTTCTTAGTGAAATCGGAGATCATCCTTTCCCTGTCGGCAGCGCCTAGGCTGCCGGCGATAAGGCTCTTTGCGTGGGCGAGCGCGAGGTCGGCGACTTCCGACTGTATCTCCCTCTTCGCCCTTTCCGTCTGAAGCGTTATGGAGTCGGCGGCTTCCTTTTTCATGTTTTCGGAAGCGGCGTTCGCGACCCGGAGTATTTCGTTCCTTTCTTTTTCGCCCTGTGTCCGGAGGCTTTCCTTTATGGAGCCTATCTCTTTTTCTATGCCTTCGAGCCTCTTCGAATACTCGTCGTAACGCGCCCTGGCTTCCGTTATTGTTTTCTCGGCTACGTCTATTTCGTGCCCTATGCTGTTTCTCCTCTCGACAAGGAAGTTCTTCACGGGGCCTTTCATGAAATAAACGAGCACTAAGAGAAGGATCAGCAGGTTTACAGCGTGTTCGCTAGCGAATCTCCAGTTGAATTCGTTTTGGGACTCGGCAGCAGCCGTGAGTAAAAAATTTATTATTCCGAATTCGGTCATGCTCCGGCCTCCCTGCCGAGAATTTTAGAGGATATCTCCTTCGCGAGAAGCTCAACGTCGCCGCCAAGCTTCTGCTTAATGGATTCGGATTCGGCCTCGAGCTTCTTCTTGGCTTCATCTATGAGAGAAGAGGTTTCCTCCCTGGCCTTCGAAACGATGCCGGTGGCGGCGTCCTGCGCTTCCTTCACTATGCGAGACCTTTCCTCCTGCGCATGCGTTCTCGCCTGAGCGAGGCGGGCTTCATATTCTTCTATTATCGCCTTGACCCTGGCTTCGAGCTCCCGCGCCTCTTCCATTGTGCCCTTCGTGAGCTTGTCTCTACGGTCCATGAGGTTTAAGAACGGCTGGAAAACGAGTGCGTTCAATATGAATATTGCGGCGATAAATATTACAACTTGAATGAATACGGTATAGTTGACGCTGAGAAGGTCCTCGGAAGCCGCGCTCGCATTTGCCGCCGTGAACAGCAGGAGCCCGAGGGGCGCAGTCATCTTAAAGCCTGTGAGCTTCATAAGTTGTATCTCCTTTTGCCTCTTGCTTATGCGTATCCGCATTCCGACTCTCGATCGCCGTTTCTCTAGAACGATCTTCTGAAAGAACGGAGCGATAAACCCGGCCGGCATAACCTTACGGTTATCGCCGAAAAAAGCTTTGGATCTGAAAACCCCTTATACAAGCCCCATCTACGCGGAAATAAGACCCTTTCCCCCCATGGGCGTCATACAGGAACCTGCGCGAAACAAGTCAATCCCCTCTCCGGAATAAGCCCAGACCGGTAACAAATCTACCCGCTGCAGCGGCAATGAAAAGTACCCCTGCAATCATTATGTCTTCGAGGCCTCTTACGCCGCCGCGGCGAAACGGACCGGCAGGCGCGGCAAAAACCGGAACCAGCGCGGAAGCGATGACAAACTTGTCTACCGGGTGCCGAACTGCTTCTCCGAGACTCATTCTGGATTATTTCCTCAAGGATAAAAATTTTGAAAAGTCGTAAGTATTTAACATGAAACCGGAGCCTTGTCAAACAACGCTTGCACATATATCGGGGGGCGCGGCGGCTGATACGACGCCTGAAAGCGCATTATGTAGAGACTCTAACTATTCACGCCCCCTGTTCGAGCGCGTATTTATCGAGCTCGATGTCGAGCTCGGTCCGGACGCCAACCGAATGGAGCGCTTCGTTCGCCTCCGTGAGGCTCCGGGCGCCGGACACCTGCCTCGAAAGGACCGACAGTTTTTCGTAAAGCACAGACGGCGAAAAGTAATACGTGACGGTCGACGACATCGAAAGGCTTACATGCCGCCTTCCGCTCCTTATGTTCGTCTCGACGAACTCTCCCTTTGCGACGAGAACGGGCATCCGGCTCGCCTCCGTCGGGACGACCGCTATAACCCTTTCCATCAATTCGAGCGCCTCGGGCGTAAGTCCCCAGCTTCCCAAAAGACCCCCGTCCCTCGCCAGAACCTTCATCGCGTCTTCGAGCTCGTCCGTTGTAAGCTCGCCGTCGCTCCCGTACCCGAAGAGGCCGAGGAAGGCCGGCATCTCCTTTTCGATGAGGTAAAACGCAGCAGTCATTATGGAATCCGCGAGCGGGCTCATGAGCCCGGGCTCGTCCCCGCGGGAGAGTATATCCCCGCCGACATCGATGCCGGCGACAAGGTCGGCGCCGAGCGCCCGCGCGGCGCTCAGGATACCCTCCGCGACGGCTTCAGGACCGCCGTGTATATCTATGAGAAGGGTTTCCCTGCCTGTGACCTCGGCGACGCCCGCCTCGGCGAACCTGACCCCGGTGCTGGTGGCGGTATCCTTCCCCGCAAGCCAGACGACGTCGTTCAGCTTCCGGGCGTTAACCGTTTCCTCGAATTTCCTCGGGCCGGGCATCGGGTCTATGACCGACCTTTCCCACGAGAGCCCGCCGAGCATGCATTCGACGCCGAACATGCCGAGTAAGTCGGCTGTCGGTATGGTGCCGACTATGTCTCCCCCTCCGCCGACGCCGAGAAGAATCGCCCTTTTCGAGTTCCCTATGATTTGTTTAAGAGTATTGCCGCCCGTCAAGGATTGTCCCCCCGGAGAGTTCTGGGCTCGTTCCGCGCCCGGGATTAATTTACAGGACGCATGGGAAGTTTCAATCGGTGAGGCGCGAGGGGCTGTCGTTTCAGCGTATGAACGTTAAAGCGGATACAGGAATCTTTACCTTCTGTAAAAATTCGAGCGCCGGGAGAAGAAAAAGCATCACCGCGCCCGGCCTTTCCGGCCGGGGCGCGGGAGAATCAGAATTTTATTCCGCTGCGAAGGCTATACCCTGCCTGACCTGGAATATAGCCTGGTTCACGAGCGCGAGCGCCTGTACCCTGTGCCCGCCCTTGTCGGGAGACGACACTTCGAGGTTAACGCGTGCGTCCTGGAGATTGCCCAGAGCCTGCTCCATGTTCGGCTGGTAGTAACCCGGCTGGGCGCTTGCCGTCTGGAACAGATTGAACGAGCTCATTATAGCGAAAGCGAACAATGCTCCTGCGACGAATGGAAGCGAGATCTTTAGAAACTTCGACATGTTTAATCCTCCTGGTTTTTGGGGGTATGAGCGGGGAAACGCCTGCTCATCCGCAAATAATTCTAGCACCAAAAGGATGTGAATCGAAGAGGCGGGGAAAGACCCGGATGGGATGTGTTAAATGAAGCGGCAGGTATGATCCGAATACCCGTCCGGACTGGTTTCAGGGCCTGCGCGCCGTCAGCGCTTGACCTTGTACCCGGCCTTTTCCCTGTCCCAGGTGTCCCGGGTTATGCCCTTGTCCCTGAGCTTATTCTTCTGGACGCGCTCCGTCCCCGTTTTCGGGAGGGATACTTCGAACCTTATAAACCGCGGGAGCATGAACGTAGGCATTCGCGGCTCCAGATACTCTATCAGCTTCCACGGGTCAACGATTCTCCCCTTTTTCGCGACGACCACTATCATCACTTCGTCCTCTGCGTATCTCCCGCCCTCGGCCTTGATGCCGACTGTCGCGCACTCGTCTATCTCGTGGTGCGAGCTGACGATCTTCTCCACCTCGAACGAGCTTATATTCTCTCCGCGGCGGCGGATATAATCCTTGACCCTGTCGACGAAGTATATGTATCCGTCCTCGTCCATCCTGCCTGCGTCGCCCGTATGGAACCAGAAGTTCCGAAAGTCCTGGACCGTTTTCTCCGGCATCTTGTTATAGAAATGGAGCATTATGTTCGGCGTTCTCGGCCGGACTACTATCTCGCCTATACTGCCCCTCGGCACCTCTTCGTCCGTCTCGGGGTCGACGACTTTTATCTCGTATCCCGGCGCTTCCTTCCCGCAGGAGCCCACCCTGAACGGCTCTCCGGGGCGCATCCATGTGCACTGGCCTATCTCCGTGAGCCCGTATCCTTCCATGAACTGGATGTTGAACCTCTCCATGAACTGCTCGATTATGTCGTGCGGCGCGGGGAGCCGAGGACAAGCTTTGTCTTGTGCTCCTTTTCCTCGGGGACGGGCGGGGTATTCCACATGAAATAGGCCATCGTGCCGACGATGTTGAACTTCGTTACACCGTGGTCTTTTATCCATTTCCAGAACTGGCTCGCGCTGTACTTCTCCTCGACTACGACCTTAGCGCCTTTTATGAGCGCGGGGTAGACGGACATGACCATCGCGTTCGAATGATATAGAGGAAGGCAGGTGAAGCACACGTCGTCCGGGCCGACGTCCATTATTTCGGAGTAGTTCCTCGCGCTTGAGTAGTCCGCCGCGCACGGCCTCATTACGCCCTTCGACCTACCCGTCGTCCCCGAGGTATACATCAGGCGGGCGAAGTCCATGAACGTGACTTCGACATCCGGCTCCGAGGGCTTTCCGGAGTTTATGAACGAGGTGTAAGGCGTCATCTTCCTGAACCTGAATCCCTGGCGGTCGAACTTTTCCCCGCCGTCTCTCGTCCAGACGATAACGTGCTCTAACTGTGGTATCTGGCCCGCGATTGGAACCATCCTGTCGAGGTATTCCTCGGCTATGAAGAGCACCCGCGAATCGGAGCTGTCGATAATATATTGAAGGAAGTCCATCTTGTAGGCGGTGTTGATGGGGACCATCACAATCCCCGCCTTGAGGATGCCGAACCATGTTACGACGTAGTCGTCCGAGTTCGGCATGTAGACCGAGACCTTGTCCCCCTTTTCTATGCCGAGAGACAGGAGCGCGTTCGCGATCCTGTTGGCCTCTCTGTTGACCGTGAAGAAGCTGAGCGGCTTTTTATACCCGAACTGGAGGAATGGCTTTTTCCCGAGCTTTTTGGCCTGCTCCCTTAAGATCTTCGGGAGGACCCAGTTCCTCTTGTCCTGCCCGACATACCACTCGACGTTAAACTCCCCGTTCTCGCGCTTGTATGTTATAGGGTGACGGAGGTCCCTAGTTTTCTTTCCGTCGGTTTTTGCTTTCCTTGCCTCGGTCTTTGCCGCCATCGTTGCCTCGCGAAGGACGCTTCGGGCACCGGAATCCAGATGGTTCCGGCACGGAGCTTTCGCGTCGATTTTAGAAAATCTACTTTATTTTTTTATGGGGAAAAGTCAAGGCGGGACGGCTCAGGCGCCGGACGGCCTAAAACCCGTCGTTAGGGCCCGGGCCTTCGTCTTCCGCGGCCGGCGCGGGCCGCTTTTTTCCGAAGAGCCCCGCCACGAGAATGCCGAGCCCGTAGAACACGACTATAGGTATGAACATGAACATCATCGACACGGCGTCCGTAGTCGGAGTAAGTATGGCCGCTACCACCGCGCTTATGAGTATCGCATATTTCCACTGCCTTCTCAGCCACGAGCTCGTAACCAGCCCGAGCCGGGCCAGGACGAATACGACGAGCGGGAATTCGAATATGAGGCCGAATCCCAGGAGGAGCGCCATGAAGAAGGAAAGGGCCTCTCTTATAGATGGAAAAGCCTTCACGTACTCGGACGAATATTCGTTCAGGAGGAACTGAAACGCCTTCGGAGCGGCGACGTAGTAGCAAAACCCGGCGCCGAAGAGGAAAAAGAGCGTCCCGAAGGTTATGAACGGGATGATTATAAGCTTTTCGTGCTTGTAGAGCCCGGGGGCGACGAATTTCCATGCCTGGTAGAGGATAAACGGCACGGCACCGAAAAGGGCGGCGAAGAAGGAGACCTTCAGATACGTCATGAAGCCTTCGGCCGGCATCGTGAATATAAGAGAGCTTCCCTCGGGGAGATTCTCTATTATAGGCTTCATGAGGAAATCGAATATGACCTCGGAATACGCGTAGGCCGGTATGAATACCGCGACGATGGCGAGGACGCACCAGAGGAGCCTTCTCCTGAGCTCCGTCAGGTGGTCGAGGAACGACATTCTGCCCTCGTTAATCACCTCTTCTTTTATATCTTCGTCGGGCATTGTAAGGGCGTAAGCTTAACTTACTCGGGGGCCGTTCTCAATTTCGGACTATCAGGCGCGTCCGGTGGCCTCTGCCGGAGGCCGTTTTCCAGGCGCGGGGCGGGTGTTTTTTACCTCCCGGGCTGCGCCGGGCTTAAATTGACATTAATAAATCGCTCGCATATATTGTTATCCCGGTAAAAATCAACCCTTCACAAATCTCGGAGGAAAAATTGAAAGTACTGATAACAGACGGCATGTCCAAGGAAGGCCTCGGCATTCTCGAAGCCGCCAAGGGCCTTGAGCTCGACGTAAGGAAGAGCACCGCCAAGGAAGAACTTCTCGAAATCATAGGCAGTTACGACGCCATAATAATCAGAAGCGCCACGAAACTCACGGCAGAGCTAATAAACGCGGGAACTGGCCTCAAGGTCATAGGAAGGGCCGGCATCGGGGTCGATAACGTGGACGTCGACGCCGCGACCAAGAGGGGCATAGTCGTCATGAACACCCCCGAGGCGAACGCCATCACGACGGCCGAGCACACGATCACGCTCATGCTTTCGCTGGCAAGGCAGATCCCGCAGACGCATGCATCCATAAAGGCCGGCAAGTGGGAACGGAACAAGTTCAAGGGAAGGGAGATTTACGGCAAGACCTTCGGCCTCATAGGGCTCGGCAACATCGGAAAGCTCGTGGCCGAAAGGGCGCTCGGGCTCAAGCTCAGCGTCATAGCTTACGACCCGTTCCTTTCCAGAGAAGCCGCCGAGAGGCTCGGCGTAGAGCTCGTATCCCTCGACGACCTGCTCAAGAGGTCGGACATTATAACTATTCACACGCCGCTGACTACGGAAACGAAGGATCTCTTAAACAAGGACTCTCTACAGAAAACCAAGAAAGGCGTCATGATAATCAACTGCGCCAGGGGCGGCGTAGTCAACGAAAATGACATCGCCGAGGCCATTAAATCCGGCCATGTCGGAGGGGCAGCGTTCGACGTATTCGTGAACGAGCCTCCGGAAGAAGGGAACCCGCTCCTCGGGCTCGAGGAGAACGTTGTTTTCACGCCTCACTTGGGGGCCTCGACGGAAGAAGCGCAGACGAAGGTCGGCCTCGCCATAGCCGATCAGATAGTCGACTTCCTCACTAACGGCGTCGTAAAGAATGCAGTGAACATGCCGTCCGTCAGCCTCGACGTGCTGAAGACCATAGGCCCCTATCTCACGCTCGCCGAGAAGCTCGGGAGCCTCCTGGGCCAGCTGTCGAAGGGGGGAGTAAGGGAGATACAGCTCCAGTACGACGGAGAGATATCGGAGCTCGATACGCGTCCGGTAACCGTCTCGGCGCTTAAGGGCTTCCTCGCACCTATAATGGACGCAGTGGTAAGCCACGTCAACGCCCCTGTGATAGCGGAAGAAAGGGGTATAAAGGTAGTAGAATCGAAATCCTCACAGGCCAAGGATTATACAAGCCTGATAACGATAAAGGTGAAAACGGACAAAGGCGAAAGCCATGTTTCGGGAGCGATCTTCGGCACAGAAGAGCCGAGGGTCGTCGGGATAAACGGCCTTAAGATAGACGTCGTGCCGAGCGGGTACATGCTCGTAAGCGAAAATAAGGACAGGCCGGGCTTCATAGGCGCCATGTGCACGACGCTCGGGGACAACGGCGTTAACATCGGGCTCCTCCACCTGGGACGCGAATCCATCGGCGGAAGGGCCATAGTGTTCACGAACGTCGACTCTCCTGTGCCGGACGAAGTCATACAGAAAATAGCGAATCTCCCGGACATCATATCCGTAACGCAGGTCAATCTATAAATGATAAACAGACTCAGTCTGCCGCAGGGCGTCAAGGATTACACCCCCGAAAAGGCGGAGGAGCTCAGACGGACCGAAGAGGGGCTGCTTGAAGAATTCGCGAGGTGGGGCTATAGGAAAGTCATAACCCCGCTTTTCGAATACCTCGATCCGCTCTCTATAGGACTCGGAGACGAGCTCAAAAGCAAGGTAATGAAATTCGTGGACCCCTCGTCCGGGGACGTCGTGGCGTTAAGGCCCGACATCACGCCCCAGGTGGGGAGGATAGTCGCGACGCAGCTGAAGGACCACACCGCCCCCCTCAGGCTCTGCTACAACGGCAGGGTTGTCAGGTTCGAGGAAAAAAGCAGCGGCAAGGAGCGCGAGATATTCCAGGCGGGCTGCGAGCTTGTCGGACTCGGCTCCGCCGAAGCCGACGCCGAGATAATAGCCCTCGGCATAAAATCCCTCGGGAAATCGGGCATAAAGAATCTTGTATTAGACATCGGACACACCGGCATACTGAGGCACCTTCTCGCGCAGACGGGCGAGCACCGAAAAGACATCGAAGACGCCCTCAAGAAAAAAGACCAGGAAGCACTTTCGCGGGCGATAAGGAAATCGAAGGCTGCAAAGCCTGTGAAGGATGCAATAAGCGCCCTCCCCTCGATGTTCGGCGGGATGGAAGTTCTCAGGGAAGCGAAAAAGATACGCTCGATAAGTAAGTACGTGGTCGAGCTCGAAAACGTTATATCCGTTATAGGCGACTACCAGTCGGACTGCGACATAAACATAGACCTCGCAGAGATAAGGGGTTTCAATTACTACACCGGCGTCACGTTCGAAATACTCTCGCGCGACATACAGTCTCCGCTCGTCAGGGGCGGGAGATACGACGAGCTGATGGGGAAATACGGCCACGACGCGCCCGCGACGGGGTTTGCTGTGGACGTCGAATCTCTCCTCAGTCAGCACAGGCGCGACGGGGAGAACAACCAGATACACTTCGTCGTCATCCCCAAGAAGCCGGGCCTCCGCCGCGAAGCCATACGCCTCGCCGAATGGCTCCGGTCGAGCGGATTCAAGGTCGTCCTCGATCTCAACCTCGACAAGGCCCAGATGGAGCTCCGAATAAAAGAAAACCGCGCCTCGAACTTCTACGGCGTGATCCTTCTTGAGACCCCGAGCAAGCTCAAGCTCATAGAATCGAGACGCGGGGCCTGCAAGGAATTTTCGAACCTGGAAGAGCTCCTCAAGGGAGGTATCTGACCGTGCCCAATATAGTCGTAGTAGGAGCCCAGTGGGGTGACGAGGGCAAGGGAAGAATCGTCGACCTCCTTTCCGAAGACCTCGACATCGTCGCACGTTACCAGGGCGGCAACAACGCCGGGCATACGATCGTCATAGGCGAGGAGAAGGTCATTCTCCATCACCTCCCTTCCGGCATACTCAGGGAAAACAAGCTCTCCGTCATAGGAAACGGCGTCGTCATAGACCCGGGAGTGCTTCTCAGGGAGATAACAGGCCTCCGGACTGCCGGGTACAGGGTAGATTCCGGGAACCTCAAGATAAGCGACAGGGCGCATGTGATTATGCCATACCACAGGGAGATAGACGTCGCGCGCGAAGCGCTCAAAACCAAGGGCAAGATAGGCACCACGGGCAGGGGCATCGGCCCCGTTTACGAAGACAAGGCCGCGCGGAGGGGCATAAAGCTCGCCGACCTTATAGACCCCGAATGCTTCTCCGAAAGGCTCGCAGATGTCCTCGAAGAGAGGAACGCTTACCTCACAAAGGTGCTCGGAAGAGAGCCGCTTTCGTTCGACGAGATTTACGCGGAATATTCGGAGTACGGAAAAATATTAAAGGAATTTTCCTGCGACGTTTCGGGCCTCCTCAACAAGGCCATATCGGAAGGAAAGCACATTCTCTTCGAGGGCGCGCAGGGTGCGCTTTTAGACGTCGACCTCGGAACTTATCCTTATGTTACGTCGTCGAGCGCGAGCTCGGGCGGCGCGTGCACGGGGACAGGGGTGAGCCCGACGAAGATCGACCTCGTCCTAGGCGTCGCGAAGGCGTATGCGACGAGGGTGGGCGAAGGGCCGTTCCCGTCGGAGATTCACGGCGAGGAAGGAGTGAGGTTGAGGGACGCCGGGGGCGAGTACGGCTCCACGACCGGCAGGCCGAGAAGGTGCGGCTGGTTCGATGCTGTCGCTTTAAGATATGCCGCTTCGACGAACGGCATAACGAAGCTCGCCATAACTAAGCTCGACGTGCTCTCCGGCTTCGAGACCATCGGGATATGCGTGGGATACAGATACAAGGGCCGGACGCTCACCGACTTCCCGTCTAACTGCGGCGCGCTCGGCGAATGCGAGCCCGTTTACGAGGAAGTCCCCGGCTGGAGCGAAGACGTATCCGGCGTAACGAAATTCGAAGACCTTCCGCCCCAGGCAAAAAGTTATATAAGGAAAATAGAAGAGCTGACTGGAGTCGATATTTACGCGGTTTCGCTCGGTCCTTCAAGAGAAAAAATACTGTTCCTTTCAGAGCTTGCCTGAAAATTCTTTCCGGGATTTGTCTGAAAAATTCCTAGTCGAATTCGAATTCCCTGACCCAGTAAACGAGGTCGGGGCTCCAGCCTTCGAGACGCACGGCGTCTATCCTGCTGTAAAAGTAGGGTCCTGTAGTCTGGAACTGCTTTCTGAAAAGGCCGATAACCTTTAAATAATCCCCTTCTGCGATCGGGGCCTCACCCTTTACGAAAACGTCTATGCCGATGCCCATCCTGTCGGCTATCATGAAGGTCGTGTAGAGCTCCTCTTCTCCGTACTCGTTCACGCCGTGGGATTCGTAGCGGAGGTTCCATACCTTTCCTATCACCTCGACGCCCGACATATCGTAGGCGTCGGGGCTCGCGAGAATGGCGGCAATAGCGAGGTCTTGTGCTGGGAGAGCTGATTCCGGGTTTTGCCATTCACGGGCGCAGCCGGCGCTGAAGAGCAGTAAAGCGGCTGCGAAAAAGGCTTTCATGGTTCCATGCATTGATAATTCCTCCGGTGCGCGGGTATCGACCGATAGAGAATTATAACACAATCCCTACGAATGTTTCTCATAGGCCTCGATAATTTTTCTAACAAGGGGGTGCCTTACCACGTCATTCTT